>NZ_JBFALP010000018.1:89486-137648 GCF_040660235.1 Streptomyces sp. NPDC049970 | reverse complement strand
CGCCCCCCCGGGGGGGGGGGGGCCCCCGGCCGGATGCGGGAGGCGGGACGGTCGGCGCGCACGGGTGGGGTCAGCTCCGTCCGTGCCGGAGCGCGGGGTGGGCGCCGGCGGCGACCAGGTCGGCCACGGCGGCCCTCGGGTCGCGGCCCGTGACCAGGGACTCCCCCACGAGCACCGCGTCGGCGCCGGAGTTCGCGTACGCGATGAGGTCGTGCGGACCCCGGACACCGGACTCCGCGACCTTGACGATGTGGTCGGGGATCTCGGGGGCGACGCGCTCGAAGGTGGAACGGTCGACCTTGAGGTCCTTCAGGTTGCGCGCGTTGACGCCGATGATCTTCGCTCCGGCGTCCACGGCGCGCTCCGCCTCCTCCTCGTCGTGTGCCTCGACGAGCGGCGTCAGGCCGATCGACTCGGCACGCTCGATCAGCGAGACGAGTGCCTCCTGGTCGAGGGCGGCGACGATCAGCAGCACGAGGTCGGCGCCGTAGGCCCGTGCCTCCCACAGCTGGTACGAGGTGACGACGAAGTCCTTGCGCAGGACCGGGATGTCGACCTTGGCGCGGACCGCCTCCAGGTCGGCGAGCGAGCCGCCGAAGCGGCGCTCCTCGGTGAGTACGGAGATGACGGACGCGCCGCCCGCCTCGTAGTCGGCGGCGAGCGCGGCCGGGTCGGCGATGGCGGCGAGCGCCCCCTTGGAGGGGCTGGAGCGCTTGACCTCGCAGATGACGGTCACGCCCTCGCCGCGCAGGGCGGCGACTCCGTCCTTGGCCCCGGGAGCGCGCGCTGCGCGTTCCTTGAGCTCGTCGAGGCTGACACGCGCCTGCCGCTCCGCGAGGTCGGCGCGGACGCCGTCAATGATCTCGTCGAGCACACTCACGCGAGCGGCCCCCTTCCGAAGCGGTGATGAGGATCAGGATCAGCCATCTCGATGGTATCCGCAGGATGGCGCTGACCCCGCATCCAGTGACCGTACGTCCCACCGGCTGGGCATTCAGGGAGCCAGCGCCGAGCCGATGGGAAGGTTCCTGATCACCGAGAAGACCAGCAGCAGCGCGCCGGCAGCCCACCAGTAGGCGGGCGCGAGGGCGATGCGCATGGGCCGGCCCCGGCTCGCACGGACCGCCCAGAGCAGCCAGACGACTGCGAAGACGGCGTAGCCGACGACGGCCAGGGCGTTGGAGCCCAGGGCCGCGGGGATGTCCCCGTGGGCGAAGGCGTGGGCGCTGCGCAGACCGCCGCAGCCGGGGCAGAGCAGTCCGGTGAACCGGAGCATGGGGCAGACCGGGTAGTGGCCGGATTCGTTCGGGTCGACCGCGGCGACGTAGCCGAAGGCGCCGACGACGACGGCCATGACACCGACGGGGGTGGCCAGCCGCCTGAGCCGGGAGGCCGGGGCGGGAGGCGGCGGGAACACGGGGCCGGGCGCGCGGGGCACGGGGGCCGGGTCAGGGGCGACGGGAGAGGCTGAGGCGTCCACGCGCCGATTCTCCCCGCTCGCGCGGAAAGGCGCAGCCCGGTCCGGGCTGCGCCTCGCTTCGTGTCGCCGTGGCGGCACCGTCCTCAGGCGGAGGTCTGCGCCTGTCCGGCGCGGGCCCTGGCCGCGGCGAGCTCGGACGACTCCTTCGGCATGCCGAGACCGGCGGCCTTCATCGCGAGACCGACGACCCCGCCGAGGAGGGTGACGGCGATGCCGGCCCAGAAACCGAGCGGGTTCGCCGCGACCATGAAGACGCCTGCGACGCAGAAGCCGATGAAGCAGATGATGACACCGGTCCAGGCGGCCGGGGTGTGTCCGTGGCTGCTGCCCGCCATGAGTTGCTCCTCGTTGGTGTTGCGCTGAAGGTGGCGCTGTGCTGAAAGCTCGGTTCCATTGTCCCGTACGTCCTGTGGGACCCGAGCCCGGGGGTCATGCCTCGCGCGTCGGGTCCTCGCCACGGTCCAGGGCCTTCCACAGTTCCTCGGGCCGGTCGGGGTCCGGGGCCGTGCGGGGGGCCTTGCGGGGTCGGGGGGTGCCGTCGCGCTCGTACCGGCCGGACATGGCGGGCCAGCGGCTGCCGAAGCGCAGGGCGAGCAGTCCTGCGAGCAGGATCAGCAGCCCGCCGGCTGCGGTGACGTAGGGCCAGGCCGTGTGGCTGAGGGCCTCGACGGTCGCGGACGCGTCGCCGGTGGTCTGCGCTGCCCGCTCGTCCAGGGCCGCACTGTCCGAGGCGCCGGCCCAGGCGCTCAGCCCGGCGCCGAGGCCGCTGAGGGCCAGCAGGCCGGCGACGACGGTCCGGCCCGCGCCGCGCACGGCGAAGACGGCGACGAGGGCGGCCAGGCCGACGACGGCCAGTGCGGCCGGGAGTCCGGTGACGTCCTGTCCGTCGGCGCTGAGCGGCAGGACTCCGCCGCCGACGGACGCCTTGCCCTCGGCCCAGGTCTGCCCCGAGGCGAGGAGTACGACGGTGGCTCCGGCGGCTCCGAGGAGCAGGCCGGCGCCCAGGCTCCGGCGGCTTCCCGCGCTGTCGGGCGCGGAGGCGGCACGGGCACGGGGCTGGGGTACGGGGACAGCACTCACGTACTCCACTATCCCCTACCGGCTCGGACCGCCCGGCGGACGGGTCGGTCTCAGCCGGTCCGGAGCCGGTTCGCCGTGTGGACCGCGCGCAGGACGGCCGCGGCCTTGTTGCGGCACTCGGTGTCCTCGGCGACGGGGTCGGAGTCGGCGACGACGCCCGCTCCGGCCTGGACGTACGCGGTGCCGTCGCGGAGCAGGGCGGTCCGGATGGCGATGGCGGTGTCGGAGTCCCCGGCGAAGTCGAGATATCCGACACAGCCCCCGTACAGGCCGCGGCGGCTCGGTTCGAGCTCCTCGATGATCTGCAGGGCCCGGGGCTTGGGCGCACCGGAGAGGGTCCCGGCGGGGAAGCACGCGGTGAGCACGTCGAAGGCGGTGCGCCCCTCGGCGACACGGCCGGTGACGGTGGAGACGATGTGCATCACGTGCGAGTACCGCTCGACCGACATGAAGTCGACGACCTCGACGCTGCCGGGTGCGCAGACCCGCCCCAGGTCGTTGCGGCCGAGGTCGACGAGCATCAGGTGCTCGGCGCGTTCCTTGGGGTCGGCCAGCAGTTCGTCGGCGAGGGCCTGGTCCTCGTGCGGGGTGGCCCCGCGGTGCCGGGTGCCGGCGATGGGGTGGACCATCGCGCGGCCGTCCTCGACCTTGACGAGCGCTTCGGGGCTGGAGCCGACGACGTCGAACCCGTCGAAGCGGAAGAGGTACATGTACGGCGAGGGGTTGGTGGCCCGCAGGACCCGGTAGACGTCCAGCGCGCTCGCCGTGCACGGGGTCTCGAAGCGCTGGGAGGGGACGACCTGGAACGCCTCGCCGGCCCTGATCCGCTCCTTGACGTCCTCGACGGCGTCCTGGAAGGCCTGGCCGCCCCAGAGCGCGGTGTACGGCGGGAGTTCGGAGGGGGGCAGCGCGGTGGGGACGTTCTCCACGGGCCGGGACAGGTCGCGTTCCATGGCGTCGAGCCGGGCGACCGCGTCGGCGTGGGCCTCGTCGACGCCGGTGTCCAGGTCGTTGTGGTTGATCGCGTTGGCGATCAGCAGGACGGTGCCGTCCCCGTGGTCGAGCACGGCGAGGTCCGAGGTGAGCAGCATCGTGAGTTCGGGGAGCCCGAGATCGTCGCCGCCGTGCTCGGTGATCCGCTCCAGCCTGCGTACGACGTCGTAGCCCAGATAGCCGACCATGCCGCCGGTGAACGGCGGCAGGCCGTCGCCGTCGACCAGGTCACGGGGGGTGTGCAGGGTCTCGACGGTGGCCCTCAGGGTCTCCAGCGGGTCGCCGTCGACCGGGACGCCCACGGGCGGGGTGCCGTGCCAGTGCGCCTGGCCGTCGAGTGCGGTCAGGGTGGCGGCGCTGCGTACCCCGATGAAGGAGTAGCGGGACCAGGTGCGGCCGTTCTCCGCGGATTCGAGGAGGAACGTGCCGGTGCGCTCGGCCGCGAGCTTGCGGTACAGCCCGACCGGGGTGTCGCCGTCCGCGAGGAGCCGGCGGCTGACGGGGATGACACGCCGGTCGACGGCGAGCTTGCGGAAGGTCTCGAGATCCATGGCGGCTGACCTTACCGGGGGCCGGTGATCGGGAGGACGTCCTCGTCGAAGCAGGTGCGGGCGCCGGTGTGGCAGGCGGCGCCCGTCTGGTCGACCTTGACCAGGACGGTGTCGGCGTCGCAGTCCAGGGCGACGGATCTCACCCGCTGGACGTGGCCGGAGGTGTCGCCCTTGACCCAGTACTCCTGGCGGCTGCGCGACCAGTAGGTGCAGCGGCCGGTGGTCAGGGTCCGGTGGAGGGCCTCGTCGTCCATCCAGCCGAGCATGAGCACCTCGCCGGTGTCGTACTGCTGGGCGACGGCCGGGACGAGTCCGTCGGGGCCGCGCTTGAGGCGGGCGGCGACGGCCGGGTCGAGATTGCTGGCGGGTACGGGGCCGGGCGTGCTGGTCATGATCCCCATTGTGCCGCCCCGGAGGGGGTGTCCGGCCGCACGTCCACTGGGCGGACGCCGTGCGGCGGCCGTACGCTGGCGGGCATGTCGACCCATGCGAAGCGTGAACGTCTCCTGCTCGCCGACCTGTTGGAAGCGGCGGGCCCGGAGGCCCGGACCCTGTGCGACGGCTGGAGGACGCGTGACCTGGCCGCCCATGTGGTGGTGCGCGAGCGGCGTGCCGACGCCGCGGGCGGGATCGTGCTGGGCGTGCTGAAGAACCGGCTGGAGCGGGTGCAGGCCGAATTCGCCGCCAAGCCGTACGAGGAGTTGATCCAGCTCATCCGTACGGGTCCGCCGCGGATGTCCCCCTTCGGCCTGAAGCAGTTGGACGAGGCTGCGAACACCGTGGAGTTCTACATCCACGCGGAGGACGTACGCCGGGCCCAGCCCGACTGGTCGCGGCGGGACCTGGATCCGGTCTTCGCCGACGTCCTGTGGTCGCGCACCGAGAAGAGCGCGCGGATGATGGGCCGTCGGGCGCCGGTGGGTCTGGTGCTACGGCGTCCCGACGGCCAGACCGTGGTGGCCCACAAGGGCACCCCGGTGGTGACGGTGACCGGGGAGCCGGGTGAGCTCCTGCTGTTCGCCGCGGGCCGCCAGGACGCGGCGCGGGTGGAGCTGGAGGGCGACAAGGACGCGCTGGCCAGGCTGCACACGGCGGAACTGGGCCTGTAGCGGGGACGCGGACCGGGCCCCCGTCGCTCAGGCTTCACCGCCGGGCCGGGCGGGTGCCCGCCGGGCCCGGTGGCGGGAGTGTTCCCCGGCGGTGGTGTCCGGGCCGGGGCGTGTTCCGAGCAGCCCCAGCAGGAAGCCCGCGGGGATCGTGACGAGGCCGGGTGTCTGGAGGGGGAACACGTCGAAGTCCCACTCCGGGAACAGGGCGACGGGCGTGCCGGAGAACGCCGGCGAGAGGATCATCAGTACCGCGATCAGGGGCAGTGTCCCGTACACGGTCAGTCGGACCCCGCGGGCGTCGAAGCCGGGCCGGAAGAGGGCGTACAGCAGGACGGGCGGCAGGATCGAGGCGGCCGCCGCGAACGACAGGGAGAGCAGCACCTGCGGGTTGCGGTCGTGGGTGTACGCCGAGAGGAGCACGGCCGTCGCCCCGATCGCGGCGACGGCCCAGCGTGCGCGGCGGATCTCCTTGCGGGAGGCCTTGCCCTCACCCTGGGCTCCCGAGTCCACCGCGAAGTCGCGGGTGACGGAGGAGGCGGCTGCGAGGGTGATGCCGGCGACGGCGGCCAGGGTGGTGGCGAACGCGGCGCAGGCGACGAGGGCGAACAGCGGGCTGTCGCGCGGTCCCGAGGCGCCCGGGTCGAGGGCCCCGGTCACCATCAGCAGGGCGGTGCCGCCGGCCGGGTCGGCCGCGCGCAGCAGGTCGCGGCCGACCAGCGCGGACGCCCCGAGTCCGACGACGACGATGCCGGTACAGAGGAGGGCGACCGGGGCGACGGCCCAGGCGCCGGTCCTGCGCGCGGTCCGGGCGTCGCGGATCGGGTGGAGCCGCATCATGATGTGGGGCATGCAGGCGGCGCCGAGCACGAGCGTGGCCTGGAAGCCGATCAGGTCGAGCCCGCCCGCGAGTCCGTGGCCGAACTGGAGCCCGGGCCGTGCGTAGGCGCCGCCCGCCTGGCTGCCGGTCCGCGCGGCGTCGAAGAGGGCGAACGGGGACCATCCGAAGCGCGCGAGGACGAGTCCCGCGAGGAGGGTGACGGCGCCGAGGACGACGGCCACCTTGAGGATCTGGATGTAGCCGGTGCCGCGCATGCCGCCGAAGGCCGAGTAGCAGACCATGAGCGTGCCGCTGGCGACGGTGCAGCCGGTGAGCGCGCCGTCGGGCAGTCCGAACATGGCCGTCATGACGTGCCCGGCGGTGGTGAGCTGCACGAGCAGCAGCGGGGCCAGCACGACGAGGGTGGCCACGCCCAGCGCACGGCGTACGGAGCCGTCGCCGAGCCGGTCCGCGAGGAAGTCGCCGAGGGTGAACACGCCCTTGCGGCGCAGCCGTTCGGCGAAGAGACGCATGACGAGGGCCAGGGAGGCGACGGTGGCCAGGGCGAACAGCAGTCCGTCGAACCCGGCCAGCGCGACGGAACCCGTGGTGGAGAGCAGCGTGGCGGCGGAGACGTAGTCCCCGGCGATGGCCAGGCCCCCGCCGACGGGGCCGAGGGCGGCGCCGCCCGCGTAGAAGTGTTCCGGGTCGTCCTGGTCGGCGGCGGCGAGTCCGCACAGCAGCAGGGACACGGCGACGAAGCCGAGGAAGATCACCACGGCCAGGGACCGGGCGTCGATCGCGCCGCTCACCGGACGCGCTCCGCCGGTACGGCTCTGCAGGCAGGTTGGGGCATGCGCGCCATGGCACCAGCCGGGGCGCGGACGGCACAGGGGGCGGGTGCGGTGCGCGGCGCCCGTACAGCGCGTACGGACAGGGTCTGTGCGGCCGCACAGGGCCGGGCGGCCGGAAGCCGGGAGTCCGCCCGGGTCGCCGGTGCACGCTCGGGAGGGGGCGCGGCCCCGGGCGGGCTCGTGCCCTGTGCCGGGAGCGCCGAAGTCGCGGCCTCGGGGCCCGGCCTCCGCCCGGGTCCGGGGTGTCCGGGGTGTCCGGGGTAGGGGCCGCGGCCGGTCGGCCCGGGGTGGGTTCAGCCCTCCAGCAGCCGCCGCGCGGCGAGGGCGAGTGACACCTCGACCGCGTCCGTGGGCCGCGTCAGGCAGCGCCCGGTCAGCTGCTCGAAGCGCCGCAGCCGGTTCAGCACGGTGTTGCGGTGGCAGTAGAGCCGGGCCCCCGCCCGCTGCGCCGAGCCGTCCGAGTCGAGCCACGCGGTCAGCGTCTCTATGAGCACGTCCCGGTCCGCCGGGTCGAGCCGGCCCAGCGGCCCGAGGACGCGGTCGGCGAGTGCCGCGCCGAGCCCGGGCGAGGACACCACGAGCGCGGCGGGCAGTTGTTCGTCGAGCAGGACGGTGCCGCCGGACGCCGGGCAGGTGCGCAGCGCGGTCTCGGCCATGCCCCGGGCGTCGCCGACGAAGGCGAGCCCGTCGACCACGGAGCTGATCCCGACCCTGGTCCCCGGAGGCGCCGTCAGCCCGGCGGCCAGCGCGGCGAGTTCGCCGTCCGCTCCGGGGCCGGCACCGGCGAGGGGGCCGGGGTCGGCGGCCGGGGTCCCGGCCTCGCCCGGCGGTTCGGTGTCCGCCGCGGGTTCCGCCCCGAGCGGCAGGATCGCCAGTTCGACCTCGCCCGCGGAGTGCCAGAGCGCCTGGGTACCCTCGGCCAGGGTGAGCGGGGGCCGGCCCGCGCCGTGCGGGGCTCGGCGGGCGCCGGCGACCGCGAGTACGGCGTACCGGCCCTGCACCGGCAGTCCCAGCATCGCCGCGGCGTCCGGCAGGTCCGCGATGCGTGCGGTGCCGTCCAGGAGTGCCGCGGTCATCAGGCGCTGCTGGTTCTCCCTGCGCCAGGAGAGCCGCCGCTCGGCCTGCCGGTAGGCCTCGGCGACCACCGCGCAGTGCTCGTCGACGAAGTTCCAGACGTCCGCGGCGACATGGACGAGCAGCCGGGTGTCCTCGGGGTGGCGCCGGGCGGTGTCGTCGACCAGGTCCTGCCAGACCATGGCCCCGCCCATCCGGAAGGCGTGCATGACCGCGTCCAGGGGTACGCCCTGTTCGGCGCGGCTCTCGCCGATCCACCGAGAGGTGCGGTGGGCGGCCTCGCGGAACTCCCGGGGCTGGATCAGTGAGGCGACGTTGTGCCGTAGCGAGTGGTGGACCTCCTGCCAGATCTCGGCGGGTTCGGTCTCCATGGCGGCGCGGTAGGCGGGCTCCTGCTCCCGCAGCGCCTCGACCAGCCGGTCGGTGAGCTCGGGCAGCGCCTCCAGCAGCACGCGGGCCGCCCGGTGGAGCACGGCCACGGCCTCGCGGTCGGCCAGCGAACGGAAGCGGCGCGGCAGGGGTGAGACGGGGGGCGGTCCGTGCAGCGCCCTGATCCGTGAACGTACGACCTGTGGCATGGCGGCCCTCCACCGGGAATCGGCCGGCCGCGGTTGGGCCGGCCCCGGTGTGCGCCCGGCCTCGCGTTGGGCAGGTGCACACCGATCGATCCTGACGACCGCAGAATGGCATACCGCCCGGTCGGTACCTAGGGGTGTGCGCGGTTCTTCTCATCACGGTCCTGCAACCTCGCCCCGGCCTCACGGTCCAGCAGCCGTGCCAGCTCGGTCCTCGAGCGGACGTTGAGCGCCGCGAAGACGTTGCGCAGATGGTGGTCGACGGTCCGGGGGCTCAACGAGAGCCTCAGCGCCACCTCACGGTTGGTGGCGCCCTCGGCGACGAAGCGGGCGATCCGCTGCTGCTGCGGGGTGAGTCCGGCCAGCGGGCCGGGGCCGCTCCTGTCCGGCCCGTCCACCGCCTCCCCGGCGGCCCGCAGCTCCCCGCCCGCCCGGTCCGCCCACACGCGGGCCGAGCAGCGTTCGAAGCCGACCAGCGCGTCACGCAACGGGCCGCGCGCCTCGCGGGTACGGCGCAGGCGTCGCAGCAACTGGCCGTGGAGCAGCCGCGTGCGGGCGCGCTCGAAGTCGCCGCCGGCGCGGTCGTGGTGGACCAGCGCCTCCTCGTACCGTGCTGCGGCCTCGTCGGGCGGTGCCAGCAGGGCGCGGCAGCGGGCCAGTTGCGCGGGGACCTGCGGGTCGGTGGTCCGGGCGGTCCACAGCGCGAACTCTTCGACCGCGCCCGCCAGTTCGGCGGCTCCCTCGTCCGCTCGGCCGGACAGCGCCATCGCCTCGACGTAACACGGCACCGCGAGCATCCGGGTGGCGAAGTGCCCGGTACCGGGGCCGGGCCTGACCAGTGGTCCGAGCCGTGCCGCCGCCTCGCCCGGCCGGCCGGCCGCCAGGTCCGCGCGGGCCACCGCCCAGGTCGCGAGCGTGGCGGCCTGGGCCAGGCCGTGCGGACCCGCGCCGGCCAGCGCCGCGTCGGCGTGGGCGGCGCACGCCTCGGCGGGCCCCTCGACGGAGGCCGCGAGCGCGAGCACGGCGTGCAGATGTGTCGCGGAGTTGGGCTGGCCCGTACGCCTCGCGGCGTGCAGCCCCTCCAGCGCGTGGGCCCGTGCCCTGGCGTGCTGCCCGGCCCGCAGTTCGGCGTAGGCGAGTTGTTCCAGGGCCTGCGGCAGCAGGGATTCCGGTCCCCGGGTGCGGACGGCGGCGAGCGCGCGGGCTCCCGCCCGGCAGGCCGCCTCGACCTCGCCGAGCACCAGAGCCGAGGCCGCCGCCCGCAGGAGCTCGCCCGCGCACTCGGCGCGGTCGGCCGAGTCCAGGCAGCGGCGCAGCAGGGCGTGGCCGCGGTCGGGGTGGCCGGCGAGCACGGCGCACATGCCGGCCCGGTACCGGGCCATGGACCGGTCGGCCGCCGCCACGGGTATGCGGTTCATGGCGTCCAGGTAGGCGATGGCGTCCCCCATGTGCCACGCGGCCTCCGCCGCGCCGAACAAGGCGTCCAGGGTGCGGCGCGGGTCGTGCGGGGCGAGTAGTTCGGCCGCGGTCAGCAGTGCCTCGCGGGCGTCGGCGGCGGGCCCGTCGCGCAGGGCGAGCATGCCGCGTACGTAGGGCGCCGCGCCCCCGGCGGGGCGCGGTCCGACGCGGGCCAGCATGGCTCGTGCCCGGCCGGTGTCCCCGGCCAGCCTCGCCTGCTCGGCGGCGGCCGTGAAGCGGGCGGCGCGCAGGGTGTCGTCGGCGGAGAGGACGGCGGCGCGGGCCAGCGCGGCCGAGCGTTCGCCGTGCGGGCACGGGGCGGCGGCGGCCGTCTCCAGCCGCTCCGCGAGGGCGGCGTCGGGTCCGGGCGCGGCACAGGCCCGCTGGACGAGCGCGGGCAGCGGGGGCGAGCCGGGTCCCGCGAGCAGGCCGGCCAGCAGTTGGTGCGCCGCGCGGCGGCGGCCGGGCGGCGCACGGTGCAGGACCGCGCGGCGCAGCAGCGGGTGGCTGAAGTGCACGCGGCTGCCCGCTCGCTGGAGGGCGCCGGCGGTCCCGGCGGGGGCGAACAGCACCTGGTCGAGCTGTGCGGTGGCCAGCCCCGCGCGGGCGCCGGCCCGCAGCAGCAGGGCGGCGTCCGAGCCGGCCCCGTCCGGCTCGTGCTCCTCCGCCGCCGCCGCGAGCAGCAGCAGGGTGCGGGTGTCGGCGGAGAGCTCGCCCAGGTGTTCGGCGTGGGCGTCCAGGACGCCCTCGGCGCCGGGCAGCGGATACGGCAGCGCGGTGCGTCCGGCCAGCTGGCCCGGGGTGAGGCGGCCGACGAGCCCGGTCAGCAGCCGCGGGTTCCCGGCGGCCTCGCGCAGGAGTTCGCAGCGTACGACGGGGTCGACGTCTCCCGCGGCGCCGGTCAGCCGGTCCAGGAAGGCGGTGGCGGCGTCGTCGTCGAGCGGGCCCAGGCGCAGCGCGGGGAGTCCGGCGAAGGCGGTCTCGTCGGCCGCGCCGATCACCACCGCGACCCGGCTGCCCGCGCCGAGCCTGCGGGCGGCGAATCCGAGGGCGGCACGCGAGTCGGGGTCCCAGGCGTGCGCGTCGTCCACGCACACCAGCAGGGGCTGTTCGGCGCCCAGGTCCCGCAGCACGCCGAGGAGGCCGCCCGGGGTGATCCCGGAGCGCAGGAGCGTGTCGGGCGGTACGGGCATGGGGCCCGGCGCGGAGCACAGGAGCGCGTGCAGCCCGCTGTAGGGCAGTCGTTGTTCGGTGGGGGCCGCGGCGGCGAACAGCACGGGGCCGCCGTGGCGTCCGAGGTGGTCGGCGGCGGTCCTGCGCAGCAGGGCGGTACGGCCCAGGCCGGGCGGCGAGGTCAGCACGAGCGCTCCGCCGTCCCCGCCCCGCAGCCGCCCCAACAGGGTTTCCAGGATGGCGAGTTCACCGCTGCGGCCGTACAGCCGGAGCGGACTGTGCACGGTCGTCGATGAGGTCACCCCATGCACGTTACTTCCGCGTAAACAGCGTCGGAAGGCTCGCGTCCGCTCCTGGTTCCCGGGCGGCGCGGTGCGGTGCGGGCTCCCAACACAACGGCGTCGGTACTGTGCGGGGGCACAGAACCGGGGCGTTCCCCGGCGGCACGCCCATAACTTCGTCACATGACGGATGAATTGCGTACACACGACGGTCTGACGCTGCGCTACTGGTCCTGGTCGCGGAATCCGGACGCCTCGCTGCCCCCGGTGGTGCTGCTGCACGGCTTCGCCGCCCACGCCCGGCTGAACTGGGAGGGCCCCGGGGTCGTGGAGGCGCTGGTGGCCCGGGGGCGCCGGGTGTACGCCCTGGACGCGCGCGGGCACGGCGAGTCGGACGGGCCGCACACCGACGCGTACTACGGGGAGTCGCTGATGGCCCGTGACGTGCGCCTGCTCATCGACCGGATCGGCGCGGACCGCGTGCACGTCGCGGGGTACTCCATGGGCGCCGTGGTCGCGATCCTGGCAGCGGCGGACGACGCTCGGATCAGCGGGCTGGTGGCCGGCGGGATAGGCGCGGGCGCGGTGGAGGTCGGCGGGCTGGACACCCGGGTGATACCTCCGGAACTGGTGTCGGCGGCGCTGACGGCCGAGGACGCGGCGGACGCGCCCGAGCGGACCCGGGCCTTCCGTGTCCTGGCGGACACCGCGGGCTGCGACCGGCTGGCCTTGGCCGCGCAGATCCGCTCGGTGCACCGGGACGCGCTGCCGCTGGACCGGATCGTGGTCCCGACGCTCGTCGTCGCCGGGGCGGGCGACCCCCTCGCGACCCGGCCCGAGGTGCTGGCGTCGGCGATCGGCGGGGCGGAGCTGGTGGTGCTGCCGGGGGATCATCTGACGGCGGTACGCGACCCCGGGTTCGCCGCGGCGATCGCCACGTTCCTCGCCCGGGGCTGATCCGGCCGCGCGGGTACGGGACCGGTCCGAGCACCTCGGACCGGTCCCGGGGCGCGGGAAGGGGCCGGGCCGCGGTACGCGCGGCCCGGCCCCGGCTGCCGGCGTGGTCAGGAGGTGTGCGGGCAGTTGCCCCTGTACTCGGCGATCGTCAGGCTGGTCGACGGCAGCGGGCACAGGAACTGCTCGTAGCGGGTGTCGTTGTCGATGAAGCGCTTCAGCCACGAGATGCTGTACTTCGCGATCGTCGTGTTGGAGGAGTTCGGGGTGAAGTGGCTCGCCCCTCGCAGCTCCAGGTACGCCTTGTCCAGCGAGCTGGGCAGCGAGTTGTAGAACGGCTCCGAGTGCGTGGCAACCGGGGCGACCGTGTCGCCGTCCGCACCGATGACCAGGGTCGGGGTCTTGACCTCGGGCCAGGTCTTGTCGGTGTTCCAGCCGGTCAGCGGGATGGCGGCCTGCAGCGACGGACGGTCCTTCGCGGCCTCCAGCGTGCCTCCGCCGCCCATCGAGTGCCCCATCACACCGAGCCGGGACGAGTCGATGCGGGTACGGGCCGAGCTCCTCTCCGTGAGGTAGTCCAGCGCGGCGAGCAGCTGGTCGCCACGGCTGGCGGGCTGGTCGACCGTGGTGTTGGTGTCGATGGTGAAGACCACGAAGCCCTGCGAGGCCAGACGCGGGCCGAGCCAGGCGATGCTCGACTGGTAGGCGGTGAAGCCGGGGGCGATGACTACGGCGCCGAACGTACCGTCGGAGGTGGACGTGGGGTAGTAGATCGTGCCGCCGCCGAAGCCGCTGACACCCAGTGAGGAGACGGTGGTCTGCGACGTGGCGTACGAGCCGCGGCTCGCCTCGATGCTGGAGTTGCTCGGGGCCGGACCGCGCTCGTAGGGGTTGTCGGCGGCCTGGGCGCCCGGCATCAGGGCGGTGACCAGACCGGCGGCGGCCGCCGCGGCCGCGACGGCGAGTCCGGCCGTACGGGAGCGGCTCTTCGACATCCGGTGGCGGCGCGGGGAGATGTCGCCGGAGGGGAGGTGCTGCTGCACGAGGGGGGATCCTCTCGGTTGTGGCGGCACCGCACGCGCCGGCCCTCGGCCCGTCGTCCGGGGGCCTCGGGTGGAGCACCGCGTGGGTGGCGCCGTCATTCGTTGACGATCGCCACTCTCGCGGCGCTCCCCCGGTGCGGACATCGGCGAGATCGCCGGTCCTCGCGTCGGGCGTGCTCCCCCGGCGGTTCAGCGGACCGGGTGTCCGGCCTCTCGCAGCGCGGCCTTGACCTCGGAGATCCGCAGGTCACCGAAGTGGAAGACGGAGGCGGCGAGGACCGCGTCGGCGCCCGCGCCGACGGCCGGCGCGAAGTCGTCCAGCCGGCCCGCACCGCCGGAGGCGATGACGGGGACGGTGACGTGGGCGCGTACGGCCTCGATCATCTCGGTGTCGTAACCGTCCTTCGTGCCGTCGGCGTCCATCGAGTTGAGCAGGATCTCGCCCGCGCCGAGCCCGGCCGCCCGGTGCGCCCACTCGACGGCGTCGATGCCGGTGCCCCTGCGGCCGCCGTGGGTGGTCACCTCGAAGGTGCCCTCCGGGGTGCGGCGGGCGTCGACGGAGAGCACGAGCACCTGGCGTCCGAAGCGTTCGGCGATCTCGCGGATCAGCTCGGGGCGGGCGATGGCCGCGGTGTTGACCCCGACCTTGTCGGCCCCGGCGCGCAGCAGCTTGTCGACGTCGTCGGGGGTACGGACACCGCCGCCGACGGTGAGCGGGATGAAGACCTGCTCGGCGGTGCGGCGCACCACGTCGTACGTCGTCTCGCGGTCACCGCTGGAGGCGGTGATGTCGAGGAACGTCAGCTCGTCCGCGCCCTCGGCGTCGTAGAGCTTGGCCATCTCGACGGGGTCGCCGGCGTCGCGCAGGTTCTGGAAGTTGACGCCCTTGACGACGCGGCCGTTGTCGACGTCCAGGCACGGGATGACCCGTACGGCGAGGGTCATCGCCCACCGGCCCGGAAGGCCTCGACCTCGACCTCGACGACCAGGGACGGGTCCACGAATCCGGACACGATGATCATCGAGGCGGCGGGGCGCACGTCGTCGAACAGCTCCTTGTGGGCGCGGCCGATCTCCTCCACGTCCCGGGAGTGTGTGAGGTACATACGGGTGCGGACGACGTCCTCGCGTCCCAGGCCCGTCTGCTTCAGCGCGTCGAAGGCGACCTGGAAGGAGGCGACCGCCTGCTCGTACGGACTGCCCGGTGTGATCCTGCCGTCGACGACCGAGGTGCAGCCGGACACCAGGACCAGCCCGCCGGGAAGCTGTACCGCGCGGGAGTAGCCGAACTCCTCCTCCCACGGGGCGCCGGAGGAGACACGGCGTACGGAGTCCGTCATGCGGAGACCGCCTTGAGTGCCTCCTCGAGGGTGAACTCCTTCGCGTACAGCGCCTTGCCGACGATCGCGCCCTCGACGCCTTCCGGGACGAGCAGGGAGATCGCGCGCAGGTCGGCCAGCGAGGAGACGCCGCCGGAGGCCACGACGGGCCGGTCGGTCGCGGCGCAGACGTCGCGCAGCAGGCCGAGGTTGGGGCCCTCCAGCGTGCCGTCCTTGGCGATGTCGGTCACGACGTACCGGGCGCAGCCCTCGGAGTCGAGGCGGGCGAGCGTCTCGTAGAGGTCGCCGCCGTCGCGGGTCCAGCCCCGGCCGCGCAGCGTGGTGCCGCGGACGTCGAGGCCGACGGCGATCTTGTCGCCGTGCTCGGCGATGACCTTGGCGACCCACTCGGGGCTCTCCAGGGCGGCGGTGCCGAGGTTGACCCGGCGGCAGCCGGTGGCGAGGGCGGCGGCGAGCGAGGCGTCGTCGCGGATGCCGCCGGAGAGCTCGACCTTGATGTCCATGGCGCCGGCCACCTCGGCGATCAGGGCGCGGTTGTCACCGGTGCCGAAGGCGGCGTCCAGGTCGACGAGGTGCAGCCACTCGGCGCCGGAGCTCTGCCAGGCGAGGGCCGCTTCGAGCGGGGAGCCGTAGGAGGTCTCGGAGCCGGATTCGCCGTGCACGAGGCGGACGGCCTGGCCGTCGCGCACGTCTACGGCGGGGAGCAGTTCAAGCTTCGGCATTACAGCGTCTCGATCCAGTTGGTCAGCAGCTGGGCGCCGGCGTCGCCGGACTTCTCGGGGTGGAACTGGGTGGCCCACAGCGCGCCGTTCTCCACGGCGGCCACGAACCGCTCGCCGTGCGTGGCCCAAGTGACCTTGGGGGCACGGATCTTGGCGTTGGTCACTTCGAGGGACCAGTCGTGCGCCGCGTAGGAGTGCACGAAGTAGTAGCGGGCCTCGGGGTCGAGGCCCGCGAAGAGCTGGGAGCCCTCGGGGGGTTCGACGGTGTTCCAGCCCATGTGGGGTACGACGTCCGCCTTCAGCGGTCCGACGGTGCCGGGCCACTCGTCGAGGCCCTCCGTCTCGACCCCGTGCTCGATCCCGCGCTCGAACAGGATCTGCATGCCCACGCAGATGCCCATGACGGGCCTGCCGCCGGCCAGCCTGCGGCCGACGACCCACTCGCCGCGGGCCTTCCTCAGTCCGGCCATGCAGGCCGAGAAGGCGCCTACGCCGGGGACGAGGAGCCCGTCCGCGTTCATCGCGGTGTCGAAGTCGCGGGTGATCTCCACGTCCCCGCCGACGTGGGCGAGGGCCCGCTCGGCGGAACGGACGTTGCCGAAGCCGTAGTCGAAGACGACGATCTTCTTCTTGTCGGTCACGGTTTCCTCAGCCCCAGAGTCCCTGGATCCGCATGACGCCCGCCACCAGGCACATCACGGAGCCGATTCCGAGCAGCACGACGACGCCCTTGGGCATGTCCTGCTTCCAGAAGGAGTAGACGCCGCCGGCCAGGAAGAGGCCGACGACGATGAGAACGGTGTTGAGGCCGGTCACAGGGCCCCCTTCGTGGAGGGCAGGATGCCGGCGGCGCGCGGGTCGTGCTCGGCGGCGTACCGCAGGGCGCGGGCCAGTGCCTTGAACTGGCACTCCACGATGTGGTGGGCGTTGCGGCCGTACGGGACGTGGACGTGCAGGGCGATCTGCGCCTGGGCGACGAAGGACTCCAGGATGTGCCTGGTCATCGTCGTGTCGTACTCGCCGATCATCGGCGCCATCTTCTCCGGCTCGGTGTGCACCAGGTAGGGGCGGCCGGAGAGGTCGACGGTGACCTGGGCGAGCGACTCGTCCAGCGGGACGGTGCAGTTGCCGAAGCGGTAGATGCCGACCTTGTCGCCGAGTGCCTGCTTGAAGGCGGCGCCGAGCGCGAGGGCGGTGTCCTCGATGGTGTGGTGCGAGTCGATGTGCAGGTCGCCCTCGGTCTTGACCGTGAGGTCGAAGAGCCCGTGCCGGCCGAGCTGGTCGAGCATGTGGTCGTAGAAGCCGACCCCTGTCGACACGTCGACCTTGCCGGTGCCGTCGAGGTTGATCTCGACGAGCACGGAGGTTTCCTTGGTGGTCCGCTCAACTCTTCCTACGCGGGCCTCGCGAGTCATGCGTCGTGCTCCTTCTTCAGTTCGCGCACCGCATCGAGGAACGCGTCGTTCTCTGCCGGGGTTCCCGCGGAGACCCGCAGCCACCCCGGTACGCCGTTGTCCCGTACCAGGACGCCCCGGTCGAGGATCTCCTGCCACGCGGCGTGGCTGTCGGCGAAGCGGCCGAACTGGACGAAGTTGGCGTCCGAGTCGGTGACGGCGAAGCCGAGCTCCCGCAGGCTGCCGACCAGCCGGTCCCGCTCGCTCTTGAGCTGCGCGACGTACCCGAGGAGCGTATCGGTGTGCTCCAGGGCGGCGAGCGCGGTGGCCTGGGTGACGGAGGACAGGTGGTAGGGCAGCCGCACCAGCTGGACGGCGTCCACGACGGCGGGGGCCGCCGCGAGGTAGCCGAGGCGCAGGCCCGCGGCGCCGAACGCCTTGGACATGGTCCGCGAGAGCACCAGGTGGGGGCGGCCCTCGATCAGCGGGAGCAGCGAGGGGTGGTGGCTGAACTCGCCGTACGCCTCGTCGACGACGACCATCGAGGGCTGGGCGGCCTGGGCCGCGTCGTACAGCGCGACGACGGTGTCCGCGTCCACGGCGGTGCCGGTGGGGTTGTTGGGCGAGGTGATGAAGACGACCTCGGGCCGGTGCTCCGCGATCGCCTTCTTCGCGGCCTCGACATCGATGGTGAAGTCGTCGTTGCGCGGCCCGGAGATCCAGCCGGTGCCGGTGCCGCGGGCGATGAGGGCGTGCATGGAGTACGAGGGCTCGAAGCCGATCGCGGTGCGCCCGGGGCCGCCGAAGGTCTGCAGCAGCTGCTGGAGGACCTCGTTGGAGCCGTTGGCCGCCCAGACCTCGGCAGCGGTGACCTGGTGCCCGGCGGTGCGGGTGAGGTAGCGCGCGAGCTCGGTGCGGAGCTCCACGGCGTCACGGTCCGGGTAGCGGTTGAGGTGGCGGGCGGCCTCGCGGACGCGCTCGGCGATGCGGTCGACGAGCGCGTCGGGCAGCGGGTAGGGGTTCTCGTTGGTGTTCAGCCGGACGGGTACGTCGAGCTGGGGCGCCCCGTACGGGGACTGGCCGCGCAGCTCGTCGCGGATCGGGAGCGCGTCCCAGGGGTTACCGGTGGTGCTGCTGTTCGTCACGCCTGCGGAACCTTCCAGCCGAACCTGGCCTTGAGCGCGGCGCCGTGGGCGGGGAGGTCCTCCGCCTCGGCGAGGGTCACCACGTGGTGGGTGACCTCGGCGAGCGCGTCGCGGGTGTAGTCGACGATGTGGATGCCGCGCAGGAAGGACTGCACGGACAGGCCCGAGGAGTGGCAGGCGCAGCCGCCGGTGGGCAGGACGTGGTTGGAGCCGGCGCAGTAGTCGCCGAGGGAGACGGGCGAGAAGGGGCCGACGAAGACGGCTCCGGCGTTGCGGACCCGGTCGGCGACGGCGGCGGCGTTCTCCGTCTGGATCTCCAGGTGCTCGGCGGCGTACGCGTCGACGACCTTGAGGCCGTCCTCCAGGTCGTCGACGAGGACGATCGCGGACTGGCGGCCGGCCAGCGCGGGCTCGATCCGGTCGGTGACGTGCTTGGTCGCGGCGACCTGCGGCCCCAGCTCGGCCTCGGTGGCGGCGGCCAGCTCCTCGGAGTCGGTGACGAGGACGGCGGCGGCCATCGGGTCGTGCTCGGCCTGGCTGATCAGGTCGGCGGCGACGTGCACCGGGTCGGCGCTCGCGTCGGCCAGGATCGCGATCTCGGTGGGGCCGGCCTCGGCGTCGATGCCGATGCGGCCCTTGAGGAGGCGCTTGGCGGCGGCGACGTAGATGTTGCCGGGCCCGGTGACGAGGTCGACGGGCAGGCAGTCCTCGGTGCCGTACGCGAACATGGCGACGGCCTGGGCGCCGCCGGCGGCGTACACCTCGTCGACGCCGAGCAGGGCGCAGGCGGCGAGGATCGTGGGGTGCGGCAGTCCGCCGAACTCCTTCTGCGGCGGGGACGCGACGGCGATGCCCTCGACGCCCGCCTCCTGCGCGGGGACCACGTTCATCACGACCGACGACGGGTAGACCGAACGCCCGCCCGGCACGTAGAGCCCGACGCGCTCGACCGGCACCCACTTCTCGGTGACGGTGCCGCCGGGTACGACCTGGGTGGTGTGCGTGGTGCGGCGCTGCTCGCGGTGGACGAGGCGGGCGCGGCGCACCGACTCCTCCAGGGCCGCCCGCACGGCGGGGTCGAGCCGCTCCAGCGCCTCGGTGATCGCGGCGGCGGGGACCCGGATCCCGGCGATCCGCACGCCGTCGAGTTTCTCCCCCCACTCGATCACTGCCGCGGAGCCACGATGGCGTACGTCCTCGCAGATGGGCCGCACCGTCTCCAGGGCGGCTTCCACGTCGAACTCGGCACGGGGCAGCAGGTCGCGCAGGGCGCCGCCCTCGGGGAGGGCGGTACCGCGCAGATCGATTCGAGAGATCACACCGCAATTCTCTCAGACCGGTTCCGGCCTCCGGTCGCCCGTATCACTGGCTGATACATGTCCCGGCTGTCACTGCTGACCGTTAGCGTTCACGTCGTCACACAGCGGGAAGAACGGTTGTACGAAGCGCGGGAAGGACCGCGCGGGCGGAGGTGGGGCAGTGACCGAGCCGCACGACGGAGAGATCCCGGACGGACTGAGCGCCGCGGAGCTGGGCATGTGGCAGTCCTTCCGGAACGGTACGACCTACGATCTGCGCTCCCACGACCCGGTGCGCGACGATCCGTTCGCACCGCACGTCTGGGGGCCCGAACGGAGCGTCGGGGCGAGGACGGTGGCCCGGCTGCTGCTGAGCGGGCCGGCCGCGCGACCGGGACGGGTGGCCGCCCTGAAGCTCCGGGGCGTCCGCATCACGGGGAAGCTGGACCTGGCCGGTGGGCGCGTCGCACCCTACGTGGAGCTGACGGGCTGCCGTTTCGAACAGGAGGTGGTGCTCCCCGAGTGCCATTTCACGACACTGCGGATGGTGGGCTGCGCGGTGCCGCGGCTGGACGCCGCACGGCTGCACACGGAGGGCGACCTGCACCTGCCGCGCTGCCGCATCGCGCGCGGCATCCGGCTGACCGACGCGCAGATCGGCACGGACCTGCTGATCAACCAGCTCTTCGCCGGCCCCGACCGGCGGGGCCGCGCCTTCGTCGGCGACGGCATGTCGGTGGCGCAGGACCTCCAGGCGGAGATGATCGACACGCGGGGCGAACTGAGCCTGCGCGGGGCGAAGGTCGGCGGTTCGCTGAGCCTGCGCGGCAGCCGGCTGCGCGCCTCGGACGGGCGGCGGGCGCTGAACGCCCCGCAGCTCAGCGTGGAGCGCACGCTCTACATGACCGAGGCCTGGGTCAGCATCGAGACGGGCAACCAGGGCACCACCCCGCCGTTCGGCATCGCACGCGGCGGCGGTCCCGCGCGCGGGACGCGGGCCCAGCCCTTCGAGTGCCGGGGCGCGGTGCGCCTGGACGACGGCCGGTTCGGGGACGCGGTGGACCTGCACAAGGCCCGGTTCGTCCTCGCCGGGCGGGAGGAGCTGTCACTGCGCCGCATCGTCACACCGGAGCTGCGCTTCAACGCGGAGCGCCCCCGCGAGGGGCGGGTCGTGCTGAACGGCGCGAAGGTCGTGACGCTGATCGACGTGTCGACCAGCTGGCCGGGCCCCGGCGGCCTGGCGATGGGCGGTTTCGTCTACGAGAACCTCGTCCCGTACGGCCACTTCCCGCTCTCCCGGCGCCTGGAGTGGGTGCTGGCCGCGACACCGGAGTACGTACCGGAGCCTTACGAGCGCCTCGCGACGGTGCTGCGCAGCTGCGGCGAGGACGCCGACGCCCGCGAGGTCCTGCTGGCCAAACAGCGGCGCAGGCGCGAGACGCTGCCGGCGGCGGGCCGGATCTGGGGCTACCTGCAGGACTGGACGGTGGCGTACGGCTACCGCCCGGGCCGCGCCCTGGTGTGGATGGCGGTGCTGTGGGCCGGGGGCGCGATCGCCTTCTCCCAGTACGACCCGGAGTCGATCAAGGGCGGCGAGCATCCGCAGTGGAATCCGGCGCTCTACGCGCTGGACCTGCTGGTCCCGGTGATCAACCTCGGGCAGGACGGCTACTGGATGATGAGGGGCGGTTGGCAGTGGACGGCGGCGGCGCTCGTGCTGCTGGGGTGGATATTGGCCACGACGGTGGCCGCGGGAGCCTCCAGGCTGCTGCGGCGCGGGTGACCGGCGAGGCCCCCCGAGGACTCGCCCGACTCGCCGGATCCCTGCGGCCACGGCGGTCGAAAGGTCTGTCGAGGCCCGGCAGGACGGGCGGTGCGCCATCGCCGGACCGTCGGAAATGAGCCGAACCGGAACGTTTCCTTTGCCTTTTCTTGACTCTTCTCGGGGCAACCCTTCCACTCACCACAGAAGCTTCACAGTGCCCCTCTGGCGCCGCCTCCACCTGCGTTTTTCAATGGTCTGCACCATGGCATTCCTTCGTGCACTGCTGAGTTCCACGCACGCGCTCCGGTACGGCCCCGGGCTCACTGCCGGGCTCCCGGCGGACGACGCGGTGCTGCTCGACGCCCCTGACGAAAGGCTCTCCCCGGCACTGGTCTCCGCTGCCCTGGGGGACTTCGAACCCGCGGCCAAGCTCCTCGCCACCACCCGGGACGCCGCCGACTGGGAGACCCGCGACCGCTGCCTGGTCCGGCTCACGGCCTTCGCCCGCAACCGCGACGGCTGGCTCACCGAATGGCTGGCCGCCTCCCCGCGCGACCCGGACGCCCTGCTCGTCAAGGCCGAACTGGCGGTGCGCCGCGCCTGGGCGTCCCCCGCCCACGCCGAACTGCTGCGCGAGGTCGGCCCGCTGATCACGGCCGCCGCCGAGGCCGACCCCAGGGACCCCGTGCCGTGGCGGCTCGCACTGGACCACGCGCGTGGCACCCACGCACCGCACACGGTCTTCGAGTCGCTGTGGGAACAGGCCGTGCGCCGCTGCCCGCACCACTACGGCAGCCACGTCGCCGCCCTCAGGTACCTCTCGGCCGCCTGGTACGGCTCGCACCGGGAGTGCTTCGACTTCGCGGAGCGGGCGGCCGACGACGCCGCCGCCGACTCCCTGGTGCAGGCGCTCCCCGTACGGGCGGCGTTCGCGCTGCTGCGGGACGAGAAGGCCGCCGGGCGGGCCACCCCCGTGCAGCGGGACCGGGTCGACGCCGCCGCCGACCGGGCGATCGCGCTCTCCGCCGGGTTCCCCGCCGGTGACCCCTGGTCGGCCGAGGTCCGCAACCTCCTCGCGTACGTCCTGGTCGCGGGGGGCCGCGCGGACGACGCGCTGGATCAGTTCCGCCTGATCGGGCCGTACGCCACGTCGTTCCCGTGGGCCTCCGTGACCGGCGAGGCGCTCGGCGGATTCCTGGACGCACGGGCCGACACCCGGCTCCGCGTCGCCTCTTCCACGCCCTGGCGGGTGAGGCCGGAGCACAGCGGGCGCCGCGGCCATTAGGCTTGCCCGTTGTGACCACCGCTCGCCTGCCACTGTTCCCGCTGAACGCGGTGCTGTTCCCCGGCCTCGTGCTGCCCCTCAACGTCTTCGAGGAGCGGTATCGCGCCATGATGCGCGAGCTGCTCGAGATCGACGAGGACGAACCGCGCCGCTTCGTGGTGGTCGCGATCCGCGACGGCCGCGAGACCGCACCGACGGCCACCGGGATGCCGGACACGGTCTCCGCCGCGCCACCCGCGGAGCGGGCGCCGGCCGACGGCTTCGGACCCGATCCGGTCCAGAGCTTCCACCGGGTCGGCTGCGTCGCCGACGCGGCGAAGATCCGGGAGCGCGCCGACGGCAGCTACGAGGTCCTCGCCACCGGCACCACACGGGTCAGGCTGCTCTCCGTCGACGCGAGCGGCCCGTTCCTGACGGCCGAGGTCGAGGAGCTGCCCGAGGATCCGGGGGACGGCGAGGCCGACGACGGGCCGTCGGACGAGGCCGGAGCCCTCTCCGAGGGGGTCCTGCGGGCCTTCCGCAGCTACCAGAAGCGGCTCGCCGGAGCCAGCGAGCGCTCCCTGACGACCGGTGCCGACCTGCCGGACGATCCGTCGGTGGTCTCGTACCTGGTGGCGGCCGCCGCGGTCCTTGACATCCCCTCGAAGCAGCGGCTGCTCCAGGCCCCGGACACCGCGACCAGGTTGCGCGAGGAGCTGGCGCTGCTGCGCAAGGAGACCGCCGTCATCCGGCACCTGCCGTCGCTGCCGGCCACCGAGCTGACCCGCGCCCCGACACACCCCAACTGAGCCCGAGGACGAGTCCGGTGGCGAAGAAGCCCAGGAAGCAGCAGTCCGGCGGAACCCCGGCCACGGTCGCCCTGACGTCGGCCGGTACCGCGTTCACGGTCCACTCCTACGACCACGACCCGTCCGCGCCGTCGTACGGCGAGGAGGCGGCCGAGGCGCTGGGGGTGCCGCCCGACCGGGTGTTCAAGACCCTGCTGGCCGACGTGGACGGCGAACTGGTCGTCGCCGTCGTCCCGGTCGCCGGATCCCTGGACCTGAAGGCCCTGGCGTCGGCGGTGGGCGGTAAACGGGCGGCCATGGCGGACCCCGCGGCGGCGGAGCGCACCACAGGCTACGTGCGTGGCGGCATCTCCCCGCTGGGCCAGCGCAAGCGGCTGCGCACGGTGCTGGACGCGTCGGCGGGATCGCATGCCACGATCTGCGTCTCGGCGGGCCGCCGGGGCCTGGAGGTCGAACTGTCCCCTTCGGACCTGGCGGCCCTGACGGACGCCGTCCTGGCCCCGGTCGGCCGGGCGTGACGGAGGCCGTCCGCGGGCGGGGCGGCGCGCGGAGGTCCCACGCGGAATGCGGTTCCGGGCGGGACCGTTGTCGCACAGGTGAACCCGTTTTCCAGACCTGAGCGAGCCGGACGGGACGACCGCGCCTCCGTCCGCGAGCGGCTGGAGGCGGAGCGCCGCGACACGGATGCCCGGATCACCGCCCTGCGCGGCGATTTCGAGGGGATCGTCGAGGCCAACGCACTGGTCGCGGTCGACGACGAGCACGACCCCGAGGGCGCGAGCACCGCGTTCGAGCGGGCCCACGTCGCCTCGCTGCTCGCTCAGGCCCTGGTCCACCTGGACGAGGTGGGCCGGGCGCTGGAGCGACTGGAGCGAGGCGCCTACGGCTGCTGCGAAGGGTGCGGTGAGCCGATCCCGCCCGGCCGCCTGGAGGTGCGCCCGGCAGCGACGACCTGTGTGCGGTGCGCCGCCGCCCGCACCCCCCGTTGACCCGTGCGGTGCCCGTCGGCGGCTCGGGGTCAGGGCCTGAGGGTGTCCTTCGACTTCTCCTTGGCGGCCCTGCCCTTGCCACGGGCCTCGAGCGCCGCGCCCTTGGCGGCGGTGGTGTCCCTGCCGGCCGCGTGGGCTACCTTGCGTACGGCCTTCCCGACGATCTGCTCGGTCCTGGCCTTGGTCTTCTCTCCGGCGCCCATGTCGGTCCTCTCGTAGGTGCTCACCTGGTCACCTGCCCTTGACCAGGGTGCGGAAACGCTCCTGGGACCCCGGTCGCCCCGGTCTCGCCGGAGCGGCGTGGCGCGGACCGCGCGCCGCGCCGTACGGGCCCGGACTACGAGCGCTCCGGCCACTCCCCCCGCGCCTTGCCGTTCCCGGCGGGACCTTCCGGACCCGGCCCGAAGGCCGCTCCGGGCTCGGAGGCCGAAGGGGCCGCAGCATCGGGCGCCCCGTACGGGACACCCCACTCCGGCTCGGGGTCCCTCGGCCCGAACAGCGCGGTGAGTCCCAGGTGCACGATCATCGCGGCGATGGGCCAGGCGAGCATCGCCGCTCCCACCGCGTGCAGTTCGAGCGGCGCGTCGAAGGTGACCCCCTTGCCCACCTCCTTGGCGTGGGCGACCACGTCCGAGGTCGGCCCGAACCACGTGCCGATCCCCCACGCCAGCAGGGAGCCGAGGAGCCCTCCGAGGGCGAGTCCCACCACCAGCGGGATACCCCCGCGCCTGCGGTAGAGGAAGACGGCGGTCGCGGACACCAGGCCGAAGGCCAGTGCGAGCAGTACGAACGTGCCGTCGGCCCCGATGGCCTGTTCGCCCTCGCTGTTCTTGAGGAACACGGCCGTCTCGTCGGAGACCAGCGGCACCCGGGGCGCAAGCAGCAGCCAGAGGAGCCCGAGCACTGCTCCCGCGACCGTCAGCAGTACGGCGATCACGGCGCCCTGCCGCAGTTCCGCCCGCCGGTCGTCCGTCTCCGGCTGTTCTCCGCCCGGCACGGCGTGCGACCCGGACGGCGGGTCCTGCCAGGGGTCGTGGGGCTGGGGCTGGTGAGGCGGAGTCAACGGTGCGGTCACGGTGCCATCGTGCCAGGCCGCCCGGCGTCCCGCCTCACCGGACCGCCGCCCGGCGGTACGCCCATGTGGCCACGGCGAGCGACAGCACGCCCACCGCCGCACAGACCGCGAGGTCGAGCCCGACGACCGCCCAGTCGGGATGCGCGTCGAAGGAGCGCGACAGCGCCTCGACGCCGTACGTCGAGGGCAGCAGGTCGCGCGCCCACCCGACGGGGCCGGGCAGCCGCTCGGCCGGCAGCACCCCCAGCAGCAGCGCGGCGGACATGCCCAGCTGCCCGAGCAGCGTCGCCAGCTCCTGTCTCGGCGCCAGCAGACCGAGCGCGGCGCCCAGCCCGGAGAGCGCGGCCCCCGAGAGCGGGATGACCGCGACGAGTACCCACAGATGCGTCATGGGCAGTCCGAACAGCGCGCTTCCCGCCACCGCCGTGACGATGGTGCCGGGCACGGTGAACGAGGCGTACGCGCCCGCCGCCCCCAGCACCACCGCGGCGGGCGGCACCGGCAGGGTGGCGTAGTGGTCCAGCCCGCCGTCGGCCCGGAGCCGGCCGAAGTACTGGGCGAGCAGGTTCAGCGCGACGAAGGCCACGACCAGCACGCTGGAGCCGGCGACCACGGCACGTGCCTCGGCGCCGCCGTCCACGACCCCGCGCATCAGCACCATGATCCCGATGGACTGGAAGGTCGCGACGAACAGCAACGGGATCCGCGCGACCCGCGCCCGCGAAAGCTGCGCCCGGTACACGGCGGCCAGCGACGGCAGGAGCCGGGCCCGTGGCGCGAGGGGGGCGGGCGCGGTACGGGCGGGCCGGCTCGGCCGTACCGCCGCGGTCCGCGCCCTCGGTCCCGTCGTCTTCGCGGACTCGGTGGGAACGATGCTCGTCACCTGGTGCTGCTCCCGTTCCACTCCGACTCGTGTCCCGACACGTACTCCGCCATGCTCACGCCTTCACCAGTCCCTCGGTGGCCCTGGCCGCGTCGCCGCCGAGCGCCAGATAGACGTCCTCCAGGCTGGGCGTGGCCAGTGTGAAGTCGTCGAGCGACGAGAAGGCCGCCCCGCCGGTCACCGCAGCCACCGCCGCACGTGCCTCGTCGGGTCCGAGCCGCAGCACCCACCGGCGCCCCGACTCCTGTGCGGACGCGCGCAGTGCCGCGACCTCCGGGACGTCCAGGGGTGCCCGCTCGCGCCACACCAGCTCGACCCTGACCTCGCCGGCCACCCGCTCCTTGAGCCCGGCCGGGGTGTCGCACGCGATGACCTTGCCGCGCTCCAGGACGGCGACCCGGTCCAGGACCGTCTCCGCCTCGATCACGTTGTGGGTGACGAGCAGCACCGTCGCGCCGTTCTCCGCGCGACGCCGGTCGACGGCGGACCAGACGGCGCGCCGGGCCACCGGGTCCATCCCGGTCGTCGGTTCGTCGAGCACCAGGACGGGTCGCTCGCCGACCAAGGCCGCGGCGAAGCAGGCGAGCCGCCGCTGGCCGCCGGACAGCTTGTTCAGCGGACGTGCGGCGAGCCCGGTGAGACCCAGTTCCTCCAGCACGTCGTCGCGCGCGGCCCGCGCCTTACGCACCGGCATGCCCCTGAGCCGCCCGGTGGTCTCGGCGGCGAGCGACACGGTCAGTTCGTCGAGGGCGGTGGACTCCTGGCCGAGGTAGCCGATGAGCCGGGAGGCCCGCTCGGGGTGGCGCACGAGGTCGTGCCCCAGCACCTCGACGCTCCCGGAGTCGGGTCGCATCAGTCCGGTGAGCTGGCGCACGAGCGTCGACTTGCCCGCGCCGTTGGGTCCGAGCAGGCCGAAGATCTCACCGCGCCGGACGTCGAGGCCGACCCCGTCGGTCGCCCGCACCTCGGGGGTGGCGGCCCGGCCGCGCCGGCCGCGTACGGCCGGGTAGGTCTTGACCAGATCACGCACCGCGCACACGGTCTGTGCCTGTGCCGTGCCCGAAGCCTGTCCTGTGCCCGTACTCACGAGGAACGAGACTACGGGGTCGGATGCCCCGTTTGACGCCCGGGGCCGGGCGGCGCCGCCCTTTCGCGGCCGGGGTCAGTCCCCCGCGGGAGCGTGTTCGGCCGCGGCCCGTACGTCGACCTCGCGCCAGAACCCCGCCCTGATGGCGTAGCGGTCGTGCTCGTCGATCTGGTCGTCCTTGTGCGCGAGCAGGCCGAAGCGCGCCGCGTACCTCAGCAGTTCCCCGTCGATGCGGTGCGGGATGCGGGGGTACATGGTGGACAGCTTCTGCAGGTGGACCGTCTCAGCCAGCCGTTCCATCCAGCGCCGGGCGAAGACCTGGCCGACCTCGAAGGGGTCGCCGCCGACGGTGGTGATGTCCTCCTCCCGGTCCGCCCAGCGCTGCTCGGCGCTGGTGAGCTGGGCCAGGGTGGGCAGCGACGCGGTCTCCGCGGGCTCGCCGAGGGGGCCTCCGCGCTCCACCCACCCCTTGTCGGACGACCAGCGCAGGGTCGCGTTGGCGACGGGGTGCGGCGCGGGGTGCTGCGCCGCCTGGGCACCGGGGGCGCGCAGGCTCGCCAGGTCCTTGGGGGTGGGTACGCCCTTGTGGCCGGGCGCGGACTGCGTGTGGGACGCGGCCTCGTCGGCCGGTGCGCCGGTGCCGGCCACGGCGGCCCGGGCCTCCGACGCGCGCTCGGCCGACGCGGCGAGCGCGGCCTCGGGCAGGGGGGCGGAGAGGATCGCCGCGATCTCGGGGCGCGGGACCGGGGGCGGCGCGCAGACTCCGCCGGTCTCCTTGGCGCGTACGGCCTTGGTGATCCAGGCCCGGTCGAGCACCCGGCGTTCGTCGGCCTCGGCGACCAGGTCCTCGGACTGGTTGTAGTCGCCGTCCGCAGCCTGCACGGCCCAGAGGTGGACGGCCACGCCGTGTTCCTTGGCGGACATCAGCCCCGGCAGCAGGTCCCCGTCCCCGGTCACGAGCACCACGTCGGAGCAGGCACGGTTTCTGGCCAGTTCGGTGAGCTCCGCGTGCATGGCGGCGTCGACGCCCTTCTGCGCCCACCGGCCGTCACTACGGGTGAGGGCGCCCAGTCGAACGGTCACCCGGGGCATGACCCGCAGCCGGCGGTGTTCGGGCTGCGGTACGCGGTCGGGGGCGCCGTCGAACCAGTAGATGCGCAGCAGCGGCTGTTCCGTGTCGGCCTCGGCGCGCTCGCGCAGGCCCTGGATCAGCGCCGCGTGGTCCACGGTGATGCGGGAACGGGCGGGCTCTCCGGCCAGCAGGCTCGCGGCTGCGCCGAGCAAGTAGCCGGCGTCCACCAGGACGACGCAACGGTCCACGCGTTCCACCCTCTTCCAGGAATTCGTGAGCGGATCAGCGGGCCCGGACATGGGGGGTGGGTCCGCTTACCCGGGGTTCGCTCACTCAGGGTTTCCTTCGAGTCTGCCCGACGGCGAGGGGGTTGAGGTCCGGAACTCGATCATCGGCGTGGCGGATCCGGAAAACCGCGCATGATACCTCCCCTACTACGCTGGGTAATGATCCAACATGCGGCTTATAAGGTGCTATGTGAGTCTGACAGCGGCTCTGGACCCCCCGGAGCCCTCTCCCTCACAGGAGGCATCAGCACCATGGCGAAGAACAAGAACCGCAAGCAGGGCAGCCAGCACGACCGCGCTTCCGCCGCCGAGCGCGGCTCGGAGGAGGCCAAGTCGACGGCGTACGAGTCGCAGACCCAGCCGCAGTCGCAGGCTCAGGGCAGCCCCTCCGACGTTGCCCGCAAGCACCAGAAGCGCTTCGGCCACAACTGACGGTCCGCGTGGCCGACAGGCCGAGAGGGGCGCCCCGCCGATGGCGGGGCGCCCCTCTCGCGGGTGCGGTGGAGGCCGTCAGCCGGCCAGGCAGGACGGGCCGAGCAGCACCTTCAGATCGCCGAAGAGGGCGGGATCGGGCTTGACGCGGTGCCGGTCGAGCCGGAGCACCGTGGTCTTGCGCGGCCCCTGGAGCCTGATGCGCACCTCCGTGTCGCCCCGGTGGTTCTTGAGGACCTCACCGAGCCGGCTGACCATGGGCGGGGTGACCCTGACCGTGGGGATGGTCAGCACGACGGGGGCGTTGGTGCCGGCCGACGAGATGTCGGGGACCTGCATCTCCATCGCGACCAGCCGGGGCACGTCCTCGCGCTTGTCGAGGCGCCCCTTGACGAAGACGACGGTGTCCTCGACGAGCTGGGTGGAGACCAGCTGGTAGGTCGCGGGGAAGAACATGCACTCGATGGAGCCCGCGAGGTCCTCGACGGTGGCGATGGCCCAGGCGTTGCCCTGCTTGGTCATCTTGCGCTGGAGGCCCGAGATGATGCCGCCCACGGTGACGATCGCGCCGTCGGAGTGCTCTCCGCCGGTGAGCTGGGAGATCGCCGCGTCCGACTTGTCGGACAGGACGTGCTCCAGCCCGAAGAGCGGGTGGTCGGAGACGTAGAGCCCGAGCATCTCGCGCTCCTGCGCGAGCAGGTAGGACTTCTCCCACTCGATGTCCGAGAACTCCACGTCGAGGCCGAAGCCGGGCTCGCCGCTGTCCTCCTCGCCACCGCCGAAGAGGTCGAACTGCCCCTCGGCCTCCTTGCGCTTGACCTGTACCACGTTGTCGATCATCGGCTCGTGGTGGGCGACGAGCCCCTTGCGGGTGTGGCCCATCTCGTCGAAGGCACCGGCCTTGATGAGTGATTCGACGGTGCGCTTGTTGCAGACGACCGCCTCGACCTTGTCGAGGAAGTCGGGGAACGTGGAGTACTTCCCCTTCGTCTTGCGGCACCTGATGATCGAGTCGACGACGTTCTGGCCGACGTTGCGGATGGCCGTCAGCCCGAAGAGGATCACGTCGTCACCCTGGGCGGCGAAGTTCGACTCGGACTCGTTGACATTCGGCGGGAGCACCTTGATGCCCATGCGCCGGCACTCGTTGAGGTAGACGGCCGACTTGTCCTTGTCGTCCTTGACCGAGGTCAGCAGGGCCGCCATGTACTCGGCCGGGTAGTTGGCCTTGAGGTACGCGGTCCAGTAGGTGACCAGGCCGTACGCGGAGGAGTGCGCCTTGTTGAAGGCGTATCCGGCGAAGGGCACCAGGACGTCCCACAGGGCCTTGATGGCCGCGTCGGAGAAGCCGTTCTTCTTGGCGCCCGCCTCGAAGAGGACGAAGTTCTTGGCCAGTTCGTCGGCCTTCTTCTTGCCCATCACACGGCGCAGGATGTCGGCCTCGCCGAGCGAGTACCCGGCGACGATCTGGGCGGCCTTCTGCACCTGCTCCTGATAGACGATCAGGCCGTAGGTGAGGCCGAGGACCTCCTTGAGGGGCTCCTCCAGCTCCGGGTGGATCGGGGTGATCTCCTGCCGGGCGTTCTTGCGCTCGGCGTAGTTCGTGTGGGAGTTCATTCCCATCGGGCCCGGGCGGTAGAGCGCCGAGACGGCGGAGATGTCCTCGAAGTTGTCGGGCTGCATCTGGCGGAGCAGCGAACGCATGGGCCCGCCGTCGAACTGGAACACGCCGAGCGTGTCGCCTCGGCAGAGCAGTTCGTACGTCTTGGGGTCGTCCAGCGGCAGGGCGAGCATCTCCAGGTCGATGCCCTTGTTGGCCTTCACCATCTTGATGGCGTCGTCCATGATCGTCAGGTTGCGCAGGCCGAGGAAGTCCATCTTCAGCAGGCCGAGCGACTCGCACTGCGGGTAGTCCCACTGCGTGATGGTGACGCCGTCGGAGTGCCGCACCCAGACCGGGGCGTGGTCGACGATGGGTTCGCTGGACATGATCACGCCGGCCGCGTGCACACCCATCTGCCGGACGAGGCCCTCGACGCCCTTCGCGGTGTCGATGACCTTCTGGACGTCCGGCTCGTTCTCGTACATCCCCCGGATCTCGCCCGCCTCGCTGTAACGCGGGTGCTTGGGGTCGGTGATGCCGCTGAGGTCGATGCCCTTGCCGAGGACGTCTGCGGGCATGGCCTTGGTGAGCCGGTCGCCCATCGCGTAGGGGTAGCCCAGGACGCGCGCGGAGTCCTTGATCGCGTTCTTGGCCTTGATCTTGCCGTAGGTGCCGATCATGGCGACCTTGTCGGCTCCGTACTTCTCGGTGACGTACCGGATGACCTCGACGCGCCGGCGCTCGTCGAAGTCGATGTCGACGTCGGGCATGGAGACGCGCTCGGGGTTGAGGAAGCGCTCGAAGATCAGCCCGTGCGTGATCGGGTCGAGGTCGGTGATGCCCATGGCGTACGCCACGATCGACCCGGCGGCCGAGCCACGGCCGGGGCCGACGGCGATGCCGTTGTTCTTGGCCCACATGATGAAGTCGGCGACGACGAGGAAGTACCCGGGGAACCCCATCTGGATGATGATGTCCATCTCGTACTCGGCCTGCTTCTGCCGGTCGTCGGGGACGCCGTCCGGGTAGCGGCGGCCCATGCCGACCCGGACCTCCTCCTGGAACCAGGTGACCTCGGTGAAGCCCTCGGGGATCTCGAACTTCGGCATGAGGTCGCGCTTCTCGAACATGCCCGTGGTGTCGATCTGCTGCGCGACCAGCAGGGTGTTGGCGCAGCCCTCCTGCCAGGCGTCGGAGGAGTCGACGCCGTACATCTCGTCCGTCGTCTTGAGGTAGTAGCCCGTGCCGTCGAAGCGGAAGCGGTCCGGGTCGGAGAGGTTCTTGCCGGTCTGGATGCAGAGCAGGGCGTCGTGCGCGGTCGCCTCGCCGGCGTAGGTGTAGTGCGAGTCGTTCGTCACGAGCGGCGGGATGCCGACCTTCCGGCCGATCTCCAGGAGCCCGTCGCGGACCCGGCGCTCGATCTCGATGCCGTGGTCCATCAGCTCCAGGAAGTACCTGCCCTCGCCGAAGATGTCCTTGTAGTCGGAGGCCGCCTGGACCGCCTCGTCGAACTGCCCGAGCCGCAGCCGTGTCTGCACCTCGCCGGAGGGGCAGCCGGTGGAGGCGATCAGGCCCTCGGACCACTGGGAGATCGTCTCCCGGTCCATGCGGGGCCACTTCTGGAGCCAGCCCTCGGCGTACGCGTCCGAGGAGAGCTTGAAGAGGTTGTGCAGTCCGGTGCTGTTCGCCGCCCAGATCGTCTTGTGGGTGTAACCGCCCGAACCCGAGACGTCGTCCCGCTTCTGGTGCGGCTGACCCCACTGGATCTTGCGCTTGTGCTTGCGGGACTCGGGGGCGACGTAGGCCTCGATCCCGATGATCGGCGTCACCCCGGCCTTCTGTGCCGAGTGGAAGAAGTCGTACGCCCCGTGGAGGTTGCCGTGGTCGGTCATGGCGATGTGCGACATGCCCATGCTGTTGCACGCCTCGAACATGTCCTTGAGCCGCGCGGCACCGTCCAGCAGCGAGTACTGGGTGTGGACGTGCAGGTGCGTGAAGGGCGGCTTGCTCACGGCGCTGTGCCTCCGGGATCGGTAACGGTGGGGCGCGTGGCGCCTCGGCGAGGGGTGGTGGCGGGGTGACTGGACGGGCGGTGACGGCTTGGGGGGACAGCGTGGAAGTCTACGTCTTGGCAGTGACGGACGGCGGGCACTCCGGGGTACGGTCGCGCGTTGGAAGGGCGGGGACACCCGTCCCATTTGTCATGCACGCCATGCACCAGGAGGCACCCAGCGATGTCGGACACGCAGACCGGCGCAGAGCAGCGCGGGGAGCAGATTCTCGCCGTTTTCGACACCGCGTTCGGCGAGCTCCTCGCCGCCGATCCCGCCGCGTTCCGGGTCAAGTTCCGCAAGATGGCGGGCTCCGCGTTCGCCTTCTACCGAGGCTCGGCCGGTCTGTTCTACGCCGATCTGGACCGCGAGCAGAACGCCGGCCCGTATGTGGACGAGCGGACCAGCCGGGTGTGGATCCACGGCGACCTGCACGCCGAGAACTTCGGCACCTACATGGACGCCAACGGCCGGCTCGTGTTCAACGTCAACGACTTCGACGAGGCCTACGTCGGCCCGTTCACCTGGGACCTCAAGCGCTTCGCCGCCTCCGTCGCCCTGATCGGCTACGCCAAGGCACTGGGCGACGACCAGATCTCCGAGCTCGTCCGGGTCTTCGCGAACGCCTACCGCGAGCGGATCCGCGCCCTGGCGACGGGTGCCAAGAACGACGAGGTGCCGCCCTTCACCCTGGACACCGCCGAGGGCCCGCTGCTCGGCGCGCTGCGTGACGCCCGGTCCCTGACCCGTTTCGGCCTGCTGGACTCGATGACGGAGATCCGGGACTCCGAGCGCCGGTTCTCCGCGGGCGGGGGTGCGATCGACCTGGACGCCGCGACGCGGTACAAGGTGCTCGCCGCGTTCGACGGCTATCTGGAGACGCTGCCGGAGTCGAGCCTCACGCGGCCCGACTCGTACCGGGTCAAGGACGTCGTCGGCCGCCGCGGCATCGGCATCGGGTCGGCCGGCCTGCCCTCGTACAACATCCTCCTGGAGGGCAACAGCGACGCCCTGGAGAACGACGTGGTGATCTACCTCAAGCAGGCGCAGACACCGGCGGTCTCCCGGCACATCACCGACGCGGCGGTGCGCGACTACTTCCAGCACGAGGGGCACCGCACCGTGATCTCGCAACGCGCCCTCCAGGCGCACGCGGACCCGTGGCTGGGCTGGACCGAGCTGGACGGGTCCGGTCAGCTGGTCGCCGAGGTCTCGCCGTACGCGGTCGACCTGGACTGGTCCGACATCGACGAGCCCGAGGAGTTCGCGGAGGTGATCGCCGACCTCGGCCGGGCCACGGCCACGATGCACTCGGCGGCGGACGACGAGAGCGGGCACACCCTGGTGCCGTTCTCCACGGAGCGCGCGATCGACGCGGCCATCGCGGGCGACGAGGAGGGCTTCGCGGAGCTGCTGGTCGACTTCGCGCACGACTACGGCGCCCGCGCGCGGGCGGACCACCAGATCTTCGTGGACCTCTTCCGCAACGGCCGGATCCCGGGCCTGTAGGCCCTGCGCCCGCGGATCCTCACGGCTCCCATACAGGAACGCATGGCACACTCTCCGGCGATGGACGTATCAGGGACGCAGATCAGAGCGGTACGCGCGGCGCTGTTCACCGCGCTCGTCGTCACGCTCTCGTCCGCCTCCCACGTGCTGCTCTCCCGGGTGCCGCTGCCGGTGACGGCGGTGGCGCTGCTGGCCGGCGCCGTCTTCGCCGTGGCGTTCGCGCTCGCGGGCCGGGAGCGCGGCTTCGGGGCCATCGCCGGGCTGCTGGTTCCGCTGGAGCTGGCCGCCGACACGGTCTTCACCACCGGCCAGCACCTCTGTTACGGGGCGGCGGGCGGCCCGATCGCGGGTCCGCTGCGCTCCGTGGGCGTGGACGTGCTCTGCGGCGGTGAGGCCGGGGCGGACCCCGACGGGCTCACGGGTGTGGCCGCGGTCGGCACACCCCTGGCCGGGGTGGCCGGCACGGGCGGTCACGCCGCTCTGCTGGCCTCGCCGGGGCCTGCCGTGCCGTGGCTGCTGCTGGCCGCGCACGTCACGGTGGGCCTGCTGGCGGCGGCCTGGCTGCGCCGGGGCGAGTCCGCGCTCGCCGGGCTCCTGCGCTCCGCGGCCGACTTCGCGTTCAGGCCGCTGCTGACCGCGGCCGCCGTGGCGCGGACGACGGGACGACGGGCCCGCCCGGGCATCCGCCGCACCGGACGCCCGCACCCGCTCGCCCCGGTCCGCCTCCTGGTGCACTCCGTGGGACGGAGGGGTCCTCCGCGCTCGGCACAGGCCTTCGCCTGAGCACGCGGAACGACCCCCGAGCCACCACCCCCACGTCTACGGAGCACACCCATGAGCAGTCGCAACAGCCAGGCCAACAAGTCCGCCGCCCGCGAGCGGCTGCGCGCGGAGCGCGAGCGCCAGGCCAAGAAGGACAGGACCCGCAAGCAGATCGTGGTGGGCGTCTCGGTCGTCGCCGTGCTGGCGGTGGCAGGCGCCGTCAGCTACGGCGTGATGCAGCTGAACAAGCCGTCCGCCTGGGAGGCCGCGGCCGACGCGAAGAACATCACCGCTCCGAAGAACACCTCGGGCGACGACGGCACGACCGTCGTCATCGGCAAGTCGAGCGCCAAGAAGACCCTGGAGCTGTACGAGGACTCGCGCTGCCCGATCTGCGCCACCTTCGAGCAGACGGTCGGCCCGACGGTCGGCAAGGACGTGGAGGCCGGCAAGTACAAGATCAAGTACGTCGGTGCGACCTTCATCGACAACTCGGACAGCGGCGAGGGTTCGAAGAACGCCCTGAGCGCGCTGGGCGCGGCCCTCGATGTGAGCCCCGAGGCCTTCCTGGAGTACAAGACCGCGCTGTACTCCGCGAAGTACCACCCGGAGGAGACCGCCGACAAGTTCGCCAAGGACAGCTACCTGATCGAGGTGGCGGACACCGTGGACGCGCTGAAGGGCAACAAGGCGTTCCAGAAGGACGTCGAGGACGGCACGTACGACGCCTGGGCGATGAAGATGTCCAAGGCGTTCGACAAGAGCGGTGTGCAGGGCACGCCGACGCTGAAGATGGACGGCAAGACGCTCACCGCCGAGGGCAGCAAGAACGCCCCGATGACGGTGGCCGACTTCGACAAGGCGGTCACCGCGGCCCTGAAGGGCTGACGGGAGAACCCGCGGCCGCTCGGGGGCCACGGGCGTAACTCCGGGCGTCATCCGGCCAACAGGCGGGCGAACTTCCTCCGTTCGCCCGCCTGTTCGCTCTACTCGCCAGTAGGGTGATCGGCCGTGACCAGACACCTCTCAGCAGCACCCAGCCGCCGCACGGTCGTCAAGGCCGCCGCCGCCACCGCGGTCGCCGTGCCCGCGCTCTCGGCCGCCACCAGCGCCCGGGCCGCAGCCGGCCCGGCCTTCCTGCACGGGGTCGCCTCCGGCGACCCGCTGCCCGACGGCGTACTCCTGTGGACCCGTGTCACCCCCGCCCCGGACGCCGTGCCCGGCTCCGGCCTCGGCGGCGACACGGCCGTGGACTGGGAGATCGCCGAGGACAAGGCGTTCTCCCGCGTCACCGCCCGGGGCACCACCGTGTCGCGTGCCGGCTCCGACCACACCGTCAAGGCCGACGTACGGGGGCTGCGCCCGGCCACGGCGTACTGGTTCCGCTTCTCGGCGGGCGACGGACAGCGGGTCCTCTCCCCCGTCGGCCGCACCCGCACGGCGCCCGCGGCCGGTGCCGCCACGCCCGGCGTCCGCTTCGGAGTGGTGTCCTGCGCCAACTGGGAGGCGGGCTGGTTCTCGCCGTACCGGCATCTCGCGGCCCGTGCCGACCTGGACGCCGTCCTGCACCTGGGCGACTACATCTACGAGTACGCGTCGGGCAGCTACCCCACCCAGGACACCGTCGTACGCCCGCACGCCCCGCTGCACGAGATCCTCACCCTGGCCGACTACCGCACCCGCCACGCCACCTACAAGACGGACACCGACCTCCAGTCGCTGCACGCGGCACATCCGGTGATCGCGATCTGGGACGACCACGAGTTCGCCAACGACGCCTGGTCGGGCGGGGCCGAGAACCACACCGCCGGCGCGGAGGGCTCCTGGACGGCCCGGGTGGCCGCGGCGAAGCAGGCGTACTTCGAGTGGATGCCGGTGCGCGCCTCCACCGAGGGAACCGTCTACCGGCGGCTGCGCTTCGGCGACCTGGCCGAACTGCACCTGCTCGACCTGCGCAGCTTCCGCTCGGAACAGGCGTCGATCGGCGACGGTGCGGTCGACGACCCGGAGCGCTCGATCACCGGGCGGGCGCAGCTCGACTGGCTGAAGGCCGGGCTCGCCGCGTCGGACGCCGCCTGGAAGCTGGTCGGCACCTCCGTGATGATCTCCCCGGTCGCCTTCGGCGCGCTGCCGGCCCATCTCCTGGCGCCCCTCGCGGAGCTGCTGGGACTGCCCGCCGAGGGGCTGGCCGTCAACGTCGACCAGTGGGACGGCTACACGGACGACCGCAGGGAGCTCATCTCCCACCTGCGTGACAGGGGGATCCGGGACACCGTCTTCCTGACCGGTGACATCCACATGGCATGGGCCAACGACGTGCCCGTGAAGGCGGCGACCTACCCGCTGTCCGCGTCGGCCGCGACCGAGTTCGTCGTGACGTCGGTGACCTCGGACAACCTGGACGACATCCTGCGGGTGGCCCCGCAGACGGTGTCGCTCGTCGCGGCGGCGGCGGTGAAGGCGGCCAACCGCCATGTGAAGTGGGTGGATCTGGACTCGCACGGCTACGGCGTCCTCGACGTGACGGCCGAGCGCTCGCAGATGGACTACTACGCGGTCTCCGACAAGACGGCGAAGGACGCGACGTCGTCCTGGGTCCGCTCCTACCGCACGCTGAGCGGCACCCAGCGGGTCGAGCGGGTGAACGCCCCGGTCCGCTGACCGGCGGACCGTCCGCGGGGGCCGTGCGCCGGAGAGCGCGCGGCCCCGGGACGGCTACAGCGTGGCGAGGAAGCCCAGCGCGACCTTCCAGGTCAGGTCGGCCGCGTCCTGGTCGAAGTCGTGCAGGTCGGGGTCGGTGTACAGGTGCCCGGCCCCGGGATAGCGGTAGACCTCGACATCGGCCCCCGTCCGCCGCATCTGGAGGTACCAGCTGTTCAGCCAGTCCGGCGACTCGAAGGCGTCCGGGTCGGCGACGTGCAGCTGCACGGGCAGCTCGTCCACCGAGGCGTTCTCGGCGATGTCCGACGTGCCGTGGAGCAGCAGCAGGCCGCGGGCCTTGTCGTCACCGAGCGCGAGGGTCTGCGCCACCGACGCCCCGAAGGAGAAGCCCGCGTACACGAGGCCCTGGTCGGAGTAGGGGGCGGCGGCCAGCACCGCGCGCTTGAGCAGCTCGTCCTTGCCCACCTCTTCCTGGAAGGCCATTCCCTCCTCGACCGTCTCGAAGGTGTGCCCCTCGAAGAGATCGGGCACGCGCACCTCGTGCCCGGCCGCGCGCAGCCGCTCGGCCGACGCGTGCACGGCCGGCCTCAGACCGTAGGTCGAGTGGAAAAGCATGATGTTCATGCGGTCCATGGTGCCAGGCGTGCCCCGACTCTTGGAGGACGACGGAATGGAGAACGTACTGCGACCGCTGCTCGTGGTGGGCGGGTCGCTGGTGATCACCCTGCTGGTGGGCTGGCTGGTCGATCTGCTGCTGCGGCGCGCCGACGGGCGGCATCGCGAGACGCCCGTCTGGGGTCTGCTGCGCCTCTGCCGGCCACCCCTGCAGGTCGTGCTCTGCACGGCGCTGCTCAGGGCCAGCTTCGGTCAGCTGCGGCTCGCCGTGGTGCGGGACCACCGGGCGGGGATCGGCCAGGTCCTGACGCTGGTGCTGATCGCGGCGTCCGCCTGGCTGGTGATCCGCGTCGCGGCCACCGTCGTGCAGTCCTCGTACGCGCGATACGCGACCGGCACCCGCGATCCCGCCCGGGTACGCCGGGTCCGTACCCAGGTCACCCTGATCCAGCGCGTGGTCACCGCCGTGGTCGCGACGGTAGCGATCGCGGCGATGCTGCTGACCTTCCCCGAGATGCGCGCCGTCGGCACGTCGATGCTGGCCTCGGCCGGTGTGCTCGGCATCGTCGCCGGTGTCGCCGCGCAGTCGACGCTCGGCAACCTCTTCGCGGGTTTCCAGATCGCCTTCGGCGACATGGTGCGCATCGGCGACACCGTGGTGGTGGACGGCGAGTGGGGCACCGTGGAGGAGATCACCCTGACCTTCCTCGCGGTACGGACCTGGGACGAGCGGCGGATCACCATGCCCGTGTCCTACTTCACCAGCAAGCCGTTCGAGAACTGGTCGCGCGGCGGGGTGCAGATGACCGGCACGGTCTTCCTCCAGCTCGACCACTCCGCCCCGGTCCCCGCGATGCGCGACAAGCTGCGCGACATCCTCGGCGAGTGCGCCGCGTGGGACGGCCGCGACTGGTCGCTGGCCGTGACGGACACCACTCCGTCGACGATCGAGGTGCGGGCCGTGGTCACGGCGAAGGACGCCGACGACATCTGGACGGTGCGCTGCGCCGTGCGGGAGCAGCTGATCGGCTGGCTGCGCGACCACCACCCGTACGCGCTGCCGCGGATCGTGACGTCCCCCGCGGCGCTGCCGCCCGGGGACCACTGGCGGGAGCTGACCGGCGCGGAGTCCGTGGGCGCTTCATCCGACGCCGGCCCCGCCGAGCTGGACAAGGCCCCGCGCACGGGCCGCGGCTGACCCGACCGCCCGGCGGAGTGCCTCAGCGCAGGCTGCGTACGTCGAGGTAGCGCAGCACCCGGTCCACGACCTCCGGGTCCGAGCCGGGTTCGCTGCGGGCCGAGAGCACCTCGTGGCGGGCGGCCGACAGCAGCTCGCGCTGGACCCGGCCGACCGCCCTGAAGCGCTCGGCGCGCTGGGCGTAGGCCTCGCGCCGCTCCTCGTCGACCATGTCGGGGCTGATGCGCGCACCGATGTCGTACGCCGCCCGCTGCAGCCTTTCCAGGACATCCTCGGGGAAGTCCTCGACGTCCTCGATCTCCTTGAGGCGGTGCCGGGCCGCCTTGGCCGCGCGGATCGCCAGTTCGCGTTCCAGGGCCTGTTCCGCGTCCGTGTCCGCCCGGACCCCGAGTCGGCGTACGAGCCACGGCAGGGTCAGGCCCTGGAAGACGAGGGTGGCCATGATGACGGCGAAGGCGATGAAGACGATCTCGTCCCGGCCGGGGAACGGCTTGCCGTCGTCCGTCTCCAGGGGGATGGCCAGGGCCAGCGCGACCGAGGCCACCCCGCGCATCCCCGCCCACCACATGACGACGGTCTCCCGCCAGCTGGTGGGGATCTCCTCGCTGTAGTCGCGCCGGGTGTGCAGCCGCTTGGCGAGCCAGGTCGCGGGCAGCAGCCACAGGAGCCGCACGCCGACGACCACGGCGACGATCGCCAGGCCCCAGCCGACGAGTTCCAGCTCACGGCCGTCCGCGGTGCCGAAGACGCTGTGCAGTTCGAGCCCGATGAGGCCGAACGCGACACCGGTCACCAGGGTGTCGACGATCTCCCAGAAGGAGCGGCCGGTGAGCCGCCCGAGTACGTCGTCGGCGTCCGCCGTGTGCTCGGCGAGGAAGAGCGCCGTGGTGAGGACCGCGAGCACGCCGGAGCCCATCAGCTCCTCGGCGAGCACGTAGCTGACGAAGGGCACCAGCAGGGTCAGGCCGACCTGGAGGGTGGCATCGCCCAGCAGTCCCATCAGCTTGATGGTCAGCCAGCCGAGCAGCAGGCCCACAGCCACGGCGACGACCGCGGAGAGGATGAGCAGCCCGAACGCCTCGGGGACCGAGAAGGTGCCGCTGACGGCCGCGGCGATCGCCACGTGGTACAGGACGATGGCCGTGACGTCGTTGAAGAGGCCCTCCCCCTCCAGGATCGAGACGAGGCGGCGCGGCAGGCCGACCGAGCCGGCGACCGCAGTGGCCGCGACGGGGTCGGGCGGGGCCACGAGCGCGCCGAGCGCCACCGCCGCGGCGACGGGCAGACCGGGGACGATCGCGTCGGCGACCGCCGCGACGGCCGCCGTCGTCACGAAGACGAGTGCCACCGCCAGCAGGAAGATCGGCCGCTTGTTGGCCGCGAACTGGCGCCAGGAGGTGCGCTGCACGGAGGCGTAGAGCAGCGGGGGCAGCAGGGCGGGAAGGATGATCTCCGGCGGGATGTCGATGTCGGGTACGAAGCTCGCGAAGGCCATGCCGATGCCGGCGAGCGTCATCAGCACCGGCGCGGGCAGACCGAGCCGCTCCCCCAGCGGCACCGTGACCACCGCTCCGAGGAGAAGCAGGAGCAGGAGTGCCATCTGGTCCACGTTGTGCCTTCCGCAGGGCGCCGGGCCCCGGGCCCGTTGATCAGCCGGTCAGGGCCCCAGCCTGCCACGCCGGCCGGGTGGACCTGCGGCAACCCTCTGCGGGCCGGGCTGTCGGAGCGCCCGGCGCACGGCCCGGTGCGGCGTCCCGGCCGCGGGCCGGGCTGTCAGAGCGCCCGGCGCATGGCCCGGTGCGGCATCCCGGCGTCGGGGAACTCGGGGCCGTACGCCTGGTAGCCGAGGCGTTCGTAGAAGCCGAGCGCGTGCGTCTGGGCGTGCAGGTCCACGGAGGCCAGGCCCAGTGTGCGGGCCTCCTCCTCGATGGCGCGGACCAGGGCGGCTCCGACGCCGAGTCCGCGTGCCGCACGGGTCACCGCGAGGCGGCCGAGCGAGCCGGCGGTGGGGTCGCCACCGGTGCGGCCGGCCGCCGCCGCGCCGTGCAGCAGCCGTCCGGTACCGAGCGCGGAACCGTCCGCGGCGACGGCGAGGACGTGCACGCACGTGGCGTCGTGGGCGTCGTACTCGACCTCCTCGGGCACCTGCTGCTCGCCGACGAAGACCTCCTTGCGCACCTGGAAGCAGGCCGCCAGGTCGCTCTCCTCCAGGGCCCTGCGGGTGCTGTACTCGACGGGCCCCGAGATCATTCGCTCTCCGCCGCGATCGTCTCCAGGGCCAGGCGCAGGTCGTCCGGGTAGGTGCTGGCGAACTCGACCCAGCTGCCGTCGGCGGGGTGCTCGAAGCCGAGCCGGACCGCGTGCAGCCACTGCCGGGTCAGGCCCAGGCGCTTGGCCAGCGTGGGGTCGGCACCGTAGGTCAGGTCGCCGACGCAGGGGTGGCGGTGCGCGGACATGTGCACACGGATCTGGTGGGTACGGCCGGTCTCGAGCTTGATGTCGAGCAGGCTGGCCGCGCGGTAGGCCTCGATGAGGTCGTAGTGCGTCACGGAGGGCTTGCCCTCGGAGGTGACGGCCCACTTGTAGTCGTGCTGCGGGTGGCGGCCGATGGGGGCGTCGATGGTGCCGCTCATCGGGTCCGGGTGGCCCTGCACCAGCGCGTGGTACTTCTTCTCGACGACGCGGTCGCGGAACTGGGCCTTGAGCAGGGTGTAGGCGCGCTCCGACTTGGCGACGACCATCAGACCCGAGGTGCCGACGTCGAGCCGGTGCACGATGCCCTGGCGCTCGGCGGCACCGGACGTCGAGATGCGGTAGCCGGCCGCCGCGAGGCCGCCGATGACCGTGGTGCCGGTCCAGCCGGGGCTGGGGTGCGCGGCGACGCCGACCGGCTTCATGATGACGACGATGTCGTCGTCGTCGTGGACGATCTCCATGCCCTCGACGGGCTCCGCGACGATCTGGACCGGGGCGGCTGCCTGAGGCATCTCGACCTCCATCCAGGCGCCCCCGTGCACCCGCTCGGACTTCCCGGCCACCGCACCGTCCACCTGGACCTTCCCGGCAGCGGCCAGCTCGGCGGCCTTGGTGCGGGAGAAACCGAACATCCTGGAGATGGCGGCGTCGACGCGCTCGCCCTCCAGGCCGTCCGGTACGGGCAGGGTGCGGACCTCGGGATACGTACTCACCTGTCGAGTATGCCTTGCGCCCACTAGTCCTTGTGCACGGTGCCGTCGGGGTCCAGGCCCTTGAAGGAGAGGATCACGATCAGGAACCCGCCGCACACGATCGCGGAGTCCGCGAGGTTGAAGACGGCGAAGTGGGCGGGGGCGATGAAGTCCACCACCGCGCCCTTGAAGACGCCGGGGGCACGGAAGATCCGGTCGGTCAGGTTGCCGAGCGCCCCACCGAGCAGGAGGCCGAGCGCGATCGCCCAGGGCAGGCTGTAGAGCTTGCGGGCCAGCCGGACGATGACGATGATCACGACGGCCGCGATGGCCGTGAAGATCACGGTGAACGCCTCGCCGATCCCGAACGCGGCACCCGCGTTGCGGATCGCGTCGAACTTCAGCCAGTCGCCGATGATCTCGACGGGCTCCTCGTGCTCCAGCTTCGCGACCACGATCATCTTGCTGATCAGGTCGAGCAGATAGGCGAGGACCGCCACCACGAGGAGTACCAGGATCTTCTTCCTACCCCGCCCGGCCGGGGTCGAGCCCTCGGAGGACTGCTGAGGCCCGGCCCCGTCGCCCCCCTCGGCGTCAGGGATGTCCGGCGTACCGATGATGCGCTCCGCCTCTGCCACGTGAGTCCCTCAACCTAGGTGCCTGACTGAGGACGAGGGTACGACACGCCCCGGCGGTCAGGGGCCTCAGGCCCCTGACCGCCGGGGCGTCCGGCGTCCTCAGCCGCGCCGCTCCTGCCTCTGCTTGTCCTCGACGCAGAGCGTGGCACGGGGGAACGCCTGCATCCGGGCCTTCCCGATGGGATTCCCGCAGACCTCGCAGAGCCCGTACGTCCCCGCGTCGAGCCTGTCGAGCGCGTGCTCGGTCTGGTCCAGGGTCTCCTGCGCGTGGGCAGCCAGGGAGAGCTCGTGCTCCCGGGTGATGTTCTTCGTGCCGGTGTCGGCGTCGTCGTCGCCCGCCCCGTCACCGGAGTCACGCATCAGGCCCGCCAGGGCCGCGCCCGACGCCTCCAGCTCGGTGCGCAGCCGTGCGGCCTCGCCGGTCAGCTCCGCCCGAGCCGCGTCGACCTCCTCCGGCGTCCAGGGGTCCTCGCCCGGCCGGACCGCGAGCTCTCCGGGGGCCGTCGCGACGCGGGCCTGCGGCACCGCCGTCGCACCGCCCTTTCCGACAGCCGTGGTCCGGCCGGCGCTCTTCTTGGCTACCACCGTGTGGGCTCCTGTCTGCTCGGCGGCCTGTGCCGCCCCCGTTGCCTTCTTCGAAGCCTTCTTGGCCGTGCTCTTCTTCGCCGCGCCCTTGCCGGCCGCGCTCTTCTTCGCCGCGCTCTTCTTCGCCGGCCCGTGGGGCGCGGGGTCCTGACCGGCCCCCTCCGGCGGTTGCGCGGCCGTCCCCTTCCGGCTCCGGGCCGTCTTCCTCGCCGGTCGCGTGACCGACTCCTCCTGGTCCGCCTCCGCGCCGGACTTCCCGCCCTCGCTCCCGGTGCTCTCCCCGGCAGCCGCAGCCGTGGATCCTTCGGACGCCGTTCTCGATACGGCGGTCTTCTTCGCCACCATGGCCGCGGCCCCTTCACATATTGTGATCTTGCACGCGAATCGTGCTGGGACGATAAATCGACCCAGGCTCCGCGGCAACGGGGCACGCCGCCGGTTCGCCCCTCCCCGCGGTCCGGCAGTGGCGCGCCTGCAAGCGTTGTGCCCAGCTCCCCGCGCCGTAATCCGCGTGACCACCCGCTCCGGCAGTACTTCCACACCGTCTGGCCATTCGGGTCACGCCCCGCCCCGAGGACGAACCGGTCGGCCGTCGCCCGTACGGGCCCGTACACTGGCCGCAGCGAGAGGCATGGACGGGACGAGTAGCGTCGTACGCAGCCAGGAGCGACCCGGGGACGGTGGGAGCCCGGGGGCGAGCGCGCCGTGAACATCACCCCGGAGCCGCCGGAAGAAAGCTTTGGACCGCGGGTTCCACCCACGGGCGCAAGGCCACTAGACCCGGCATCGCTACCCCAATGAGGGGGCCGAGGGCTCACGCCCGCGGCCAAGGAGGGTGGTACCGCGGGAGCCTGCCGGTTCTCGTCCCTCCGACGGAAGTGGAAGACGTCCGCCGGAGGAAGCCCGCACATGACATCGCCGCAGTACCGCCAGGTACCAGCCCAGGTCGACCTGCCCGCCCTCGAGCACGCCGTGCTCGACTTCTGGCGCGAGGGCAAGGTCTTCGCCAAGAGCCTCGAACAGTCCGAGGGCCGCCCCGAGTGGGTCTTCTACGAGGGCCCGCCGACCGCCAACGGCATGCCGGGCGCCCACCACATCGAGGCCCGCGTCTTCAAGGACGTCTTCCCACGCTTCCGCACCATGCAGGGCTACCACGTCGGCCGCAAGGCCGGCTGGGACTGCCACGGCCTGCCGGTGGAGCTCGCGGTGGAGAAGGAACTGGGCTTCAACGGCAAGAAGGACATCGAGGCGTACGGAATCGCCGAGTTCAACGCCAGGTGCCGCGAGTCCGTGACCCGCCACACCGACGCCTTCGCCGAGCTCACGACCCGCATGGGCTACTGGGTCGACCTCGACGACGCCTACCGCACCATGGATCCGGAGTACGTCGACTCCGTGTGGTGGTCGCTGAAGGAGATCTTCGACAAGGACCTGCTGGTCCAGGACCACCGCGTCGCACCCTGGTGCCCCCGTTGCGGCACCGGCCTCTCGGACCACGAGCTCGCCCAGGGGTACGAGACGGTCGTCGACCCCTCGGTCTTCGTCCGCTTCCCGCTGACGAGCGGCCCGCTGGCCGGTGAGGCCGCGCTGCTGGTCTGGACGACGACCCCCTGGACGCTGGTCTCCAACACCGCGGTCGCCGCGCACCCCGACGTCGCCTACGTCGTCGCGACGGACGGCGCGGAGAAGCTGGTCGTCGCGGAGCCGCTGGTCGAGAAGGCGCTGGGCGAGGGCTGGGAGCTCACCGGGCAGTCCTTCACCGGCCGGGAGATGGAGCGCTGGACGTACGAGCGCCCGTTCCAGCTCGTCGAGTTCCCGGCCGAGGCCCACTACGTCGTCAACGCCGAGTACGTGACGACCGAGGACGGTACGGGCCTGGTCCACCAGTCCCCCGCCTTCGGCGCCGACGACCTCGTCGTCTGCCGCTCGTACGGCCTGCCGGTCGTCAACCCGGTGCGCCCCGACGGCACGTTCGAGGAGGACGTCCCGCTGGTCGGCGGCGTGTTCTTCAAGAAGGCCGACGAGGCGCTCACCGAGGACCTCGCCGCGCGCGGCAAGCTCTTCCGCCACGTCCCCTACGAGCACAGCTACCCGCACTGCTGGCGCTGCCACACCGCTCTGCTCTACTACGCGCAGCCCTCCTGGTACATCCGCACGACGGCGGTCAAGGACCGGTTGCTCCAGGAGAACGAGAAGACCAACTGGTTCCCGGAGTCGGTCAAGAACGGCCGCTTCGGCGACTGGCTGAACAACAACGTCGACTGGGCGCTGTCCCGCAACCGCTACTGGGGCACCCCGCTGCCCATCTGGCGCTGCGAGGACGGCCACCTCACCTGCGTGGGATCGCGCGCCGAGCTCACCGAACTGACGGGCACGGACCGGTCGGACCTCGACCCGCACCGCCCGTTCATCGACGAGATCACCTTCACCTGCACGCACGAGAGCTGCCAACTGGAGGCGTACCGCGTCCCGGAGGTCATCGACGCCTGGTACGACTCGGGTTCGATGCCGTTCGCCCAGTGGGGCTACCCGTACAAGAACAAGGAGATCTTCGAGAGCCGCTACCCGGCACAGTTCATCTCGGAGGCCATCGACCAGACGCGCGGCTGGTTCTACACGCTGATGGCCGTCGGCACGCTCGTCTTCGACAAGTCGAGTTACGAGAACGTCGTCTGCCTGGGCCACATCCTCGCCGAGGACGGCCGGAAGATGTCCAAGCACCTGGGCAACATCCTCCAGCCGATCCCGCTGATGGACCAGCACGGGGCCGACGCGGTCCGCTGGTTCATGGCGGCCGGCGGCTCCCCGTGGGCGGCTCGGCGCGTGGGCCACGGCACCATCCAGGAGGTCGTCCGCAAGACGCTGCTGACCTACTGGAACACCGTGGCCTTCCAGGCCCTGTACGCCCGTACGTCGGGCTGGGCCCCGTCGGCTGCCGACCCGGCACCCGCCGACCGCACGGTCCTGGACCGCTGGCTGCTGAGCGAGCTGGGCACCCTGGTGGAGCAGGTCACCGCGGCGCTCGATGGCTACGACACCCAGCGCGCGGGCAAGCTGCTCTCGGCGTTCGTCGACGACCTCTCCAACTGGTACGTCCGCCGCTCGCGCCGCCGCTTCTGGCAGGGCGACAAGGCCGCACTCCGCACGCTGCACGAGGTCGTGGAGACGGTCACCCGGCTGATGGCCCCGCTGACCCCGTTCATCACGGAGCGGGTCTGGCAGGACCTGATCGCCCCGGTCGACCCGGAGGCCCCCGAGTCGGTGCACCTGTCCACGTGGCCGAAGGCGGACCCGGCTTCGGTCGACCCCGCGCTCTCCTCGCAGATGGCCCTCGTACGCCGCCTGGTCGAGCTGGGCCGGGCCACGCGCGCCGAGTCGGGCGTGAAGACCAGGCAGCCGCTGTCCCGGGCTCTGATCGCCGTCTCGGGCTTCGAGTCGCTCACGCCCGAACTGCGCGCCCAGATCACCGAGGAGCTGAACGTCTCCTCGCTGGCCTCCCTCGCCGAGGTCGGCGGCTCGCTGGTCGACACCACGGCGAAGGCGAACTTCCGCGCACTGGGCAAGCGGTTCGGCAAGGGCGTCCAGGCGGTGGCCAAGGCCGTCGCGGACGCCGACGCCGCCGCGCTCTCCCTGGCCCTGCGCGAGGGGACGGCCTCCGTCGAGGTGGACGGCGAGCAGGTCACCCTCGCCCCCGACGAGGTCATCATCACGGAGACCCCGCGCGAGGGCTGGTCGGTCGCTTCCGACTCGGGCGCGACGGTCGCCCTGGACCTGGAGATCACTCCGGAGCTGCGGGCCGCGGGACTGGCCCGTGACGCGATCCGGCTGATCCAGGAGGCCCGCAAGAACAGCGGCCTGGACGTGTCCGACCGCATCGCGGTGCGCTGGACCTCGACGTCCGCCGAGACGGCGGAGGCCCTGGCAGCGCACGCCTCCCTGATCGCGGACGAGGTCCTGGCCCTGGACTACGCGCAGGGCGAGGCGGACGACACCTACGGGACGCCGTTCCAGGACGAGGGCCTGTCCCTCACCTTCCGTCTCCGCAGGACCGAGGGCTGACCCGAACCGACCGAAAGGCCCGCCCATCCGACCGGATGGGCGGGCCTTTCACGTCTCTGCCTCACCCACTCCGTGCCGGCCGCCCCATAGACCGGTCCCGCCCGGCCGACCGCCGGTCCCGCCGGACACGGGCCGCGTGACCGCCCTGTGCCTGTGGCGGAGCGGGTCTGCCTGCGGCGGAGCGGGTGTCTGGGGCCGGAGCGCCCGGACACGGGTGGGGACAGGCCCTGTGCAGCGGCCCCGCCCACGGCAGAGGGCCGGGGGGCGGGGGGGGAGCCGGGGGCGGGCCCCGCGCGCGCGCCGGGGGGGC
>NZ_JBFALP010000018.1:0-89476 GCF_040660235.1 Streptomyces sp. NPDC049970 | reverse complement strand
ACTGGCCCGGGCCCGCGGCCCCGCCCACGTCTGTGGGCCGGGCCCCGGGGAAACCCCGGGGCCCGGCCCTCTGCCTGCCGACGGCTACGCGCTCAGCGAGCGCGAACCGCTCAGTTGTCGTCCTCGTCGATCAGGAAGCCGCGCATCGGCGACGGAGCCTGCTGCATCGGCTGCGGCGCCTGCGGCCGCACCGGTGCCATCGGCTGCGTCATCGCGGGCGACATCTGCTGCTGGCCGCCGCCGTACGACGGGCCACCGCCCATCGACTGGTTGCCGCCGCCCATCTGCTGGCTGCCGTGGCCACCGTGGTTGCCGCCCATGCTGTGTCCCATCGCACCCGCACCGGCCGGAGCCAGGGAGGGCGAGGACGACAGCGAGGGGGCCGCGGGGGTCCTCGGAGGAGCCAGCGAGTCGTCGGACTGGGTCTCCAACTGTCGCAGCTGGCTCTCCAGGTACGACTTCAGACGGGTCCGGTACTCGCGCTCGAAGCCGCGCAGGTCCTCGACCTTGCGCTCCAGCGTCGCGCGGGCCGACTCCAGCGAGCCCATCGCCACGCGGTGCTTCTCCTGCGCGTCCCGCTCCAGAGCGTCCGCCTTGGAACGGGCGTCGCGCTCGAGGCCCTCGGCCCGGCTGCGCGCCTCGCCGACGATCTTGTTGGCCTCGGAACGGGCCTCCGCGATCGCCTGGTCGGCGGTCTGCTGGGCGAGGGAGAGGACTCGGGCGGCGCTGTCGCCACCGGGGCCCTGACCGGGCTGCTGCATCTGCTGCTGCTGCATTTGCTGCTGCTGCATCTGCTGCTGCTGCGGGGCGTGACCGCCCATGGGGCCGCCCATCGGTCCACCCATGGGACCGCCCTGCATCGGGCCGGGGCCGTGCGGGCCCTGAGGACCGGGACCGTGGCCGCCCTGGGGGCCATGGCCGCTGGGGCCGGCGGGGAGCTGCGGAGCGCCACCGGGCAGCTGGGGGGGACCCATCTGCGGGGGCTGCTGCTGCTGTACCGGCGGACCAGATATGGCGGCGGGCACAGGGGCCCCCGGCCGGTCCTGCTGCTCCGGCGGTTTACGCATTCCCTGCTGCTGGTTCTGCTGGTTCTGCGCGGCCGCGCGCGTGGCTGCTGCCAGCTTGGCGCGCAGATCCTCGTTCTCGCGAAGCAGACGGGTCAGCTCCGACTCGACCTCGTCGAGGAAGGCATCGACCTCGTCCTCGTCATAGCCTTCTCGGAGGCGGACGGTCGTGAACTGCTTGTTCCGCACGTCCTCGGGGGTCAGCGGCATCTCTTCTTCACCTCTACGTAGTCGTCGGCAGTCGGCAAGACCGTATCGTTCACACGCTGCTCGCAAGCTTGCCCACGATGCTGAGCAGAATGTAGACGATGATCATCAGAACGAAGAAGGACAGGTCGAGTGCCACGCCCCCGAGACGCAACGGCGGTATGAACCGCCGCAGAAGCTTCAGCGGTGGATCGGTGACAGTGTAAGTGCCCTCGAGAACGACCACCATCGCCTTGCCTGGCTGCCATGAACGTGCGAACTGGAAGACGTAGTCCATGACCAGCCGGAAGATCAGCACGATGAGGAAACACATCAGCGCGATATAGACCACATCCAGTGCGACGCCCATGTCCCGCGGTTCCCTCTCCCCTGGCTCTTGCAGCCCCGGCCTCACGGCCGGTGTTGTTCCCGGTGTTCTCAGCTCTGGTTGAAGAACCCGCCCTCTGCGATACGGGCCTTGTCCTCCGCCGTGACATCGACGTTAGCAGGCGACAACAGGAACACCTTCTGCGTCACGCGTTCAATGCTGCCATGAAGACCGAAGACGAGTCCCGCGGCAAAGTCGACAAGTCGCTTCGCATCGGTGTCGTCCATCTCCGTGAGATTCATGATCACCGGAGTGCCCTCACGGAAGTGTTCCCCGATGGTACGGGCCTCGTTGTAGGTCCTGGGGTGCAGCGTGGTGATCCGGTAGGGCTCACGCTCGGACACGACCTTGGGCATGATCACCGGTGCGTTCTTCTCCATGTTCGGGCGGTCAGGTGTGATGGATGCCACGGGTGCGATTCGGGCGGGTCGTCCGCTTTCCGCCGGGAGCTGAACCGGCTCCCGGGGTGCGGGCGGCTGTACCGCTCGTACCGGTTCGTCCCGTTCCCGCTCCACCTGATGCGGAGGCTGGTGCCGCCGCCGGTCCCGCTCGGGCTCCGGCTCGGGTTCGAATTCGTCGTCGGGGTCGAACCCCGGACCGTCGTACCCATCGTCCTCCACGAGGCCGAGGTAGACCGCCATCTTGCGCATCGCGCCGGCCATGCTCCGAGTCCTCCGCTCTGTGGTGGATCGGCATTCGTGTCACCAAGTGCCCGAGATCCACTCCGGCCTGCCCGCGAGAAGCGGGAATGACCATATTTTCTGCTGTGGTCCGACTTGCTTCGCGACGTTACCCGAGCCGGGGTCGGACTCCGAGCACCGCCGTACCGACGCGTACATGTGTCGCCCCGGCCGCGACGGCGTCCTCGAGATCCGCACTCATCCCAGCAGAGACCATGTTCGCAGCCGGATGGTTCCCGCGCAGGCTCGATGAGAATTCCATCAGGCGGTCGAACGCGGCCCGTTGCCGGCCCGCGTACGGACCAGCGAGCGGGGCGACCGTCATCAGGCCGTCGAGCCTGAGCCCCTCGGCCGCCTCCACCGCGGCGGCCAACTCCTCGACGGCGTCCGGGGCCACACCGCCCCGGTCACCGCGTTCGCCGCTCTCCGCGTCCAGGGCGACCTGGATGAGACAGCCGAGTTCCCGGCCGTCCCTCACCGCGGCGGCCGAGAGCGCGGTGACGAGCTTCACCCGGTCCACCGACTGGACGACGTCGGCGTAACCGGCCACGGACCGGACCTTGTTGGTCTGCAACTGCCCGACGAAGTGCCAGGTGAGCGGCAGATCGGCACAGGCGGTCGCTTTCGGCGCCGCGTCCTGGTCGCGGTTCTCGGCCACGTGACGCACCCCGAGCCCGTGCAGGATGCGCACGTCGCTCGCGGGATACGTCTTGGTGACCACGATGAGGGTCACCTCCGACCGGTCGCGGCCGGCCGAGGCGCAGGCGGAGGCGATGCGCTCCTCCACCTGTGCCAGGTTCGCCGCCAGTTGAGTCCTGCGGTCCGTCATGTCCTATCAGTCCAACCAGACATATCCGGCGAGCCGTCCTGTGGTGCGGTCGCGGCGGTACGAGAAGTGGTCGCCGGATTCCAGGGTGCAGAACGGCGAACTGTGCCGGTCGACGACGCCGAGCTCGTCGAGCTGGGTGTGGACCCCGGCCGTGACGTCGACGGCGGGGGTTCCCCAGCTGGTCCGGGACCACGACGCCGGCACGGCCTGTGCGACCTCGGCGCGCATCTGCTCGGGGACCTCGTAGCACCGCCCGCAGACGGCCGGCCCGGTGCGCGCGACGATGCGGGACGGTTCCGCGCCGAGCGCGGTCATGGCCTCGACAGCCGCCGGGACCACCCCCGCGATCAGACCGGGACGTCCCGCGTGAGCGGCCGCGGCCACGCCGGCCACCGGATCGGCGAGCAGTACGGGTGTGCAGTCGGCGGTGAGTACAGCGAGCGCGAGTCCACGCCGGGCCGTCACCACCGCGTCCACGGCGGGGATCTCCCGGGCATCGCCCCAGGGAGCGTCCACGACGGCCACGTCACGCCCGTGCACCTGGTTCATCCACACGACCCCGGCCGGGTCGAGGCCCAGGGAGCGGGCCGCGCGTTCACGGTTCGCGCGGACGGCGGCGGGGTCGTCACCGACCGCGCCGCCGAGGTTGAGCTCCTCGTACGGAGCGGCGCTCACTCCGCCCCACCTGTCGGTGAAGGCGAAATGGGCGCCGCCCGAGGAGGAATCCGCGGTGTGCACCGCGTCCTGCGGACCTATCACTTCAAGAAGTCCGGTACGTCCAGCTCTTCGGCCTGGCTGTCCTGGTAGGGACGGGCCGTCGGGACATGCGGCGGAGAGACAGGCGGAAGCGTGTTCTCGTTCGCCACCGGTGCCGGCTCGGCCGGCGCCTGGGGCTCCTCGCGCGGGGGCACGGAGCCGAGTCCGCCCGTGGAACGGGTGGGCTCGGTGACGCGGGCCGGCGCGGCCGGCTCCTCCCGCTTGCCGGCACCCGCTCCGAGTACGGTCTCCCGGCGGGTCGGCGGCTGTCCGCCGTCGAAGCCCGCCGCGATGACGGTGACCCGCACCTCGTCGCCCAGCGCGTCGTCGATGACCGCGCCGAAGATGATGTTCGCCTCGGGGTGGGCCGCCTCACTCACCAGTTGCGCGGCCTCGTTGATCTCGAAGAGACCCAGGTCGCTGCCGCCGGAGATGGAGAGCAGGACACCGCGGGCGCCGTCGATGGACGCCTCCAGGAGCGGCGAGGAGATCGCCATCTCCGCGGCGGCGACCGCGCGGTCGTCGCCGCGGGCCGAACCGATACCCATGAGCGCCGATCCGGCCTCGGACATGACCGACTTGACGTCGGCGAAGTCGAGGTTGATCAGACCCGGGGTCGTGATGAGGTCGGTGATGCCCTGGACGCCCGAGAGCAGCACCTGGTCGGCCGACTTGAACGCGTCGAGCACGCTGACCTGGCGGTCCGAGATGGACAGCAGCCGGTCGTTGGGGATGACGATGAGGGTGTCGACCTCTTCGCGGAGCTCGGCGATGCCGTCCTCCGCCTGGTTCGCGCGTCGCCGGCCCTCGAAGGTGAACGGGCGGGTGACCACGCCGATCGTCAGGGCGCCCAGCGAGCGGGCGATGTTGGCGACGACGGGTGCGCCGCCGGTGCCTGTGCCGCCACCTTCACCGGCGGTGACGAAGACCATGTCGGCCCCCTTGAGGACCTCCTCGATCTCCTCACGGTGGTCCTCTGCCGCCTTACGACCGACGGCCGGGTTCGCCCCGGCGCCGAGGCCGCGGGTGAGTTCACGGCCGACGTCGAGCTTGACGTCGGCGTCGCTCATCAACAGTGCTTGCGCATCGGTGTTGATCGCGATGAACTCGACGCCCTTGAGACCGACCTCGATCATTCGGTTGATGGCATTGACACCACCGCCGCCGACACCGATGACCTTGATGACTGCGAGGTAGTTCTGCGGTGCTGCCACGTCGAAGGCCTCTCGCCTCGAGTTACGTGTCGTCGCTTCGCGGTAGTCCCGCCGCGACGACGGATGCCGATTGGGTCGGTCCGGACGCCGACCCAAACCCTAACGTTGAAGTTCAGGGTTACCAGTGTGTCTGCTTCTTGGACTCTTCCGAACAGGACACTAAGTCGACAAGTGGCGCACGTTCAACGAACACGCCGAACCTCCCGTTTTTCTTTTCACCCTATGTGATCACCCGTAGCGCTGACCAACCAGGGGGCTGGCCTGGCCAAACGTGCGTCAACTCTTCGACGCCGCAGGGGCGGTGGGAGCACTCACGTCGAAGTGTCCCGCTTTGGGGGACGCTTTCATGAGAGCGGTGAGCACCCGCGCCTTGACGGGCCCCTCCTCACTACTGCCCCACATCACGGTGCGTCCACGGGTCAGCTCGAGAACGGCCGAGTCGTACGAGGTGATCCGTACGGACTCGGTCTCGCCGGCGAGCTTCCCCGGGAGGTCTCCCGCGATGCGGACCGCTTCCCGCAGCAGACGGTCACTGCCGAACCGGCGCAGGCTCGGTGACCGTTCAGGTGCCAGTTCGAGCAGCGGCACATGACGGGGCGCCTCGTCCACGGTAGCGAAGCGAACGCCCTTCGCGTCCACCTCGATGAACTCCTCGCCCTTCTCGACCAGCAGAACCGGCTTGCGTTCGGTCACTTTAAGGCCGATACCGTGCGGCCATGACCGTACGACATCCACGGAGTCGATACGAGGCAACTTCTGGCGCAACCTGTCCGCGACGGCGTCGGTGTCCACGGAGACCAGCGGATCCCCGACCGGGGCCGCGGCGGCGGCCTCGACCTCGGCCCGGGTCAGAACCTCGGTGCCGGTCGTCGTCACGCGCTCCAGGCGCAGCCAGGACGACCCGTACAGGACCCAGACGGTGGCCGCGGCGATCAGGACCGCGCCAAGTACGGCCAGGACCAGCCGCGTACGGCCGGTCAGCCGGCGCCCCTCGGGGCTGATGTGGGGCGGGCGGGCCGGGGTGTCCGCCCGCTCGGCCTCTCCGCGCTGGGCGGTCGTCGGTCCGGCCACGCTCGCTCCTTCACCGGACCCGGGGCGCACGCCCCGGGTCCGCGCCGCCTCACGCCTGGCGGCGTGCGGCAATCGCCTCGTACACCATGCCGACGAGGAGGTCGTCGGCATCCCGTCGCCCGAACTCCGCGGCGGCACGGGACATCTCGTACAGCCGGTGCGGGTCCGAGAGGACCGGCAGGACGTTGCCCTGCACCCATTCCGGGGTGAGGGCCGCGTCGTCCACCAGCAGACCACCGCCGGCGTTGACCACCGGCTGGGCGTTGAGCCGCTGTTCGCCGTTGCCGATGGGCAACGGGACGTAGGCGGCGGGCAGCCCGACGGCGGAGAGCTCGGCGACGGTCATCGCGCCCGCGCGGCAGAGCATCATGTCGGCCGCGGCGTACGCGAGGTCCATCCGGTCCACGTACGGTACCGGGATATAGGGCGGCATACCGGGCATGTTGTCGATGCGCGGCAGTTCGTTCTTCGGACCGACCACGTGCAGGATCTGGATTCCCGACCGCTGGAGCAGCGGTGCGATGCGCTGGACCACCTCGTTGAGGTGGCGCGCGCCCTGCGAGCCGCCGGTCACCAGCAGGGTCGGCAGGTTGGGGTCGAGGCCGAAGGCGGCACGCGCCTCCGGGCGGGCCCGGGCACGGTCCAGGGTGGCGATGGTGCGGCGCAGCGGGATGCCGATGTAGCGCGCGCCCCGCAGCTTGCTGTCGGGCGTGGAGACCGCGACCCCGTGGGCGTACCGGGAACCGATCTTGTTGGCCAGGCCGGGCCTGGCGTTGGCCTCGTGGACGACGATCGGGACACCGGCGCGCTTGGCCGCGAGGTAGCCGGGCAGCGCGACGTAGCCCCCGAAGCCGACGACGCAGTCCGCCTTGGTGCGCTCGAGGATCTGCTCGGCCGCCTTGATGGTGCCGCGCAGCCGCCCCGGGACGGTGATCAGTTCGGGGGTGGGCTTACGTGGCAGCGGTACCGCGGGGATCAGTGCCAGGTCGTACCCCCGCTCCGGTACGAGCCTGGTCTCGAGTCCGCGTTCCGTGCCGAGGGCAGTGATTCCCACGGTCGGGTCCTGCCTCCGCAGGGCGTCTGCGAGGGCAAGCGCGGGCTCGATGTGCCCGGCGGTCCCCCCGCCGGCGAGTACGACATGCACCGAAATTCACCGCTCTCCGGACGGACGCTTCGTGACGCGCCGTCTCATCGTCTTCCATCTGACCCCGGGCCTCCGCATGGCCAGGGCCGCTCTCGCCGCAGGGTCCTCTCGCGCGAAGGCGATCATGAGCCCGACAGCGAACATGGTCGGCAGCAGGGCCGAGCCCCCGTAGGAGAACAGCGGCAGCGGGACACCGGCGATCGGCAACAGGCCGAGCACCGCACCGATGTTGATCACGGCCTGCGCCGTGATCCAGGTGGTCACGCCTCCGGCTGCGTACCTCACGAAGGGGTCCTCCGTGCGTCCGGCCACGCGGATACCCGCATAGCCTAGAGCCGCGAAGAGGGCCAGCACCGACAGCGTCCCCGCCAGACCCAGTTCCTCCCCGGTGATGGCGAAGATGAAGTCGGTGTGCGGTTCCGGAAGTTGACCCCATTTTTCCACACTCGCACCGAGCCCGGAACCGAACCATCCGCCGGACGCGAGAGCGTAGATTCCGTGCACCGCCTGCCAGCAGGAGTCGCCGGGGCCGGGCTCGGACGCGCCGATGCAGCCGAGCCGTGACATCCGGTTGGGGCTGGTCTTGATGAGCACGAAGCCGATGAGGACGGCGAAGGCGAGCACACCGGCGAAGAGCCTGGTGGGAGCGCCCGCCAGCCAGAGAAGGCCGAAAAGGATCGCGGTGAGGATGATCGCCGTCCCCATGTCACCGCCGAGCATGATCAGTCCGAGGATCATGAAGGCGACGGGAACGAGCGGCACGAGCATGTGCTTCCACTGCGCCAGCAGCCGCTTGTCCTGTTTGCGGGCGAGCAGGTCGGCACCCCACAGGATGAGGGCGAGCTTGCCGAACTCGCTGGGCTGGAGCTGGAACGGGCCGCCGAGATAGATCCAGTTCTGGTTGCCGTTGACCGACATCCCTATCCCCGGCACCTGGACCAGGACCATCAGGAACACCGTGCCCATGAGCAGCGGGTAGGCCAGCGCCCGGTGCAGCTTGACGGGCATCCTGGAAGCCAGCAGCATCAGCCCGGCACCGATCACCGCGGCGATGAACTGCTTGCGGAAGAAGTAGGTGCTGGGCCTGGAGAGCTCCAGCGCCTTGATCATCGAGGCTGAGTAGACCATGACGAGGCCGAGGACGGTGATCAGCAGTCCGGCGCCGAGGATCAGGTAGTACGCCGTCAGAGGGCGGTCCCAGGCGCGGCGCGCCCGCTCGTAGGCCCGCCGCACTCCGGAGTCCCGGCGCGGCCGGGGCGGTGTGCCGCCGCCACGGGGCCCGCCGCGGGGCGCGGGTGCTCTGCGGGGGCCGGCTGCGGGGCGGCTCCGCAGAGCCAGCCCCGGGGGCAGTCCCGGGCCCGCGGGCAGCGGCCCGGCGGGCAGGGGCGGGGTGAACGCCCGGCTGATCGCCGCGGTCGCCCGTGAGCGGCCCGCTCCGGGCCCGGCTGATCTCTCGTCGGCCGGCATTGTCGCTGTCCCCTCCACTGCTCGTGCCCGGGGCCGTCGCCGGGGCGCCCGCGGCGGTGCGGCCCGTGCCCCGGGTCCCCCGGAGGGTACGGCGCGGAGGCCGGGCCCGTCAGGCGCTCTCGTCGGCGAGTTCGCGGACCGCGTCCGCGAACGCCTCGCCCCGCTTGTTGTAGTTGACGAACATGTCCATCGAGGCGCAGGCCGGGGCCAGCAGTACGGTGTCGCCCGGCCGCGCCAGCCGTGCGGCTTCGCGGACCGCCTCGGACATCGCCCCAGTGTCGGTCCGGTCGAGGTCGACCACCGGTACCTCGGGGGCGTGTCGCGCCAGGGCTTCCCGGATCAGCGCCCGGTCGGCGCCCATCAGCACGGCTCCCCTCAGCCGCTTCGCCGCACCGGTGACCAGCTCGTCGAAGGTGGCGCCCTTGGCGAGGCCCCCGGCGATCCAGACGATCGGCTCGTAGGCCGCGAGGGACGCCTCGGCGGCGTGGGTGTTGGTGGCCTTGGAGTCGTCGATGTACGTGACACCGCCCACGTCGGCGACGTGTTCGATGCGGTGGGCGTCCGGACGGAAGGCCCGCAGGCCGTCCCGTACGGCGGCGGGCTCCACGCCGAAGGCGCGGGCGAGTGCCGCCGCGGCGAGGGCGTTGGCGATGTTGTGGGGGGCCGGCGGGTCGACGTCGCCGACCTCGGCGAGTTCCTGTGCCTGCTTCTGCCTGTTGGCCACGAAGGCCCGGTCGACGAGGATGCCGTCGACCACCCCGAGCTGGGAGGGCCCCGGTGTGCCGAGGGTGAAGCCGATCGCCCGGCAGCCCTCCTCGACGTCGGCCTCGCGTACGAGGTCCTCCGTCGCCTGGTCCTGCGCGTTGTAGACGCAGGCGACGCTGTTGCCCTCGTAGATCCGGCCCTTGTCGGCGGCGTAGCCCGCCATGGACCCGTGCCAGTCGAGGTGGTCCGGGGCCAGGTTGAGCACGGCGGCCGAGTGGGCGCGCAGTGAGGGCGCCCAGTGCAGCTGGTAGCTGGAGAGCTCGACGGCGAGTACGTCGTACTTCTCGTCGCCGAGCACCGCGTCCAGCAGGGAGACCCCGATGTTGCCGACCGCGGCCGTACGGAGCCCGGCAGCCTGGAGGATCGAGGCCAGCATCCGTACGGTCGTGGTCTTGCCGTTGGTTCCGGTGACGGCGAGCCACGGTGCGGCGTCGGAACCCCGCAGCCGCCAGGCGAGTTCGACGTCGCCCCACACGGGGACGCCCGCCTCGGCCGCCGCCTGGAAGAGCGGCTTGCCCGGCTTCCAGCCCGGGGCCGTGACGACGAGCTCGGTGGACTCGGGCAGGGTGTCGCCGTCGCCGAGGCGCACGGTGACCCCGAGGGCCTCCAGTTCGGCGGCCTGGGCACGGGAGCTTTCGTCGTCGCCGTCGTTCACGACGGTGACGAGGGCACCGCGCTCGTGCAGGGCACGGGCGGCGGGCATTCCGCTGACGCCGAGCCCGGCCACCGTGACCCGCTTGCCCTGCCAGTCCACTTCGCTCACTTCTTTGCTGCCCATCCCGCGTAGAAGAGGCCGAGGCCGACGATCACGCACATGCCCTGGATGATCCAGAACCGGACCACGACAAGGACTTCGGACCACCCCTTGAGTTCGAAGTGGTGCTGGAGCGGCGCCATCCGGAAGACCCGCTTGCCGGTCATCTTGAACGAGCCGACCTGGATGACCACGGACATGGTGATCATCACGAAGAGCCCGCCGAGGAGCGCGAGCAGGAACTCGGTGCGGGAGCAGATCGCCAGGCCGGCCAGCGCGCCGCCGAGTGCGAGCGAACCGGTGTCGCCCATGAAGATCTTCGCGGGCGAGGTGTTCCACCACAGGAAGCCGAAGCAGGCGCCCATGAGGGCCGAGGCTACGACCGCGAGGTCGAGCGGGTCCCGCACCTCGAAACAGGCTTCCGGGTTGGTGAGGGTGATCGCGTTGGCGCAGGACTCCTGGAACTGCCAGAGCCCGATGAAGGTGTACGCGCCGAAGACCATCACGGACGCGCCGGTGGCCAGGCCGTCCAGACCGTCCGTCAGGTTCACGCCGTTCGACATCGCGAGGATCATGAACAGCGCCCAGACGCAGAAGAGCACCGGGCCGATCGACCAGCCGAAGTCCTCGACGAACGAGAGCCGGGTGGATGCCGGGGTGTTGCCGCGGGCGTCCGCGAACTGGAGCGAGAGCACCGCGAAGGCGATGCCGACGATCAGCTGGCCGGCCATCTTGGCCTTGGCCCGCAGGCCCAGCGAGCGCTGCTTGACGATCTTGATGTAGTCGTCGAGGAAGCCGACGAGGCCCATCCCCGCCATCAGGAACAGGACGAGGACACCGGAGAAGCGGATCGGCTCGCCGGTGATCACCTTGGCCAGGACGTACGCGATGATCGTCGCCAGGATGAAGGCGATACCACCCATGGTGGGCGTGCCCTGCTTGCTGCCGTGGGTACGCGGGCCGTCGTCCCGGATGAACTGCCCGTAGCCCTTGCGGGCCAGGAGTTTGATCAGCAGCGGAGTGCCGACCAGGGTCAGGAAGAGCCCTATGGCCCCTGCGAAGAGGATCTGCCTCATCGGACGGCGACCTCGCCCTCGGTCGTCTCCAGCAGCGCCATGGCGACCCTCTCCAGGCCGACCGACCGGGACGCCTTCACCAGCACGACGTCTCCCGGGCGCAGTTCACTGCGCAACAGGTCGACGGCCGCCTCTGCGTCGGACACGTGCACCGACTCCTCACCCCACGAACCCTCGTTGTATGCGCCCAGTTGCAGCCAGGAGGCTTCTTGTCCCCCGACCGCGACGAGCTTGCTGACGTTGAGCCGGACGGCGAGCCGTCCGACCGCGTCGTGCTCGGCGAGCGACGCGTCACCGAGCTCGGCCATCTGACCGAGCACCGCCCACGTGCGCCCCCCTCCCGCCTGTCGGGCCTTGCCCATGGCGGCCAGCGCACGGAGTGCGGCCTTCATGGATTCGGGGTTCGCGTTGTAGGCGTCATTGACGACCGTCACACCGTCCGGACGCTCGGTGACCTCCATGCGCCAGCGGGAGAGGGTGCCCGCCCCGGAGAGCGCCTCGGCGATCTCGGTCACGGACATGCCCAACTCATGGGCGACGGCGGCCGCGGCGAGCGCGTTCGACACGTGGTGCTCACCGTACAGGCGCAAGGTCACGTCGCTGCACCCGGTGGGTGTGTGGAGCGCGAAAGCGGGGCGGCCGTCGTCCGTGAGCCGCACGTTCTCTCCCCGTACGTCCGCTTCCGGGGCCTCTCCGAAGAGGAGCACCCGGGCTTTTGTGCGGGAGGACATCGACCGCACGAGGGGATCGTCGGCGTTGAGCACGGCGACGCCGTCATCGGGGAGGACCTCGACGAGCTCGCCCTTGGCCTGCGCGATCGCCTCGCGGCTGCCGAACTCCCCGATGTGCGCGCTGCCCACGTTGAGGACCAGGCCGATCCGGGGCGGCGTCAACCCGGCGAGGTAGTGGATGTGGCCGACGCCCCGCGCGCCCATCTCGAGCACGAGGTGGCGGGTTTCGGCCGTGGCGCGCAGTGCGGTGAGCGGCAGGCCGATCTCGTTGTTGAGGGACCCGGGCGTCCACACCGTGGGCGCCTTGCGCTCCAGCAGCTGCGCGATGAGGTCCTTCGTGGACGTCTTGCCCGCCGAGCCGGTGAGCGCGACGACGGTGGTGCCGAGGCGCTCGACGACCGCGCGGGCGAGGGCTCCGAGCGCCGCCACGACGTCGTCGACGACGATCGCCGGGACACCGACGGGGCGGGCGGCCAGCACGGCCACGGCGCCCGCGTCGACGGCGCGCTGCGCGTAGTCGTGGCCGTCGACCCGCTCACCCGCGAACGCGGCGAACAGGGAGCCCTGCCGCACCTCCCGGGAGTCGATGACGACGGGTCCGGTGACGGTGGCGGACGGGTCCGGCACGTCGGACGGCTGCCCGCCGACGATTCCGGCGATCTCGGCGAGGGAGAGGGTGATCACTTGGTCATCCCTGACTGTTGTTCTCGTGGGTGTGTGCGCGGGCTTCGGGGGCGGGCACGGCACCCGTGCGCCCCAGGGAGTGCTCGATGGCGGCGCGCAGGACCTTTCGGTCGTCGAAGGGGCGTACCACTCCGTGGATGTCCTGACCCTGCTCATGGCCCTTTCCGGCCACGAGCACGGTGTCCCCGGGCTCGGCCCGGGCGACCGCCGCGGCGATGGCCGCACCCCGGTCGGCGTCGACGAGCACATCGCCGCGCTCGTGGACGGGTACCTCGGCCGCGCCGGCGAGCATCGCGGCGAGGATCCCGAGGGGGTCCTCGGAGCGCGGGTTGTCGGAGGTCAGTACGGCGGTGTCGGCGAGCCGTGCCGCCGCGGCGCCCATGGGGCCGCGCTTGGTCGTGTCGCGGTCGCCGCCGCAGCCGAGCACGAGGTGCACCCGGCCCTCGGTGACCTTCTGCAGGGAGCGCAGGACGGATTCGACCGCGTCGGTCTTGTGCGCGTAGTCGACGACCGCGAGGTACGGCTGTCCGGCGTCGACGCGTTCCAGCCGGCCGGGCACGCCGGGTACGGCGGCGACCCCGTCGGCGGCGGTCTGCGGGTCGACACCCGCGACGGCGAGCGTGACGATCGCGGCGAGGGTGTTGGCCACGTTGAACGGGCCGGGCAGCGGGGCCCTGGCCGTGACGCGCTCGCCCTTGGGACCGACCACGGTCAAGGTGCTGTCCTGGGGGCCGACTTCGACGTCCTCGGCACGCCAGTCGGCGTCCGGGTGTCCCTCGGCGGAGAAGGTGACGACCGGGATGGACGCCTCCTCGACCAGCCTGCGGCCGTACTCGTCGTCGAAGTTGACCACACCGAGCTTGCTGCGCTGCGGGGTGAACAGCTGCGCCTTGGCCTGGAAGTAGTCCTCCATCCCGGAGTGGAACTCCATGTGCTCCGGGCTGAGGTTGTTGAACACGGCGACGTCGAAGACGCAGCCGTCGACCCGGCCGAGGACCAGGGCGTGGCTCGAGACCTCCATCGCGACGGCCTCGACACCTCGTTCGCGCATGACGGCGAACAGGGCCTGGAGGTCGGTGGCCTCAGGGGTGGTGCGTTCCGACTTGATGCGCTCGTCGCCGATCCGCATCTCCACGGTGCCGATCAGCCCGGTGCTCCGGCCGGCACCGCGCAGGCCGCCCTCGACGAGGTAGGCCGTGGTGGTCTTGCCGGAGGTTCCGGTGATGCCGATCTGGAGCAGGCCGACGCCCGGCCGTCCGTAGATCTCGGCGGCGATCTCGCCCATCCGGCCGCGTGGGTTCTCGGTGACGAGGACCGGGAGGCCGGTGGCGGCGGCGCGCTCGGCTCCCGACGGGTCGGTGAGGATGGCGGCCGCGCCGAGACCGGCGGCCTGGTCGGCGAAGTCGGCGCCGTGGAGGCGGGCACCGGGCAGGGCCGCGTACACGTCCCCGGGGCGTACCGCCCGGGAGTCGTGGGTGATGCCGGTGACCTCACCGGCATCCTGCGGTCCGGCACCGAGCCGGGCTGCCAGCTCTCCGAGGGACGTCGGCCGGAGCCGGTCCGGTCGGGGCGCTCCCGGGTAGGTCACAGGCGCGTCCTTCTGAGTGGTTTGGAACTGATCAGCGTGGGGCACGGCGGTGAGCGTACCGGGCGGACCCGGCCTCTCGCGAAGTGAGGGGCCGGGGTTGCGGTACTTCTCGTTCCGGTTGCCGGGTTCGGGGGTGATGGTCGTCACTGAGGGTTCCCCCGAGTCACTCGCCGGGTTTGAAGGTGACCGGAAGCCTGGCGGGATCACTGCCGGACGGGGCGGTCTGGAGGGTCTTGAGGGCGAACTCCATGACCTTCTTGTAGATGGGCCCGCAGATCTGACCACCGAAGTAGCTGCCCTTGGTGGGGTTCTGGATGGCGCAGTAGACGGCGATCTGCGGGTCGTCGGCGGGGGCGAAGCCGGCGAAGGACGCGGTGTAGCCCTTGTAGACGCCCCGCACGGGATCCACGCGGTTGGCCGTACCCGTCTTCCCCGCGACCCGGTAGCCCTGGATGTGGGCCTTGGTGCCGGTGCCCTCCTGGTCGTCGACCACGGACTCCAGCATCCTGGCCAGGGTCCTGGCCGTCTTCTCGCTGACCACCCGGGTGCGCTCGGGCTTCTCGGAAGCCGTGTATCCGCCGTCGCCGTCCTTGCTGCCGCGCACCAGGGTCGGCTCGATGCGTACTCCGCCGTTGGCGATGGTCTGGTACACGGAAGCGGCCTGCATGGCGTTGAGCGAGAGCCCCTGCCCGAAGGGGATCGTGAACTGCTGGGACGTCGACCAGTCCTGCGGCTTGGCGAGGATGCCGGGCGACTCTCCCGGGTAGTCGAGCCCGGTGGTGCTGCCGAGGCCGAACTTGCGCAGGTAGGAGTACAGGACCTTGTTGGCCTCGGCCTGCGTCCTGCCGAGCTGTCCGGTGGCCAGGATGGTGCCGATGTTGCTCGATTTGGCGAGTACGCCGTTGAGCGTGAGGTACCAGGTGGGGTGGTCGACGTCGTCCCGGAAGAGCCGGTCACCGCGGTGGAGGCGGTTGGGGACGGTGACGTGCGTATCGGGCGTGGCGGCCTCCTCCTCCAGTACCGCGGCCATGGACATGACCTTGCTGGTGGAGCCGGGCTCGTACACGTCCTGGAGCGCGGCGTTGCCGAGGCCGGCCGAGTTGCTCTGCGCGAGATCGTTCGGGTCGTAGCCGGGGGCGTTGGCCATGGCCAGCACCTCGCCCGTCTTCGTGTTCTGGACGATGACGTAGCCGCGGTCCGCCTTCGACTTCTCGACCTGGTCGGCCATGGCCCGCTGGGCGGCCCACTGGATGTCGCGGTCGATCGTGAGCTCGACGTCGGTACCGGCGACGGCGGGGATCTCCTTTGAGCCCGCGGTCGGCACGGGACGGCCGCCGGCCTGGGCGTACCTGATCTTGCCGTCCTCGCCCTGGAGCCGGTCGTTCAGCTGTGCTTCCAGGCCACCGCCGCCCTTGCCCTCGGCGTTGACGAATCCCAGTATCCCGGCGGCCAGATCACCGTTCGGGTAGACCCGCCTGGTCGTGGGCTCCTGGAGGACCCCGGCCAGCACGTTGGCTCCGGGACCGCCGTCGGCCCTGTCCTCCGCGGCCTTCTCCGCGAGCACGGACTTCAGGTCCTTGATCTGCTTCCAGACCTGCGGGGTCTGGCGTCGCGCCAGGACGGTGTAGCGGCTCTTGGGGGTCGAGAGCTTCTTCGTCAGCTCGGCGACGTCCTTGTCGAGGATCGGGGCGAGCAGTGCGGCAGCCTGCGCCGGCGCGTCGGGCGCCTTGCTGTCCTCGGGCGTGAAGAGCTTCGGGTCGGCCGTGATGTCGTGCGCGTCCACGCTGGTGGCGAGGGCGATGCCGCCGCGGTCGGTGATCTCGCCCCGCTCGGCGGCGATCGTGTACTCGAGGTAGCGGTTCTTCTCGGCCTTGGCGGCGTAGGCGCTGGCGTCCACGGCCTGGACCTGGAGGAGCCGGACGACGAACGCCAGCATGACGAGGGTGAGGCAGAGGCTGATCAGGCGCAGCCGGGGCCGTGGACTGCCCAGGCGGATCGGCCGCCTGGAGCCGCCCCGCCGTCTCGCGGTGGCCGTGCGCCCTGGGCGCCTGGCCTCGGGACGGGCGGCCGGGCGCGGACGTCCGGATCCCGCCGCGTTGCGGGGGCGTGCGGGGCCGGGCACGCGACGGCGCGGCGGTTCCTTGGTCGGCACTGCGTCACCTGCCGGGGCTGTTCGAGGGCGAAGTCGTCGGGGTGGTCTGCGTCGTGGAAGGCGGCGGGGAGGAGCCCGGCGGCGCTGAGCCCGCGGGGGACGCGGACTCGGCCGCCGACGCGGACCCCTCGGCAGCCGAGGCGGACGCCGAGGGCTCGGGCGCGCTCGTCCGCGGCGCCGGGGCCTCGGTCGGGGTGGGGTCGGCGGTGGCGCGCTCGCGCACTCCGCGCACGGTGCCGTCCGGACTCAGGAACGCGGGGCTGCCCCCGGGCACCATGCCGAGTTGCCTGGCCCGGCGCTCCAGCGCGTCGGGCTCCGCGTAGGCGTCGACGTCCCGTTGCAGGGCCTGCTGCTCGTCGGTGAGCTCGGTGGTCTCCCGCTTCAGCTTGCTCAGCCTGAACGATCCTTCGTTGAGCGCCGAGTTCAGCACCAGCAGCGAGATCAGGCCACCGGTGAGCAGGAGCACGACCAGCAGGACGAAGGGGGTGCGGGCGGCGGTGCTCGGCCCCGACGGCATCAGCCGGGCGAGTCGGCCGGCCCGTCCCTTCATCTGCTCGGCCGTCCTGGTCACCGCGCTGCCACCGGGCCTCCCGGTGCCGGGCGCACGGCGCGGGGGGCGCTCATCGCTCCTCCGCGCGGATGCGTTCGGCGCCGCGCAGCCGGGCCGGGGCGGCACGTCTGTTCTCGGCCACCTCCTCCTCGGTCGGGAGTTCGGCGCCGCGGGTCAGCAGCTTGAGGCGGGGCTGGTAGCGCTCGGGTACGACGGGGAGCCCGGGGGGCGCCGTGTTGGCGGCGCCTGCCGCGAAGACCTGCTTGACCAGCCGGTCCTCCAGCGAGTGGTAGGAGAGGACGGCGATCCGGCCGCCGACGGCGAGGGTGCCGACCGCAGCCGGAACAGCCCGCTCCAGGACGGTGAGTTCACCGTTGACCTCGATCCTGAGCGCCTGGAAGGTGCGCTTGGCCGGATTGCCGCCGGTGCGCTTGGCGGCCTGCGGCAGGGAGTCGCGGATCAGCTCGACGAGGCGCGCGCTGTTGCTGAAGGGTTCCTTCTCGCGTTCGCGCACGACGGCCGAGACGATGCGCTTGGCCTGCTTCTCCTCGCCGTACGCCCGCAGGATCCGCACGAGCTCGCCCGGGGGGTAGGTGTTGAGCACCTCCGCCGCGCCGATGCCGGTCGTCTGGTCCATGCGCATGTCGAGCGGAGCGTCCTGCGCGTAGGCGAACCCGCGGTCGGCCTCGTCCAGTTGCATCGAGGAGACGCCGAGGTCGAACAGCACGCCCTGGACCTTGTCGATGCCGAGCCGGCCGAGGACCTCGGGGAGCTCGTCGTAGACGGCGTGCACCAGGGTGGCGCGGTCGCCGTAGGGCGCGAGGCGTTCGCCGGAGAGCCGCAGCGCCTCCTTGTCCCGGTCGAGCGCGATCAGCCGGGCTTCGGGGAAGGCGGCGAGCAGCGCCTCGCTGTGCCCGCCGAGCCCGAGGGTGCAGTCCACCACGACCGGGGGCCCCGCTCCTGGGCTCGTCGTCTCCAGAGCCGGGGCCAACAGGTCCAGGCATCGCTGGAGCATCACCGGGACATGGCGGGTCTGGCTCAAAGCGCCCTCTCAGGCTCTGTCCCGTGTATGGCCGCACGTACGGTCGGGTCCCCGCCCGCCCGGAAGGGGAGGTCCGCCGGCGCCGGGGAAGGAGGCGTCGGCCGACCGGCGAGCGGGCAAGGGCCGGGCCGCACGTGCGCCGCACATCACGGGAGCGCGAAACGAGTAAACATATGCACAATGCGCGGGCGTGTCGGTAACTTCGCGTCACTTTAGTCCACCCTGCCATTCGATCCGTTCCCGATCAACGAACCGCGCAGCGCGTCGCGGTACCGCGACGCGACCGGGAACCTCACCCGGTCGGGTGCGTGGCGTGAGGCTTGTGGGTTACCTCACAACAAGTCTCGTTGACGTCCTTTGTCCCGAACCACAGCACGCCACGAGCGAACGCGGCGGCTAACGTCGTAGCCATGTCGACATCTGCGCAGTCTTCCACCGAGACCGATTCCTCCGCAGCCCGTTCCGACGGGGCGGTGACCGACCGGCTGGTCAAGCTGAACACCCGCTACGCCGAGGCGTTCAGCGACCCGGGCATGGACGCGCGGCCGGTGCTGCGCGTGGCCGTGGTCGCGTGCATGGACGCCCGCCTGGACCTCCACGCCGCGCTCGGCCTCGAGCTCGGCGACTGCCACACCATCCGCAACGCCGGCGGCGTCGTCACCGATGACGTCATCCGTTCGCTGACCATCAGCCAGCGGGCGCTCGGCACCCGCAGCGTCATACTGATCCACCACACGAACTGCGGTCTCGAGTCGCTCACCGAGGACTTCCGGCAGGAGCTGGAGCGCGAGGTCGGCCAGCGGCCGGTCTGGGCGGTGGAGGCGTACTCCGACGCCGACCAGGACGTACGGCAGTCGATGCAGCGCGTGCGCACGTCGCCGTTCCTGCTCCACACCGACGACATCCGCGGGTTCGTCTTCGACGTGACCACGGGCAAGCTGCGCGAGATCCTTCCGTCCTCCTGACGCACACCCCCGACATACGGACCACATCCGGCATATCGCCCCCACTTGTCCACAGGCGAGTGACACGAAGCGGTAACGGCAACAAGAATGCGGGTGTGACATCTCTCCGGGTCCTCCGGAGAGTGTCCGTATTTCGGGGCGGGCCGGGCACTTCGGTGCCCCGTTCCGTGCACAAGGGGCCGAGGAGGGCCGGGTGACGACCTATGACGATCGAGCGAGCCTCACAGATCTGACGACGACCGCGGAGCGGGTGCGCAGGTCGGTCGAGGGTGTGATCGAGGGCAAGCCTGAGGTCGTACGGCTTTCGCTGACCGTGCTGCTGGCCGAGGGCCATCTGCTCATCGAGGATGTGCCCGGGGTCGGCAAGACGATGCTGGCCAAGGCCCTGGCACGGTCCATCGACTGCTCGGTGCGGCGTATCCAGTTCACCCCCGACCTGCTCCCCTCGGACATCACCGGGGTGTCGATCTTCGACCAGCAGCAGCGGGACTTCGAGTTCAAGCCCGGCGCGATCTTCGCCCAGATCGTGATCGGCGACGAGATCAACCGTGCCTCGCCCAAGACCCAGTCGGCACTGCTGGAGTCGATGGAGGAGCGTCAGGTCACGATCGACGGCCACACCTACGAACTGCCCGACCCCTTCATGGTCGTCGCCACCCAGAACCCGGTGGAGATGGAGGGCACGTATCCGCTGCCGGAGGCCCAGCGCGACCGCTTCATGGCACGGGTGTCGATCGGCTACCCCAGCGCGGAGGCCGAGCTCCGGATGCTCGACGTGCACGGAGGGGCCTCGCCGCTGGACGACCTGCAGCCGGTGGCCCACGCGCACGACGTCGTGAAGCTGATCGAAGCGGTACGCGCGGTCCACGTGGCCGAATCCGTGCGGCGGTACGCCGTGGAGCTGGTGGGGGCGACTCGTCAGCACCCGGACCTCAGGCTCGGGGCCTCACCGCGCGCGACCCTGCACCTGCTGCGCGCGGCCAAGGCGTCGGCGGCCCTCGCCGGGCGGGAATACGCCCTTCCGGACGATGTCCAGGCACTCGCGGTGGCGGTGCTCGCGCACCGGCTGCTGCCCACGGCGCAGGCCCAGCTCAACCGACGTACCGCCGAACAGGTCGTGGTGGACATCCTGCAGCGCACACCCGTACCGACATCGGGCGGTAGGGCCTCGCAGGCACCGGCACAACCGCAGGCCCGTCCGGGCGGCCCGGTGTACGGCGGGCAGCCCGGCGCACGGCGGCTGTGATGGCGGCCGGGGGTCCCGGTCCGGTGGAGAGCGGAGACGCCAAGGGCGGTCTGCGGGCGGCGCTCGGCGGACTCACGACGCGGGGCCGGTCCTTCCTGGCGGCGGGTGTGGCGGCGGCGGTCTGTGCCTACGTGCTGGGCCAGGGGGACCTGCTGCGGGTAGGCCTTTTGCTGGCCGTGCTGCCCCTGGTCTGTGTCACCGTGCTCCACCGCACCCGCCACCGGGTGTCGGGCAGCCGGCGGCTGTCGCCGTCCCAGGTGCCCACCGGCTCGGAGGCACGGGTACACCTGCGGATGCACAACGTGTCCCGGCTGCCCACCGGCCTGCTCATGCTCCAGGACCGTGTTCCGTACGTGCTCGGCCCACGGCCCCGGTTCGTGCTGGACCGGGTTGAGGCGGGCGGTGTCCGGGAGGTGTCCTACCGGGTCCGGTCCGACCTGCGCGGACGCTATCCGCTGGGTCCGCTGCAACTGCGGCTGAGCGATCCGTTCGGGATGTGTGAGCTGACACGCTCCTTCAGCGCGTACGACACCCTCGTCGTCATCCCGCTCACCGAGCGGCTTCCGCCGCTGCGGCTGGCCGGGGAGGCGTCCGGGTACGGCGACGGCAGGCAGCGGTCGCCGGCGCTGTCCGGCGAGGACGACATCATCCCGCGCGGCTACCGCCACGGCGACGACCTGCGCCGGGTGCACTGGCGTTCCACCGCGCGCTACGGCGAACTGATGGTGCGTCGGGAGGAGCAGCCGCAGCGGGCCAGGTGCACGGTGCTGCTGGACACCCGGCGGATCGCCTACCAGGGCGCCGGACCGGGCTCGGCCTTCGAGTGGGCGGTGTCCGGGGCGGCGTCCGCCTTGGTGCACATGCTGGAGCGGGGCTTCGCGGTGCGGCTGCTGACCGACGACGGGAACGCGGTGCCGGGCGACAGCGCCGACGGGTTCGCCGGGTCGACGCAGGAGTCCGCGGACTCGGCGGGTCTGATGATGGACACCCTGGCGGTCGTGGACCACTCCGAGGGGGGCGGACTCTCGCGCGCGCACGACGTGTTGCGTGGCACCGACGAGGGGCTGCTGGTGGCGTTCCTCGGCGACCTGGACGAGGAGCAGACGGCGGTGGCGGCCCGGATGCGGCAGCGGAGCCGCGGTGCCGTCGCCTTCGTGATGGACGGCGAGCACTGGGCACGCGGCCGGGAAGCGGGCGCTTCCGGTCCGGCCGCCGACCGTCTGCGGCTGCTGCGTGAGGCCGGCTGGACGGCGGTGCCGGTGGCACCCGGTGCCGAACTCTCCCAGCTGTGGCAACAGGCGGGCCAGGAGCGCTCGGGCGCGCATTCCGGGGCCGCTGACTCGACGACGGGATTCTCCGGGGGATGGTCATGAGCGGGCGTACCCGGCTGGCGCTGTGCGCCTTCGCGGCCACGATGGCTGCGGCGGCGGCTCTGCTGCCCTTGGTCGAGACGTCGAAGTGGGTCCTGCAGGCCGGCTTCCTGCTGGCGCTCCAGAGCGGGGCGGGCGCGCTCGCCCGCCGGGTCTCACCGGCGCGGATACTGACGGTCTCGCTCCAACTGGTCGTGACCCTGCTGTCGCTGACCCTGGTGTTCGCCAGGGAGCAGGCCCTGTTCGGTGCCCTGCCGGGACCACAGGCGGTCCGGTGGCTCGCCGAACTGCTGACCGTGGGCGGGGACGACGTCGGCCGGTACGCGATCCCCGCACCGGCGACGGACGGCATCCGGCTGATGCTGATCGGCGGGGTACTGCTGATCGGGCTCGCCGTGGACGTCCTCGCAGTGACGTTCCGCGCGGCGGCCCCGGCCGGTCTGCCGCTGCTCGCGCTCTACTCGGTCGCGGCGGGGCTCTCCGACGGCGGGGCGGGTTGGCTCTGGTTCCTCCTCGCGGCGTCCGGCTACCTGCTGCTCCTGCTGGCCGAGGGCCGGGACCGGCTGTCCCGGTGGGGGCGGGTGTTCGGCGGCGTCTCGCATACGTCGGGCGGTCTGGCGGCGGGGCTGGAGGGCGCCGGGAAGGCCTTGGCCCCGGTCCGGACGGGGCGGCGCATCGGCGCGGTGGCGCTGGGTGTCGCGCTGGCCGTGCCCGCGGCGCTGCCAGCGCTGGACGGCGGGCTCCTGGGGGGCTCGGGCGGTGGGTCCGGCCGGGGCAGCGGCGGTGGCACGATCTCCGCGGTGAATCCGCTGGTCTCGCTGCAGAACAACCTGAACCAGCCGGAGAACCGTGAGGTGATCTCCTTCCGCTCCAACGCCGACGAGGCGCAGGACCTCTATCTGCGCATCCTGGCCCTGGACCAGTTCAGCGGGGGCGAGTGGCGCCCGTCGACCCGGCGGCTGAAGGACGTGCCGGACAGGCTGCCGCAGCCGCCAGGCCTGGGCCAGGACGTCAAGGTCACCGAGGTCAGGACGAACGTATCCGCGTCCCGTTCCTACGCCCAGACGTATCTGCCGCTCCCCTACCCGGCGAGCGAGGTCGACGTCCAGGGCCGCTGGCGGTACGAACCCGAGGGCCGCACCCTCGTCGGTGACAACGGCCAGACGACACGCGGCGCGCGGTACGAGGTCAGCAGCCTGGTCGTCGAGCCGACGGCCGCGCAGCTCGCCGGGGCGATGGCACCGCCCGCGGACCTGGTGCGGGAGTACACGCGGGTCCCCCGTTCGCTGCCGGACGTGGTGGCCGAGACGGCCGAGCGGGTGACCGAGGGAACCTCCGACGACTACGAGGCAGCCGTGAGGCTGCAGGACTGGTTCGCCGCGAAGGGTGGCTTCCGGTACGACACGACGGTGACGTCGGGGACCGGAACCGCGGCGATCGAGCGGTTCCTGAAGGACAAGGAGGGCTTCTGCGTCCACTTCTCCTTCACGATGGCCGCCATGGCCAGGACCCTGGGAATCCCGGCCCGGGTCGCGGTGGGCTTCGCGCCCGGCACCGTCCAGGCGGACGGTTCGGTCTCGGTGGGGCTGCGGGACGCGCACGCCTGGCCGGAGCTCTACTTCCAGGGGGTGGGCTGGACCCGCTTCGAGCCGACGCCGTCGCGGGGCAGCACCCCGTCGTACACACTGCCGGACGCGCCCTCGCAGGATCCGAGCAATCCGGCCGCGCCGACCGAGGGCACCTCGACCGCGCCCACGGCCGTGCCTTCGGCCACCGATTCCTGCCCGGCACAGTTGCGCCGCGTGGGTGAGTGCGGTGCGTCGGCGGCTCCCGGGGTGGTGGATTCGGGCGATCCGGGAACCCCGGCCGGCACCGTGGTGCTGTGGACGCTCGGCGTTCCGGCGGTGCTCGCGCTCCTGTTCCTGCCGATGCTCTGGAGGCTGCGGCTCCGGGGCAGGCGCCTCGGCTCATCCGTCGGGCGTACGCCGGCGGATGCCACGGCCAGGGTGATGGCCGCCTGGCGGGAGCTGACCGACACGGCCTGGGACCACGGCATCGCGCCGGACGACTCGCGGACCCCCCGGAAGGCCGCGGCCCGCGTCGTGCGGCTGGGCGGCATCGACGGCACTGCCGCCGCAGCGGCACATCGGGTGGCCGGAGCCGTGGAACAGGTGCTGTACGCGCCCGAGCCCCGGCCCGCCGACGGTGTGGCGGAGGACGTCCGGGCCGTGCGGGCCGGGCTGTGGGCAGCGACCGGGCGCTGGGGCAGGCTGCGGGCGACGCTGGCACCGCGTTCGGCCGTTCGGGTGAGCTGGGCCCTCTCGGAACGCCGGACGGAACTCGGCCGCCGCTGGGCCGACCGTATGGCGCGCGACAACTGGCGAACGAGGCTGCGCCCCCCGTCACGCCAGCAGGGCTGAACCTCCGGGGCCCGTTCCCGGCCCGGTCCGGGGGCGGCCAGAAAGGTCCCGGCCCGGCCCGGGGGCGGCCTGGTCCGGTCCCGGGGCCGGCCTGGTACCCGGCCTTGCCCGGCCGCCGGCCCTGTCCGGTCCCGGGACCTTCCTTGTCCGGGCCGCCCCTGGACCTCGGCCCTGCCCGGTCTTGGGCCCTGCCTGGCCCTGGGCCTGCGCAGCCGGGATCCCGGCACGGGGCTCACCGGGATTTCGCAGGTCAGCCCGGTCGGCGGACCCGGACGGGCAGGTGGCGCCGTCCCTCGACGACAGTCGGCCGTGCCGGCCAGGAGGGCGGTCACCGCCTCGTGCGGACACACGTGAGGGGCGGTCGCCTCGCGGCGACCGCCCCTCACGTGTCGAGGACCGGCGTCAAGTTCTCGTTGTGCGCGGTCCGCGTCCGGGCATGATGGCAGCCTGCCATCGGCCGGGAAGCGGACGGCTCACTGGCCCTGTTCGTCGCGGCGGCGCTGCCACCGCTGTTCGATCCGGTTCATCACTGACCGGCGCTGCCTGGGGTGTCGGCCTTCGCCTCCGCCCCCGCTCGCGTCCCCGGCCGGCTGCTGCTCACCGGGCTTGGGCGCTTTGCGCCACCCGGTGACCGCCAGCACGGCGCAGCCCAGCATGACGAGGAACCCCGCCACACTGACCCAGGTCTGCTGGAAAACCATTCCGGCCATGAGGAGCGCGATACCCACCAGAAAACCGGCCACCGCCTGGTAGACCCGTCGCCGGGTGTACCTGCGCAGCCCGCTTCCCTCAAGCGCTGTAGCGAACTTGGGATCTTCGGCGTACAGCGCTCGCTCCATCTGCTCGAGCATTCGCTGCTCGTGCTCCGAGAGCGGCACGGAGTCCTCCTCGTCGTCGGCCGCGGGGGCGACCGGTATGCGGCCCTTCCAGGATAGGCAGGGATTCGCCCCCGTGAAACCCGCCCTCTAGCCATAGCCAGTCCGGACCGCCATGTCGGCACGGCTGCTGAGGCGTAGATTCCCCGACCTCCGATCCGTCATGCCGGATGGTGTCACCCGATCATACGGGGCTCTCGGCCCGATCGGGGGTTCTGAGCGGTACTCCGTCTGCAGCTGCGTTGCTGATCAGCCGTGCTCCGGTCGCTCCGCGGCCGTCCCGTGGCGGCTCCCCGGGCCGGCTCAGGCGCGCTTCTCTCCCAGAACGTGCAGCTGGGTCGCCACGGCGTGGAACGCGGGCAGCTCCGCGACGGCCGCCTCCAGCCTGAGAAGCTCCTCCATCGCACCCGGCTCGGTGTCGACCAGAACACCCGGGACGAGGTCGGCGAAGACCCGTACGCCGTGGACGGCGCGGACCTCCATGCCTGCGTCGGTGACCAGTCCGGCCAGCTGGTCGGCGGTGAACCTGCGGGGCACGGGGTCGCCGTCTCCCCAGCGGCCGGCCGGGTCCGTCAGCGCGTTGCGGGCCTCGGCGAAGTGCCCGGCGAGCGCCCTGGCCAGGACCGCGCCGCCGAGGCCGGCGCCGAGCAGGCTGAGCGCGCCGGAGGGGCGGAGGGCGTCGACGGCGTTGCGTACGCCTTCGGCCGGGTCGTCGACGTATTCGAGGACGCCGTGGCACAGCACCGCGTCGTAGGCGGCACGGTCGGCCACCTCGAACAGGCCGAGGATGTCGCCCTGGACACCGCGGACGCGGTCGGCGACCCCGGCCTCCTCGGCGCGGCGCTCCAGCGCGAACAGCGCGTTGGGACTGGGGTCGACGACGGTCACCCGGTGGCCGAGCCGGGCGACGGGCACCGCGAAGTTGCCGGTGCCCCCGCCGGTGTCCAGCACGTCCAGGGCTTCCCTGCCGGTCGCCTCGGCCCGGCGCTCGAGAGCGTCCTTGAGGACCTCCCAGACCACGGCGGTACGGAGGGAGGCGCGGGGGCGCAGCTGGTCCGACACGGCAGTTGACTCCTCGGCACGGTGCCGCCGCGGACGGCGGAGCGTGAACGGTGCAGGTGGTACGGGCTCTCCACCTTATTGCCTCGCGCCGCCCGCGCGGTCACCCCGCGTCCTGCCGGGCCCCGGCCGCTACCGGGGCAGGTCCTTGCGCGGCTGGGGAAGCACCGGCTGGAGGACGAGGAGCCGCTCGACCAGACGCAGGAACATGGCCGCGTCGCGCAGCAGATCGTCGGCGTCGCGGCTGGTGGCCGCGCCGGGTATGCCGGCTTCCGCGCGGGCCCGGCGCTGGGCTCCGGAGGCGAACAGCGCGCTCCACTCCGTGAGTTCGGGCGCGATTTCGGGGAGCACCTCCCAGGCGCTGCGGATGCGCTCCCTGCGGCGCCTGCTCGTCTCGGGTCGGCCGCGGGCGGCGAGGACGGCGGCGGCGGAGCGCAGCGCGGCGAGGTGCGCGGTGGCGTACCGCTCGTTGGGGACGTCGAGTACGGCGGCCTCGTCCAGGCCCGCGTGGGCCTGTGCGAGCAGATCGAGAGCGGCGGGCGGCGCCGCGGTGCGGCGCGTTACGGGGTGGACGTCGGTTGCCGGACCGGTCAGTGAGGGGGCAGGGCTGCCTGTGCGGCGCCGCGGTGCGGCTGCTGCGGACGAGCTGGCCATGACGAACCTCCTGTCGTCGTGTGACGGCTCCGTGGCCGTATGTACCCATCCTGACGGCACCCACTGACAATCCATCAGAATACGGCCGTGACCAGCGGCTTTGCTTCGGGCGTGAGTTCGGGTTAGCTTTTGCACTGAGTTTTTGCACTGACCAGTCAGTCTAAAAAATGGGGGTGGGTTCGTGGACGGCCCGCACGGAGCGGCGCTCAGCGCCGAGGGCTTCGGACTGAAGGGCCCGCGCGGCTGGACCTTCCGGGATGTGACGTTCAGCGCCGGGCCCGGATCCCTGGTGGCGGTCGAGGGCCCTTCCGGGTCGGGCCGCACCTGCCTGCTGCTCGCGTTGACCGGACGGATGCGCTCCACGCAGGGCCGGGCGGAGGTCGGCGGCGAGCGCCTGCCAGGCCGGCTCGCCGCCGTACGCGGGTTCAGCGCCCTGGGACCGGTCCCCGGGGTCAGTGAGCTGGATCCTTCGCTCACGGTCGCCGAGCACCTGCGGGAACGCGCCCTGCTGCGGCGCCGCTTCGACGGATCGCTGCGCTCCCTGCTGCACCCACGCGCCGAACGCGCCGCGGCCCGGGCGGCGGTCGGGACGGCGCTGGAGACCGCCGGGCTGGACCTCGCGGACCTGCCCAAGGCCGAGCGGACCTCCGTGCGGGACCTGGAGCGCCTGGAGGCGCTCCGCCTGTCCGTGGCCCTCGCGCTGATGGGCCGCCCGAGGCTCCTCGCGGTGGACGACACCGACCTCAAGCTATCCGCCCAGGACCGGGCCCTGGCCTGGGACCTCCTGCGCGGCGTCGCGGACGCCGGGACGACGGTGCTGGCGGTGTGCAGCGAGGCGCCCGAGGGTGCGCTCGTCGTGCGGACGCGGCCCGCCGAGGACGATTCGGCGCCCATCGGCGCGCCGGCCGAGGAGCCCACCGGTGCGACGGCCGGGGAGCCGAACGGTGCGACGGCCGGGGACCGGGAGGCCTCCCGGTCCGGACCGGTGGATCCCGGGGCCGCCCGCCCGGGACCGGGGGAAGCGGCGCCCGCGACCGCCGACGACACGACGACCCGGAAGGACACGGCAGATGCGATCGCCGAGACTGGCCGCGCTTGAGCTGCGGAGGTTCGGCAGGGGCAGGATGCCTCGTGCCGCACTCGTGGCGCTCCTCCTGCTGCCCCTGCTGTACGGAGCGCTCTACCTCTGGTCGTTCTGGGACCCGTACGGACGGCTCGACCGCATCCCCGTCGCCCTCGTCAACAACGACAAGGGTGCGAGCGCCGGCGGCGAGCGTCTGGCGGCCGGTGACGAGATCACCGGCCGGCTGCTCGACTCCAAGGTCTTCGACTGGCACGAGGTCGGTTCCGCCGAGGCCGAACGCGGCGTCGAGGACGGGACGTACTACCTCTCGCTGACCATGCCGTCGGACTTCAGCGAGCGCATCGCGTCGAGTTCCGGGGAATCCCCCGGCACGGGCGCCCTCCAGGTGCGCACGAACGACGCCAACAACTACATCGTCGGGCAGATCTCCAGGACGGTGTTCGCCGAGGTCCGCAGCGCCGCTTCGACCAAGGCGTCACGCGGCTTCCTGGACAAGATCTTCATCAACTTCTCGGGCCTGCACGACGCGACCGCGAAGGCGGCCAAGGGCGCGGACGACCTGGAGAGCGGTCTGGCGAAGGCGAAGAAGGGCTCCAAGGACCTCGCGGACGGCCTCAGAACCGCCAAGTCGGGGAGCGGAACGCTCTCCTCAGGCCTGGTCAGGCTCGACAAGGGCGCGGGCGACCTGGAGACGGGCTCCCGGCAGGTCGCCGGAGGCACCCAGGCCCTCGCCGACAAGGTCGACAAGGTCGCCGCCGACGTACGTCCGTTCCTGAAGGACAACGGCAAGGCCATCGGCGACACGGCCAGGCTGGTCTCCGACTCCTCGAAGGCCGTACGGGACAACCTCGACCTGCTGGTGGAGGCGGCGCCCACGGCCTCGGCCGCGGCGCACAAGGCCTCCGACGACCTGTCCGAGGTCCACCGCCTGCGCTGCGAGGAGGAGCCGCTGCCCGATCCGGGAGTCTGTCCGCAGCTCAAGCGCGCCAGGACCGCGGCGGCCGACGTGGCCGCGGTCTCCGACGACGTGAACGCCCTGGTGACGAACCAGAAGGGCGACCTGACGAAGCTCCGCGGCCAACTGACCACCCTGCAGAAGCAGGCCGACGCGCTCGCGAAGCGCTCACCGGACCTCGACACGGACGTGGAGTCCGCGGTGGCGAGGATCAACGCGCTCAACACCGGGGCACACAAGGTCGCCAAGGGCGCCGACACCCTGCACACCGGTCTGGGAACAGCGAAGACCGGCGCCGGGAACCTCGACAAGGGGGTCAAGAAGCTCAAGACGGGTGCCAGGAGCCTGGACAGCGGGCTCATCCGGCTGGGCGACGGCTCCGCGACACTCGCCCAGGGACTGAACGACGGCGTCGGCAGGATCCCTGACTACGACAAGAAGGACCGCGACGCGCGTACCGGGGTGATGGCCGACCCCGTACAGCTCGCCTCCTCCTCGCTGCACGCGGCGCCCAACTACGGGACCGGGTTCGCCCCGTACTTCATCCCGCTCTCGCTGTGGGTGGGCGCGATGGTGGCGTACATGCTCATCCAGCCGCTCAACCGCCGGGCGCTCTCGGCCGGGGCACCGGCCTGGCGCATCGCCTTCGCCGGCTGGCTGCCGGTGGCCGCGATCGGCCTGTTGCAGGTCGCCGCCCTGATGTCCGTGCTGCACTGGCGGCTCGGCCTGCAGATGACGCACGCCGCCGGGACGATCGGCTTCCTCGCCCTGGTGACCTGCTGCTTCGCCGCGATCGTGCAGTGGCTCAACGCGCGGTTCGGCGCGGCGGGGCGGATCCTCGTGCTCGCCGTGCTGATGCTCCAGCTGACCTCGGCCGGCGGGACGTATCCCGTCCAGACCAGCCCCGGGTTCTTCGGTGCGATCCACCCCTATCTGCCGATGACCTACGTGGTGGACGGGCTGCGCCGGCTGATCACGGGCGGCGGACTCGGCCCGGTCTGGCAGGGCTGCGCCGTGCTGCTGGCCTTCACGGCGGGGGCGCTGGCGCTGACCGCTCTCTCCGCCCGCCGCAAGCAGGTGTGGACGCTGGACCGGCTGCATCCGGAGCTGAGTCTGTGACCGCGCCCGGACCTGTGAGAATCGTCGGCATGGACAGCAGTAGCACCACGCGCCGCCAGGCCACCCGGCAGAAGCTCTACGAGGCGGCGGTCACCCTCATCGCCGAGAAGGGCTTCTCCGCGACGACGGTGGACGAGATCGCGGAGCGGGCCGGGGTGGCCAAGGGCACGGTCTACTACAACTTCAAGAGCAAGACCGAGCTCTTCGAGGAGCTGCTCCGGCACGGGGTCGGACTGCTCACCGAGTCGCTGCGGACCGCCGCCGACTCCACGGAGGCACGCGGCGGCACCCGCGTGGAGGCGCTGGACGCGATGATCCGGGCCGGTCTGGTCTTCATCGACCGCTACCCGGCCTTCACCCAGCTGTACGTCGCCGAGCTCTGGCGCACCAACCGCGCCTGGCAGTCGACCCTCCTGGTTCTGCGCCAGGAGGCCGTGGCCGTCGTCGAGGGGGTGCTCAGGGAGGGTGTCGCCGGCGGGGAGCTCAGCGAGGAGATCGACATCCAGCTGACGGCCGCCGCGCTGGTCGGGATGGTGCTCGTCGCGGCCCTGGACTGGCAGGCGTTCCAGCCCGAGCGGACGATCGACGACGTGCACTCCGCGCTGTCCCTGCTGCTGCACGGCCGCGTCAGCGGGCGCTGAGGCGGGGCACCCCCGGGCTCCCGGGCCCCACGGTTCAGCAGGCCGGGCAGGCCCGCACACGCACGACGCCGGTCCGGTGGAATTCGATCCCCCCGAATTCCACCGGACCGGCGTTCGTGCAGCCGCGAAGCCCTCCCCCGTGGCCCCGTTTCCCCCGTGGCCCCGGGGCTCCGCGCCGTGCGCCCCCGTTACGTCCGGGGTGCCGCGCCCTTCCGCCGCCCCGTGCCGGCGGTCCTGGAGCGGCGCCCCCTCCGTGGTCTCCACTCTGCCGTCCGCGCAGGTGGCAGCCCATCCGCGCCCCTACTCATCTCCCGTACTAGGTAGAGATACTCAGGCCTGTGCGGAAGCCCCCTACGGACAGGCCCTCCGACTGGTTACGATCGCCTCCGTGTCCGTACTCCCCCTGGTGTTCACAAGCGGCTGGGCGAGCGGGATCAACGCCTACGCGGTGGTCCTGCTCTTCGGTGTGTTCGGCGTGACCGGGCTCTCCGACGAGGTGCCGGAGTCGCTGCAGCGCACCGATGTGCTCGTGGTCGCCGGTGTGCTGTTCCTGTGCGACGCGGTGGCCGACAAGATCCCTTACGTGGACTCGGCCTGGGACACCGTGCACACGGTGATCAGACCCTTGTCAGGTGCGGTGGTGGCGGCCTTGCTGGCCGGTGGGAGCGGGTCGCTGCCGGAGCTCGCCGCCGGGGCGGTGGGCGGCTCGACCGCACTGCTGAGCCATCTGGTCAAGGCGGGCACCAGGATGGCGGTGAACACCTCACCCGAACCCTTCAGCAACGTCGGGGTCAGTGTCGCGGAGGATCTCGGGGTCGCCGGGATCATCACCTTCGCGATCTTCAACCCGGTGGCGGCGGCCGTGATCGCCGGCGTACTGCTGCTCCTCGGCCTGGTGGTACTGGCCTTCCTCGCCTCCCGCATCCGCCGGTTCCTGCGTCGCAGGGCGCAGCGACGCGAGGAGAGACGCCTGGCCGGGGCGGGCGGTCACTGGCCTCACGAATGAGTGTCGGTGGCACCCCTTAAGGTCACTGACATGGCACGAATCGTGGTGATCGGCGCCGGGACGGGCGCGATGGCGGCGGCCGCCCGGCTCTCCGTGGCAGGCCACCGTGTAACGGTGTACGAGCGGTCGCGGACCCACGGCGGCTCGGTAGGCCGCCATGCCCGTGACGGCTTCGTCTTCGACACCGGCCCCGGCCTCCTCCATCTCCCGGCGGTCTACCGCGATCTGTTCGTGAAGACGGGCAAGCAGTCGCTGGAGCAGTGCGTCTCTCTCAGCCAGGTCGACCCGGCGAGCCGTCACATCTTCGCGGACGGCACGTCGGTGTCGCTCCCCAACGCTTCGAGGGCCGGGGTGGTCGGGGCCCTCGACCGGGCACTCGGTGACGGCGCGGGGGCCCGCTGGGGAGAGTTCCTGGACCGGGCGGGCACCGCCTGGGACCGCTCACGCAGACCCCTGCTGGAGGAGCCGCTGCGCGAGGACCGCCAGGCCCTGGCCCGCGACCCCTACCCCTCGGTGCGCCGGCGCAGGCTGCTCGGGCCCGCCCGGCAGGCGTCCACCGTGGCCGAGGTGGGCGCCTGGGAGCTGGCCGACCCCCGGCTGGCCGCCCTGCTCGACGGGTACGCCCTGTCGTACGGACTCGACCCGCACCACGCCCCGGCTGCCGCCGCCCTCCTGCCGTACATGGAGGAGACGTTCGGCAGCTGGTACGTCGCCGGGGGCATGCGGGCGCTGGCCGACGCGGTGTACGAGCGGTGCCTGGCCCGCAAGGTGGAGTTCGTCTTCGGTGCCGAGGCGGTCCGGGTGACCGAGAAGGAGGGCCGGGCGTCGGGCGTCGAGCTGGCGGACGGCACCGGCGTGGAGGCCGATCACGTCGTCCTGGGCGCGTGGCCGGGTCCCGGTCTCCTGCCGGCCGGGGCAGGGTGGCCCGACGGGAGGGCGGAAGCCCTTCAGGCGCCGGTGCCGGGCCGCTTCCTCGTCCTGCTGTCGCTGCGTGGCGCCAGGGAGGCGGCTGCCGTGCACCGGACCGTGGTGCACGGCGACCCGGGCGAGGAGCGGGAGGCGGTGTTCGGCGGACGGACGGCCCGGCAGCCGACGGTGACGGTGCTGCGCCCCGACGATCCGGCCACCCGCCCGGACGAGGAGCACGAAGCGGTGACGCTGGTGGCGACGGTGGCCCCGCAGGGCCCGGTCGACTGGACGGACAGGGCCCTGCGCGAGGGCTTCGCGCGGACGGTCACCGACCGCGCCGCCCTGGCGGTGCCCGGCCTGCGCGAGCGGATACTCCGGACCGAGGTGCGCACCCCCGCCGAGACCGCGGCGGACACCGGTGCCGAGGGCGGTTCGGTGCCGGCTCCGGCTCTGGCCGGAGCGCGGGGGGCGTATCTGCACTCCGGGAACCGCAGCCCGCTGCCGGGCCTGTACCTGGTGGGCGGCTGGTCCCATCCGGGCGGCGGGCTGGCCCATGCCGGGATGTCTGGCGCATTGGTCGCCGGTCTCGTGGTGGAGGGCGACGGCTTCCGCGGCTCGCGGTGAGGGGCGGGAGCCGGCCCGGGGCGGGGCGCCCCGGGCCGGGTCAGTAGCGGTACTGCTCGTTCTGCCCGGTGTCGTATCCGTTGCCGTAGGGCGCGGGCCGCGCGGGTTCCTCCGGCGGCAGCGGCGGGTACTGGTCGTTCTCGCGCTGCTGCGGGACCCAGACGCCTCCGGGCGGGGTGTCGGCGGCGTACTGCCCGGCGTAGGGATCGGCGGGCTGCTGCCGGCCCGTGTCCGTTCCGTAGGAGGGGTCGTAGCCGTTGGCGTCGTCGTACGCGGCGTACTGGCCGGTGCCCGAGCCGGCGTAGGGGTCGGAGTAGGCGGGGTAGCCGGTCTGTTCCGAGCCGTGGTCGTAGTGCCCCGTGTAGGTGCCCTGCGCCTGGTAGGTCTCCTGGCCGGGGTAGCCGCCGCCCTCACCGTAGGAGTTCTGGCCGGGGTAGGGGTCCTGGCCCTCGTACGAGTTCTGGGTGGGGTAGGGCTGCTGGTCGGGCTGCTGACCGTAGCCGGTGTACGGGTCGTACGCGGCGTACTGCGGCTGCTGCCCGGCAGGGGCCGGGTCGGCGTAGACGCCGTACTGCCCGGTGTCGTCCGGCATCGGCTGCGGCTCGTAGACCGCCGAGGGGGCCTGGGAGGCGTCCGCGTAGTGCGGCCCGGCGTCCGGCGGTCCCTGCGGTCCGGGGTCCGGGGAGCCGCCCTCGTACTCCAGGCCGGAGACCTCCAGCACGGGCTCCTGGGTGGCGGGGCCGCCCGAGCCGCGGCGGCGGCGGCTCTCACCGGGGCTGCCGCCGATGGCCCAGCCCGTCGAGAAGCCGCGCCGGAAGGAGAGCGTCACATAGGTCTGCCCCGTGGCGAAGGCGATCGCCCCGAGGACGATCACCGGTACGGAGGCGACCAGGACACCGACGACCACACCGAGGAAGCCGCCGAAGGCGAGCAGCCGCCAGCGGAGCCGCGCCTTGTACTGCAGCAGCACCTCGCCCAGCAGCCACAGCGCCACTATGCCGAATGCGATGTAGAGGACCGTCCAGCCCACGCCCGCCCCCTCCTACGGCCACCGCCCCGGTTGGTGGCGGGTACGGCCGGTCACGACTGCTTGTGCAGTCCGAGATTCTCGTAGATCTCGAGTGTCGCCGTCGAGTTGTTGAGCGTGATGAAGTGCAGCCCCGGGACACCCTCGGAGAGCAGTTTCGCGCAGAACTCCGTGGCGAACTCGATGCCAATGGAGCGTACAGCGGCCGGGTCGTCCTTCGCGGCGAGGATCCGGTCTTTCAGCGACGAAGGCAGGGAGGCGTTGCTGAGCTGGGCGAATCGCTCGAGCTGCTTCACGCTCGTGAGCGGCATCACCTCGGGGATGACCGGGGTGTCACAACCCGCTGCGACCACGCGGTCACGCATCTGCAGATAGCTCTCCGGGTGGAAGAACATCTGCGTGATCGCGTAGTCGGCACCGGCGCGGCACTTGTCCACGAAGTGACCGATGTCGGAGTCCCAGTCGGCCGAACGCGGATGCATCTCGGGAAAGGCGGCCACGCCGACGCAGAAGTCGCCGGCCTCCTTGATGAGCCGAACCAGGTCGGCCGCGTACCGGACGCCCTGGGGGTGCTCGACCCACTCCCCCATCGGGTCACCGGGCGGGTCCCCGCGCACGGCGAGGATGTTGCGGATCCCGGCGTCGGCGTACTGCCCGACCATGTTGCGCAGCTCGGCGACGGAGTGGTCGACGGCCGTGAGGTGCGCGACCGGGGTGAGCGTGGAGTCCGCGGCGATCCGCTGCGTCGCCCGGACCGTCCCGGCCCGGGTCGACCCTCCGGCGCCGTACGTCACGGAGACGAAACTCGGTCCGACCGCCTCGACCCGCCGCAGGGCGTTCCAGAGGTTCCGCTCGCCCTTCTCGGTCTTGGGCGCCCAGAACTCGAACGAGTACGACGTCTCGCCGGACGCGAGCAGCTCACGCACGGTCCGCGCGTGATCTGTCCTGGTGGAAGGTGTGCCAAGGGCCATACTGGGAGGTTAACCAGGGCCGGGCGCTCCCCCAACCAGAGGGAGGGAATTGACCGGAATGAGGTGGCTTTTGTCCACCCATCGGACACCTCGCTCGGGCACCCTCGCGGGCAGCTCTTCGGACACCCCCTCGGGCATCTCCCAGGCAGCTCCCCGAGCACTCGCGTCGGACGTCCCGGCAGGGCACCGCCGACGGCCCCCGTCCGCCGCCGTCTTGGGCGGCGGACGGGGGGACGGGCTCAGAGGGCGCGCGCCCGGACCCGCCGCGCGAGGGCCTCGGCCGCCGCCGCCGGATCCGCGGCCTCGGTGATCGCGCGTACGACCACGACACGGCGCGCGCCGGCGTCCAGGACCTCGTCCAGGTTGCCTGCGTCGATCCCACCGATGGCGAACCACGGCCGCGCGGTGCCGAGCGAGGCTGCGTAGCGGACGAGGCCGAGGCCCGGGGCGTACCGGCCGGGCTTGGTCGGGGTGGGCCAGCAGGGACCCGTGCAGAAGTAGTCGACGCCGGCCTCGGCGACGGCCGCGTCGACCTCGGACTCGGCGTGGGTGGAGCGGCCGATCACCACGTCGTCGCCGATGACGGCGCGGGCGGCGGGCACCGGAAGGTCCCCCTGCCCGAGGTGCAGCACGTCGGAGCCGATGGCGTGGGCGACGTCGGCCCGGTCGTTCACCGCGAGGAGTGCGCCGTGGCGTCGGCAGGCGTCGGCGAACACCGCGAGGTGTTCGAGCTCCTCGGCCGCCTCCATGCCCTTGTCGCGCAGTTGGACGATGTCCACGCCACCCGCCAGCACGGCGTCGAGGAACCCGGGGAGGTCGCCCTGCCGCTTGCGGGCGTCCGTGCACAGGTAGAGCCGGGCGTCGGAGAGCCGGTCGCGGCGCGTGGACATGATGAGTTCCCCCGTCGTGCGTGAATGGAGCACCGGTGCTCCCGTGGAGCGCGTGTGCACGTGGATGAGCCCGGTGCGTGGATGGGCCCCGGTGTCGACGGACCCTGGGCCCTGGACCCGGACGGGCCCTGGTGCCGGGCCGTCGACGGAGCACGCGTAGGTGGCTCGGCCGCCGCGTCGGAGACAGCCGGGGAGTGGGGTGCGGGCCGTGTGTGCCACGGCCCGCACCCCACTCACGGTCGTCCGGTCAGACGGCGAGCGCCTGGGCGCGGCGCTTCACCTCCGTACCGCGATTCTCACTCAGGGCCTGCGCGGGTGTCCCGGGCAGGCTCGGGTCGGGGGTGAAGAGCCAGTCCAGCATCTCTTCGTCGGTGTAGCCGTCGTCCCTCAGGAGCGTCAGGGTCCCTGCGAGCCCCTTGACCACCTTGTCGCCGTCGATGAAGGCGGCAGGCACCTGGAGCGCCCGGTTCTCACCACGGCGTACGGCGATGAGCTGGCCGTCCTTGACCAGCTGCCGTACGCGCGTCACCTGGACATCGAGCATTTCCGCGATGTCGGGCAGGTGGAGCCAGGCGGGGACGAGAGCATCGATCTTTGCGTCAATCTCGGTCACAGGGACAAGCGTGCCATCCCGGACCGACAGTCGGTACCCGGGCCGACCGTACGGGGCTGTCAGGGCCCCGGGAGGACCGCCGATTTCAGCGGTACGGAGGAGTCGGCGGCGAGTGCCGGATCGATCCGGGCGCCCGATTCGACCAGCTTGCGGCCCTGGGACAGGTCCCGTGGCCTGTTGACCGCCAGCACCGCGACCAGGACACCCTGCCGGAGCCAGCAGACCGTCCAGGACGGATCCGCGGGATCGCCCCGCCACAGCAGCGCCTCGGCTGCGGCGTGGTGGCCGGCGTACTGCACGAAGCGGCCGAACTGCTCGGACCAGAAGTAGGGCACCGGGTCGTACGTCCCGGGTACGCCCGTCGCGAGGGCGGCAGCGACCACCCGGGGGCCCTGGAGCGCGTTGTCCCAGTGGTGGACGAGCAGGCGCTCCCCGTAGCGGGCGGAAGGGAAGGAGGCGCAGTCGCCCACCGCGTACACGTCCGGCAGCGAGGTGCGCAGCGAGTCGTCGGTGGTGACCGAGCCGTCCGGGCCGAGCGCGATTCCCGAACCGGCGAGCCATCCGGTGGCGGGCCGGGCACCGATGCCGACGACCACCGCGCCGGCGGGGATCGCCCGGCCGTCCGCCAGACGGACGGTGCCGGGTTCGACGCGCGCGACCCGGGCGTCCGTCAGGAGCCGGGCTCCGCTCTCGGCGTACCAGGCGGCCATGGGGGCGGCGACCTCTGCGGGCATCGTGCCGGCGAGGGGGCGGTCCGCGGCCTCGACGACGGTGACCTCGCAGCCGGCGTCGCGGGCCGCGGTGGCGAACTCGGCGCCGATCCAGCCGGCCCCGACGACGACCACGTCGTGCTGCCGCTCCAGGACGGGCCGCAGCCGCGCGGCGTCGTCGAGGGTGCGCAGCAGGTGGACGCCGGGTACGCCCTCGGTGCCGGGCAGCACGACCGGCTCGGCTCCGGTGGCGACGACCAGCACGTCGTAGCCGAGGGGCCCTTCCGGGGTGTCCAGTTCGTGCGCCTCCGCGCGCAGGCCGGTCACGTCGAGCCCCAGGCACAGGGTGATGTCCAGGTCCTCGAAGTCGACGTCGAAGGCGGAGTCCTCGGCCTTGCCCAGCAGGACGGCCTTGGACAGCGGCGGGCGGTCGTACGGCTGGTGCGGTTCGGCGCCGACCAGGGTGACGGGCCCCGCGTAGCCCTGTTCGCGCAGGGCCACGGCCGTCTGCACGCCGGCCATGCCCGCTCCCACGACCACGACACCGCGCGGCCGGTGTCCCACTGCCGGGTCCTGCGTCTGCTCGCTCACCCGTCCACCCTAATCACCTGACATGAGGTCAGTTCGCGAGCGCCCCAGCACGCTCGTCCCGGCGCCCGGGGACCGGGCCGCGGGGCACTGCTCCCTTACCGGGCGAGGGCCGCGGAGTTAGGGTGGCCACCGTAAGACACTCGCGGGAGTCCGGGCGTACCGGGCTGAGAGGGAGGCTGACCGGCCTCCGACCGTACGAACCTGATCCGGGTCATGCCGGCGAAGGGAGGGGCTGGACACCCATGGGCATCTCCGCTGACAGTTCCGACGTCCTGGTCGTCGGAGGCGGCATCATCGGGCTGGTGACCGCCTGGCGCGCGGCCCAGCGGGGGCTGAGCACCACGCTCGCCGATCCCGAACCGGGCGGCGGGGCCGCCCAGGTCGCGGCCGGCATGCTCGCCGCCGTCACCGAGCTCCACCACGGCGAGCAGACGCTGCTCGGCCTCAACCTCGCCTCCGCCGCGCGCTATCCGGAGTTCGTGGCCGAACTGGAGGAGGCGAGCGGGCGGACCGTCGGCTTCCGCGCCTGCGGGACCCTGTCCGTAGCGCTGGACTCCGACGACCGGGCCCATCTGCGGGAACTGCACACCCTGCAGCAGCGGTCGGGGCTGGAGTCCGAGTGGCTCAGCGGCCGGGAGTGCCGCCGCCTGGAGCCGATGCTCGCGCCGGGTGTGCGCGGCGGGCTGCGGGTCGACGACGACCACCAGGTGGATCCAAGACGGCTGGCCTCGGCACTGGTCACGGCGTGCGAACGGGCGGGCGTCGCCTTCCGCCGTACCTGGGTCGGGCGCCTGCGCGTCACGGACGGCCGGGCCGTGGGAGCGGTCCTCCGGGACGGTACGGAGTTGGCGGCCGGCCAGGTGGTCCTCGCCGGCGGGAGCCTCAGCGGGCGGCTGGAGGGGGTGCCCGAGGCGGTCGTGCCACCCGTGCGCCCGGTCAAGGGGCAGGTGCTGCGGCTGACCGTGCCGGCCGCGTACGCGCCGTTCCTCAGCAGGACCGTGCGGGCCGTCGTACGCGGCAGCCACGTGTACCTCGTACCGCGCGCCGACGGTGAGCTGGTGATCGGCGCTACCAGTGAGGAGATGGGCTGGGACACCACGGTCACCGCGGGCGGGGTCTACGAACTCCTGCGTGACGCCCACGAGCTGATCCCGGGCATCACCGAACTGCCGCTGACCGAGACCCGGGCGGGACTGCGGCCGGCCTCGCCGGACAACGCGCCGATGCTGGGACCGACGGCGCTGCCCGGTCTGCATCTCGCGACCGGGCACCACCGCAACGGCGTCCTGCTGACCCCGGTCACCGGCGACGTGATGGCGCACGTGCTGACCACGGGTGAGCTGCCCGAGGTGGCCCGCCCCTTCGCACCCGGCCGCTTCGCACGGGCCCCACGGGCCGCCGCACCGGCGGTCCCCGCTTCCCGGTACACCGCCCCCGCGCAGCAGGAGCAGTCCGTATGACACAGCACGTGCCCGCCTCCGTCTCCGTGTCCGTCAACGGGGAACACCGCGACCTCCCCGCCGGCACCGCGCTCGACGCCCTGGTCGCGGCACTGACCCCGGCACCGTCGGGGGTCGCCGCCGCCGTAAACGAGACCGTCGTCCCGCGCGGCCGGTGGGCCGCCACCGCACTCGCCGACGGTGACCGCGTCGAGGTCCTCACCGCTGTCCAGGGAGGCTGACCGTGTCCGACGACCTCTTCACCCTGGGCTCCACCGCCTTCACCTCCCGGCTGATCATGGGAACGGGCGGTGCCCCCAGCCTCGACGTGCTGGAGCGTTCACTGATCGCCTCGGGCACCGAGCTGACCACCGTGGCGATGCGCAGGCTCGACCCGACGGTGCGGGGTTCGGTGCTGTCCGTACTGGAACGCCTCTCCGTGCGGGTGCTGCCGAACACCGCCGGCTGCTTCACCGCGGGAGAGGCCGTGCTGACCGCGCGGCTGGCCCGGGAGGCGCTCGGCACCGACTGGATCAAGCTGGAGGTCGTGGCCGACGAACGGACCCTGCTGCCGGACCCGATCGAGCTGCTGGACGCCGCGGAGGTCCTGGTGGACGACGGTTTCACCGTCCTGCCGTACACCAACGACGACCCGGTTCTGGCCCGCAGGCTGGAGGACGTGGGGTGCGCGGCGATCATGCCGCTCGGCTCCCCCATCGGCTCCGGGCTCGGGATCCGCAACCCGCACAACTTCCAGCTGATCGTCGAGCGGGCCGGGGTCCCGGTGATCCTGGACGCCGGTGCGGGGACCGCGTCGGACGCGGCGCTGGCGATGGAGCTGGGGTGCGCCGCTGTGATGCTCGCCTCGGCGGTGACCCGGGCGCAGGAGCCGGAGCTGATGGCGGCGGCGATGCGGCACGCGGTGGACGGCGGGCGGCTGGCGTACCGGGCGGGACGCATCCCCCGCCGCCATTTCGCCGAGGCCTCCTCGCCCACGGAGGGCAGGGCGGCCCTGGATCCGGAGCGCCCGGCCTTCTGACCTCCGGGCACCGGCGGCCGTCACCTGGTCACAGCACGTGCATACGCCTGTCACGGCTCGGCACCGGAACGGCCCCCGGGAGGCCCTGGCCCATCCGCGGTGTCCGTGGCAGCTCGTAGACTCGACCCGTGGACACGACCCTCCAGGACCCCCTCGTCGGGCAGCTGCTCGACGGCCGCTACCGCATCGATGCGCGCATCGCCGTCGGCGGTATGGCCACGGTCTACCGGGCCGTGGACACCCGGCTCGACCGGGTGCTCGCCCTCAAGGTGATGCACCCGGCCCTGGCGACCGACGTCGCCTTCGTCGAGCGCTTCATCCGCGAGGCGAAGTCCGTCGCCCTGCTCGCGCACCCCAACGTGGTGGCCGTCTTCGACCAGGGCGCCCAGGGCGCGTACGTCTATCTGGCCATGGAGTACGTCGCCGGGTGCACCCTGCGCGACGTGCTGCGCGAGCGCGGTGCCCTGCAGCCGCGGGCCGCCCTGGACATCCTGGAGCCGGTGCTGGCCGCGCTGGGGGCCGCGCACCGGGCGGGCTTCGTGCACCGGGACATGAAGCCGGAGAACGTCCTGATCGGCGAGGACGGCCGGGTCAAGGTCGCCGACTTCGGCCTCGTGCGCGCCGTCGGCACCGTCACGGACACCACCGGATCCCTCCTGGGCACGGTGTCGTACCTCGCCCCGGAGCAGATCGAGCAGGGCACCGCCGACACCAGGTCCGACGTGTACGCCTGCGGTGTCGTGCTCTACGAGATGCTGACCGGCGGCAAGCCGCACGCCGGGGACACCGCCGCCCAGATCATCTACCAGCACCTCAACCAGGACGTCCCGGCGCCCTCCGCCTCCGTCCCCGGACTGGCCGCCGGGCTGGACGCACTGGTGGCGGCCGCCACCGCGCGCAGCCCCGAGCTGCGCCCCCACGACGCCGTGGCGATGCTCGCCGAGGCCCGCGAGGCCCGGAGCGCGCTCTCCGAGGAGCAGCTGGACGCGGTGCCCCCGCAGGCCCTCGCGGAGGTGCGCGACGGCGCCGACGACCGTACGAGCGTGATCCCCCGGGTGATCCCCGCCGGCCAGGGCACCGCGCACCACACCAGCCGGCTGGAGATGCCGCCGGAGCGGGTGGGGGGGCGTGGCCGGTTCGTCCTCGGCGGCCGGCGCGGTGTGGTCGCCGCACTCGTCGCCGTACTGCTGGTCCTGGGGGCCGGCACGGGCGTCTGGTATATCAACTCGGGCCAGTTCACCCGGGTGCCCTCGCTCCTGGGCCGGACCCAGAGCGCGGCGGAGCAGCGGCTCTCGGACGAGGGCCTCGACCTGAAGGGTGTCGAGCGGGCCTACAGCGACACGGTGGAGCGCGGCACCGTGATCAGCAGCGATCCCGGCTCGGGCGAGCGGATCCGGGGCAACGACGCGGTGGGGCTGGTGGTCTCGCGCGGCCCGGAGATCGTGAAGGTCCCCGACGTGGAGGGCATCGCGCTCGCCGACGCGCGGCGGGAGCTGAAGGGTTCGGGGCTCGCGCCAGGCATGGTGACCCGTGAGTTCAGCGAGGATATCGGCCGGGGCGAGGTGATCCGTACGGACCCGGAGATCGGTTCCGAGCGCCACGCGGACTCTGCGGTCGCGCTGGTCGTCAGCAAGGGCAGCCCCGTCGACGTGCCCGATGTCACGGGGCTCGGTGTCGAGGAGGCCGAGGCGGCGCTGGACGAGGCGGGTCTGAAGGCCGAGGTGCTGCCCGACCGGGTCGACTCCCCCGAGGAGCAGGGCGGGATCGCCAGGCAGTCGCCCGAGAGCGGCGCGGAGGCCGCCGAGGGCGACACCGTGGAGCTGACGGTCTCCAAGGGCCCACGGATGCTCGCCGTTCCGGACGTCACCGGGAAGGACGTCGAGGAGGCCCGGAGCGTACTGGAGGAGGCGGGGTTCGAGGTCGAGGTCGACCGCCCGTTCCTGTCCTTCAGCGACACGGTCGCGCGTCAGTCGACCGAGCCCGGGAAGAAGGCACCGGAGGGTTCCACCATCACCATCAGGACCAAGGGCCTGTAGGACCACGAAGGACCGGCAGCAGATGCGCAACCCCGTAGGCGGACACGTCCCCGTGGCCGGCGGACTCGCCAGGACCGGCCTCGGCTACGCACGCGAGCTGGCGGCGGAGACCGTGCAGGTCTTCGTCGCCAATCCGCGCGGCTGGGCCACCCCGCCCGGCAATCCGGCGCAGGACGAACTGTTCCGTTCGCAGTGCGCGGCCGAGTCGGTCCCGGCGTACGTCCACGCCCCGTATCTGATCAACTTCGGCTCGCACACCGAGGCCACCGTCGAGCGGTCGGTCCTGTCCCTGCGGCACTCGCTGCGCCGGGCCAGGGCGATCGGCGCGCTGGGTGTCGTGGTGCACACCGGATCGGCGACCGGCGGGCGCCCGCGTGCCGAGGCACTCGCCCAGGTGCGTGCGCACCTGCTTCCGCTGCTGGACGAACTGACCCACGACGACGATCCGTTCCTGCTTCTGGAGTCGACGGCGGGGCAGGGTTCCTCGCTGTGTTCGCGGACGTGGGACTTCGGCCCGTACTTCGAGGCCCTCGACTCCCATCCGAAGCTGGGCGTCTGCCTGGACACGTGCCACATCTACGCGGCGGGGCACGACCTGACCGGCCCGTCCGGAATGCGGCAGACCCTGGACCTGCTGGTGGACACGGTCGGCGAGGGGCGGCTGAAGCTGATCCACGCCAACGACTCCAAGGACGTGGTGGGGGCCCACAAGGACCGGCACGAGAACATCGGATCCGGCCGTATCGGAGCCGAGCCGTTCCGCGAGCTGTTCTCGCACCCGGCGACCGAGGGCGTGCCGCTGGTCATCGAGACGCCCGGCGGCAAGGAGGGGCACGTCGCGGACGTGGCGCGGCTGAAGGAGCTGCGGAGCGGCGCCGTCGGCTGAACCTCCCCGACGTGGGCACGGCTCCGGGCGGTTCAGAGCTCGGGACCGTCCCCGGGCTCCTCCTGGTAGGAGTAGCGCTGCTCGCTCCACGGGTCACCGATGTTGTGGTAGCCGCGCTCCTCCCAGAAGCCCCGGCGGTCGGCCGTCATGTACTCGATGCCCCGGACCCATTTGGGGCCCTTCCAGGCGTACAGGTGCGGCACCACCAGCCGTAGCGGGAAGCCGTGTTCGGCGGTGAGCAGTTCACCGTCCTTGTGGGTGGCGAACAGCGTGCGGTCCGACGCGAAGTCCGCGAGCCGCATATTCGAGCTGAATCCGTATTCGGCCCAGACCATCACATGCGAGACATGGGGGGCAGGCGGTGCCAGTCGCACGATCTCGCGTGCGAGGATTCCGCCCCATTCGGCTCCGAGCATGCTGAATTTGGTCACGCAGTGGAGGTCCGCCTCGACGGACGAGAAAGGCAGCGCCGAGAATTCGCGGTGATTCCAGCAGTGCTTGTCGCCGTCGGCCGTGGCCCCGAAGACCCGGAACTCCCAGCGGTCGGGTTTGAACTTGGGCACGGGCCCGTAGTGGGTGACCGGCCAGCCGCGCTGCAGCCGCTGCCCCGGCGGAAGCCCGGGCTCCTCACCTGTGCCGCGTTCCCGGCTTTCCGGCTGACCCATGCCTCCATGGTGACAGACAGCCAGGGGTGGTCATGACCAGGGGAGAGTTGATCAGCGCAACTCGTACTAAGCGTGTACTTACTGGACGGCCGGATGGCTCGGTGCGAGGATGCGCCGAAACATGCCCAGTTCACCGGTTGGAAGGAGCCTCTGCGATGCAGGGCGACCCCGAGGTCCTCGAGTTCCTCAACGAACAGCTGACCGCCGAATTGACTGCCATCAATCAGTACTTCCTGCACGCCAAGATGCAGGAGAACTTCGGCTGGACGAAGCTGGCGAAGTACACCCGGTCGGAATCGTTCGACGAGATGAAGCACGCCGAGCTCCTCACCGACCGGATCCTCTTCCTCGACGGCCTGCCCAACTATCAGCGGCTGTTCCACGTGCGGGTCGGCCAGACGGTGACCGAGATGTTCCAGGCCGACCGCCAGGTGGAGGTCGAGGCGATCGACCGCCTCAGGCGCGGCATCGAGATCATGCGGGCCAAGGGCGACATCACCTCGGCGAACATCTTCGAGTCCATCCTGGAGGACGAGGAGCACCACATCGACTACCTCGACACCCAGCTGGAGTTGGTCGAGAAGCTCGGTGAGGCGCTCTACATCGCCCAGCTGATCGAGCAGCCGGAGAGCTGACGAGCAGTTCCCGGGGCGGGCCCCCGCGGCGACCAGGACGCGGTGGTCCGGGAGCAGTGATCCGGGAGCGGTGGCCCGGTTCAGGCGGCTTCGGAGAGCCCGGCGTCCGCGGTGGCGGCGTAGGGGGCGGGCTCGGCGGCCGTGGCGCCGGTACGACGTCCTGCGGCGAGCTCGCGGCTGGGGCACTCGCCCCGGCCCAGCAGCGCCTGGATCCGTCGGACGCAGCCTCCGCAGTCGGTGCCGGCCTTGCAGGCGGACGCGATCTGGCGGGGCGTGCACGCTCCGCCGTCCGCATGCTTCCTGACCTGCGCCTCCGTAACGCCGAAGCACGAGCAGACGTACATGCGGTTCACCTCCCGACGGGTCGTCGATCGCTGCGCCGTCCCGATTCCCGGTGAGGCTAACCTAACCTTACCTGTCGCTCCTCGCGCGCAAAAGCCCCGGTACGCCTGTGGGGCACGGATCACATCGATCCGTGCCCCACAGGTGTCACCAGGAGTGGTCCTTACTGGTCGCGGTACATCTCGGCGACGAGGAAGGCCAGGTCCAGGGACTGGCTGCGGTTGAGACGCGGGTCGCAGGCCGTCTCGTAGCGCTGGTGCAGGTCGTCCACGAAGATCTCGTGGCCGCCGCCCACGCACTCGGTGACGTCGTCACCGGTGAGCTCGACGTGGATGCCGCCGGGGTGCGTCCCGAGCTGCTTGTGCACCTCGAAGAAGCCCTTGACCTCGTCCAGGACGTCGTCGAAGCGGCGCGTCTTGTGGCCGGACGCGGCCTCGAAGGTGTTGCCGTGCATCGGGTCGGTCACCCAGACCACGGTGGCTCCGGAGGCGGTGACCTTCTCGACCAGGTCGGGGAGCTTGTCGCGGACCTTGTCGGCGCCCATGCGGACGATGAAGGTCAGTCGGCCGGGCTCGCGGTCGGGGTCGAGGCGGTCGACGTAGCCGAGTGCCTCGTCGACGGTGGTCGTCGGGCCGAGCTTGATCCCGATGGGGTTGCGGATCTTCGAGGCGAACTCGATGTGCGCGCCGTCCATCTGCCGGGTGCGCTCACCGATCCAGACCATGTGGCCGGAGGTGTCGTACAGCTGTCCGGTCCGCGAGTCGATGCGGGTCAGCGACGACTCGTAGTCCAGCAGCAGCGCCTCGTGGGAGGCGTAGAACTCGACCGCCTTGAACTCGGCGGGGTCGGTGCCGCACGCTTTCATGAAGTTGAGCGCGTTGTCGATCTCGCGGGCCAGAGCCTCGTAACGCTGGCCGGAGGGCGACGACTTCACGAAGTCCTGGTTCCAGGCGTGCACCTGGCGCAGGTCGGCGTAGCCACCGGTGGTGAAGGCACGGACCAGGTTCAGCGTGGAGGCTGACGCGTGGTACATCTGCTTCAGCCGCTGGGGGTCCGGGATGCGGGCGGCCTCGGTGAACTCGAAGCCGTTGACGGAGTCGCCGCGGTAGGTCGGCAGTGTCACGCCGTCGCGGGTCTCGACCGGCTTGGAGCGCGGCTTGGAGTACTGGCCGGCGATCCGGCCGATCTTCACGACCGGCACGGAGGCCGCGTAGGTGAGGACGGCGCTCATCTGGAGCAGCGTCTTCAGCTTGGCGCGGATGTCCTCGGCGGACACGCCGTCGAAGGCCTCGGCGCAGTCACCGCCCTGCAGCAGGAACGCCTCGCCCTTGGCGACGGCTCCCAGGCGGGCGCGCAGCTGGTCGCACTCGCCCGCGAAGACGAGCGGCGGATACGACTCGAGGTCCGCGATCACTTCGCGCAGAGCCCCGGCATCGGGGTACTCGGGCTGCTGCGCCGCGGGAAGGTCTCGCCAGGTGTGGCCACCGGCGACGGAGGTATTGGCGTTCACGGTCACCCTGACAACATTACGGGGTCGGGGAGCCGGTCCATTCGCGCGCTCAGCCAGTGAGACGTGCGCTCATCCGACCACCACGTCCGCTAGGGTTCGTGCCATGTTCGCGCCGACGATCCAGAACTGGTGGTGGACCGCTCATCCGGCGGCCCGCTGACTCGTAGCGCGTACAGACTTCGAGAAGGCCGCCCCGAGGGGCGGCCTTCTCTGCGTACCGGCGCCGGGAACCGTCCCTCCATCCGGAAGGAACGCCCATGCCCGACCGTGCCGTCGACCTCCCGTCCCTCCTGCTCCGGGACGACTCCCCGCCCTTCGCGCTGCTGCGCAGGCGCACTCCGGGACGGGACCACGACACCGTCGAGATCCTGACCGGCGAGGTGCGGGAGGTGGACCGGCTCGCCGACATCCCGGTGGGCGAGATGCCCTCGCTGGCCCTGGTGCCCTTCCGGCAGATCGCCGAGCGCGGATTCGACGTACGGGACGACGGCACGCCACTGGCCGTGCTGGTCGCCGACGCGGTGTACGAGCTGCCGCTGGCCGAGGCCCTCGCGCAGCTCCCCGGCCACGGGGTACGGGTACGGGACGGTGCCTTCGACGTGACCGACGACGCGTACGAGGACGTCGTCCGGCGGGTCGTCGAGGACGAGATCGGGCGGGGCGAGGGCGCGAACTTCGTGATCCGGCGGACCTTCGGCGGCGAGATCCCCGGTTTCGGCCGGGCCGACGCGCTGGCGCTGTTCCGGCGGCTGCTGGACGGCGAGCGCGGGGCGTACTGGACGTTCGTCGTGCACACGGGGAACGCGTCGGCGGCGGGGGCGGGCGGCCGGACACTGGTCGGCGCCGGCCCGGAGGTGCATGTGCGGATGTCCGGGGGGACGGTCGTGATGAACCCCGTCAGCGGGACTTACCGCTACCCGGAGGAGGGGCCGACCGCAGAGGGGCTGCTGGCCTTCCTCGCTGACCGCAAGGAGACCGAGGAGCTCTCCATGGTGGTCGACGAGGAGCTGAAGATGATGTGCACCGTCGGCGACATGGGCGGGGTGGTGATCGGCCCGAGGCTGAAGGAGATGGCCCATCTCGCGCACACGGAGTACGAGTTGCGCGGGCGTTCCTCCCTGGACGTGCGCGAGGTCCTGAGGGAGACCATGTTCGCGGCGACGGTCACGGGATCCCCCGTGCAGAACGCCTGCCGGGTCATCGAGCGGTACGAGCCGGGGGGCCGCGGCTACTACGCGGGGGCCCTCGCCCTGCTGAGACGGGAGCCGGGCGGGGCGCAGACCCTGGACTCGCCGATCCTGATCCGTACGGCCGACATCTCGGCGTCCGGCCGGCTGAGCGTGCCGGTGGGGGCGACGCTCGTACGGCGTTCCGATCCGGCGGGCGAGGTCGCCGAGACCCATGCGAAGGCCGCCGGGGTGCTCACCGCCCTGGGTGTCAGGCCCGGCCGGCCCCGGACCGAGGCGGACCGTCCGGGCCTGGCCTCCGACCCGCGGGTCCAGGCCGCCCTGGACGGGCGGCGCGGCGGGCTCGCCCCCTTCTGGCTGCGGATGCGGGAGCGCACGAGTGAGCTGTCGGGCCACGCTCTGGTGGTGGACGCCGAGGACACCTTCACGGCGATGCTGGCGCACCTGCTGCGCTCCTCGGGCCTCACGGTGTCGGTGCGCCGCTACGACGAGCCAGGACTGCGCGGGACCGTGCGTGCCCATGAGGGGCCCGTAGTGCTGGGGCCGGGTCCCGGGGACCCGGGGGACGCGGCGGACCCGAGGATGCGGATCCTGCGGGGGCTGACCGCCGAGCTCCTGCGGGAGCACCGGCACGGGCTGCTGGGGGTGTGCCTGGGCCATGAGCTGATCGCGGCGGAGCTGGGCCTGGAGACCGTACGCAAGGCCGTGCCCCACCAGGGGGCGCAGAGCAGGATCGAGCTGTTCGGCAGGCCCGAGACGGTCGGCTTCTACAATAGCTTCACCGCGCGCTGCGACGAGGCCGCGGCGCAGGAGCTGGGCGCGCACGGTGTGGAGGTGAGCCGGGACCCGGTCACCTGCGAGCTGCACGCGCTGCGGGGCAGAGGCTTCGCCTCTGTCCAGTTCCACCCGGAGTCGGTGCTGACGCTGCGCGGCTCCACGATCGTGACCGAACTGCTCGCGGCGCTTCCGGTGCCCGGCTGAGGCCGGCTCCGGGCGCGGCCCTCAGCGTGCGGGGAGCGCCGGGACCAGGACGTTGTCGCTGCGGCGGCCCGCCAGGTAGTCGGCGACGTTCCCCACGGTCGCCTCGATGATCTCTCCCACGGCGTCCTTCGTGTAGTACGCCTGGTGCGAGGTGACGATGACGTTCGGGAAGGTGACGAGGCGGGCCAGGGTGTCGTCGTCGATTCCCTCCAGGGACTTGTCGACGTAGAAGAGTCCCGCCTCCGCCTCGTACACGTCGAGCCCTACCCCGGTGAACCGGCCGGCCCGCAGTTCGGTGACGAGCGCCCGGGTGTCGACGAGGCCGCCGCGGCTGGAGTTGACCAGGATCGCTTCGTCCTTCATCGCGGACAGGGCCTCCGCCCCGATGAGGTGTTGGGTGGCGGGGAGCAGCGGCACGTGGAGGCTGATCAGGTCGGCCTCGGCGAGCAGCTGCTCCTTGTCGACGTACCTCATGCCGAGCGCCGTGCAGGCGGGGTTCTCCGCGACGTCCCAGCCCAGCAGTTCCATGCCGAATCCGTGGGCGATCCTGGTGAACGCCTCACCGATCTTCCCGGTGCCGAGCACACCGGCGGTACGCCCGTGCATGTCCCGGCCGAGCAGCCCGTCGAGCCGGAAGTCGAAGTCCCGGGTGCGGCTCACCGCGCGGACGACGCGGCGGTTGACCGCCATGGCCAGGGTCCAGGCGAACTCCGCGACCGAGTAGGGCGAGTAGTACGAGACCCGGGCGACCCGCAGGGCGAGCCGCTCGGCGACCTCGAGATCGATGTTGTTGAAGCCGGTGGAGCGCTGGGCGATCATCTGCGTGCCGCCCGCGGCCAGGGTCTGCAGGACGCGGGCGCCGAGGTCGGCGTTGACGCTGGTGGAGATGATCTCGTAGCCGGACGCGATCGGAGCGGTGTCCTCGGTGAGGAAGACGTCCAGGCAGCGGACGTCGTGGTGGCCGGCGAAGGCCGCCTCGATCAGAGGCTTCTCGTCGGACTGCACACCGAATGCCAGGATTTCCACGACGTCTCCCGAGGGGGTGGGGCCGGTTGTCGCGAATATACGGCCCCCGCCCCCGGCGCGCCGCCCGGAGCACCCGTACCGCCCGGCCCGTCACACGTCGTCGAGGCCGGCCTCGATCGCGTAGCGCACGAGCTCCACCCGGTTGTGCAGCTGGAGCTTGCCCAGGGTGTTCTGGACGTGGTTCTGCACGGTCCGGTGGGAGATGACCAGGCGTTCGGCGATCTGCTTGTACGAGAGTCCCTTGGCGACCAGCCGCAGGACCTCGGTCTCGCGGTCGGTGAGCTGCGGGACCTTCGGGTCGTCGGCCGCCGCGGGGGCGGGGCCGGAGGCGAGCCTGCGGTACTCGCCGAGGACGAGTCCGGCGAGGCCCGGTGTGAACACGGGGTCGCCCGCCGCGGTGGCGCGCACGGCGTCGGTCAGTTCCCGGGTGCTTGCCGACTTGAGCAGATAGCCGGTGGCCCCCGACTTCACCGCCTCCAGTACGTCGGCGTGCTCACCGCTGGCGGAGAGCACCAGGACGCGCAGCCCGGGGTGGGAGCCGACGAGCTCCTTGCAGACCTGGACGCCGGGCATACCCGGCAGGTTGAGGTCGAGCACCAGCACGTCGGGGCCCACCGCGACGGCCCGGCGCACGGCGCTCGGCCCGTCTCCGGCGGTCGCGACCACGTCGAATCCGGACTCGGTCAGATCGCGGGCGACGGCGTCGCGCCACATCGGATGGTCGTCGACGACCATGACCCTGATGGGCCGCTCGCCGGATGCCTGTGTGTTCGGTGTGCTCATCGGGCCGATCCTGCCTTCCCCCGTGAAATCTTCGGAACCTTCAACTCGACCTCGGTGCCCTGGCCGGGTACCGAGATCAGCTCTGCCGTGCCGCCCAGGTCGCGCAGCCGCCCGCGGATGGACAGGGCGACACCGAGCCGGCCCTCTCCCTCCGCCTGGTCGAGCCGGCCCTCCGGGATGCCGGGTCCGTCGTCCCGGACCGTGACGATCACCTCGTCCGGCTCGTCCTCCACCAGGATCCACGCCTGGGCGTCCGGCCCGGCGTGGGCCCGGACGTTGTCCAGCGCGGCCCTCACGGCGGCGGCGAGTTCACGTGCCGCCCGCGCGGAGAGCGGCACCGGGGCACCGGGCTCGGCGAAGGTGACCCGGGAGCCCGCGTGCGGGGCGAGCAGGGCGCGCAGGTCGTGCTCGGACGCCTCGGAGCCGGCTTCGAGTGCACCGGGGTCCGGGTCGACCCTGCGGACCACGGCTCCCTCGGCGCTGTCCTCGGAGACCCTGGTCGTGGGCACCAGGCCGCTGGAGACCAGGGTCCGCAGGGCGACCTCCTGGTCCCCGGCCATCCGGCCGAGCTCCGCGGCCTCGCCGCCGAGGGCGGTGCCGCGGCGCTGGACCATGGACAGGACCTGCAGGACGCTGTCGTGGATGTCGCGGGCGAGCCGCTCCCTCTCCCTGGTGGCGGCCTCGATCTCCAGGGCGCGTGCCAGGGTGCGCTCACTGGCGCGGGCGACCTCGACGACGTATCCGATGGCGATGGAGGCGACCCAGACGAGCAGCACGTTGTGGAACGTGTCCTCGCTGGGCTCGCCCCGCTCGACGATGTTGGCCGCGGCGACGAGCGTGGAGGCGAAGGCGGCCCAGCGCCAGCCGCCCTTGAGCGCGAAGGCGAGGACCGAGCCGGCTGTCCAGATCGACGGCAGCGTCGGGCCGTCCATGTGCTGGGCGTCGGCGTCGGCGAGGGGGGTCAGCAGGATGCCGGTCATCGCCACGACGAGGTCCAGGCCGAGGAAGCGCTTGGTGCAGCTCGCCGCGTTGGCCACCCTGGGGAGGGTGGCGAGGGTCCAGAGGGCGAGGAACGCCAGGAACGCGAGGGCGACCCAGGTCCGCTCGTACTTCTCCAGGCCGAAGCCCGTGAGGAGGGCCGCGTAGACCAGTGTCAGCACGCGGTACGCGGTCAGCGCCCTCCACAGCGGCTGCTCGACCGACATCCGTACGACCCGTTCACGCCCGGCCATGTGCCCCTCCCCCGGTTCCCGCCCGTTCCATGTTCCCCGACCCGGGCCGCCCGCGACGCCCCGGACCGCTACGCGCTCTTGTTCTTCGCGTCCTCGGCGATCTGGCGCTTGGCCGCGGTCGCGTAGATGTCCACGTACTCCTGGCCGGACAGCTTCATGATCTCGTACATGACCTCGTCGGTGACCGAGCGCAGGATGAAGCGGTCGCCGTCCATGCCCTGGTAGCGCGTGAAGTCCAGCGGCTCGCCGATCCTGATGCCCGGCCGCATCAGCCTGGGCACCACCTGGCCCGGTGGCTGGATCTTCTCCGTGTCGATCATCGCCACGGGGATGACGGGCGCGCCGGTGGCGAGGGCCACGCGGGCGAGGCCGCCGGGCTTGCCCCGGTAGAGCCTGCCGTCGGGCGACCGGGTGCCTTCGGGGTAGATGCCGAAGAGGCCACCGCTCTCGATGACCTGGATGCCCGCCCTGATGGCCGCCTCACCGGCTCCCCGGCCGCCGGAGCGGTCGACCGGGAGCTGCCCGACGCCCTTGAAGAAGGCGGCGGTGAGCTTGCCCTTCACCCCGGGCGCGGTGAAGTACTCGGCCTTGGCGATGAAGGTCACCTTGCGGTCGAGCACGGCCGGCAGGAAGAAGGAGTCGGAGAACGACAGGTGGTTGCTCGCGAGGATCGCCGGCCCGTGCACGGGGATGTTCTCGAGGCCCTCCACCCATGGCCTGAAGGCGAGCTTCAGGGACCCCCCGATGGAGAACTTCATTGCGCCGTAGATCAACTCTTGTGCCTCCTGTGTGCCGTCCGGGAGACCTTAGCCTGTGGTGCCCCGGCCTCTTCCTCCCGGACGGGGGCGGTCTGCCCCCGCCGACGGCCTGCGGGCGGCGACGGCCCCGGCGGGACTGCTCGCACGGTGACGGCCCTGGTCGGTGTCGGTCCGGTCGCGTACGGTGAAGTAATCCTTCCGCACACCCCTCGCACCCCGCCCCGCTTCATGAACAGGAGACCCCGGTGCCGGTCCTCCCTGGAGCCGAGCCGTTCCGCCACGACGGCGGAGAGGTCGGCGTCCTCCTCTGCCACGGATTCACGGGTTCGCCGCAGTCGCTCCGCCCCTGGGCGGACCACCTCGCGGAGCGCGGACTGACCGTGTCCCTCCCGCTGCTGCCGGGACACGGCACACGCTGGGAGGACATGGCCGTCACGGGCTGGCAGGACTGGTACGCGGAGGTGGACCGGGAGCTGCGGTCCCTGCGGCAGCGGTGCTCCAGCGTCTTCGTCTTCGGCCTGTCCATGGGCGGCGCCCTGGCGCTGCGCCTCGCCGCGAAGCACGGGGACGGTATCGCCGGCCTGGTGCTGGTGAACCCGGCGAACAAGGTGCACGGCCTCTCGGCGTACGCCCTGCCGGTCGCCCGGCACCTGGTGCGTACGACGAAGGGGCTGACGAGCGACATCGCCCTGGAGGGCTCCGAGGAGGTCGGCTACGACCGGGTGCCGCTGCACGCCGCGCACTCGGTGCGGGCCTTCTTCCGGCTGGTCGACGCCGATCTGCCCCAGGTCACGCAGCCCCTCGTCCTGCTGCACAGTCCGCAGGACCACGTCGTGCCGCCGGCCGACTCGGCGCGGATCCTGAGCCGGGTGTCGTCGAGGGACGTCGAGGAGATCCTGCTGGAACAGAGCTACCACGTCGCGACGTTGGACCACGATGCGGGGCGGATCTTCGACGAGAGCTACCGGTTCATCGGCCGCCTCGCACCCGTCGCAGGCGAGAAGGGGGGCACGTCCGATGGCTGAGCACGACGCGGAGCGCACGGGCAGTGACGAGGAGCGCGAACCGCGCCCCACGGAGGGGACGGCCGTCCCCGAGGGCACCCAAGGGGCGCGTCCGCTCGACGAGGCGGCGGCCTGGGATGCGATCGTCGCGGGATACGGCGAGGAACCGCCGGACCCGCCGGGGGCCAAGCCCTTCAAGTCGATCGAGAACCTGGCGCTGCTGGACGACGACCAGTTGAACGTCCTGGACCCCGCGCCGGAGGCGGGCTCGGGCGAGGACCCGGACAAGGGCACCGCGGGGAAGGCACCCGGCGGGCCGGCGGAGAAGAAGCCGCTCGGCGGTTCCGTCGTCTTCGCCCCCGGTGTCGCCGGACCGCGTGACTACACGGTGGCGGAGCCCGGGGACGACGACATCGACGACCCGGACGACGGCGGGGAGGGGCACTTCGTCCCGCCGGAGCCGCCGCCGCTTCCCGAGGCCGACGTGACGGCGAAGTTCGCCTGGCTCGCGGTCGTGGGCGGACCGGTACTGATGCTGCTCGCGGTACTGATGCAGTGGGAGATGACGTGGTGGCTGACCACGCTCTCCATCGGCGGCTTCCTCGGCGGCTTCGCCACTCTGGTGGCGCGCATGCCGCACGACGACGAGGAGGACGACGACCCGGGACGCGGCGCGGTCGTCTGACCTGCCGCGGACACGACCGCCGCACACGGTCCGGCGCGCTGCGGGGCGGCGGCCTTCGGCTTCGCGGCCCGGCTCAGCCGCCTGCGGGCACCCTGAGGGCCGCCAGCACCGGCAGGTGGTCGGTGGCCGCCCGCAGGTCCGCGTCGGTGACCCCGGGCAGACCGGCGGGGACTCCGCAGCCGAGCACCTCGATGCCGTCGGTCGCGAACACCGCGTCGATCCGCTTGCGCGGGGCGTCGGGCGGGAAGGTCAGCTCGCCGCCCCACGGCCGTACGGTCCGGCAGTCCTGGAGCCGTCCGGCCAGCCGGCGGAACGCCCGCCCCTCGGGTACGTCGTTGAGGTCGCCTGCCACGACCGCGTGCGGTACGCCCATCGCTCCGATCCGGTCCAGCACCATGTCCGCCTGGGCCAGGCGCTCCACGCCCGTCAGGCTCAGATGGCAGCTCAGGACACCGATCCTGGCCCCGGCGATCCGCACGACGGCGGTGGCGAGCCCCCGCCGGTGCTGCCCCGGGGTCAGCGGGAGGAGGACGTCCTCGGTGTGTTCCACCGTGGCCCGAAGGGAGCAGAGGAGCATCGGACCCGCCGCGGTGGCCCCGCCGCTGAGCATCACCAGGTCGGTCATGGCCGCGAGGCGGGCCGCGGCCTTGCGCCACCGGAAGAAACGCGGAGCCTCCTGGACGCACACCAGGTCGGGTGCGCAGGCGCGGATGACCCGGGCCAGCGCCTCGGTGTCGTCACGCAGTGAGCGGACGTTGTAGCTGAGCACCCGGACGACGGCCGAACCGTCCGGCTCGGTACGGGAGTCGGGCAGGGACATCGGCGTCGTGACCATGGGAGGCACGATACGGCGGACGCCCGTCGCTCCCCGGAGGGCGCGACGGGCGTCCGGTGTTCCGTGGCGGGCCGTCAGCCCTGGCGGGCCAGGTCGGCCGCGCCCACCAGGCCTGCCTTGCCGCCCAGTTGGGCCGCGAGGACCTGCGCGTGCGGGCGCCACTCGCCACCGATCAGCCAGCGCCGGAAGGACTTGCGGATCGGGTCGAGGACCAGCTCGCCCTCGTCCGACACACCGCCGCCGACGATGAAGGCCGACGGGTCGAAGAGCGAGGCGAGGTCGGCGAGTCCGGCTCCGGCCCAGCGGGCCAGCTCGCGGAACGAGTCGACGGCCACCGGGCAGCCCTGGCGGGCGGCCTCGCTGATGTGCTTGCCCTCGATGCCCTCGACGGAGCCGTCACCGAGGCCCAGCAGGATCGTGGCGTTCTCCGGGGTGGCGTTGGCGCGCTGCTTCGCGTAGCGCACGAGCGCGCGCCCGGAGGCGTACTGCTCCCAGCAGCCCTGGCTGCCGCAGCCGCAGAGCAGCCCGTCCGGGACGACCCGGATGTGCCCGAACTCCGCCGCCACACCGAAGCGTCCGCGGCGCAGCTTGTTGCCGATGATGATGCCGCCGCCCAGGCCGGTGCCGAGCGTGATGCAGATGACGTCGTCGTGGCCCTGGCCGGCACCGAAGCGGTACTCGCCCCAGGCCGCCGCGTTGGCGTCGTTCTCGACGACGACGGGCAGGCCGACGCGCTGCTCGACCTTGTCCTTGAGCGGCTCGTGGCGCCAGTTGATGTTCGGAGCGAACAGCACGGTGGCGCGCTTGTCGTCGACGTATCCGGCGGCGCCGATGCCGACGGCCTCGACGTCGTGGCCCTCGCTCGCTCCGGACACCGCGGAGCTGATCGCGTCCACGATGCCTTCGGCGGTCGGCGGGGTCGATACCTTGAACGTCGAGAGGATCCGGCCCTCTTCGTCGACCACTCCAGCCGCGATCTTCGTGCCGCCGATATCGACGCCGATGGTGAGTCCCATGAATCCCTCAGTTTCGGTCGAGCCCCGCTACGGCCAACCGTACCCGAGCCGGGGACGGGTACTTCCTGCCCAGGGTCAGTCCAGGTCGATCTGTTCGCTGCCGCCGTCGCCCTCGCCGCGCGGGTCCGAGGGGTCCTCGGACGCCTTCTTCGCGGGGCCGGGGGTGTGTCCGGTGCCGGCCGACGCACCGCCGGCCCCCTCGGTGCCGCGGGTCCAGCGGCCTTCCTGTCCCTCGACGGCGGAGCGGTAGGCGGCCTTGAGCTCGTTCCCGGCCGCGGCGAGGTGGTCGAAGAGCTCCGGGTTGCGCTCGATGACGGGTTCGACGGCGGACCTGGCCTGCCGGATCACCTGCTGCACGGTGCCCTGTGCGGCCATGCCGAGCAGCGGCGACTGAAGGGAGGAGACCTTGTCCGCCACCGCGTCCATCAGCTTGCGCAGCTCGTCCGCCGCGGAACCGGGCTCCTGCCCGTACCGGGCCCTGCGGCGGGCCTTCTCCGCCTCGAAGTCCTCGGCGCAGGCCTCCGCCCACGCGTCGTCGTCGACGGGACGATCGGTGGATTCAGTCATGGCGGACTCCTGCGACGCGGTTGTCTGCGTGACCGTGCGGGCCACGTACTACCGACGTTACCCGAACGGTGGTATCCCGTTCATCGTGTGCGTGGCCAGAGCGCCGGGTCGGGCGTGAACCGGACACGCAGGACGCCGTCGGTCAGCGCGGCCCCGGAGACGGTGCAGCGGCGCAGCGCGGACTCCAGGCGCACGATCCGGTGGAACGGGCCTGCGGTGAGGAGGAGTTCGTCGCCTCGCCGGACGAGCTTGAGGTCCTCCTTGACGGCTCCGGGCAGCGGCAGGCACCAGGAGATGACTCCGTCGTCGGCCCGCTCGGTCCACCAGGAGTCCTCGGCGTGTCCCGGCGACCGGTCGTCCGTCGCGCACGTCTCGGCGAGAACGGCCAGGTCGTCGACGGTGCGCGGCTCGTGGCCGAGATGGGGGGTCTCGCGTACGGGCGTACCGGGCTCCCACTCCTGGTGCCACTGGTCCAGGCACTTCTCCTGGCGGGCCGCGAGATCGGCGAACCAGGGGTCGGCGGAGTGCCGGGGCAGGACCCGTGCCGCGACGACCGCGTCGACACTCAGCCCGTGCAGGGCCAGTCCGGTACGGGCCGCGCTCAGCGCCTCGCCGGCGGCCGGCCCGGGTTCGGCGACCAGCCGCACCGTGGTCGCGGCGTCCTCGATCAGTGCCTCGACGGCGGCGAGTTCGGCGTCCTTGCGGGCGGCGGCCTCGTACAGCCATCGGGCGGGCATGGGCACCCCGGCGAGCTGGGCGAGCACCGGGCGCAGGGCGCGGGCGGCCTGGCGCTCGCGGGGCAGGAGACGGCGGAGGTAGCGGCGCAGCTGCCCGGGCAGGGCGAGCAGGGCCAGGGCATCCGTCAGCGGGGGGAGGTCGACGACGAGTACGTCGTAGCCGTGCCTCGCCCAGTCGCCCTCGGCGGCACGGCGCAGGGTGTGCAGGACGGCGAGCTGCGCGCTGCCCGGCAGCTCGGTGAGCTCCTCGGCGTCGAGCCGGTTGGCGCCGAGGAGGTCGAGGACCCCGGAGGCGCGTTCCTGGAGGTCGAGGAGTTCGCCGCGGAAGTGTGCGGCGGAGTCGACGCGGACGCATTCCAGCCGCTCGGCGGCCTCGGTGGGTTCGGCGCCCGCGGGAAGGGCGGGCACGGCGTCGGCGGAGACCAGGAGTGTGCGCCGGCCGCTGCGTGCCGAGGCCAGCGCGGTCGCCGCCGCGACGGTGGTACGGCCTGCGCCGCCGGGGCCGGTGACGAGGACCGTACGCACGTGATCAGGCCTTGGAGACGGACTCGACGCGCTTCTTCAGGCCGGCGAGGGCGCGGTCGATGATGACCTTCTCCGCCTTGCGCTTGATCATGCCGAGCAGCGGGATCTTGACGTCCACGGCGAGCCGGTAGGTGACCTCGGTGCGGTTGCCGTCGCCCAGCGGCGCGAGCGCGTAGCTGCCGTCGAGCGCGCGCAGCATCTGGGACTTGACGAGGGTCCAGCCCACCTCGTACTGGCTGTTCCAGGTGTAGGCGAGGACGTGGTCGTCCTTGATCGCGCCGGCGTCCAGGACGAGCCGGACCTGCTCTGCGCGGCCCTGGTCGTCGACGGCGAGGATCTCGGCCTCCTTCACCTCTCCGGTCCATTCCGGATAGCGGTCGAAGTCGGCGATCACTCCCATGACGTCGGCCGGTGCCGCCTCGATCGTGATGCTCGAGCTGGTGTGTTCAGCCATCGCCGTGGCCCTCCAGTGCGGTGTACCGGTCGCGTTCGGCAGAGGCCTGCCGTGTGCAGGCTATCGCGTGTCCACGGCCGTCCCGTCCGCGCCCCGGCCGCCGGCCGGTGCCCGTGTCGCTCACCACTCCAGGGCCCAGGGGCGCCCGGTCGACGCGAAGTGGCCGACGTTGACGCACTCGGTGACGCCGATCCGCATCCGGCGGACCAGGGGCTGGTGGACATGGCCGAAAATCGCATAGCGGGGACGGGTGCGCCGGATGGCGTCCAGGAGGGCGTGGCTGCCGCGTTCGAAGCGCCGGGCCACCGTGTCGTACGTCAGCTCGGGGACCTCGGGCGGGATGTGCGAGCACAGGACGTCCACCGGCCCGAGCGCCTCGACCTTGGCGGCGTACTCCTCGTCGCTGATCTCGTACGGGGTGTTCATCGGGGTCTTCAGACCGCCGCCGACGAAGCCGAAGACCCGGCCGCCGATCTCGACGCGTTCGCCGTCCAGCACGGCGGTACCGGGGTTGGCGTACTCGGGCCAGAGCGCCGGCACGTCGACGTTGCCGTAGGTGGCGTAGGTCGGCGTGGGCAGGACGGCGAACATCTCGGCGTACTGCTTGCGTACGGCGGACAGGATCGCCGCGTTGCGGTCCCGGCCCGCCCACAGCTCCTGGCCGAAGGCACGGGCCTCCTCGAAGCGCCGCGCGGTGCGCAGTTCGACGATGCGGTCCGCGCTCTCCCGGCCGAACAGGTCGGGGAAGATCCCGCGTGAGTGATCGGCGTAGTCGAGGAAGAGGACCAGGTCACCCAGACAGATCAGGGCGTCCGCGCCGTCTCCGGCGCGCGCCAGTGCCTCCGTGTTGCCGTGGACGTCGCTGACGACGTGCACGCGTGTCCGCGGGGTGGTGGTCGTGTGTCGATCTCGGGGTGCGCCGGCTCGCATGGACTTCACCCTAGATCTCGGCGCACCGCTCTGGGTAGAGGCCGTCGGACCTGCGATTACTTCCGGATCGGGACACGGGTGGACTAATGTGCGCCGAAGGACCACCGATATGTGTGATGCATGAGACATCTGACCGGGACCCCCTTTCCGGAACCGCTTACCGGTGGGTAACGTCCGGCCAGTCCAGTCGTGCTCACCCCACTGAGCATCTGCCAGTCTTGGACCGCATCCGGTACGTCGCACAGAGCCGTGGAACCGGAGCCCTATGAGGAGCAGCAGTCTTGCGCGAGTTCAGCCTTCCGGCCCTGTACGAGGTCCCTGCGGACGGCAACCTGACGGATCTCATCCGCCGCAACGCCTCTCAGCACCCCGATGTCGCGGTGATGAGCCGGAAGGTGGCCGGCGTCTGGACGGACGTCTCGGCGACACAGTTCCTCGCCGAGGTCGAGGAGACCGCCAGAGGCCTGATCGCGGCGGGCATCCAGCCGGGTGACCGGGTCGCACTCATGTCCCGCACCCGCTTCGAGTGGGTGCTGCTGGACTTCGCCATCTGGAGCGCGGGCGCGGTCACCGTGCCGGTCTACGAGACCAGCTCCGCCGAGCAGGTGCAGTGGATACTCGGCGACTCGGGCGCGGTCGCGGTCGTCGTCGAGAGCGACGGCCACGCGCGGACCGTGGCCTCCGTACACGACCGGCTCCCCGGCCTGGAGCACGTCTGGGAGATCGACCGGGGTGCGATCGCCGAACTCGCCGCGTCGGGCGCCTCGGTCTCCGCCGAGACGCTGGACATGCGCATGGTCAGTGCCAAGGCCGACGACCCGGCGACGATCGTCTACACCTCGGGCACCACCGGACGCCCGAAGGGCTGTGTGCTGACGCACCGCAGCTTCTTCGCGGAGTGCGGCAACATCGTGGAGCGGCTCAAGCCCCTCTTCCGTACCGGCGAGTGCTCCGTCCTGCTCTTCCTGCCCGCCGCGCACGTCTTCGGCCGGCTGGTCGAGGTCGCCTCGGTGATGGCCCCGATCAAGCTCGGCTGCGTGCCGGACATCAAGAACCTCACCGATGAGCTGGCCTCGTTCCGGCCGACGCTCGTCCTCGGCGTACCGCGGGTGTTCGAGAAGGTCTACAACTCGGCGCGCGCCAAGGCCCAGGCCGACGGCAAGGGCAGGATCTTCGACCGGGCGGCCGACACGGCGATCGCGTACAGCCGTGCGCTGGGTACGCCGCCGGGTCCGTCGGTCGGCCTGAAGGTCAGGCACAGGGTCTTCGACAAGCTGGTGTTCAGCAAGCTGCGGGCGGTGCTCGGCGGCCGGGGCGAGTACGCGATCTCCGGCGGCGCACCGCTGGGCGAGCGGCTCGGCCACTTCTTCCGCGGTATCGGCTTCACGGTGCTGGAGGGCTACGGCCTGACCGAGACCTGTGCGGCGACGGCCTTCAACCCGTGGGACCGGCAGAAGATCGGCACGGTCGGCCAGCCGCTGCCCGGTTCGGTCGTCCGGATCGCCGACGACGGCGAGGTGCTGCTGCACGGCGAGCACCTGTTCGCCGGGTACTGGAAGAACGAGGCCGCGACGGCCGAGGCGCTGGCCGACGGCTGGTTCCACACCGGCGACATCGGCACGCTCGACGAGGACGGCTACCTCGCGATCACCGGCCGCAAGAAGGAGATCATCGTGACGGCGGGCGGCAAGAACGTCGCCCCCGCGGTGATCGAGGACCGTATCCGCGCGCACGCGCTGGTCGCCGAGTGCATGGTGGTGGGCGACGGACGGCCGTTCGTCGGCGCGCTGCTGACGCTCGACGAGGAGTTCCTCTCCCGCTGGGCCGAGGAGAACGGCAAGCCGGCGGGTTCGACGGCCGTGTCGCTGCGCGAGGACCCGGATCTGCTCGCCGAGGTGCAGCGCGCCGTGGACGACGGCAACGCGGCGGTCTCCAAGGCGGAGTCCGTACGCAAGTTCCGGGTCCTGGCGAATCAGTTCACCGAGGAGGCCGGCCACATCACGCCGTCGCTGAAGCTGAAGCGCAACGTCGTGGCTAAGGACTTCGCGGACGAGGTCGAGTCGATCTACCGGGGCTGAGCCCGGACGGACTCGGCGTACGAGGAGGGGCCCGCACCACGACCGGTGCGGGCCCCTCCTCGTACGCGCGTCGCGAGGTAGGTGTCCGAAGCGCGTCCCGGGGCGCGTACGCCGAGCGGGGTTACGACGCGCGCCCCTCTGCCGACGTCCCGGGACGCGGGCTCAGAGCAGCGTCTCCAGCTTCCCGGCGAGCAGGTCCCAGCGCCACTTCTCCTCGACCCAGGCGCGGCCCCGCTCCCCCATGCGCCGCCGCAGCTCGGCGTCGCCGAGCAGGGTGACGATCCGGTCGGCGGACTCCTCGGCCGAGCCGCCCCGCACCACCCAGCCGGTCTCGCCGTCGAGCACGGCGTCCGGGGCGCCGCCCGAGTCGCCCGCGACGACCGGGAGTCCGGTCGCGGACGCCTCCAGGTAGACGATGCCGAGGCCCTCGACGTCGAGCCCGCCCCGCCGGGTGCGGCAGGGCATGGCGAACACGTCGCCGGCGCCGTGGTGCGCGGGGAGTTCCTCCCACGGCACCGGTCCGGTGAAGCGCACGGAGTCCTGCACACCCGTCTCGGCGGCCAGCTTCCTCAGCTGCCCCGCGTACGGGCCACCGCCCACGACGAGCAGGACGGCGTCGGGCACCTTCGCCAGGATCGCGGGCATCGCGAGGATGAGCGTGTCCTGGCCCTTGCGCGGCACGAGCCGCGACACGCATACGACGACGGGCCGGTCCGCGAGACCGAGGCGGGCCCGGATCCGGTCCCCGCCCGATCCGGGGTGGAACGTCTTCTCGTCGACACCCGGCGGGAGCTGGACCATGCGTCCCGCGGCCTCGGGGGTGAGCGCGGCGGCGATCCTGGAGCGGGTGTACTCGCCGAGGTAGGTGATGGTGTCGGTGCCCTCGCCGATACTGCGCAGCAGCTGCCGGGAGGCGGGCAGCTGGGCCCAGCCCGCCTCGTGGCCGTGGGTGGTGGCCACGATCCGGCGCGCTCCGGCCCGTCGCAGCGCGGGCGCCATCAGCCCGAGCGGGGCGGCCGCGCCGAACCAGACGGAGGAGCACCCGTGCTCCCGCAGCAGGTGGACGGCCCGGCGGGTGACCCGCGGGGTGGGCAGCAGCATCGTCGTACGGTCGCGTACGACGGTGAAGGGCTGTTCGGCGTCGAAGGCCGCGGTGGCCTCGGCGCCCTCCTCGCCCCGCTTCCAGGTGGAGGCGTAGACGACGAGCCGGCCGGGATCCAGGCGCAGCGCCATGTTGTGCAGGAAGGCCTGGATACCGCCGGGCCGGGGCGGGAAGTCGTTCGTCACGATCAGGGTCTTGTCCATCGCCGCCGACAGTACCGGGCGGCCGGACGGCCCTGCCTGACGGCTCCCGCACAGCCGCGACCCGCATCATGGCGTGTATGACGGTCAGGGCGGGTGCGAGCGGCCGGGGGCTGTCCCTCGCCGTGTGGGGTCTGAGCCGGGCGGTGCTGCTGCTCTGCGTCTTCAAGGTGTTCACGGTGCCCGGCCCGGACGTCACGAGCGACGTCTCGGTGATCTACCGGGGCTGGTACGAGGTGTTCCACGCCGGTTCCTACCCGCTGGACGACGTCACCTGGCAGTACCCGCCGGCCGCCGCGCTCGCCGTGCTCTCCCCGGATCTGCTCCCCTTCCTGGAGTACGCCTCCGCCTTCTTCGTGCTCGTGCTGCTCTGTGACGCGCTGGTGCTCGGGCTGCTGCTCCGCGCGAGCGGCCGCCCGGACGGCGGGAGCGCGGGGGTGTGGCTGTGGGTGCTGGGGGTGCCGCTGCTCGGGCCGACGGTCTACGCCCGGTACGACCTGATGGTGACGGCCGTGGCGGTCGCGGCCCTGCTGGCCGGCGTCCGCCACCCCCGGGTGATGGGGGCCCTGGTCGCCTTCGGGACGCTGCTGAAGGTGTGGCCGGTGCTGCTGCTGGTGGGCACGGCACCCGGGCGGGCGACACGGCGGTCCTGGTCCGCCGCCGCGGTGACGGCCGCCGTGGCTGCCTCGGTGGCGGCGGTGGCGCTGCCCGGCGCGTTCGCGTTCCTGACGTTCCAGCGGGACCGCGGCCTGGAGATCGAGTCGCTGGGGGCGCTGGTGTTCCACGTCGCCCGGCAGTTCGGCTGGGACGGCCGGGTGGAGCTGCGCTACGGCTCGATGGAGTTCGCCGGGCCGCACGTCGCGCTGGTGAGCACGCTTGCCCTGGTGCTGAGCGTGTTCGCCTTCGGCTGGCTGCTGGTGTGGCGGCTGCGCGCCCGTACGTTCGCGGTGCACACCCCGGCGGACGCGGCGTTCACCGCGGTGCTCCTGTTCACCGTGACCAGCCGTGTCATCAGCCCCCAGTACATGGTGTGGCCGCTCGGTGTCGCCGCCGTCTGCCTGGTCTTCCGGGGCAGCCGGATGGGGCTGCCCGCGTGGCTGGTGCTGGTCGCGACCGGGGTCACCCTGCTGGAGTTCCCGCTCGGCTTCGCCCATGTGGTCGCCGGTGACGCCGAGGGTGTGGCGCTCATGGCCGTGCGCAACGGCCTGCTGGTCGTGGCGACGCTGTGCGCCGGGCGCCGCCTGTGGCGGGGGACCGTGCCGGGTGGCCGGCGTGGACGGGCGGCTGAGCGGGTCAGCCCAGCCGGGCGCGAAGGTACTCCCGCCACCGCGCCGTGAAGTCCTGGGGTGTCGTGCCGAGCACCGACTGCATCGCGTGCTCCACCGCCCCGTCGCGTCCGGAGCGGCTGCCCACGGCCTTGTAGAAGGCGATCAGCTCCTCCTCGCCCCAGTCCCGCGCGATCAGCTCGCAGGCCAGCCAGGCGCCTTCGTAGGCCCGGGAGAGCTCGGCCGGGTCCTCGTCGAAACCGAAGTCCTCGTCCACCGGCAGCCGCGCGGGCAGGTCGCCGCCGCGCACCGCCTCGGCGAGCTCGGGGGCGATCTCCGCGGCGGTGCGGCTCTCCTGGCGGTAGGCGGTCCGGTCGGCGAAGCCCTCGGAGAGCCAGACCGGGGTGGCGGCCGAGGTGTGGGCGCGGGTCGCGACGTGTGCGGTCTCGTGCGTGAGGACCACCCGCTGCCCGAAGTCGCCGAGCATGCCGTACGCCTGCGGGTTGACGACCACCCGGTCCGCGGGCGCGCGGCCGGTGCCGCCGACCTCACCGGTGGTGACCGCCGCTATCCCCCGGTAGCTCGCGACGGGCGAGCCCAGGAGCCCCGCCATGTCCTCGACGGTGCGGGGCACCATCACCACAACACGCTCCGCCCAGGGCTCCGGCCAGGCTCCGGTGACCGAGGGGACGGCCCGGTCCGCGGTGGCCGCGATCCGGCGGAGTTCCGCCTCCGGCCGCCCGACCCCCAGGACGAGGCTGCGCGTGCCCCGTACGACCTGGACGTCGCCCTGCTGCCAGAGCTGCCCCGGACCGCCGTCGGAGGCCCGGTCAGCGGCGATGTACCAGCTGCGGCCCTCGCCCCGGCGGACCAGCTCCACCTCGCGGGAGGAGGACATGGGCGCCTTGTCGTAGTCCTTGATCCGGTAGCGCAGTTCGACCTCGGCCGTGACCCGGTCGTCGCCCTGGCCGGTGACGTCCTTCACCTTGTACGCCCATGACTCCAGGGGGACGTCCGCGAGGTTGAGCAGTTCGGTGCGCTGGGCCGCCCGGAACGACGTCGCCCGTGGATCGAGGGCGGCCAGATAGGCGTCGGTGTCGTGCGCCATGACAGCGGCGGCACGGCGGTCCAGGGCCGCCGAGACCTGCCGGGCGGTGGGGCCCGTGGCGGTGTCCCGGGGGGCGGCGCAGGCGGGCGCGACCAGCAGGACGGCGAGCACGGCCCCTGCCGTGCCCCGTCCGCGGGTGGGCACCCGCCGCGCGTCCTGTGTCCGAACAGCCATCCCGCCGATCGTACGGTCAGACGCGGGTGACCGAGGAGACGGGCATCATGCCGACGGGGTCGTAGCGGACCGGGGCGCCGGGGTACGGGGCGTGGATGACCTGGCCGTTGCCCGCGTACATCCCGATGTGGCTCGCGTCGGCGCGGTAGGCGACGAGATCGCCGGGCCGCGCCTGCGAGAGCGGCACCACGCGGCCCGCGTACCGCTGCGCCTGCGAGGTCCGGGGCAGGCCGACCCCCGCCTGCGCGTACGCCCACTGCATGAGGCCGGAGCAGTCGAACCCGGCCGGGCCGTTGGCACCCCACACGTACGGGCGTCCCAGCGCCTGCCGGGCCGCCGTGAGGGCCGCCATGCCGCGCGCCGAGCCCGGTGCGGACGTCCCGGGCGCGGCCGAGCGGGAGGCCCGGCCCAGCTCCTCGCGGTCGGCGGCGGGCAGCGCGCGCAGCAGCTGCCGGGCGCGGGCCAGCTTGCCCTCGACGGCGCGCTTGTGGCGCGCCAGGGCCGCCCGGTCACGTTCCATGGCGGCGAGGGCTCCGGCGGCCTCGGCACGGCTCTGGGCGATCCTGCGCTGGGCGCGGTGGAGCTTGTGCAGGATCACGGTCCTGCGCTCGCCGGCCCGGTCCAGGGCCGCGGCGCGGTCCAGGAAGGTGTCGGGGTCCGAGGAGAGCAGCAGCGCGAACGCGGGGTCGATGCCGCCCGAACGGTACTGGGCGCCGGCCATCGAGCCGAGGGTGTCCCGCATCCGGTTGACGTCCTCCTGCGTCCGGGCCGCCGAGTCCTGGGCCCTGTCGAGCCGGTCACGCATCCGGCCGAGGTCCTCCCGGGCCGCGTTGTACTTCTCGGTGGCCCGCTCCGCCTCCTCGTGGAGCCGGTCCACCGCGGCCCCGGCGGTCTCGTGGGGCTCCTGCGTCCGGGCACTCGCCGGCGCGGTGCCCAGGGTGGCGGCCGCGGTGGCCGCGGCGGCGGACAGGACGGTGGCCCGGACGCCACGGTTGAGGCCGGGACGGGTGGGGCGGCGATGCGACACCACAGGAAGCCGCACTCCCTTCCGCTGTACGCAGATGTGCGCAGCCCCTGCCGCCCGGGGCGGGCGGACCGACGCACGGGAGCTGCACGGCAGCGCAGAGAGTAACCGTCTAGCTACAGACCGACAAAAGGCCGTACCGGGAGGCGGAGGGGGACGAAACTCCACCGCCCCGCCGGTGACCTGTGGTCTCCGGCGGGGCGGTGTGTCGTCAGGGGGTGGCGCGATTCGCCCGTTCGGGCGTCAGACGCGCACGCCGAACTGGAAGGTGCCCATGTAGTCCATCGACTCGTAGCGGACCACGGCGCCGGGCTTGGGGGCGTGCAGGATCTGGTTGTTGCCCGCGTACAGGCCCACGTGCGAGGTGTTGTTGAAGAAGACCAGGTCGCCCGGCTTCAGGGCGCTGCGACCGATCCGGGCACCGTCGTTGATCTGGGTGTACGTGGTGCGGGTGATCTGGACTCCGGCCTGCGCGTACGCCCACTGGGTCAGCCCCGAGCAGTCGAACGAGTTGGGGCCGGTGCCGCCCGAGACGTACGGCTTGCCCTGCTGCGTGGAGGCGGCCTGGAGGGCGGCGGCGCCACGGGCGGAGGCGGGGAGCTCGTTGCCGAGTTCGACCCGGTCGCCGGCGGCGCGGCTGGCGCGCTGCTCGTCCTGGGCCATCTTGGCGCGCTCGGCGGCGGTGAGGGTGTTGAGCAGCTTCTGGGCGTCGGCGAGCTTGCCCTGGTACTTCTTCTTGTTCTCGTTGAGCGTCTCGCGGACGTCGGCGAGGTCGGTGAGCTTGGCCTGCGCCTCCTTGCGCTGCTGCGCCAGGGTGCGCTGCTTCGCCTGGATCTTCTGCAGCGACTCGGCCTGCTTGGCCGTCAACTGGTCGAGCGCGGAGGCCTGGTCGAGGAAGTCGTCCGGGTCGGAGGAGAGCAGCAGCTGCACCGACGGGTCGAGACCACCGGAGCGGTACTGCGCCGTGGCGAGCGAACCGAGCTCACCACGCAGGGTGTTGAGCTCGTCCTGGCCGCGGGCGACCTTGTCCTGGAGAGCGTCGGCCTGCTTCTTGAGCTTGTCCTGCTGCTCCTTGGCACCGTTGGCCTTCTCGGTGGCGGCCTCGGCCTCGTGGTAGAGCTTGTCGACCTTCGCCTTGACCTCGCTCTTGGTCGGCTTCGGGTCGGCGTGTGCGGCCTGGGAGGTCAGGGCCACTGCTGCTGCTGCGGTCGCGGTGAGCACGGTCACGCGGGTGCGGCTCGGCTGCTTGGGACGACGGTGGGACGCCACGAAGGCGAGCTCCTTCTTCCTCGAGCCGCCTACCGGGCTGTGGGGGATGGCATCCCCGGCTCCGCGCAGGACGGATTCGGCGGTTCCTTCGCTGTCGCCCCGGGTGGGCGATCAACCGTGCGAAGGTTCGAGGCCTGACCATAGTGACCACCTTGTGATCAGTTCAAATCCTCACGAGCAAAATCTCGTCACACCAGGCACTTCTTTACTTTCATCACACTGCGTGTAGCGGCGACTTGACGGTACGTTCCATAAAATCCGGCAAGTCGCCCATGACGCACATGGCGCCCCAATGGCTGTCCCGCAATTCCCGGTGGATCAGCGCGCGGCGTCAGATGCGGTGCATCGCAAGGCGGAGGGACGTCCGCACACTGGACGTATATGGACGTTCCGACAACGCAGCGAGGTGCCGTAGCTGTCGTCGCGCGCCCGCCGGGAATCGCGGGACAGCCCTTAGACGCGTGAAAGGCGCTTGAGGAGCAACGCGGACGCGACCGGTCTCGCTCCGGCCTTCGCGACCCCGTCCGCCACCTCACGGTCGGTGGAGACCACGACGACGGGCCTGCCGACCGGCTCGGCGCGCGCGAGCTGCCTGATCAGCTCGTCGGCGGTCACCCCCGCCTTGCTGAACAGCACCCGCACGCCGCGAGGTGGTGCGAGCAGGACCGGGACGGCCAGTTCGGCACCGTCGAAGACACAGGTCATCTCGGCGCCGGTCTGGGCCGCGAGCAAGGAGAGCCCGCCCAGGAGGCGCAACCGCTGCTTCTCCAGCGGCATCTGCGGATAGCCGGTCTTGGTGACGTTGTAGCCGTCGACGATGAGATGCGCCTGCGGAAGCGCGAGCAGCTGGTCCAGCAGCGCCGGATCGGTCTCCGAAAGCGCCCTGGCCGCGATGTCCTTGGGCGACATACGGCCCGGCTCCACCGCCTCGACGCCGTCCGCGGGACGGATCGACGAAGGGGGCAGGGCCAGTTCGCGGCGCAGGCCCTGGGCAGCTTCGAGCACGGTGTCCAGGAGCAGCCGCAGCCGCATGTCCTCGACCGACCGCCCCTCCCTGGCCGCCCTGCGGCCCGCCTCGACCGAGGCCTCCGCTTCGGCGAGCCTCGCCTTGAGCCGCCGGGTCTCGCTCTCGGCCGCGGACACCTGCGCCGCACTCTCGGCGCGCACGGTCTCCGCCTCGGCACCGATCTTGCGCAGCGCGGCCTCCCCGCGCTTCACCTCGCTGAGGACGCTGCGCAGTTTGCGCTGCAGGGAGTCGGCCTCCTTGCGGGCCGCGTCCAGCTCCGAGCGCAGCCGCTCGGTGTCGGCCCTGGTCTGCCCGCGGGCGTGGTCGAGCTCCTCGCGCAGCCGCTCCAGCTCCCGCCGGGTCTCCTCGTCCGCACGCTCGGCGTGGGCCCGCTGGACCTCCTCGCCGGCCGCGGCGACGAGCTTGACCCAGCCGGCCGGCCGCAGCACGTACGCCGCCGCGGCCACGTCGACCGGGTCGGCGGCGGCGGGGGGCGCACCGGAGCTCAGCGCCTCGGCAAGCTCCGGCTGGGTCTGGCCGATGCGCTCGCCGACACGCCGGCGGAACACCGGGTCGCCCTCCAGCGCGGCCGCCATCGCGTTGCCCGCGAACTTGGCGCGCCGGGTCGGCGTGAAGCGGGCGTACTGCCGGAGCTGGGCGGGGAGTTCACCGACGGTCAGGCCGCCGAAGGCGTCCGAGACCAGCGCCACCACCTTGCGGCGCACGCCCTCGGGCAGCGGACGGTCGAGCGACTCCGCGGAACCGTCGGCCGCGTCGGCCGGTTCGGCGCCGCCTGTCGGCTGCTCCACCATCCATCACCCCAATATGTAGGTCCGCGCGACCCCCGTCAGGAGCCGGCGCCCGGCCTGTCGACCAGTTCGATCTGGTCCACCGCGTTGCACCAGCGGCAGCGCACGGACTCGATGGTCTCACTGACCACCTCCCGCTCCTCGACACTGGACTCACCGGCCAGGTCGAGATGCACGTACTCGACGACCTTGGAGGAACGCGTCACGTCGAAACGGGTGAGGTTGCCGCAGAGTGTGCAGCGCCAGCGGGTCCCGTCCGTCGGCTGGGGAACCGTCGTCATCGTTGCGTCCTCTTTCGTCGTTCGCCGAGTCCTGTGTGCCCAGGTCTTCGATCTCGCGGTGCGCCGTCGAACCTGCGGATGTCGTGCGGCAACCCTACGGCCTCGGGTCTACCCACCGGCACGGCGAGGCGGTCTGCCCCGTTCCCGCCGGGTGCGTCATGCTCTGTACGTGATCGATCGGCAGGAAGTCCACTGGCGGGAACGGACCAGAAGGCTGGGGGCGGTGGCCGGCGGAGCCCCGGTCACGTACGGGCTCATGGCGCTGTGCTGCGCGGTGTTCCTGATCAGCCCGCTCTCCGGGTTCAACCCCTCCCACGGCGAGGGGGACGCCCTCCTCGCCGCGCAGGCCGGCTACTTCGAGCGGTGGGGGGTGATCCCGAGCGAGCTCCTGAACGGCTCGGCGCACTCGGCGCTGACCCCGCTGACCGCCCTCTTCGTGCACGGCAGCTGGCTGCACCTGCTCGGCAACATGCTCTTCCTCTACGTGTTCGGCGCGATGGCCGAGGAGCGCATGGGGCGCGTCGAGTTCCTGTTCTTCTACCTCGCGTGCGGCTACTTCGCCCTGGTCGCCTACGCGGTCGTGCACGCGGGTTCCGACCAGACACTGGTCGGCGCGTCGGGGGCGATCTCCGCGGTGCTCGGCGCGTTCCTCCGCCTCTTCCCCCGGGCCCGGGTCACCAGCCTCTTCCCGTTCCTCTTCTTCCTGCCGCTCCGCTTCCCCGCCTGGATCGTGCTCGTCTTCTGGTTCGTGCTCCAGTGGCTGGCGGCCCAGGGGGCGGGCAGCGGCCCGGGCGTGGCGTACCTCGCCCACGTGGCGGGCTTCGCGACGGGGTTCCTCTACGCCTGGGGACGCCATCGGGGTGGTACTAGAGTGAAGTCTCCAGCCACGGCCACCGAGGGAGAAAGCCAGCCGTGATCACCGCGATCGTTCTCATCAAGACCAGCGTGGACCGGATTCCCGAGATCGCCGAGGCCATTGCCGCGCTGGACAGCGTCAGCGAAGTCTTCTCGGTCACCGGTACGTACGACCTGATCGCCATGGTCCGGGTGGCCAGGCACGACGATCTGGCCGATGTCATCCCGGGCCGGATCAGCAAGATCCAGGGAGTGGAGGGCACCGACACGCACGTGGCCTTCCGCACCTACTCGCAGCACGACCTTGAGGCGGCCTTCGCCATCGGCCTCGACGCCTGACACCGGACACGGCTCCTCGGCCTGGCCGGAGCCGTGTCCGGGGCGGATCAGACCTGCGAGGTACCGCGGTCCGGGACGCAGCGGCCGTCCTCGGTGCGGTAGACCCAGCGCGCTCCCGAGCTCACCAGCTCCCGGACCGCTCCGAGGAACCGCTCGATGTGCTCGTCCGGGGTGCCGGCGCCGAAGCTCACCCGGATGGCGTTGAGGGACCTCTCCCCCGGTGCGGCATCGGGCGCGCCGCACTCGCCCGGGTCCTGCGGCTCGCTGCCCAGCAGGGTCCGGACCAGCGGGTGCGCGCAGAAGAGCCCGTCGCGCACCCCGATGCCGTACTCGGCGGAGAGAGCGGCGGCGAAGTGCGAGCTGCTCCATCCCTCGACCACGAAGGAGATGACGCCGACCCGGGGGGCGTCGTCGCCGAACAGCGAGAGCACCCTCACCTCGGGGACGCCGGCCAGTCCGTCGCGTACCCGGGTGACGAGCTGCTGCTCCCGCTCGACCAGCCGGTCGAAGCCGGCCTCGGTCAGGGCCTTGCAGGCGGCGGCGATGGAGTAGACGCCGATGACGTTGGGCGAGCCGGCCTCGTGCCGGGCGGCCGTGGTGTGCCACTCCACGTCCACACCGCCGTCGGTGCGCCGGGCGACCTTGCGGGAGGCTCCGCCCCCGGCGAGGTAGGGCTTCGCGTCTCGCAGCCAGTCGGCCCGGCCCGCGAGGACACCGGAACCGAACGGGGCGTACAGCTTGTGTCCCGAGAAGGCGATCCAGTCGACGTCCAGCTCCGCGATGTCGACCGGGTGGTGGGGTGCCAACTGGGCGGCGTCGAGGACGATCCGGGCCCCGTGGGCGTGCGCGGCGGCGGCCAGCTCCTTCACCGGCCACAGTTCACCGGTGACGTTGGACGCGCCGGTGACGCAGACCAGCGCCGGACCGCGGGGGTCGCGGTCGGCCAGTGCCCGCTCCAGGGTCTCGACGGCCTGTCCCGGGGTGCGCGGGGCGTCGAGGTAGTCCACCCGGGTGTCGCGCCAGGGCAGCAGTGAGGCGTGGTGCTCGGTCTCGAACACGAAGACCTGGCAGTCGGCGGGCAGCGCCGCGGCCAGCAGGTTGAGGGAGTCGGTCGTCGAGCGGGTGAAGACCACCTGGTCGTCCGCGCGGCAGCCGAGGAACTCCGCGACGGTGGTCCGGCTGGTCTCGAACAGGTCGGTGGAGAGCTGCGAGAGGTATCCGGCGCCGCGGTGGACGCTGCCGTAGTACGGGGCGTAGGCGGCCACGTCGTCCCAGACCCGCTGCAGGGCCGGGGCGCTGGCCGCGTAGTCGAGGGCGGCGTAGGTGACACTGCCGCCCGTGACGAGCGGAACAGTGACATCGGCACCCAGAACCGGCAGCGGGGCACAAACGGACTGGTCGACGGCAGCGGTGGAGACAGACATGGCGAACTCCCGTGAGAGACAGGCGAAGTCCACGCGCCGGCGATCCGACAGGTCGCGGCGGCGCGGGAGAAGAGAGAAGAAGGTGCGCGGAGTAGGGCGTCGTGCCCTATCGCATTCGCTTGCTCACAAGAGGCTCCCTGGGACCAGGACCCCAAGGGGTGGCGTACGACGACGCCGAGGGGCCCGCGCTTGCCGCAGACCTCGCTGCCTGCGGCCTGGTCTTCACCCGGGGCACCCCGCCACGGACGGAGGGTTGCCGGACAGCGGGCCGGGGCCGTAGTCGCTGTCACTCATGACCTGCGCAGCATCTTGCCATATGCGTGGCCACGCGCAAGGGCGCGGTCCGCGATGCGGACCGCGCCCCTGTTCGCCTCGTGCGCGCCTCAGGCGTTGCTGGCGGTCACCCAGCGCTCCAGCGCACGCCTCGCCGCGCCCGAGTCGATGGCCTCCGCGGCCCGGCGCATCCCCCCGGCGAGCTGCTCGTTCAGCGTGCCCTCGCCCGGGTCCAACGCGACCAGGGCGGCTGCCGAGTTGAGGAGTACCGCGTCCCGCACGGGACCGGTCTCCCCGGCCAGCAGGCGGCGGGCGACATCCGCGTTGTACGACGCGTCGGCACCGCGCAGGGCCTCGACGGGCACCACTTCCAGCCCCACGTCACGCGGGTCGAACGCCTCCTCGCGGACAGTGCCGTCACGGACGACCCACACCCGGGAGGTGGCCGTGGTGGTCAGCTCGTCGAGGCCGTCGTCGCCCCGGAAGACGAGCGCGGAGTTCCCCCGGTCCGCCAGCACCCCGGCCACGATGGGCGCCATCTTCGGGTCGGCGACGCCGATCGCCTGGGACCGCACCCGGGCCGGGTTGGTGAGCGGCCCCAGGATGTTGAACGTGGTCTGGGTGCCGAGCTCCTTGCGGGCCCTGGCCGCGTACCGGAGGGCTGGGTGGAACTTCACCGCGAAGCAGAAGGTGATACCGGCTTCCTCGGCGACGGAGACGACGCGCTGCGGCGTCAGTTCGAGGTTGACCCCGAGCTTCTCCAGCACGTCGGAGGCACCGCTCGCCGAGGAGGAGGCGCGGTTGCCGTGCTTGACGACCTTCGCGCCCGTGCCGGCGACGACGATCGCCGACATGGTGGAGATGTTGACCGTCTTGGCCATGTCGCCGCCGGTCCCCACGATGTCGACCGTGTGACCGGGCACCTCGATGGTGTGGGCGTGCTCGTACATGGCGCGGACGAGTCCGGTCACCTCGTCGACGGTCTCGCCCTTGGCCCGCAGCGCGACCGCGAACCCGGCGATCTGGACGTCCGTCGCCTCGCCGCTCATGATGCGGTTCATGGCCCAGGCGGTGTCGTCCGCGTCCAGGTGCTCGCCGCGCAGGAGGGGGGTCAGCACGCCGGGCCAGGTACGGGCCGCCACGCTGTCGCCGCCGTCCGGGGTCACAACGTTCATGGTCCGCTCCTGGGGGTCCACAGCCGATAGAAGATGCCTCCACCCTATCCAGCCCGGAGACAGCGAAGAGCCCCGTCCATCGGATGGACGGGGCTCGCGCTGTGGCGGTCAGCTGAGGTGATCAGTGGTGGCCGTGGCCGCTGGTGATCTCCTTGTACTCCTCGGCGGTGGGCTTGGCGATCTGGCTCTCGTCGCCGAAGTAGCTCTTGCTGAGGCGTGCGCGCAGCTTCTGCAGAGCCGAGGGCTTGCGCTCGACACCGTTCTCGTCGACCGTCGGGCCGATCTCGACCGGCTTGTACTGCTCGTGCGCGGTGAGCGTGTGCAGCTGCCCCTGGCCGAGCGGCTCGTGGATCTCGACGAACTCACCGTGCGGCAGGCGCTTGATGGTGCCGGACTCGCGCCCGTGCAGCACCTTCTCCTTGTCGCGGCGCTGGAGGCCGAGGCAGATCCGCTTCGTGACGATGAACGCCAGGACCGGGCCGACGAAGAAGGCGATCCGTACGAACCAGCTGATCGCGTTGAGCGACAGGTGGAAGTGGGTCGCGAAGATGTCGTTGCCGCCGCCGATCAGCATGACGATGTAGATCGTCACCCAGGCGACGCCGAGCCCGGTGCGGGTCGGGGCGTTCCGCGGCTTGTCCAGGATGTGGTGCTCGCGCTTGTCCCCGGTGATCCAAGACTCGATGAACGGGTAGAGCGCCAGGGCCCCGAGGATCACACCGAAGAGGACCAGCGGGATGAGCACGCCCAGGACCAGCGTGTGGCCCCAGAGGTTGATCTCCCAGCCCGGCATCACGCGGACGAAGCCCTCGGCGAATCCCATGTACCAGTCCGGCTGGGCGCCCGTGGACACCTGGTCGGGACGGTAGGGGCCGAGCGCCCAGATCGGGTTGATCGAGGCGATGGCCGCGATGATCGCGATGAAGCCGAAGACCAGGAAGAAGAAGCCTCCGGCCTTGGCCATGTACACCGGCAGCAGGGGCATGCCGACGACGTTCTTGTTCGTACGGCCGGGGCCGGCGAACTGCGTGTGCTTGTGGAAGAACACCAGGATGAGGTGGCCGACCACGAGCCCGAGCATGATGCCCGGCAGCAGCAGGATGTGGATCGAGTAGAACCTCGCGATGATGTCCGTGCCGGGGAACTCCCCGCCGAACAGGAACATCGAGATGTACGTACCGACGATGGGCATCGACAGGATCGCGCCCTGGGTGAAGCGCACACCCGTACCGGAGAGCAGGTCGTCCGGGAGGGAGTAGCCGGTGAACCCGGTGAACATGCCGAGCACGAACAGCAGGAAGCCGAACAGCCAGTTGATCTCACGCGGCTTGCGGTACGCGCCGGTGAAGAACACCCGGAACATGTGCACGAACATGCCGGCGAGGAAGATCACCGCTGCCCAGTGGTGGATCTGCCGGACCAGCAGACCACCGCGGACGTCGAAGCTGATGTCCAGCGTCGAGGCGTAGGCCTCGGACATCCGGATGCCCTGCATCGGCTCGTACGAGCCGTGGTACACGACCTCGTTCATGCTCGGGTGGAAGAACAGCGTCAGGTACACACCCGTGAGGATGATGATGATGAAGCTGTAGAGGCAGATCTCACCGAGCATGAAGGACCAGTGGTCCGGGAAGATCTTGCGCATGTTGGCCTTGGCCAGGCCGTAGATGCCCAGCCGGCCGTCCGCCCAGTCGGCCACCCGCTCACCGGCGGGCGCCTTGCGCTGTGTTTCCGTCGCAGTACTCATCCGCGCTCCCAGAAGGCAGGACCGACGGGCTCTTCGAAGTCACCGAGCGCCTCGAGGTTGCCCTCGCTGTTCACACCGATCCGCAGCTGCGGAAGCGCGTGACCGGCCGGACCGAAGATGACGCGGGCGCCGTCGGAGAGGTCGAAGGTGGACTGGTGGCACGGGCAGAGCACGTGGTGCGTCTGCTGCTCGTACAGGCTGATCGGGCAGCCGACGTGGGTGCAGATCTTGGAGAAGGCCACGATTCCCTCGTGGGCCCACTCGCGCTCCCGCTTGTCCTTGATGTTGTCCGGCTCGATGCGGATGATCATCAGGGCGGCCTTGGCGATCTGCGTCTGGAAGTCGTGCGCGTCCTCCTCCAGGCCCTCGGGCATGGCGAAGGTGAGCGAACCGACGACGACGTCCTCGGGGCGCAGCGGCTCCATCGTGTTCATGTTGACGAGCTGCTTGCCCTTCGCCCACAGGGTGGAGCGGAGCTTCTTCTCCGGCAGCGGACCGAGGTCGCGCAGGAGCACCACACCGGAGAGCGGCACGAAGGCCAGCGCGCCGAACATGGTGTTGCGGATCAGCTTGCGCCTGCCGAGCGCGGACTCCTCGGCACCGGCCGCGAAGTCGGCCATGACCTTGGCCTTGACCTCCGGCGTCGCCTCGATGGCGTGCCGGTCGTCGGCGACCTCCACGTCGGACATCAGGGTGCGCGCCCAGTGGACGGCGCCCGCGCCGATGAGGAACAGCGCCAGGCCCAGGGTGAGCCCCAGGGAGAAGTTGAGCGCGCTCACGTGGCCGAACGGCCAGATGAAGACGATCTTGTCGACCGGGAAGATGACGTACGAGGCGATGAAGCCGACCGTCGCCAGCATGGACAAGGTGAACATGAACGCGACGGCTCGCTCGGAGCGCCTGGCGGCCCGTTCGTCGATGTCCTGGATGCGCGGCCGGTGGGCCGGCAGCCCCGGGTCGGCGAACGGATCGTCCGCGACCGCTACCGCGCCGTGCGCGGCGTCCTGCGCTTCCGGCAGGTTCTCTTCTGGAATCTGTTGGCTACTCATGACTTCTTGGCCTTAGCGGTGTGGGCCGCGACCCAGACGGCGATGGCGACCAGTCCGCCCAGTCCGAAGATCCAGCCGAAGAGACCCTCACTCACGGGGCCGAGGCCACCGAGGGAGAGCCCGCCGGGGGTCTCGGCGTTGTCACCGTTCACGGTCTTGATGTACGCGATGATGTCTTTCTTCTCCTGCTCCGGAAGGGTGGTGTCCGGGAAGGAGGGCATGCTCTGCGGGCCGGTCTGCATGGCCTCGTAGATGTGCTTCGGGCTCACGCCTTCGAGGGTGGGGGCGTACTTGCCGTGTGTCAGCGCGCCGCCCTCGCCGGTGAAGTTGTGGCACTGCGCGCAGTTGGTGCGGAACAGGTCGCCGCCCTTGGCCACGTCGGCACCCGCGGGGTCGACCTGGCTCTCGGTGGGCGTGATCGGACCGGCGCCGAGCGACGAGATGTACGCCGCGAGCTGGTCGATCTCGGCCTGGTCGTAGATGACCTTCTTCTTCGGGATCTGGGCACCCGGCTGCTGGGCCGGCATGCGTCCGGTGGCCACCTGGAAGTCGACGGCGGCGGAGCCGACGCCCACGAGGGACGGCCCGTCGGTGGTGCCCTGACCGCCGGTTCCGTGGCAGCTGGCGCAGCCCACGGAGTAGAGCTTCTTGCCCTCGTCGATGGCGAGGGACTGGGCGGTGTCGTCGGCCTGCGCCTTACCCGCAGGTGCGAACGCGGCGTACAGCCCCCCGGTGGCCGCCAGCGCGAGGAGTAGTACGACGACCGCCGCCAGCGGATGGCGTCGTCGTGCGGAGAGCTTTTTCACGGATTACCCCGGTGTCAGGATCTTCTGCGTCGATGGTGGGTGGGTGCGAGCCCGGTTACTTGATCATGTAGATCGTGGCGAACAGGCCGATCCAGACGACATCGACGAAGTGCCAGTAGTAGGACACGACGATGGCCGCGGTGGCCTGCTCATGGGTGAATCTCGAGGCCGCGTATGTCCTGCCCAGGACGAGCAGGAAGGCGATGAGACCGCCTGTCACATGCAGACCGTGGAAGCCGGTCGTCAGGTAGAACACCGAACCGTACGGGTCGGAGGACAGGGAGAGACCCGCGTCCTTGACCAGCTCGGTGTACTCGAGGACCTGGCCTCCGATGAAGATCGAACCCATCACGAACGTGATGATGAACCAGGTGCGGAGCTTCTTCACATCGCCCCGCTCCGCGGCGAAAACGCCGAGCTGGCAGGTGAGGGAGGAAAGCACCAGGATCGTCGTGTTCGTCGCCGAGAACGGGAAGTTCAGATGGTGAGCCATCTCCTTCCAGTGATCGGGTCCCATCACCGATCGCAGGGTGAAGTACATCGCGAAGAGGGCCGCGAAGAACATCAGCTCGGAACTCAACCAGATGATGGTTCCGACGCTGGTGAGGTTCGGCCGATTGACCGACGGGTGCGCGTGCCCGGTTTCTACTGTCGTTGCTGTCGCCACGACCGACATTATGTCGGTCGCTTATCCCGCCCTCACTCCCGGGGGTGCCGTTCGGTGTGTCAGTGCTGTGTGTCCGCACCGAACGGCCCATCGAATCACTGTCGTCACCGGTGCTGACAGGCTGTCCGCCGGAGTACGATCCGCCCATCGGTTCATGCCCCGAGAGCCCCGAAGACACAGACGTCACGGAGGAACAATGCAGCCGACCGCCACGGTCCTGGTCTACAGCGACGACGCCAACACCCGTGAGCAGGTGAGGCTCGCCGCCGGGCGCAGGCCTGCGGCGGACGTGCCACCGGTGGAGTTCCTGGAGTGCGCCACCCTGCCGGCCGTCCTGAGCGCCATGGACCGGGGCGGCATCGACGTCTGTGTGCTCGACGGCGAGACGGCGCCGGCGGGCGGCATGGGCGTGTGCCGGCAGATCAAGGACGAGATCTTCGACTGCCCGCCCGTGCTGCTGCTGATCGGGCGCCCGCAGGACGCCTGGCTGGCCACCTGGAGCCGCGCCGACGCCGCAGTGACGCTGCCGGTGGACCCGGTCGACTTCGCGGACACCCTCGCGTCCGTCCTGCGCCGCAGGCTGTCCGTGGAGGCCTGAGGCCACGCGGCGCGCGGCGGAGGGGCTCCGAACCCCTCCGCCGCGCTCTCCCGGGGTGTTGCGCACTCCAGGCCTGATCAGACCTGGGGACGCAGTCGCGCCGTCTGGACGTCGGTGCCGGCGTCGGGCGAGCCGCTCCGCAGGGCGCTCCCCTTCTGCCAGGCGTCCCAGGCCAGGTTCCAGTCGCCGAAGCCGTTGTCGAACGGCGTCATGGTCTCGCCGTCGCTGCCCACGACCTTGACGACGTCGCCCTCGCGGACCGTCTCGAAGAACCACTCGGCGTCGGCGGTGCTCATGCCGGTGCAGCCGTGGCTGACGTTGGCACTGCCCTGCGACCCCGTGGACCAGGGCGCGGCGTGCACGTACTCGCCGCTCCAGGTGACCCGGGTCGCCCAGTAGACGGGCAGGTCGTAGGACTCCGAGGAGCCGGAGGCGATGCCGATGCTCTCACCGCGCATCCGTACGAACTGCTCCTTGGCCAGCACGACCTTGACGCCGTTGCGCGTGTCGAAGCCGGGCTTGCCCGTGGTGACCGGAATGGTGTTGATCACCTCACCGTTGCGCAGCACCGTCATGGAGTGGTCCGAGGCGTCGGTGATCGCTTCTATCCGGTCACCGGTCGTGAGCTTCAGGGGCTTGGCCGCGCCCCCGTACAGCGCGTTGCTCACCTTTATGCCCTTGAGGTTGCTGCGTACGTCGATCGAGGCGTCGGCGGGCCAGAACTCCTTGGGGCGGTAGTGCAGGGTCTTGTCGTCGACCCAGTACCAGGAGCCGGTGACGGCCGGCGTGGAGCGGACCTGCAGCCCGCGCTCGACGGTGGCCCTGGCCGCCCGGTCGGTGACCGGAGCGCTGAGTTCCGCCGTGAGGGGCTGTCCGACGCCGTAGGTGCCCGCCTGCGGGCCGAAGTCGACCTTCAGGAACTTCTTGGCCGCCGTCGTGCCGAAGCTGTACGTGCGGCTGCCAGGGGCCCCGTCGTCGTTCTCCGTGGTGACCTTGACGGTGTATCGGGTTCCGGCGGCGAGCGAGGTGGTGGAGTGCCACCGCTTGCCGTCCGCGTCGAGCTCGCCCGCCAGGTGGCGGCCCTCGGTGTCGACGGCCGTCACGTCCGTGATGGTCACGTCGTCGTCCTTGACGGTGAATTCGAGGGGCTTGTCGGGGTCGGCCTTCTTCTTCCCGGAAGGGCCGTTGAAGGAGACCGTGTCGGCTGCGTCGTACGGCTTGAGCGACAGCGGATGGCCGTCGGGCTCTCCACAGGCGGTCGCACCCGCTACCAGGGTCACGACCAGCACGGTGCAGCTCACTACGGTGCGGATGCGCGGCGTGTGGTTCATGAACCCACGCTAAGAAGATTCATCCGATCCAGCGCGTTCAGTGACTGCAAACGGGGGCCCGGCCCGCTCGTTACTGAGCGGGCCGGGCCCCCGTACGGGTGCTGTGCGTCCTTGGGCGGCGTGTCTTACTGGGTGCGGTTCTCGCCCCGGTAGTACTCGAAGACCCAGCCGAAGAGGCCGACCAGGAGCAGCGGGGCCGCGAAGTACGCGAGCCACCAGCCGAAGACGACTCCCATGAAGAGGAAGGCACCTCCGATGGCGAGCGAGAGCGGCTGCCAGCTGTGCGGCGAGAAGAAGCCCACCTCGCCGGCCTCGTCCGCGACGTCGGCCTCCTTGTTGTCCTGGGCCATCGCGTCGACCCTGTTGGCCGTGAAGGCCAGGTAGAAGCCGATCATGAGGGTCAGGCCGAAGGAGAGGACCAGCGCGGTGGTGCCGACGGGCTCCTTGGACCACACGCCGTACGTGACGGCCATGGCCCCCATGAAGAGGCTGAGCCAGAGGAAGAGCTTGCCCTGGATCTTCACTTGCCGTCCTCCTTGCCCGCGAGAACCTTGTCACCCTCGGACAGGTGGTCCAGCTGCTCGAGCGCCGCGATCTCCGGGTGGTGCAGGTCGAACGCCGGGGATTCGGAGCGGATCCGCGGCAGGCTGATGAAGTTGTGCCGCGGGGGCGGGCAGGACGTAGCCCATTCGAGCGAACGTCCGTAGCCCCAGGGGTCGTCGACCTCGATCTTCTTGCCGTACTTCGCGGTCTTCCAGATGTTGTAGAAGAACGGGAGCATCGACAGACCGAGCACGAACGAGGAGATCGTCGAGATCGTGTTCAGAGCGGTGAAGCCGTCGGCGGCGAGGTAGTCCGCGTAACGGCGCGGCATGCCCTCGGCACCGAGCCAGTGCTGCACCAGGAAGGTGCCGTGGAACCCCACGAACAGCGTCCAGAAGGTCATCTTCCCGAGCCGCTCGTCCAGCATCTTGCCGGTGAACTTCGGCCACCAGAAGTGGAACCCGGCGAACATCGCGAAGACCACGGTGCCGAAGACGACGTAGTGGAAGTGCGCGACGACGAAGTACGAGTCGGAGACGTGGAAGTCCAGCGGCGGCGAGGCCAGGATCACGCCGGTCAGGCCACCGAAGGCGAAGGTGATCAGGAAGCCGACGGACCAGAGCATCGGTGTCTCGAACGACAACGACCCCTTCCACATCGTGCCGATCCAGTTGAAGAACTTCACACCGGTGGGCACCGCGATGAGGAACGTCATGAACGAGAAGAACGGCAACAGGACGCCGCCCGTGACGTACATGTGGTGCGCCCAGACCGTCACGGAAAGGCCGGCGATGGAGATCGTCGCCGCGACCAGACCGATATAGCCGAACATCGGCTTGCGGCTGAATACCGGAATGATCTCGGAAATGATTCCGAAGAACGGTAGGGCGATGATGTACACCTCTGGATGGCCGAAGAACCAGAAGAGGTGTTGCCAGAGCAGTGCGCCACCGTTCGACGCGTCGAAGATGTGTGCGCCGAATTTTCGGTCGACCTCCAGCGCGAAGAGCGCGGCTGCCAGGACCGGGAACGCCAGCAGGACCAGAACACCGGTCAGCAGGACGTTCCACACGAAGATCGGCATACGGAACATCGTCATGCCGGGGGCGCGCATGCAGATGATCGTGGTGATGAAGTTGACCGAACCGAGGATCGTGCCGAAGCCGGAGAAGGCCAGACCCATGATCCACATGTCGGCGCCGACACCCGGCGAGCGGACCGCGTCCGACAGCGGGGAGTAGGCGAACCATCCGAAGTCGGCCGCACCCTGCGGGGTGAGGAAGCCGGCCACCGCGATGAGCGAGCCGAAGAGGTACAGCCAGTACGCGAACATGTTCAGCCGCGGGAACGCCACGTCGGGCGCGCCGATCTGCAGCGGCATGATCCAGTTCGCGAATCCGGCGAACAGCGGCGTCGCGAACATCAGCAGCATGATCGTGCCGTGCATCGTGAACGCCTGGTTGAACTGCTCGTTCGACATGATCTGCGTGCCGGGGCGGGCCAGCTCGGCGCGCATGAAGAGCGCCAGAAGGCCACCGATGACGAAGAACGCGAACGATGTGACCAGGTACATCGTGCCGATCGTCTTGTGGTCAGTGGTGGTCATCCACTTGACGACGACACTTCCCCGCTGCTTGGGCCGCACCGGCAGCTCATCCTCGAACGAGTCGTCTGCTGCCGCGGCACCCTGGGATTCATTGAGGATGCTCACAGTTTGTTGGTCTCCGCATTCCTGGCCGGGTCCGTCTGCTCGATGCCTGCCGGCACGTAGCCCGTCTGACCCTTGTCCGCCAGCTCCTTGAGGTGCTGCTGGTAGCGCTCGGGAGAGACGATCTTGACGTTGAAGAGCATCCGGGAGTGGTCGACGCCGCAGAGCTCGGCGCACTTACCCATGTAGGTGCCCTCCTTCTTCGGCGTGACCTCGAAGGAGTTGGTGTGGCCCGGAATGACGTCCTGCTTCATGAGGAACGGCACCACCCAGAAGGAGTGGATGACGTCACGCGAAGTAAGGACGAAGCGGACCTTCTCCCCCTTCGGCAGCCACAGGGTCGGACCCGGGTTGCCGTTCTGCGGGTTCCTCGTACCGGGGACACCCACGTCGTAGACGCCGCCGGCGCCCTCGGGGAAGTCCTCACGGAACCTGTTGGGGATGGCGTCGAGCTCCTTCGGGACCTCGTTGCCGGCGGAGGGCTGGCCCTCCACCTTCTCGATGTAGTTGAAGCCCCAGCTCCACTGGTAGCCGACCACGTTGATCGTGTGGGCCGGCTTCGGGCTGAGTTCGAGGAGCTTCGATTCATCGCGCGCGGTGAAGTAGAAGAGCACCGAGACGATGATGAGGGGGACCACTGTGTACAGCGCCTCGATAGGCATGTTGTACCTGGTCTGCTGCGGTACCTCCACCTTGGTCCTGCTACGCCGGTGGAAGATGACGCTCCACAGGATCAGCCCCCAGACGAGGACACCCGTGGCGAGCGCTGCCGCCCACGAGCCCTGCCAGAGGGAGAGGATCCGAGGGGCCTCTTCCGTTACCGGGGTGGGCATACCGAGGCGGGGGAAATCCTCCCAGTTGTATGAACAACCGGAGGCCGTCGCCAGGACCAGGCCCGCAGTCAGCACCTGCGGCAGCTTCCGCCGCATCGGGCGCCGCGACGAGCGGTCGGAGCCGTTGGGACTCACGTAGCGCCTTCCCGAGAGTCTCGCCCGCACGGTCGGCGCGCCCGTCTCACTTGGTCGGTCGCCGGCCCTGACGCGGGCAGGGGTTTGGATGTTTATGCGGACCAAACCCTACTGGACGCTATTTGGGGTCGCGCGGGGAGGGTGCCCAACGCGCCGCCCGACACCCCGAAGGGGTGGAATCCGCGCCTCCGGCCGTCATCTGACGCACCCTCTCCCCTCGGGGGAGGCGGCCCGCCACCTGGGGAGGGCCTCCCGCGGGCTAGCGTGACGGCGTGCCCTACTTCGACGCGGCTTCGTCCGCCCCCCTGCACCCGGTCGCCCGCCAGGCGCTGCTTGCCTCCCTGGACGAGGGCTGGGCCGATCCCGCCCGGCTCTACCGCGAGGGACGGCGGGCCGCGCTGCTCCTGGACGCGGCCAGGGAGACCGCCGCGGAGGCGGTGGGCTGCCGGCCGGACGAGCTCGTCTTCACCTCTTCGGGCACCCGGGCGGTGCACTCGGCCACCGCCGGAGCACTTTCCGGCCGTCGGCGTGTCGGCCGGCATCTGGTGCTCTCCGCCGTCGAGCACTCCTCGGTACTCCATGCGGCGGCGGCGCTGGAGGCGGCGGGCGGGTCGTCCACCGAGGTGCCGGTGGACCGGACGGGAGCGGTGGACCCGGCGGAGTACGCCCGGGTGCTGCGCGCGGACACGGCCCTGGCCTGCCTGCAGTCCGCCAACCACGAGGTGGGCACCGAGCAGCCGGTGGCGGAGACCGCGGAGATCTGCGCCGACGCCGGTGTGCCCCTGCTGGTGGACGCCGCCCAGTCACTGGGCTGGGGTCCGGTGCCCGGCCGCTGGTCGCTGCTGACCGCGAGCGCGCACAAGTGGGGAGGGCCGGCCGGTGTCGGGCTGCTCGCCGTGCGCAAGGGGGTCCGGTTCGCGCCCCGAGGGCCCGCCGACGAGCGGGAGTCGGGGCGGGCGGCGGGTTTCGAGAACATCCCGGCGGTCGTGGCCGCCGCGGCCTCGCTCCGGGCGGTACGCGCGGAGGCGGCGGCCGAGGCCGTACGGCTGCGCGCCCTGGTGGACCGGATCCGGGCGGAGGTGGCGACCCTGGTGCCCGATGTGGAGGTGGTCGGCGATCCGGAGCGGCGGCTGCCGCACCTGGTGACCTTCTCCTGTCTCTATGTCGACGGGGAGACCTTGCTCCACGAGCTGGATCGTGCCGGTTTCTCTGTTTCGTCCGGTTCATCCTGCACGAGCAGCACCCTGACGCCGAGCCATGTCCTGAGGGCGATGGGCGTGCTCACCGAGGGGAACATCCGGTTGTCGCTGCCCGCCGGCACCTCGCCGGACGAGGTCGACCGCTTCCTGCGCGTGCTGCCCGGCGTGGTGGCCGGGGTCCGGGAGAAGCTCGGCGCGCCCGCAGGGGCGGGCCCCTCGGCCGTGCCGCGAGGCTCGCTCGTGGTCGACGCGCTGGGCAGGCGCTGCCCGATCCCGGTCATCGAACTCGCAAAGGTGATCGGGGAGGTACCCGTGGGCGGCACGGTGACGGTGCTGGCCGACGACGAGGCGGCACGCCTCGACATCCCCGCCTGGTGCGAGATGCGCGAGCAGGAGTACGTGGGTGAGGAGCCGGCGGACCGGGGCTCGGCCTATGTGGTCCGCCGGCTCCTGTGACCCGTTCCGCTCGTGTCAGGAGAGGTGCTTGCGGACCTCGGCCGCGGCCTCGTCGCCGTACGCCTTGGTGAAGCGGTCCATGAAGTGGGTGCGGCGCAGGGTGTACTCCTGGGTGCCGACGGTCTCGATGACCAGGGTCGCGAGCATGCAGCCGACCTGGGCGGCGCGCTCGAGGTCCACACCCCAGGTGAGCCCCGAGAGGAAACCGGCGCGGAACGCGTCGCCGACGCCGGTCGGGTCGGCCTTGCGCTCCTCCTCGGCACAGCCGACCTCGATGGGGTCCTGGCCGGCCCGCTCGATGCGGACGCCCCGGGCGCCGAGCGTGGTGACGCGGTGGCCGACCCTGGACAGGATCTCCTCGTCGCTCCACCCGGTCTTGGACTCGATGAGCCCCTTCTCGTACTCGTTGGAGAAGAGGTACGTGGCGCCGTCGAGGAGGATGCGGATCTCCTCGCCGTCCATCCGGGCGATCTGCTGGGAGAAGTCGGCGGCGAACGGGATACCCCGCGAGCGGCACTCCTCGGTGTGGCGGAGCATCGCCTCGGGGTCGTCGGCTCCGATGGACACCAGGTCGAGGCCGCCCACGCGGTCGGCGACGCTCTTGAGCTCGATCAGCCGCGCCTCGCTCATCGCGCCGGTGTAGAAGGAGCCGATCTGGTTGTGGTCGGCGTCCGTCGTGCAGACGAAGCGCGCCGTGTGCAGGACCTCGGAGATACGGATCGATCCGGTGTCCACGCCGTGCCGGTCGAGCCAGGCGCGGTAGTCGTCGAAGTCCGCTCCGGCGGCACCGACCAGGATCGGCTGGGTGCCGAGCACACCCATGCCGAAGGCGATGTTGGCGCCGACTCCCCCACGTCGCACGTCGAGGTTGTCGACCAGGAAGGAGAGCGAGACCGTGTGCAGCTGGTCGGCGACCAGCTGGTCGGCGAATCGGCCGGGGAAGGTCATGAGGTGGTCGGTGGCGATGGAGCCTGTGACTGCAATGCGCACGGGGAGCTGCTCCTGCGGAAGGCGAAGGGAACGCGTGAGCGCGCCCTCCGGGACGGCGTGACAGTTCACGCTACCCGGTGACGCCACCGTGCCTGAAAGGTCAAAACTACCCGATAGTAGGGCTTTCTACCTGGGCTCCACCCTGCGTACGGTGCGGATATGTCGAACACGATCGTTTCGCATGAGTCCGAGATGAGCCTGGCCGAGCTGCGCGGTGACTGCGCCCGGATGGCACCGCACTGGGTCGTACCCGAGAGGAGCGCCACGAAGCCGGTGGAGCCCTCACGCATCCACGGGGTGACCGTGCCGCCGTCCTCCGCCCGGCTGATCGACGGCATGTCCGAGTACGGGGACTGATCAGGACCGCCCGCACGGCTCCGCGTGCGGGCGGTCCTGGCCCTCGGCGCGGTTCCACGGCGGTCGCGGTGGAACCGCTCGCTCCCCTGCCCCGTCCCACCGGTGTCCCCCGGCCCCGGGGGACGGACGATGTGCCAGTGACGGCCAGGCAGCCGAAGGAGCGATCCGGTGAGCACCGAGCGACCCGAGAATGACGTGACCGGTACCCGGCGGCGGCGCTCGCCGTTCGCCGTGACCTCGGTGGCGGCAGCCGTGCTGCTGGCCGGAGGCGGGGCCGCGTACTGGGCCTCGAACGCGTCGGGCGACGGCGGTACGGACACCGCCCCGGCCGCGTCCGGGGACGGCACTCCCCCACTGCTCGGGCTGGACCGCGCGGACGGCCCGTCGGCACCGCCGCCGGGCATCGCGCCGGGCGAGCCCGACCCGCACGGCGACGGCGTCGTCTACCGCGCCGAGGGCGAGCTGCCGGACGGGCCCGCCTCGGCCGCCGTGCGGCGCGCCACGGGCACGGTGACCTCCGCCGAGGTGGCCCGGCTGGCGAAGGCCCTCGGACTGCCGGGGGTGCCGCGCTCGGAGGGCACGGCGTGGAAGGTGGGCAGCGACGGGGACGGTTCCGGACCGGTCCTGCGGGTGACCAAGCAGGCGCCCGGCACCTGGACCTTCGACCGCTACGCCTCCGGGCCGGACAACTGCGATCCCGGGCCGGCCTGCGAGAAGCGGGATCCCGCGCCGCCCTCCGGTTCACCGGTCGACGAGAAGACCGCCGAGGCCGCGGCCGCCCCGGTGCTCAAGGCCGTGGGGCAGGACGACGCCGCGCTCGACACGCGCCAGCTGATGGGCGCGGTACGGGTGGTGAACGCCGATCCGGTGGTGGGCGGACTGCCGACGTACGGCTGGTCGACCGGGATCCAGGTGGGTGCCGGAGGAAAGGTCGTCGGAGGCACCGGGAGCCTCAAGGGCCTGGAGAAGGGCGACAGTTACCCCGTGATCGGCGCGGACGAGGCGCTCAGGCAGCTGAACGCGGAAGGCGGGCGGACCGCGAAGGGCACCATCGGCGGCTGCGCGACCCCCGTACCGCTGGAGGACGGCTCCTCGCCGGAGCCCGGCTGCGGTTCGCCCGGCGGGACCCCGGGGAGCACCACCGCGACGGTCGAGAAGGCGGAGTTCGGACTCGCGGCCCGGTACGCCGACGGGGAGCGGATCCTCGTGCCCTCCTGGCTCTTCTCCGTACGGCCCGAAGGCGGCGGCCCGGTGAACACGGTCGTCCGTGTCGCGGTGCACCCGGACCATCTGAAGCCGGAGAGCACCCCGTCGGCCCCCGAACCCACGAAGGACCCCGGGGCCGGGGGTACGGGGATCACCTCGTACAGCGCGGACGGCCGGACGCTGGAGGTCGCCTTCTGGGGCGGCGTGTGCAGCACCTACACGGCGCGCGCCACGGAGACGGACTCGGCGGTCCGGATCACGGTCACCGAGTCGAAGCCGGATCCCGGGAAGGCCTGCGTCATGATCGCCAAGGAGCTGACCCGGACGGTGACGCTGGACTCGCCGCTGGACGGCCGCACGGTGGTCGACGCCGGATCGGGCGAGAGGGTGCCGCGCACCTGACCCCGGCCACGGATACGACGACGGCGGCGCCTCCCGGTCCGGGAGGCGCCGCCGTCGTCGTACGTATCAGGGTTTAGCTGAAGGAGTCACCGCAGGCGCAGGATCCCGTCGCGTTCGGGTTGTCGATCGTGAAGCCCTGCTTCTCGATGGTGTCCACGAAGTCGACGGAGGCACCGCCCAGGTACGGGGCGCTCATCCGGTCGGTGACGACCTTGACGCCGCCGAAGTCCTTCACGACGTCGCCGTCGAGCGAGCGCTCGTCGAAGAAGAGCTGGTAGCGGAGGCCCGAGCAGCCGCCGGGCTGAACGGCGACGCGCAGCGCCAGGTCGTCACGGCCCTCCTGCTCCAGCAGGGTCTTGACCTTGGATGCGGCGGCGTCGGACAGGAGAATGCCGTCGCTCACGGTGGTGGTCTCGTCCGATACGGACATCTGCTTCTCTCCCGGGTTGTACGGACTGCTTGCCGACGGTCCAACCATCGGGGCCTCGGATTCATTCCGGGCCGGGCACGTGCCTGTTCCCTTCATGCTCGCACACCACCCCCGCGAGGGGATGCGTCACATCGACGCTATCGGCATCGTCAAGCTGACACAAAGGGGCTATGATAGATAACGTCAATTAGACGAAAAGGCGTTCCGCAGAAAAGAAAGGGTGCGTGTCGTGACCACCGCCCAGCCCCTGGATGTCCAGCCGACGCCCCTCGCCCTCCTGCTGCTCGGCCGCGAGGCCGACCCGCGGAGCGAGCGCGGGGTCGAATGCCCGGGCGACCTGCCCTCCCCGTCCGACCCGGACCTGGTGGAGCGGGCCCGTGCCGCCAAGGAGAAGCTCGGGGACAAGGTCTTCGTGCTCGGACACCACTACCAGCGCGACGAGGTCATCCAGTTCGCGGACGTCACCGGCGACTCCTTCAAGCTCGCCCGGGACGCCGCCGCCCGGCCCGAGGCGGAGTACATCGTCTTCTGTGGCGTGCACTTCATGGCCGAGTCCGCGGACATCCTGACCGGCGACGACCAGAAGGTCGTGCTGCCGGACCTGGCGGCGGGCTGCTCGATGGCCGACATGGCCACCGCGGAGCAGGTCGCCGAGTGCTGGGACGTGCTGACCGAGGCGGGGGTCTCCGACCAGGTCGTGCCGGTCTCGTACATGAACTCCTCCGCCGACATCAAGGCCTTCACCGGCAGGCACGGCGGCACGATCTGCACCTCGTCCAATGCGAAGCGGGCCCTGGAGTGGGCCTTCGAGCAGGGCGAGAAGGTCCTCTTCCTGCCGGACCAGCACCTGGGCCGCAACACGGCCGTGCGGGACATGGGGATGACCCTGGAGGACTGCGTCCTCTACAACCCGCACAAGCCGAACGGCGGCCTGACCGCCGAGGAGCTGCGCGGCGCGAAGATGATCCTGTGGCGCGGGCACTGCTCGGTGCACGGGCGCTTCTCGGTGGAGTCCGTCGACGACGTCCGTGAGCGGATCCCGGGCGTCAACGTGCTGGTGCACCCGGAGTGCAAGCACGAGGTCGTGTCCGCCGCGGACCAGGTCGGCTCCACGGAGTACATCATCAAGGCCCTGGAGGCGGCGCCGGCCGGTTCCAAGTGGGCGATCGGTACGGAGCTGAACCTGGTCCGCCGACTGGCGAACCGTTTCGCCGCCGAGGACAAGGAGGTCGTCTTCCTCGACAAGACGGTCTGCTTCTGCTCGACGATGAACCGGATCGACCTGCCGCACCTGGTGTGGACCCTGGAGTCACTGGCCGAGGGAAACCTGGTCAACCGGATCCAGGTCGACGCGGAGACCGAGAAGTACGCGAAGCTGGCGCTGGAGCGGATGCTGGCGCTGCCGTAGGGAAGTTCCGCGTGGAGAAGGCCCCCGACGACGTCGGGGGGCGGGAGCACCCCCAGCGCGGGGGCCGGCCGCCGGACCGGGCGCCCG
>NZ_JBFALP010000017.1:0-143840 GCF_040660235.1 Streptomyces sp. NPDC049970 | reverse complement strand
CACCATCATCTGCTTTAACCAGACCCTCTTAACGATTGAGATCCCGACGTTCCGGAATGCCGTGAGGGCCAGCGCACACGTGCGCTGGCCCTCACGGCATTCCGGAACGTCCTTCGTCCTGGCAAGCGAACGAAGGACGGCCCAGAGACGGCCCCCAGTGGACTAGATGTCCTCCACCTGCGGGTTTCTCAGAAGCCGAAGTCCTGCGTCCACCAGGGGCCGCCGGCACCGAGGTGCACGCCGACCCCGAGCGTCCTGTAGTCGCAGTTGAGAATGTTCGCGCGGTGGCCGTCGCTGTTCATCCAGGCGTCCATCACCGCTTGGGCGTCGGCCTGGCCACGGGCGATGTTCTCGCCGCCCAGCCCCTCGACGCCGGCTGCCGCGGCACGGTCCCAGGGGGTCGCACCGTCGGGGTCGGTGTGGCCGAAGAAGTCGCGGGCCGCCATGTCCTCGCTGAAGTCCTGGGCCAGTGCGGTCAGTGACGCGCTCGTGGTGACCGGACTGCAGCCGACCTTCGAGCGCTCCTGGTTGACCAGGGCGAGCACAGCCGCCTGCGCGGAGGTGGAGGCCGGGCTCGACGGGGAAGTGGTCGCGCGGGTGGGCGAGGCCGACGGGGCCTTCGTGGCGGTGGGGGCCTTGGTGGCCGGGGCGGACGATGCCGTCCTCGTCGGCTTCGGGGCCGGAGCCTTCGTCCGCTCCGCCGTCTTCGCCGCCTGCTTCGACGCGCTCACCGAGGGCTTGGCGCTCGGCTTCTTGCTCGGGGTCGCGGACGGGGGATTCGAGGGCGTACCGGAACGTGCTGCCCCGCTGCCGGCCTCGGCCGACGTCCTGCTGGTCGGCTCGGCGGACGCGTCGCCCTGGGTCAGCAGGTCGGGGCCGTTGCCCGCGCGCACCTGGTCCGCGGCCTGTTCGCCGCTGACGCTGTAGGTGTCGCCGCCTGGCAGCAGGCCGGAGGCAACGGCGACCGCGCCGACCGCCACGGCCGCGGACACCCCGAGCAGCCCGGCGCGAACGGGCCGCCGGGCTCGCTTCTTCCTGCGAGCACTCCGGTTCCCGCCCGCAGCTTCGGCCGCGTGCTGCTCAGCGGCGGGGGCTGCGCCTGCGCGTCGATGGCGTCCCATGCGCTGTGCCTTCCTCGTGCTCCGGGCGCCCTGGCGACGTCACCGAATTCTTGATCAAACTCACCCGTTCGGGTGAGCTATTGCGACGGGACCTTACGCCATGGCCGATTGGGGTGATGTGACCCTTGCGGAATTGGCCGGTTAGCGTTCCGGCATGAACGAAGATGCGCGCCTCGTCGTATGGGTACGCGGCCGAGTACAGCAAGTAGGGTTTCGCTGGTTCACCAGGGCAAATGCTTTGGAGATCGGAGGGCTCAAGGGCTTCGCCCTCAATCTCGACGACGGCCGGGTGCAGGTGGTGGCAGAGGGTCCACGTGAGAATTGCCACCGTCTGCTCGACTGGCTCGGGTCCGACGACACACCCGGCCGCGTTGATGGAGTCACTGAGATCTGGGACACGCCCCGCGGCGGTTATGAGGGATTCGCGATCCGCTGACACCGCCCGGTAAAGCGATCCGGATCCACCCCCTGTACAGGCGGGCGGAGAGTGGCGGCAGGGAGGGGCGGGAGAGCTTCGCACCTGAAATGACCTGGGAAAGGACCCCGCGTCCGAGCATGGTTGCGAAGAAGTGCGTGGCATGCCAGGCTGCGGCATTGACGAAGATCTCCAAGCCCCTCGGGTGCCCGTAGGAGAGTCGCGCCGCATGATCGACAAGCCGCGCGCCCCCGGGACACCCGCCCCCCGGCGTGTGATCGTGTTGACCGTCAAACTTTTTGGTGAGACGCTGAAAACCCCGCGCACCTCAGCTGTTCGGCAGAGCTGGTGACAGCAGAACAGCAGTGGACACAGAGCACTGCCTGCCGAGCACCGCGGGTGCGATTCCCACGACCCACACCGTATTCGGTCGGTCACTCAGTGTGGAGGACCATCCATCATGGCAAAGGCGCTTCTCGGTTACGTCGGCGGTTCCGACCCGCGACTCCTCGCCGAGATGCGACGGCTTCAGAAGCGCGTCCAGGACCTGGAATCCGAGCTCGTACGGATCCAGGACGAGAACGACGTGCTCAACGCCGCCGCCCAGCACCAGGACTCGCTGCTCGACAGCATCGACATCGACGTACCCCAGGCGGAGCCCGCGCTGACCTGACCCGAAGGCCCTGCCGGGGCCGGTAGGGCCGCACGTAATCAGCTGCTCGGGATCATCCACGGAATGTCTTCGTCACGGATCGTCGTACCGGAACACCGAGGACCACTCGTGAACCGGTCTGTGTGCGATCCGTAACGCAAGACTGTGCACGGAAGCCGCGACAGCGGTGCCGTGCGGGATTCACAAGGGACGCTTCGGCGTCCCTTCTTTCTTTCCTCCCGGCACGTCCCCCCGCCAATCGCTCTTCGCTTGATGTGCCCTGCACCCTCATCGGCGAAACCGGGAGCGAAAGGTAGAGTCCGGCGGCGTGCACCTCAAGGCCCTGACCCTGCGGGGTTTCAAATCATTCGCCTCCGCCACGACCCTGCGCTTCGAACCGGGGATCACCTGTGTCGTCGGCCCGAACGGTTCGGGTAAATCCAATGTGGTCGACGCGCTCTCCTGGGTCATGGGCGAGCAAGGGGCCAAATCCCTGCGCGGCGGCAAGATGGAAGACGTGATCTTCGCCGGCACCACCGGAAGACCACCACTGGGTCGCGCCGAGGTGTCGCTGACCATCGACAATTCCGATGGCGCGCTGCCCATCGAGTACGCCGAAGTGACGATCACCCGGATCATGTTCCGCAACGGTGGCAGCGAATACCAGATCAACGGCGACACCTGCCGGCTTCTGGACATCCAGGAACTCCTCTCGGACTCCGGCATCGGCCGCGAGATGCACGTCATCGTCGGCCAGGGCCGGCTGGACTCCGTCCTGCACGCCGACCCGGCCGGACGCCGCGCCTTCATCGAGGAGGCCGCCGGGGTGCTCAAGCACCGCAAGCGCAAGGAGAAGGCGCTCCGGAAGCTGGAGGCGATGGGGGCCAACCTCGCCCGCGTCCAGGACCTCACCGACGAGCTGCGGCGCCAGCTCAAACCGCTGGGCCGTCAGGCAGCGGTCGCCCGCAGGGCCGCCGTCATCCAGGCCGATCTGCGCGACGCCCGACTGCGGCTCCTCGCCGACGACCTGGTGCGGCTGCGGGAGGCGCTGCGCGGCGAGATCGCCGACGAGGCCGCGCTCAAGCGGCGCAGGGAAGCCGCGGAGACGGAACTCAAGGCCGCGCTCGCCCGCGAGGCGGACCTGGAGGACGAGGTGCGCCGGCTGGCGCCGCGGCTGCGGCGCGCCCAGCAGACCTGGTACGAACTCTCCCAGCTGGCCGAGCGGGTGCGCGGCACGATCTCGCTCGCCGACGCCCGGGTGAAGAGCGCCTCGGGCGCGCCCGAGGAGGAGCGGCGCGGACGGGACCCCGAGGACATGGAGCGCGAGGCTGCCCGGATCCGCGAACAGGAGGCGGAACTGGAGGCGGCCCTCGAAGCGGCGGAGCACGCCCTGGAGGACACCACCGCGCACCGGACCGAGCTGGAGCGGGAACTTGCCTCCGAGGAGCGCAGGCTCCGGGACGCCGCCCGCGCCATCGCGGACCGGCGCGAGGGGCTCGCCCGGCTGACCGGGCAGGTCAACGCCGCACGGAGCCGGGCGGGTTCGGCCCAGGCCGAGATCGACCGGCTGGCCGCCTCACGGGACGAGGCGCGGGAGAGGGCGGCCGCGGCGCAGGAGGAGTACGAGCAGCTCAAGGCCGAGGTGGCGGGCCTGGACGCGGACGACGCGGAGCTGACGGAGCGGCACGAGGCGGCCAGGCGGGAGCTCGCTGAGTCGGAGTCTGCGCTGGGCGCCGCGCGCGACGCGGTCACCGCGGCGGAACGGAGCCGCGCGGCGGTCTCCGCCCGACACGAGGCGTTGTCGCTCGGGCTCCGCCGCAAGGACGGCACCGGGGTGCTGCTCGGCGCAGGCGACCGGCTCCCTGGGCTGCTCGGGCCGCTCGCCGAGCTGATCACGGTGGCTCCGGGCCACGAGGTCGCGGTGGCGGCGGCGCTCGGCGCTGCGGCGGACGCGCTCGCGGTGACGGACCCGGCCGCGGCGGCGGACGCCATCCGCCTGCTGCGCAAGCAGGACGCGGGCCGTGCGGCCCTGGTACCGGGCGGGACGGGGCCCGGCCAGGTGCCGGCGCAGGGGACGGAGCAGCAGTCCGGACCTTGCACAGCCGTGCCCGGTCAGGTGCCCGGGCAGGCGTCCGGGACCGCTCACGGAGCCACGGTGCCGGCCGGGCTGCCCGACCCCGCCCCGGCCGCCCTGGCCGTGGCGACCGGGGACGCCCCGGCGCCCTGGGTGGCCGGCCTGCTCCAGGGCCCCGCCGAACTGCTCGTCGCCGTACGCCGTCTGGTGCGCGACATGGTCGTCGTCGGAACCCTGGAGGACGCCGAGGAACTGGTCGCCGCACATCCCGGCCTGACCGCGGTCACCGCCGAGGGCGACGTACTGGGCGCCGGCTTCGCGCACGGCGGGTCCGCCGGAGCGCCCAGTCTGCTGGAGGTGCAGGCCTCCGTCGACGAGGCGGCCGCCGAACTGGCCGAGCTGGAGGTGCGGTGCGGGGAGCTGGACTCGGTCCGGCGCGCCGCGACCGCACGGCGCGCGGACGCCGCCGCCCGGGTGGAGGAGCTCGGGGAGCGGCGCAGGGCCGCGGACCGTGAGAAGTCCGGGGTCGCGCAGCAGCTGGGGCGGCTGGCCGGCCAGGCCCGTGGGGCCGTGGGCGAGGCGGAGCGTACGACCGCCTCGGCGGCCCGGGCCGAGGAGGCGCTTGAACGGGCCACCGAGGAGGCCGAGGAGCTGGCGGAGCGGCTGCTGGTCGCCGAGGAGACTCCCGTGGAGGAAGAGCCCGACACCTCGGTGCGGGACCGGCTCGCGGCCGACGGGGCCAACGCGCGTCAGACCGAGATGGAGGCACGGCTCCAGGCCCGCACCCACGAGGAGCGGGTGAAGGCACTGGCCGGCCGGGCGGACGCCCTCGACCGGGGGGCACGGGCGGAGCGTGAGTCCCGGGCCCGGGCCGAACAGCGTCGTGCCCGGCTGCGCCACGAGGCCTCCGTGGCGACGGCGGTGGCGGAGGGGGCCCGGCAACTGCTGGCCCACGTCGAGATCTCGGTCGTACGGGCGGAGGAGGAGCGGACCAGGGCGGAGGCGGCGAAGGCCGAGCGAGAGCGCGAACTGGCGGCCGAACGCGTCCGGGGCCGTGACCTCAAGAGCGAGCTGGACCGGCTCACCGACTCGGTCCACCGGGGTGAGGTGCTCGGGGCCGAGAAGCGACTGCGCATGGAGCAGGTGGAGGCCAAGGCGCTGGAGGAGTTCGGCGTCGAGCCGGCCGGCCTCGCGGCCGAGTACGGACCGGACCAGCTGGTGCCGCCGTCCCCGGCGGCGGAGGGCGAGGAGCTTCCGGCGGATCCTGAGGACCCGCGCAACCAGCCGCGGCCGTTCGTCAGGGCCGAGCAGGAGAAGCGCCTCAAGGCGGCCGAACGGGCGTATCAGCAACTCGGGAAGGTGAATCCGCTCGCCCTCGAGGAGTTCTCGGCGCTGGAGGAACGCCACAAGTTCCTCTCGGAGCAGCTCGAGGACCTGAAGAAGACCAGGGCCGACCTGATGCAGGTGGTCAGGGAGGTCGACGAACGGGTGGAGCAGGTGTTCACCGAGGCGTTCCGCGACACCGCGCGTGAGTTCGAGGGCGTCTTCTCGCGGCTCTTCCCGGGAGGTGAGGGCCGTCTCGTCCTCACCGACCCGGACAACATGCTGACGACCGGTCTCGATGTCGAGGCCAGGCCGCCGGGCAAGAAGGTCAAGCGGCTCTCGCTGCTGTCGGGTGGAGAGAGATCCCTTACGGCCGTTGCCCTGTTGGTCTCCATCTTCAAGGCCAGGCCGAGTCCGTTCTATGTCATGGACGAGGTCGAGGCGGCGCTGGACGACACCAATCTGCAGCGGCTGATCCGGCTCATGGAGGAGCTCCAGGAGAGCTCCCAGCTCATCGTGATCACGCACCAGAAGCGGACGATGGAGGTCGCCGACGCGCTGTACGGCGTCTCGATGCAGGGCGACGGAGTGTCCAAGGTGATCAGCCAGCGACTCCGCCGGGGACCGCGTCACCTCGATTGACGGGCCGTCACACCGCCTTTACCGAATCTTCAACACTTCAACGTGCGTTTTGGGCGTTCCTGGGTACTTGTGAGGAACACCTTCGCAGGAATCGCATCTTGACTTCGAAACTTGAACGCATAACCTCGGCAATGTTGTTTTTACCTTCAAGTGGTGGTCGGCTGGATGCTGTGCGCCACTGGGAGGGCTCACCCCCCACACCTGACGATGCGGCCAGGTACCAGGAGTTCATGTGACCAGCACAGCGCGCGGACCGGAGTCCGGAGCCCGGGACGCCCACCCGGACCATCTCGGCCATGTCATCTTCATCACGGCAGCCGCGGCGATGGGCGGCTTCCTCTTCGGCTACGACAGTTCGGTCATCAACGGCGCCGTCGAAGCCATCCGCGACCGCTACGACATCGGGTCGGGAACGCTCGCGCAGGTCATCGCCATCGCGCTGATCGGCTGTGCGATCGGCGCGGCCACGGCGGGACGCATCGCCGACCGCATCGGCCGTATCCGCTGCATGCAGATCGCCTCGGTGCTGTTCACCATCAGCGCCGTCGGCTCGGCACTGCCGTTCGCCCTCTGGGACCTCGCCATGTGGCGGATCATCGGCGGCTTCGCGATCGGCATGGCCTCCGTCATCGGCCCCGCCTACATCGCCGAGGTCTCGCCGCCCGCCTACCGAGGCCGCCTCGGGTCCTTCCAGCAGGCCGCGATCGTCATCGGCATCGCCATCTCGCAGCTGGTCAACTACGGCATCCTGCAGATCGCCGACGGCGACCAGCGGGGCGAGATCGCGGGCCTGGAGGCCTGGCAGTGGATGCTCGGTGTGATGGTCGTCCCGGCGGTCCTCTACGGGCTGCTGTCGTTCGCGATCCCCGAGTCCCCGCGCTTCCTGATCTCCGTCGGCAAGAGGGACCGCGCCCGGAAGATCCTCGAAGAGGTCGAGGGGAAGAACATCGACCTCGACGCACGCGTGGACGAGATCGAGACGGCCATGCGCCGTGAGCACAAGTCCAAGTTCAGTGACCTGCTCGGGAGCCGCTTCGGCTTCCTGCCGATCGTCTGGGTCGGTATCGGCCTGTCGGTGTTCCAGCAGCTCGTCGGCATCAACGTCGCCTTCTACTACTCGGCGACGCTGTGGCAGTCCGTCGGCATCGACCCGACCGACTCGTTCTTCTACTCGTTCACCACGTCGATCATCAACATCATCGGCACCGTGATCGCCATGATCCTGGTGGACAGGGTCGGCCGCAGGCCGCTCGCGCTCGTCGGATCCGTCGGCATGGCCGTCGCCCTGGCGTTCGAGGCCTGGGCCTTCTCCGCGGATCTGGTCGACGGCAAGCTGCCGACCACGCAGGGCACCGTCGCACTGATCGCGGCCCACGTCTTCGTGCTCTTCTTCGCGCTGTCGTGGGGTGTCGTGGTCTGGGTCTTCCTCGGCGAGATGTTCCCGAACCGCATCCGCGCCGCGGCTCTCGGTGTCGCCGCGTCCGCGCAGTGGATCGCCAACTGGGCGATCACCGCGAGCTTCCCGAGCCTGGCCGACTGGAACCTCTCGGGTACCTATGTCATCTACGCGTGCTTCGCCGTGCTCTCGATCCCCTTCGTGCTCATGTTCGTGAAGGAGACCAAGGGCAAGGCGCTGGAGGAGATGGGCTGATCCCCGCTGTCCCTCTCCTCGATCCGCCGCCCCGGTCCGGCCCGTGCCGACCGGGGTGGCGTCGTACGGTGAACGCGGCGGAGGCGGTGTCAGAAACCTGTCGGCTGACCGCCCGTCATGTCGGCCGGCCGCGGCAGCAGCGCGTACAGCCCCGCGGATACCAGGATCGTCGCCGCCCAGCCCAGGCCGTCCCGCCCGACCCATGTGCCGGCGAGCGGCCCGGCGAACCACTCCACGTCGGTGAACAGCAGGCCCACCGCGAGCGCGGAGCCCCAGGCGGCCATGGCCTGCCGGCTGAACCCTCCGGCGTACCAGTAGCCGCTGCCGGGTGCGGTGTCCATGAGCGCGGCGGCGTCGTACGTACGGCCGCGCAGCAGGTCCACGCCGAAGACCCCGATCCAGGCGGAGAAGGTCACGCCGAGCAGGGTCAGGAACGACAGGAACGTGCCGACGAAGCTCGTCGCCACGATCATCAGCACTCCTCCGAGGAACAGGCTGATCCCCGCGTTCACGCCCACCGCCCAGGCGCGGGGGACCGCGAATCCGAGCGTCTGCGCTGTGAAGCCGGCGGAGTACATGGACATCGCGTTGATCAGCACCATGCCGACGACGGCGGTCAGCAGGTAGGGCACCGAGATCCATCTCGGCAGCAGCTCGCCGATGAAGGACACCGGGTCCTTCGTGGCCGCCAGGTCCGGGGACTCCACGGCCATCACCGCGCCCATCATCACCATCGGCAGCACGGTGACCAGGGCGCCGCCCACGGCCGCGCCCACCATCGCCGTGGCCGACGCTGAACGCGGCAGGTAGCGGGCGAAGTCCGGGGCCGACGGAACCCAGCTGATGCCTCCCGCGGCCAGCGTCCCGACCCCCGCGATCATCAGCGCCGCCTGGCCCGGCGGCCGGTCAAGGACGGTCCGCCACGGGGTCGAGCCGACCAGATGGGCCAGGACCAGGAGGCTCGCGCAGCCGAAGAGTCCCACGGACACCCGGGAGCACAACCGCAGGGCGCGGAAGCCGAGCCCCGAGACGAGGAAGCCCGCGCCGACGAACGCCGTCAGGGTCACCAGCACCAGGGTGTTGTCCCCGCGTACGCCGAAGAGCAGATCCAGCACGGCCAGTAGCGCGTAGGACCCGGTGACCGCGTTGGCGGTCTCCCAGCCCCAGCGCGCCACCCACAGCAGGGCACCGGGAAAGAGGTTGCCGCGCTGCCCGAACACCGCGCGGGAGAGCGCCATGCCGGGAGCGCCGCCGCGTTTGCCCGCGATCGACACCAGGCCGACGAGCCCGAACGAGATCACCGGGGCGATGGCGGCGACGGCCAGCACCTGCCACAGGTTCAGCCCGTTGAAGACGGTGAGGCCGGCGCCCACGGTCAGCAGCAGCACCGTCATGTTCGCCGTCACCCACGTGGGAAAGAGGGCGCGGACCCGGCCGGTGCGCTCGGAGTCGGGGACGGGATCCAAGCCGCGATTCTCCACGGACAGCAGCGTACCTTTGCCCGCAAAAGCGATATAACTCCCTAGATTCCCACCCTTGCCGGGCATCGGCGCTCGGCCACCTCTTCGGCGGGCAGAACGTCTCACTCGTCCCGTGCATCCCGACGACACCATGACGCATGCGAACTCACCGTGAGGGAGTGCCGGTCGACCGCTGCCGGGCCTCTGTGCCGAACTTCGGACTGCGATCGATGCCGTTCAGGGCAAGGACACGCGCGGTCGCCGCGCCGTGCGGACGGGGGCCGACGGGCGGCCGCAGCCCCGCGCCGACGTGTGCGAACACTCCCGGCCGCCCCGGACGCGCAGCTCAGAGGTGTCGTGCGGGCCGTGCCCGGATGGGCCGTGATCGCTGGTACGCGCACCGTCACGGGTTCGCACCTTTTGCGGTTCCGCGCCTTTCGTGGCGGATACTGGAGCCGTTATGGACATCGTCATCCTTGCTGTAGTCATCGCCCTGGTCGCGGTCGGCCTGATCAGCGGGCTCGTGGTCAGCAGCCGCAAGAAGAAGCAGCTGCCGCCCTCGGCACCGTCGAGCACGCCGACCATCACTCCTCCCGCCGAGCCCCGTGTCGGTGAGGAGGCCGAGGCGTCGCGCGACGAAGCGCGGCGCACCATCGAGGAGGTCGGTCTCCCCGGCGCGGGGGCTCCCGTCGAGGACGCCCCGGTCGTCGTCGAGCCGCAGACCCCCGAGCTCGAAGTCCCCGAGCCCACCGCGGGCCGCCTGGTGCGGCTGCGCACGAGGCTCGCCCGTTCGCAGAACTCCCTGGGCAAGGGGCTGCTCACGCTCCTGTCCCGCGACAACCTCGACGAGGACACCTGGGAGGAGATCGAGGACACGCTCCTCACGGCCGATGTCGGCGTCGCCCCCACCCAGGAGCTGGTGGAGCGGCTCCGTGAGCGGGTCCGTGTCCTCGGCACCCGTACGCCCGACGAGCTGCGCGCCCTGCTGCGCGAGGAGCTCGTCACCCTGCTCGGTCCCGACTTCGACCGCGAGGTGAAGACGGAGGGCGGCGCAGAGACCCCCGGCGTCGTCATGGTCGTCGGCGTCAACGGCACCGGGAAGACGACCACGACGGGCAAGCTCGCCCGGGTGCTCGTGGCCGACGGCCGAAGCGTCGTGCTCGGCGCAGCGGACACCTTCCGCGCCGCCGCGGCCGATCAGCTCCAGACCTGGGGCGAGCGCGTCGGCGCCCGTACGGTGCGGGGTCCCGAGGGCGGGGACCCCGCGTCGATCGCCTACGACGCGGTGAAGGAGGGCATCGCCGAAGGTGCCGACGTCGTGCTCATCGACACCGCGGGCCGGCTGCACACCAAGACCGGCCTCATGGACGAGCTCGGCAAGGTCAAGCGGGTCGTGGAGAAGCACGGTCCGCTCGACGAGATCCTGCTCGTCCTGGACGCCACCACCGGTCAGAACGGCCTGGTCCAGGCACGGGTGTTCGCCGAGGTGGTCGACATCACCGGCATCGTGCTCACCAAGCTGGACGGCACCGCCAAGGGCGGCATCGTCATCGCCGTCCAGCGCGAGCTGGGCGTTCCGGTGAAGCTCATCGGCCTGGGCGAGGGGCCGGACGACCTGGCCCCGTTCGAGCCGGGCGCCTTCGTCGACGCGCTGATCGGCGACTGACGCGGGAGTGCCCCGCGTATGCGGAGGGCGGTGGACCCGTGAGGGGTTCACCGCCCTCCGGCGTTCACCACCGGTGACATATGTACGCGAGCACGCCCAGCAGCAGTCTGGCCTGCGGGGGAGCGCCGGCCGTACCGGGCGCCGGCGGTCGCAGCCAGCGGACCGGGCCGAGACCACCGAGGTCCGAGGGGGGAGCGGTGATGTACGCGCCGGAGCCGATCGCCCGCAGATCCAGGTCCGCGTCGTCCCAGCCCATCCGGTACAGCAGCCCGGGCAGTCCGGCCGCGGCACCGGGGGCGACGAAGAACTGCGTGCGCCCGGTCGGTGTCACGGTCACCGGACCCAGCGGCAGCCCCATGCGCTCCATCCTCACCAGCGCGCGCCGTCCGGCGCCCTCGGCGACGTCGAGCACGTCGAAGGTCCGGCCCGCGGGGAGCAGCATCGAGGCGCCCGGCACTTCGGCCCAGGCGTCCGCGGCCATGCCGAGGGTGGCGCCCGGCGGGACCTCCGCGGCGAAGTCGAGCGGGTGGGCGCCGGGCGCCGGGCATGCGGCGTCGCCGCAGGAGCAGACCCCCGAGGCCGCCCGCGCGCCGGGCGCGACGGCCCAGCCCCACAGTCCCGTGTACTCGGCGACCTCTGTCGCCCCGGCCCCACGGCCGCGGCGCCGTGTGCTGCCTGAGCGCATCTCCCGGATACCGCCGATCGTGAAGCCCATGCCCCCTCCAACGGGTCCGAGTCACCGGTGGTTACGACCCGGGGCTCTCGAAGGCCTGCCGGGCCGCCGCGTACCGACGGCGCACGGGTGGTGTCGAGGGGGTGCGCGATGTGACTCCCACGCCCCAATACGCTTCACTCCGCCTGTCGCTGGTCGCGGTCTGTCAAGTGAATCGCGGAGTGTGCCGGGCAGGTTCATCCGAAGGGGTGGCGAATGGTGGCGTTTCAGCAATCACCCTCGCGGTGGCGGTGATCGAGGGATTACCGTCGGTACTCGAAGCTGCAATTGCATGTGCGCGTGGGTATGCCGCAGGCAACCCGATGGCTGTTCGACCGAGCGCGACACGCGTACGGAGAGCACCGGGGCACGGCATTCTGATAAAGGTTCGCGCGACAAGGGTTTCAGCGGGATGGGGGCGTTCCAGTGAGTGGCAGCGGCGCAGGCGAGACGGATGCCGGGAAACGCCCCAACGGCCGGTTGGGCTCGTGGTTCATGCGCAGCGGCTGGTCCAAGGGCGAGCTGGCACGGCAGGTGAACCGGCGCGCCCGGCAGTTGGGCGCCCACCACATCAGCACCGACACCTCCCGGGTGCGCCGCTGGCTCGACGGTGAACAGCCCCGCGAACCGATCCCGCGCATCCTCTCCGAGCTCTTCTCCGAGCGCTTCGGCACCGTGGTCGCCGTCGAGGACCTCGGTCTGCGCGCCGCCCACCAGGCACCCTCGGTGGCAGGGGTCGACCTTCCGTGGGCGGGCCCGCAGACGGTCGCGCTGCTCAGCGAGTTCTCCCGCAGCGACCTCATGCTCGCCCGGCGGGGATTCCTCGGCAGCTCACTGGCCCTGGCCGCAGGCCCCACCCTCATCGAGCCCATGCAGCGCTGGCTGGTACCCGGCGTCCCCTCCGCGCAGGGCGAGCCCGAGCGGCCGGCCATTGCGAGCCGGCCCTCCCGGCTCTCCGGGCCCGAGCTCGACCTGCTCGAGTCGACCACGGCGATGTTCCGCCAGTGGGACGCCCAGTGCGGGGGCGGGCTGCGCCGCAAGGCCGTCGTCGGCCAGCTCCACGAGGTCACCGACCTGCTGCAGGAGCCCCAGCCCGAGGCCACCTCGAAGCGCCTGTTCCGCTGCGCGGCCGAACTGGCCGAGCTGGCCGGCTGGATGAGCTACGACGTGGGCCTCCAGCCCACCGCCCAGAAGTACTTCGTACTCGCCCTGCACGCCTCCAAGGAGGCCGGGGACAAGCCGCTGGGCTCGTACATCCTCTCCAGCATGAGCCGCCAGATGATCCACCTCGGCCGGCCCGACGACGCACTGGAACTCATTCACCTCGCCCAGTACGGAAGCAGGGACTGCGCCACCGCCCGGACCCAGGCCATGCTGTATGCGATGGAGGCGCGCGCCTACGCCAACATGGGCCAGCCGAGCAGGACCAAGCGCGCGGTCCGGATGGCCGAGGAGACCTTCGCCGACGCCGCGCTCGACGACGAGCCCGAGCCCGACTGGATCCGCTTCTTCTCCGACGCCGAGCTGCACGGCGAGAACGCCCACTCCTACCGTGACCTCGCCTATGTCGCGGGGCGCAGCCCCACGTACGCCTCGCTCGCCGAGCCCGTCATGTCCCGCGCCGTCGAGCTCTTCGGCGAGGACGACGAGCACCAGAGGTCCTACGCGCTCAACCTGATCGGCATGGCCACGGTGCATCTGCTCAAGCGCGAGCCGGAGGAAGCGGCCGTGCCCGCCGTCCACGCCCTGAGGATCGCCAGAAAGGTCCGGTCGGAGCGGGTCAACACCAGACTCCGCAAGACCGTCGACACCGCTGCCAGGGACTTCGGTGACATTCCCGAGGTCGCCCGGCTCACCGACCTGCTCACCGAGCAGCTTCCGGAGACCGCCGAAGCGGTCTGACCGGCACACCTGCCACCGGCCACGACAGCCGCCCCGTACCACCCGACTCGGCTCCCCCATCGCCAGGTCAGCGGGTCGCTGCCGTGGCCGGTTCACGTATCGGGGCGTCGCAACCGCACCGTATGCGGCGCAGCCAGCATGGTAGGCAGCGCACCGGGTCCGACGTGTCGGGTTCATCGGTACGTAACACGTGCGCTTCCTTCGTCACTGCGGCGAAACATCGTGCGGCATTCGTGGAAACCGCGTTGCGCGAATCTCATGGCGCATAACCGGCCCGCACCTTTTCACCGTGGTCCCGCACCCCCGCACGTGGCCGCACCGACGACGAGGAGACGCCGATGCCCCCAGGCATCACGACGCTTGCCGCAGACGCCCCCGAGCTGTCTGCCGCCAACACAGGGTTCATGCTCATCTGCACCGCCATGGTGATGCTCATGACCCCGGGTCTGGCCTTCTTCTACGGAGGCATGGTCCGCGTCAAGAGCACCCTGAACATGCTGATGATGAGCTTCATCAGCCTCGGGATCGTCACGATCCTCTGGGTGCTCTACGGATTCAGTCTCGCCTTCGGCACCGATGTCGGCTCCGTCATCGGCTGGAGCTCGGACTACGTCGGCCTCAGCGGGATCGGCGTCACCGAACTCTGGGACGGCTACACCATCCCGGTGTACGTCTTCGCCGTCTTCCAGCTGATGTTCGCCGTGCTCACCCCCGCCCTCATCAGCGGCGCCCTCGCCGACCGCGTCAAGTTCACCTCCTGGGCCCTCTTCATCACCCTCTGGGTGACCGTGGTCTACTTCCCGGTCGCGCACTGGGTCTGGAGCGCCGGCGGCTGGCTCTTCGAGCTGGGCGTCATCGACTTCGCGGGCGGCACGGCCGTCCACATCAACGCCGGTGCCGCGGCCCTCGGCGTGATCCTCGTCATCGGCAAGCGGGTCGGCTTCAAGAAGGACCCGATGCGGCCGCACAGCCTGCCGCTCGTCATGCTCGGTGCCGCCCTCCTGTGGTTCGGCTGGTTCGGCTTCAACGCTGGCTCCTGGCTCGGCAACGACGACGGCGTCGGCGCCGTCATGTTCGTCAACACCCAGGTCGCCACCGGTGCCGCGGTCCTCGGCTGGCTCGCCTACGAGAAGGTCCGCCACGGCTCCTTCACGACCCTCGGCGCCGCCTCCGGCGCCGTCGCCGGCCTCGTCGCCATCACCCCCGCCGGCGGAGCGGTCAGCCCGCTCGGCGCCATCGCGATCGGTGTCATCGCCGGTGTGGTGTGCGCCATGGCGGTCGGCCTCAAGTACCGCTTCGGCTACGACGACTCCCTCGACGTCGTCGGCGTCCACCTCGTCGGCGGTGTCATCGGCTCCCTGCTCATCGGCTTCTTCGCCACCGGCGGGGTGCAGTCCGACGCCAAGGGCCTCTTCTACGGCGGCGGGCTCGACCAGCTCGGCAAGCAGGCCGTCGGTGTCTTCGCGGTCCTCGCGTACTCTCTGGTCGTCTCCGCGATCCTGGCGTTCATCCTCGACAAGACCGTCGGGATGCGGGTCAGCGAGGACGACGAGGTCTCCGGCATCGACCAGGTCGAGCACGCGGAGACGGCGTACGACTTCAGCGGGGCCGGCGGCGGTTCCCTCCCGCGCAGCACGGCAATGGCGCCCGGCAGCGGCGCAGCCCCGACGAACAAGAAGGTGGACGCATGAAGCTCATCACCGCAGTCGTGAAGCCGCACCGGCTGGACGAGATCAAGGAGGCCCTCCAGGCCTTCGGCGTCCAGGGCCTCACGGTCACGGAGGCCAGCGGCTACGGGCGTCAGCGCGGACACACCGAGGTCTACCGGGGCGCGGAGTACACCGTGGACCTCGTGCCGAAGATCCGCATCGAGGTCCTCGTCGAGGACGAGGACGCCGAACAGCTCATCGACGTGGTCGTCAAGGCCGCGAGGACGGGCAAGATCGGTGACGGAAAGGTCTGGAGCGTCCCGGTCGACACCGCCATCCGCGTACGGACGGGCGAACGCGGCCCCGACGCACTCTGACCGACGGTTCCTGTGAACGGAAAGGCAGCCGGGTGACGAGCACCGAAGTGACCACCGAATCCGAGGACTCGGGACCCAGCGGCTACGCGGCGGCCCGGCTGCGCCTCCTCCAGGGGGAGGCGCGGTCCGGGCCGCCGCGCCGTGCGGCGCTGGCCAGGCTCACTGACCAGTGGCTGACCGGGCTGTTCACCACGGCCGCCGAACGGGCGGGCGTCCGGGGCGCGGCCCTCGTCGCCGTCGGCGGCTACGGCCGCGGCGAGCTCTCGCCCCGCAGTGACCTGGACCTCCTGCTGCTCCACGACGGGACCGCAGACGCGGCGGCCGTCGCCTCCCTCGCGGACGGGATCTGGTACCCCGTCTGGGACCTCGGTCTCGCCCTCGACCACTCCGTGCGCACTCCGGGGGAAGCGCGGAGCACCGCGGGGGAGGACCTCAAGGTCCAGCTCGGACTGCTCGACGCACGGCCCGTCGCCGGGGACCTCGGCCTCGTCGCCGGACTGCGGACCGCGATCCTCGCCGACTGGCGCAACCAGGCCCCCAAGCGCCTGCCGGCCCTCGACGAACTCTGCCGCGAGCGCGCCGAGCGCATGGGCGAGCTGCAGTTCCTCCTGGAACCCGACCTCAAGGAGGCCCGCGGCGGCCTCCGCGACGCGACCGCCCTGCGCGCCGTCGCCGCCTCCTGGGTCGCGGACGCGCCACGCGAAGGGCTCTCCGAGGCCCGCCGGACCCTCCTGGACGCCCGCGACGCCCTCCACCTCACCACCGGCCGGGCCACCGACCGGCTCGCCCTCCAGGAGCAGGACCAGGTCGCCGGAGCCCTCGGCCTCCTCGACGCCGACGCCCTGCTGCGACAGATGTACGAGGCCGCCCGGACCATCTCGTACGCCACCGACGTCACCTGGCGCGAGGTCAACCGGGTCCTGCGCTCCCGCACCGCACGGCCCCGGCTGCGGGCCCTGCTCGGCGGCGGTGCCAAGGCCGCACCCGAACGCACCCCGCTCGCCGAGGGCGTCGTCGAGGCGGACGGCGAGGTCGTGCTCGCGCGCACCGCACGCCCCGAGCGCGATCCGGTGCTCACGCTGCGGGCCGCCGCCGCCGCGGCCGAGGCGGGGCTGCCGCTCTCCCGCCACCTCGTACGCCATCTGAGCACGGCGGCCCAAGCGCTGCCCGTGCCGTGGCCCGCCCAGGCCCGCGAGGAGCTCGTCACCCTGCTGGGCGCCGGTGAGGCGACCGTCGGCGTATGGGAGGCCCTGGAGGCCGAGGGCATCGTCACCCGGCTGCTGCCCGACTGGGAACGGGTCCACTGCCGCCCGCAGCGCAACCCCGTCCACACCTGGACCGTCGACCGGCACCTCGTCGAGACCGCGGTCCGCGCCTCCCACCTCACCCGCCGCGTCGGCCGCCCGGACCTGCTCCTGATCGCCGCCCTGCTCCACGACATCGGCAAGGGCTGGCCAGGGGACCACTCCGTCGCGGGCGAGGTCATCGCCCGCGACATGGCCGCCCGCATCGGCTTCGAGAAGCAGGACGTCGGCGTCGTCGCCACCCTCGTACGCCACCACCTGCTGCTCATCGAGACCGCTACCCGGCGCGACCTCGACGACCCGGCGACCGTCCGCTCCGTCGCCAACGCCGTCGGCAGCGCCTCCACGCTGGAACTCCTGCACGCGCTCACCGAGGCCGACGCGCTGGCCACCGGACCCGCCGCCTGGAGCGCCTGGCGCGCCTCGCTCGTCGCCGACCTCGTCAGGCGCGTCGCCGCGCTCATCGCCGGCGAGGAACCCCCGGAGCCGGAGCCGCTCGCCCCCAGCGCCGAGCAGGAGCGCCTGGCCGTCGAGGCCCTGCGCACCGGCGAACCCGTGCTGTCCCTGCACACCCGGCCCGAGGCGCCCTCCGAGGAGGGCGAACCCGAACCCGTCGGTGTCGAACTCCTCATCGCGCTGCCCGACCGCCCGGGAGTGCTGCCCGCGGCGGCCGGGGTGCTGGCCCTGCACCGCCTCACCGTCCGCGCCGCCGACCTGCGCGCCGTGGAGCTCCCGACCGAGATGGGCGGCACCGCGGATCTGCTGGTGCTCAGCTGGCGGGTCGCGGCCGAGTACGGTTCGCTCCCGCAGGCGGCCAGGCTCCGTTCCGACCTCGTACGCGCCCTGGACGGCTCCCTCGACATCAGGGCCAGGCTCGCCGAACGCGAGGCCGCGTACCCGCGGCGGCGCGGGGTGAAGGCCCCGCCACCCCGGGTGACCGTCGCCGAGGCCGGCTCGCGCCTGGCCACGGTGATCGAGGTCCGCGCCCAGGACGCCCCCGGGCTGCTGCACCGGATCGGCCGGGCGCTGGAGCAGAGCGCGGTACGGGTGCGCAGCGCCCATGTCTCCACCCTCGGGGCGAACGCCGTTGACGCCTTCTACGTCACGGACGAGGCGGGCGCGTCACTGCCCCGGGAGAGCGCTGCCGCACTGGCCAAGGAGGTGGAGGCGGCTCTGCGGGAGTGACGTGGGGCGGGTCGCTCGTCGGACGGGCGGATCCCCCGCGTCAGCCAGGTCGGCTCCGCCGACGCTGAGGCGGTACGGGGACGGCCCGCCGCTCAGCGGGTCGTCAGGACGGGCAAGGGGTGCTCCCCGCGCTCGTGGGGTTCACATCACACGGCCTCCACCCGGTTTCTTCCGGGCGGAGGCCGTCGTTTCCCGAGAGCCGGATACCCTGGAGCACTGAATCCCTTTTCCCCCGACCCTGAGGACCGACGAGCGCCGTGTTCGATACTCTCTCCGACCGCCTTGCCGCGACTTTCAAGAACCTCAGGGGCAAGGGCCGCTTGTCCGAGGCGGACATCGACGCCACGGCTCGCGAGATCCGTATCGCCCTCCTCGAAGCCGACGTCGCCCTGCCCGTGGTCCGGTCCTTCATCGCCAAGGTCAAGGAGCGGGCGCGAGGCGCCGAGGTTTCACAGGCGCTGAATCCGGCGCAGCAGATGATCAAGATCGTCAACGAGGAGCTCGTCGGCATCCTCGGCGGCGAGACCAGGCGCCTGCGGTTCGCCAAGAACCCGCCCACCGTGATCATGCTCGCGGGTCTGCAGGGTGCGGGTAAGACCACCCTCGCCGGAAAGCTCGGTCTCTGGCTCAAGTCCCAGGGCCACTCCCCGCTGCTCGTCGCCTGTGACCTCCAGCGCCCCAACGCCGTCAACCAGCTGAGCGTCGTCGCCGACCGCGCGGGTGTCGCGGTGTACGCGCCGGAGCCCGGCAACGGGGTGGGCGACCCGGTCAAGGTGGCCAAGGACTCGATCGAGTTCGCCAAGGCCAAGGTCCACGACATCGTCATCGTCGACACCGCGGGACGCCTCGGCATCGACGAGGAGCTGATGCGGCAGGCCGCCGACATCCGCGACGCGGTCAGCCCCGACGAGATCCTCTTCGTCGTCGACGCCATGATCGGCCAGGACGCGGTCAACACCGCTGAGTCCTTCCGCGACGGCGTCGGCTTCGACGGCGTGGTGCTCTCCAAGCTCGACGGCGACGCCCGCGGTGGCGCGGCCCTGTCGATCGCCCACGTCACGGGCAAGCAGATCATGTTCGCGTCGAACGGTGAGAAGCTCGAGGACTTCGACGCCTTCCACCCGGACCGCATGGCGTCCCGCATCCTCGACATGGGTGACCTGCTCACCCTGATCGAGCAGGCGGAGAAGACGTTCACCCAGGAAGAGGCCAGCAAGATGGCCTCCAAGCTGGCGTCGAGCAAGGGCAAGGACTTCACGCTCGACGACTTCCTGGCGCAGATGGAGCAGGTCCGGAAGATGGGCTCCATCTCGAAGCTGCTCGGGATGCTGCCCGGTATGGGGCAGATCAAGGACCAGATCGCCAACATCGACGAGCGCGACGTGGACCGCACCGCCGCGATCATCAAGTCCATGACCCCGAAGGAACGCGCCGAGCCCACGCTCATCAACGGCTCGCGCCGGGCCCGTATCGCCAAGGGCTCCGGCGTCGAGGTCTCCGCGGTGAAGAGCCTCGTCGAGCGCTTCTTCGAGGCCCGCAAGATGATGTCGAAGATGGCCCAGGGCGGTGGCATGCCCGGGATGCCGGGGATGCCGGGCATGGGTGGCGGCCCCGGCCGTCAGAAGAAGCAGGTCAAGCAGGCCAAGGGCAAGCGCAAGAGCGGCAACCCGATGAAGCGCAAGGCCGAGGAGGAGGCCGCGGCGGCCCGCCGTGAGCAGGCGGCGCAGGGCGGCCCGCTCGGCCTTCCGGCCCAGGAGGACAAGAACTTCGAGCTGCCGGACGAGTTCAGGAAGTTCATGGGCTGACCGGTCCTGTGCACGGCCGAAGGGGCGCCCCGGCGGGGGCGCCCCTTCGTGTGTTCGTCAGGTCACGCAGACGAGGTAGCGGAAGACGTTCGGCATCCACACCGTGCCGTCGGGCCGCAGATGCGGATGCAGTGCCTCCGCGACCTCCTTCTCGACCTGGGAGCGATCCGTGGCGCGTACCGCCGCGTCGAACAGCCCGGTCGACAGGAGCCCGCGCACGGCGCTGTCCACGTCCGCGTACCCGAACGGGCAGGACACCCGGCCCGAGCCGTCCGGCTTCAGGCCCGCCCGTGCCGCCACGTCCTCCAGGTCGTCCCGCAGCGCCGGCCGCCAGTCGGCCACGGAGCGCGGGGCGCGCGCCGACTCGGTGAGCCTGGCCGCCACCCGGAGGACCGGAGCCGTGGCGCAGCGCTCCGGCGGCCCCCAGCCGGCCAGCACCACCGTGGCCCCCCGCACCGCCAGCGGGACCGCGGAGGCCAGCGCGGGCGCGAGCCACTCGGAGTCCCCCGCCGTGCAGCCGATCGGCTGGAAGGCGGTGAGCAGGTTGTACGGCGCATCGAGGCCGGCGGCGGCAGTGGCGACGCTGTCCACGAGCCCGGCGCGCGGAGCCCCGCGCCCGGGGCCGGTGTCCGGCCCCGGATCCGCCAGAAGTCGCTCGCGGGCCAGGGCCAGCCGTTCGCGGTCGCCGTCGACGCCGGTGACGCGCGCGCCGCGCGAGGCCGCGATCAGCAGCGAGAGCCCGGAACCACAGCCGAGGGAGAGCATCCGTGTGCCGGAGCCGACCTCGAGGCGTGTGTACACCGCCTCGTAGAGCGGTGCCAGCATGCGCTCCTGGATCTCGGCCCAGTCACGGGCGCGGGTACCGGCGTCCACCGGCGCGGAGGAGTCCGCGTACCTGTGGTGCCGGACGAGCGTTGGTGTCATGGAATGCGCCCCAATCCGCCGTGAGGTCGGTCGTGCCCGAGTGAGGTCCCCCATGTCTGTGTGCTGTGTCTGTGCGCCCACAGCCCCCGTACGCCAGGGAACTCCGCATCGGCGGTCCCGTCCAGAGGTCGGACGGGGTGGGACGGCATTGCTTGCGTGCTCCGGTCGTGCGCCCCCGGCGCCGCGTGGTGGACGCGGACGACCGGGTACCACGAGCCGGCCGTTCGCTTCCTCACAGTCTTACCCGACAGGCGGGGCGCAGCACGTCGAGCGCTCCCCGCCCGGGCCCCCGCCGGTTTACGGGGCCCGTGCGCCGTGCCGGGTAATGTCGCCTGGGGTGCCGCGTCCGCGCCGTTGCGTACGCGTTGCTACGTACCACCTTGGTGTGAGCTGTGAGACTTCTCCGCTGATCTGCGCACCCGCCCTCGTCCGGACGCATCAACGGCAACTGACTGGTACGTGCAAATTATTTGGGATGCCCCGGAATAGGAACACCGGAGCACTCAGGCTCGTTGTCACGACGTGAGCACGACACCACCTGTACTTGCCGCAGAGCTGGCACAGGCGTGGGCCGACATTCAGCGGTACCACCCCGAGCTGCCCGATCTAGCCGCGCCAGAGTCCCTGATCGGAGAGTCCTCGTCCGCCTGTGGCGCCGAGCTCTCCTTCGAACGACTGCTCCACGAGGCAGTCCACGGCATCGCTGCCGCGAGAGGTGTCCGCGACACCTCCCGCGCCGGCCGTTACCACAACCGACGTTTCCTCGCGATCGCCGAGGAGTTGGGCCTCGACCACGCCGAGGAGCCCCACCCCAGCAGCGGATTCTCGCTGGTGACGCTGAATCCCGAGGCCAAACGCAGATACCGCCCCACCACGGAACGGCTGCACCGTGCGCTCAAGGCGCACACCGTCGCCACCGCCGCGGACACCAAGCGCTCGTTCCGCGGCCCCGCGGCTCGTCACGGGTCGTCCGGGGGAGGGGTGCGGGTCAAGGCCGTCTGCGACTGCGGACGCAACGTCCGCGTCGTCCCGTCGGTCCTCGCCCAGGCTCCGATCGTCTGCGGCGGGTGCGGCAAGCCCTTCCGTATCCCGGAAGCGGCGGTCGCGGTGGGGTGACCCGATGTGGTGTGGCAGAATGGTCAGCTGTACTCGACAGTCGCATAGGACCCCTCTCTCCTCCGGCTGACGCGTCCATCGGGCACCCGAGTACCGCAACCCCACGTGGCATCTTTTGTGCCCAACCACGTCAGAGACCAGGAGACACCACTTCCGTGGCAGTCAAGATCAAGCTGAAGCGTCTGGGCAAGATCCGTTCGCCTCACTACCGCATCGTCGTCGCCGACTCCCGTACCCGCCGTGACGGCCGGGCCATCGAGGAGATCGGCCTGTACCACCCGGTACAGAACCCCTCTCGCATCGAGGTCAACGCAGAGCGCGCGCAGTACTGGCTGTCCGTCGGCGCCCAGCCGACCGAGCCCGTCCTCGCGATCCTCAAGCTCACCGGTGACTGGCAGGCCCACAAGGGCCTTCCGGCCCCGGCGCCGCTGCTGCAGCCGGAGCCCAAGGCTGACAAGCGCGCCCTGTTCGAGGCCCTGGCCACGGACGGCGACGAGGCCAAGGGTGAGGCCATCACCCAGAAGGCCAAGAAGTCGGACAAGAAGGCGGACGAGGCGGCCGACGCTGCGTCCACCGAGTCGACCGAGGCCTGAGCATGCTCGAGGAGGCTCTTGAGCACCTCGTGAAGGGCATCGTCGACAACCCCGACGATGTGCAGGTCGCCTCGCGTGACCTGCGCCGTGGACGCGTGCTCGAGGTCCGGGTTCATCCCGACGACCTCGGCAAGGTGATCGGCCGCAACGGCCGCACCGCGCGCGCCCTGCGTACCGTCGTGGGTGCCATCGGCGGACGTGGAATCCGTGTCGACCTCGTCGACGTGGACCAGGTCCGCTGAAGAGTTGAACACCGGCCGGGGCCGGGGAGGGCTTTCGAGCCGTCCCCGGCCTTTGTCGTCCGTTCATCACCGCCTCCTCGGCACTCCGTACACCACAGCCTCCTCAGTAAATGATCACCTGGAGAAGTAGCGTGCAGTTGGTAGTTGCGCGGATCGGTCGCGCCCACGGCATCAAGGGCGAGGTCACCGTCGAGGTGCGTACCGACGAGCCCGAACTGAGGCTCGGCCCCGGGGCGGTGCTGGCCACGGAGCCCGCGGCCACGGGGCCGCTGACCATCGAGACCGGCCGGGTGCACAGCGGCAGGCTGCTGCTGCGGTTCGAGGGCGTGCGCGACCGTACGGCCGCCGAGGCGTTGCGCAACACCCTGCTGATCGCCGAGGTGGACCCCGCGGAACTGCCCGAGGACCCCGAGGAGTTCTACGACCACCAGTTGATGGACCTCGACGTGGTCCTCGCCGACGGCACGGAGATCGGCCGGATCACGGAGATCACGCACCTGCCCTCGCAGGACCTCTTCATCGTGGAGCGTCCGGACGGCAGCGAGGTGATGATCCCGTTCGTCGAGGAGATCGTCGCCGAGATCGACCTGGAGGAGCAGCGCGCCGTGATCACGCCGCCGCCCGGCCTGATCGACGAGAGCGAGGCGGTCGTCGCCTCCACACGCGGCGAGGACGGTGCCGAAGGCTCCGCGGGGGAGGCCGCGGACAGTGCCGACACCTCCACGGCGGGCGACGGGAAGCGGGGCGACGCGTAATGCGGCTCGACGTCGTCACGATCTTCCCCGAGTACCTCGAACCGCTGAACGTCTCGCTGGTCGGCAAGGCGCGCGCCCGGGGGAGCCTCGACGTTCGCGTCCACGACCTGCGGGACTGGGCCCACGACCGGCACAACACGGTCGACGACACCCCGTACGGTGGCGGCCCGGGCATGGTCATGAAGACCGGCCCCTGGGGCGAGGCCCTGGACGACGCGCTCGCCGACGGCTACGAGGCCGGCGCACACTCCCCGGTGCTGGTGGTGCCCACGCCCAGCGGCAGGCCCTTCACCCAGGAACTGGCCGTGGAGCTCTCGGAGCGCCCGTGGCTGGTCTTCGCCCCCGCCAGGTACGAGGGCATCGACCGCCGGGTGATCGACGAGTACGCGACCCGGATGCCCGTGGTGGAGGTCTCCATCGGGGACTACGTCCTGGCGGGCGGAGAGGCCGCTGTCCTGGTGATCACGGAGGCCGTGGCCAGGCTGCTGCCCGGAGTGCTCGGAAACGCAGAGTCGCACCGCGACGACTCCTTCGCCCCCGGAGCCATGGCCGACCTGCTGGAAGGCCCGGTCTACACGAAGCCTCCTGAGTGGCGCGGACGCGGCATCCCGGACGTACTCCTCAGCGGCCACCACGGGCGGATCGCGCGCTGGCGCCGGGACGAGGCCTTCCGCCGTACGGCGCTCAACCGGCCGGATCTCATCGAGCGTTGCGAGGCGTCCGGCTTCGACAAGAAGGACCGTGAGATCCTCTCGATCCTCGGCTGGTCACCCGAGCCCGGCGGACGATTTTGGCTCAGGCCCGCCGCCGTGGAAGAATAGGCCCGCTGTACGTCCGGCGTGCGCCCCTGCCACAGGGGGAAAGACGCCCGCCCGACGCGATCAGCATCCAAGACCTTCACTCTCTCCCGTCGATGACCTGTGGCATCGGCGAAGAAAGCAGACAACATGACTTCCCTGCTCGATGGCGTCAACGCCGCCTCGCTCCGTACCGACCTCCCGGCGTTCCGCCCCGGTGACACCGTCAACGTCCACGTGCGCGTGATCGAGGGCAACCGCTCCCGTATCCAGCAGTTCAAGGGCGTTGTCATCCGCCGCCAGGGCTCGGGCATCAGCGAGACCTTCACGGTCCGCAAGGTCTCCTTCAGCGTCGGCGTCGAGCGCACCTTCCCGGTGCACAGCCCGATCTTCGAGAAGATCGAGCTCGTCACCCGCGGTGACGTCCGTCGCGCCAAGCTGTACTTCCTCCGTGAGCTGCGCGGCAAGGCCGCGAAGATCAAGGAGAAGCGCGACCGCTGATCGCCCTCCGGCGTCCACAGCGCGGCCGGATAGGATTCGGCCCCGATGGACACCGAAGCACAGCACATGGAGCGCGATCGTTCCTCAGGCCCCTTGGACGGGCCGGAGGAGGGGTCGCGCTCCACGCATGTCCAGGACCGGCCGGCCGGATCGATGTCCTGGGGGCGTACCGCCTTCCTGGGCATGCTCTGCACGGCCGCCCTGCTGCTCTTCAGCACGTTCGTACTCCAGCCCTTCCTCATCCCGAGTGGCTCGATGGAGCCCACATTGAGAGTCGGGGACCGGGTACTCGTCAATAAACTGGCGTACCGGTTCGGCTCCGAACCGGGGCGCGGCGACGTGGTGGTCTTCGACGGCACCGGATCCTTCGTACAGGAGACGGCCTCGGGGGACGACGCCGTCGGCGCCCTGCTGCGGGGTGCGGCCTCGACCCTGGGCCTGGTCGAACCCGCCGGAACCGACTTCGTGAAGCGGGTGGTGGGCGTGGGGGGCGACCGGGTGGTCTGCTGCGACGGGCGGGGGAGACTCGAGGTGAACGGCACCGCGGTGCGTGAGGAGTACCTGCACCCCGGGGACAGACCCTCCGAGGTGGCCTTCGACATTGTGGTGCCCGACGGCACGCTGTGGATGATGGGCGACCACCGCAGCAGGTCCCGGGACTCGCGTGACCACCTGGGGCAGCCCGGAGGCGGCATGGTGCCCGTCGACCGTGTGATCGGGCGGGTCGACTGGCTCGGCTGGCCGCTCGGCAGACTCGGCTCCCTGGAGGGGACCCGCGCCTTCGCCGGCATACGGCCGACGGACGCGGACCATGGGTAACCGGGGGCGCAGGCGGGGCGAGCCGGACGACGGTCCTGCGCTGCCCACCGGATCGCGGCCGACGACGGGGCGCTCACTGCCCACGCGCGCCGAACGCCGCAGACTCGCCCGCAAGGTGAAGCGCCGCAGGCGAAGGTCCGCGATCAAGGAGATCCCCCTCCTCGTCCTGGTGGCCCTGGTGATCGCGCTGGTGCTCAAGACCTTCCTCGTGCAGGCCTTCGTGATCCCCTCCGGGTCGATGGAGCAGACGATCCGGATCGGCGACCGGGTGCTCGTGGACAAGCTGACCCCGTGGTTCGGCTCGGAGCCCGAGCGCGGTGACGTCGTCGTCTTCAAGGACCCCGGCGGCTGGCTCCAGCAGGAGGCGCCGGCCGGCGAGGACCCGCCCGCCGGGGTCAAGCAGGTCAAGGAACTGCTGACCTTCATCGGGCTGCTGCCCTCCGACGACGAGCAGGACCTGATCAAGCGAGTGGTCGCGGTCGGGGGCGACACCGTCAAGTGCTGCGGGACCGACGGCAGGATCACGGTGAACGGCGTCGCGCTCGACGAGCCGTACCTGAATCCCGGCGACGAGCCCTCCGCTCTCAAATTCGAGGTAAAGGTTCCCCAGGGCCGCATCTTCGTTCTGGGCGACCACCGGTCCAACTCCAGGGACTCCCGGTTCCACCTCAGCGAACCGGGCACGGGCACGGTTTCCGAGGAAGAGGTCGTCGGAAGGGCTGTCGTGATCGCCTGGCCGTTCGGTCACTGGCGGAGGCTGGAGGAGCCCGGGACGTACGCCTCGGTCCCCGAGGGGCGTGCCGGGGCGACTGCGGCGCCGGGTCCGTCGAATAGTGTGTCCTCCCAGGATCGAAACGGAATTGTCCTGCTCCCGACCCCTGCGGAACTCCCGCTCGTTATGGGAGTGGTGGGCCTGCGCCGAATCGGGCGCGGGCGGTGGCACGGAGTGAGGAGTGGATGTGGGGGATTTGGCGGTCGGCGCGCGATCCGGACACGACGAACCCGAGGACCGGCCTTCGGGCGACGGGATCCCGGTGGATGCGGAGAGTGACGGCGATTCCGCGGGTCACGGCAGCACGGCGGTGAAGAAGCCGCGTTCGTTCTGGAAGGAACTGCCGCTCCTCATCGGCATCGCGCTGATTCTCGCGCTGCTGATCAAGACCTTCCTGCTGCAGGCGTTCTCGATCCCCTCGGACTCGATGCAGAACACCCTGCAGCGGGGCGACCGGGTGCTGGTCGACAAGCTGACCCCGTGGTTCGGCGCGGAGCCGGAGCGCGGCGAGGTCGTGGTCTTCCACGACCCGGGCGGCTGGCTCGAGGACACCGCGACGCCCGAGCCCAACGCGGTGCAGAAGTTCCTCAGCTTCATCGGGCTGATGCCGTCCGCCGAGGAGAAGGACCTGATCAAGCGGGTCATCGCGGTCGGCGGCGACACGGTCCAGTGCAAGAAGAACGGCCCGGTGACCGTCAACGGCAAGGCGCTGGACGACAAGTCGTTCATCTTCGCCGGCAACAGCGCTTGCGACGACGAGCCGTTCGGGCCGATCCGCGTGCCCGAGGGACGTATCTGGGTGATGGGCGACCACCGCCAGAACTCGTGGGACTCGCGCTACCACCAGGAGCTTCCCGGAGGGGGCACGGTCCCCACCGACGAGGTGGTCGGTCGAGCGATCGTCGTGGCGTGGCCGGTGAACCGCTGGGCGACCCTGCCGGTCCCCAAGACGTTCGACCAGCCCGGGCTGAACGCGGCTGCCTCCGCCGCGGTGCCGGGAGCACTCGGTGTAGCCGGTGCGCTGCCCCTCGTGTTCTGGCGTCGCCGCAGGCTGACCCATGGGCGTACCGCCGGGTAGGGTGCCGACTCGGATCAGCGATTGTCGATCTCCGATGGGGAGCGCTGGGATGAGTGGAACAGGAAGTACGCGTGACGGCCGCGGCCGGCTCGGCAGTGTCTTGTCGAACCTGGCCGTGGCCGTCGGCTGTGTTCTCTTCCTCGGCGGATTCGCCTGGGGAGCGGTGGTCTACAAGCCGTACACCGTGCCGACCGACTCGATGACGCCGACGGTCGACGCCGGGGACCGGGTGCTCGCCGAGCGGATAGGCGGCGGGGACGTGCGGCGTGGTGACGTGGTCGTCTTCACCGATGCGACGTGGGGCGACGTGCCGATGGTCAAGCGCGTCGTGGGCGTGGGCGGCGACAAGATCGCCTGCTGTGACAAGGGCGGCAGGCTCACCGTCAACGGCAAGCCCATCGACGAACCGTATCTGCGGGCCGAGGGCGCCTCGTCGCTCATCGGCGCGGACGGCAAGGCTCCTGCCTCGGTCCAGAAGTTCACCGCCGACGTCCCCGAGGGACAGCTCTTCCTCCTCGGGGACGAGCGCGACACCTCCATGGACTCCCGGGTCCACCTCCAGGACCCCGGTCAGGGCTCGGTGCCGCGCAGTGCCGTCCAGGCGCGCGTGGACGCCGTGGCCTGGCCGATGGAGGGCATGATCGGCAGGCCCGAGGCCTTCGCCTCCCTGCCCGGAGGCGTGTCGTCCAGCGGACCGCTGCCGCTGCAGGCCGGAGCCCTGGTGGTGGGGGTGCTGCTCATCCTGGGCGGAGCGGCCTACGGCCCGCTTGCGGCCCGCTCCGCACGTGGTTCCGAGCGGCCCAGGGCTTCCGCCGGTGCCCGCTGAGGCCCGCAGGGTCGCCCGGGTGGTGCTCCTGGACCCGGACGACCGGATCCTGCTGCTGCACGGCTTCGAGCCCGCGGAGCCGGCCGACAGCTGGTGGTTCACCCCGGGAGGCGGACTGGAGGGCGACGAGACCCGCGAGGAGGCCGCGCTCCGCGAGCTGGCGGAGGAGACCGGGATCACCGACGTCGCACTCGGCCCGCTGCTGTGGACGCGGGTCTGCTCGTTCCCCTTCGACGGGAGGCGCTGGGAACAGGACGAGTGGTACTTCCTCGCCCGTACCTCGCAGACCTCGACGGACCAGAGCGGACTCACCGAACTGGAGCTGCGCAGCGTCGCCGGTCTGAGGTGGTGGACTTCCGCCGAACTTCTGGCCACGCGTGAGACGGTGTATCCGACCAGGCTCGCCGGGCTGCTGCGCACGCTGCTCGACGAGGGTCCCCCTGGTGTTCCGCTGGTTCTCGCCCCCGAAATCGTCTAATCGGCCAGGGGTGCGTGGGGCTGACGCACAATAGGGGGACGCACGGCTGAAGGGGAACATGCCATGAGTGCCGAGGACCTCGAGAAGTACGAGACCGAGATGGAGCTGAAGCTCTACCGGGAGTACCGCGATGTCGTCGGTCTGTTCAAATATGTGATCGAGACCGAGCGGCGCTTCTACCTCACCAACGACTACGAGATGCAGGTGCACTCGGTCCAGGGTGAGGTCTTCTTCGAGGTTTCGATGGCGGACGCGTGGGTCTGGGACATGTACAGGCCCGCCCGGTTCGTCAAGCAGGTTCGTGTCCTGACGTTCAAGGACGTGAATATCGAGGAGCTCAACAAGAGCGACCTGGAGCTTCCGGGCGGCTGATCGAACCCGCGCGCCCCCGGCGCCCGGTTCACTCTGAGGAGTGGCCGGGTTTTCCACAATCACCCGGTTATCCACCAAGATCCAATGGATCCGGCGGGGCGCGGCACAGTCGGTACCGGAGGTGGTGCCGATATGAACGCACGGGGGGCACTCGGGCGGTACGGCGAGGACCTGGCGGCGCGGCTGCTGGCCGACGCCGGGATGGCCGTTCTGGAGCGCAACTGGAGGTGTCGGGCCGGCGAGCTCGACATCGTGGCCAGGGACGGCGACGCGGTGGTTGTCTGCGAGGTGAAGACCCGCACGGCGGGCTGCTTCGAGCATCCGATGCAGGCCGTCACACCGGCCAAGGCCGACCGGCTGCGCAGGCTCGCCGAGATCTGGCTCGACCGGCACGGCGGGCCACCGCCCGGCGGGGCCCGGATCGATCTGGTCGGGGTGCTCGTGCCACGGCGCGGCGCTCCGGTCGTCGAGCATGTGCGGGGCGTGGCCTGATGGGGTTCGCACGCGCGTGCTCGGTGGCGCTGGTCGGCGTCGAGGGTGTGGTGGTGGAGGTCCAGGCGGACCTGGAGCCCGGAGTGGCGGCGTTCACGCTCGTCGGACTGCCGGACAAGAGCCTGGTGGAGAGCCGCGACCGGGTCAGGGCCGCAGTCGTCAATTCCGGGGCCGAGTGGCCGCAGAAGAAGCTCACGGTGGGGCTGTCCCCGGCCTCCGTGCCCAAGAGCGGTTCGGGTTTCGATCTCGCCGTCGCGTGCGCGGTGCTCGGTGCGGCGGAGCGGATCGATCCGGCGGCCATCGCCGACGTGGTGATGATCGGGGAGCTCGGCCTCGACGGCAGGGTGCGCCCGGTGCGCGGGGTCCTGCCCGCGGTGCTCGCGGCGGCGGAGGCGGGGTACCGCCAGGTGGTGGTGCCCGAGCAGACGGCGGGTGAGGCCGCTCTGGTGCCCGGGGTGTCCGTCCTCGGTGTGCGGAGTCTGCGCCAGTTGCTCGCCGTACTCGGGGACGAGCCCGTGCCTGACGAGCCGGCCGCGGAGCTCGGCCGCCCCGACACGATGCTCGCCGGGCTGATGGTGCCGGGAGCGGGGCTCGGCACGGGGCTGACCCCGCACTCGGCCGACGGCACGGGCCACAGGCCCGATCTGGCGGACGTCGCGGGTCAGGCGAGGGCGCGCACGGCCTTGGAGGTGGCCGCGGCCGGCGGACACCATCTGCTGCTCTCCGGGCCGCCCGGTGCGGGGAAGACCATGCTGGCCGAGCGGCTCTCCGCGATCCTGCCTCCGCTGAGCCGCCAGGAGTCCCTCGAGGTGACGGCGGTGCACTCGGTCGCGGGCATCCTTCCGCCCGGCGAGCCGCTGATCGGCAGAGCGCCGTACTGCGCACCGCATCATTCGGCGACGATGCAGTCGCTGGTGGGCGGGGGCAACGGCCTGCCGAGGCCCGGTGCGGTCTCCCTGGCGCACCGCGGTGTCCTGTTCCTCGACGAGGCCCCGGAGTTCTCGGGACGGGCCCTGGACGCTCTGCGCCAGCCCCTGGAATCTGGGCACGTGGTGGTGGCACGGGCGGCGGGAGTGGTGCGGCTGCCTGCCCGCTTCCTGATGATCCTCGCGGCGAACCCCTGCCCGTGCGGCAGGCACACCCTGGCCGGTGCGGGCTGCGAATGCCCGCCCTCCGCCGTCCGCCGCTACCAGGCGCGGCTGTCGGGTCCTCTGCTCGACCGGGTGGACCTGCGGGTCGAGGTCGAGCCGGTCAGCAGGGCGGACCTGATGGGCCGTTGCGGCCGGGGCGAGTCCTCGGCGGACGTGGCCGCCCGGGTACGGGAGGCGAGGGCGCGGGCCGCCGACCGCCTCGCGGGCACGCCATGGACGACCAACAGCGAAGTACCGGGCCATGAGCTGCGTACAAGACTCGTCGCGGCACCAGGGGCGCTGATGGCGGCCGAGCGGGACATGGAGCGGGGCGTCCTCACGGCCCGCGGCCTCGACCGGGTCCTGCGCGTGGCCTGGACCGTGGCGGACCTGAGGGCGGCCGACCGGCCCGATGCCTCGGACGTGGCGGTGGCGCTCGAGCTGCGGACGGGTATCCAGCGGGGGGTCCCGATGCGGGCGGGTGCCTCGTGAACGGCCCGCGCAGGGAGGGGGAGTGCCCGCCACCTGGCGCGGACCACCCGCTGCCCGAGGCGGTGGTGCAGCAGTCCGAGGCGAACGGCCCGCCTGCCGCCGGACACCGCGAGAGGCTGGCGCGGGCCGCCCTCACCCGGGTGTTCGAGCCCGGGGACGAGCGTGGTGGCCGTTGGATCCGAGAGGTCGGTCCCGTCGAGCTGATACGACGTCTCACCAGCGGTGACGGATCGGCGCAGCTGCTCAAGGGGATGACCGCCACGAAGCTCGGCGGCTGTCGTCTACGGGCGTCGGGCGCCGATCCCGGGCGGGACCTGGCGGACGTGGCCGCGATCGGCGGACGGTTCGTGTGCCCCGGTGACCCGGAGTGGCCGACCCAGCTCGACGACCTGGGCGACGCGCGGCCCGTCGGGCTGTGGGTGAGGGGCATCCCCGACCTCCGCCTGTGGGCGCTGCGCTCGGTCGCGGTGGTCGGCGCCCGCGCTTGTACGCCGTACGGAGCCCACATGGCGGCCGCCCTCGGTGCGGGACTGGCGGAACGCGGGTGGGTGGTGGTGTCGGGCGCCGCGTTCGGCGTGGACGCCGCGGCTCACCGCGGCGCGCTGGCCGCCGGCGGGGCGACCGTGGCGGTGCTGGCCTGCGGGGTGGACGTCGCCTACCCGAGGGGGCACACGGAGCTGATCGGGCGGATCGTGGAACAGGGGCTGGTGGTGGGCGAGTTGGCACCGTCGGAGCATCCGACCCGCAGCAGGTTCGTCATGAGGAACCGGGTCATCGCCGCGCTCACCCGTGGAACGGTGGTGGTGGAGGCCGAATACCGCAGCGGCTCGTTGGTCACGGCTCGGGGTGCTCAGCGGCTGGGGCGCCACACGATGGGTGTGCCGGGCCCCGCCACCAGTGGACTGTCATCAGGGGTCCATGAACTCCTGCGCGGTGAGGGCACCCTGGTCACCGACGCCTCGGAAGTGGCCGAACTGGTGGGGAGTATGGGGGACCTCGCTCCGGTCCGGCGTGGCCCGGTGCTCCCGAGGGACCGGCTGTCCGCTGTCACCGCGCGCGTCCTGGACGCGCTGCCCTACAAGGGGGGCATGAGCGTTCCCGATGTGGCGCGCGCCGCCGGGACGGGCGCGGACGAGACGCGCGGACGGTTGTACGAACTGCACTCACTGGGATTCGTGGAACGCGACGGTGCCGCGTGGAGGTTGGCAGTCCGTCCCGCGCCGCGAGCCGGGGACGGGCTCCCTTAGCCTCGCAAGCTCCGCAGGCCGAGGGTCTTCGCGTCGAGGGCCCTCGCATCGAGGGGACGTGCGTCCGGCGGAGGGTGCTGGTGTCGCGGAATCTCGGTCGGGGGGAACTTCTACGCGGTATATCCGCCCCCCTCGGGTCGCGGTCCGGGTCGCGGTCCCGGCCCCCACGTCACCGGTCCAGGCAGCGGGCCGGGTGGCGGGCCGGGGCCGGGGGCGGGCCGCAGGTGGGGCCGGTGCGGGCCGGTGCGGGCCGGGGGTTGGGGGCCGGGACCCGGTCGGGTCCGTGGCCCTCGGACTCCGCTCCTGGTCCCCGGACTCTGCTCGCGATCCCAGGGCCTGACGCCCTGTGGTGAGCTGTGAGGCCTTCCGAACCCCGCGGGGATGACAGGAGTGGCGTCCGGCCGCGGTCCGCTTAATTCCCAACGGCGATTCCACCGATCTCCTATCATGGGAATGTCAGTTCGATTTACTGTTCCGGGGGGATCACCATGCGTTTCACGCGCCGTCACGCCTTCGCCACGCTCGCAGCAGCCGCCGCCTTCACGGTCGCTTCCGTGGGACCCGCGAGTGCCGGTTCCAACTCCAGCCACTCCTACGGCATAGCGCGCGGGGGCTGCGCCCATGTCTCCGACGGCTGGTTCACCCATGACGGTGAGATCTTCCACCTCGACGACACCTGTGCGGATGGTTTCGCCGCAGTGATCAAGGTCGACATCGAGCCCTTCCAGAGCGGGGGAGGGTACGACTACGCCCTCTGGAGCCACCTGAGCGCCGATGGGGGAGTGGAGACATGGAACAAGAGCTATGCCGAGGGCACCGGGGTCTGCCTGCAGGCGGGATTCGGTCACGAGGGCGGCGAGTGGGCGGGCTGGGGCACCTGGAGGTGCGGCACGGCCTGAGCTCCGGCTCTTCGACTCCGACCGTGACGTGACCGGCCCGGAGCCATCGGCGGAGCGTGGGTCCGGGCGGCCGGGAGCTCCGGTCGCCCGCACCAGGTGAGGCCGGAGCGGTGCGATATCGCGGTACGCGCCGCGTATCAGGGCTGTCCCGTGATGCCTGGTGGGCACACGCGCTGATCCACCAGGCATCACGGGGCGGCCGGCCCTCAGCTGAACATGCGGGACGACGACAGGGAGATGTACAGGTGCGGATTTCACGACTGAGGCTCGCCGGGACGTTTGTCGCGGCTGCGAGCTTCGTGGCCATGGCCTCCGGCCCGGCCAGCGCCGGCTCCAACTCGGCGCACACCTACGGCATGGCCGCCAACGGATCGTGTACGCACGGTTCCGACGGTTGGTTCACCCACGACGGCGAGATCTTCCATCTCGACGACGTCTGCAAGGACGGCTGGTCGGCCGTGATGAAGGTCGACGTGGAGCCTTACCAGACCGGTGGAGGCTACGACTGGAGCATGAGGAACAACCTCGGCGCCGCGGGCGGGGTGCTGACCGTCAACAAGAGCTACCCCGAGGGCACCGGTGTGTGTATCCAGGCAGGCGCATCGCCGTCCGGAGACGCCGAGTGGGGTGGGTTCGGTACCTGGCGTTGCGGCACGGCCTGAGTTCCGGGCCGGCCGGACGGCCACACCCCCGGTGCGCTGCCTCCGGGTGAAGGCGTTCTCGGAGCGGCCGCAGAGCCCACGTGACGTCGGATGACGCGCGGCCGTCGCATCGGGCAGCAATGCCCGCCGCGACGGCCGCGCGGTGCGTCACGCACCCCTGCTGATCGTGTCGAAGAACCGTGAGGCGGCCCGCCCCGACCTCCGGAATGAGGGCCTCTCCCGTTCCCACTCGCCCTGGACTCCCTGCCGTCCCGAAGGCGTCCCAGGGCTCTCCCGTCCCGAGGGGGGCGTGCTCCGGTGGAGTGCCTCCGGGCTGAGTCGTGGGCGCCCTGAAGGCCGGACTGTTGGTACGCCCCTCAACGAGGTGAAGCCCCCGGGCGGTTGTACGAACCGCACTTACCGAGGTTCGTCGAACGCAAGCGCGAGCGCCGGTCGTTGACGCCGGTACGGATACGCGATGGGGACGCGCGGCGAGGCGGTAGTTGCCCCGGAGCATTCGGGTGAAAAGGTGTGCCGACGACCTCAGCGGCACCCGGGCCGGAACCCGGTGCGGGTGTGCGCGGTGGTGTACCTCGCTCGAAGGCCTGTCCGGCGTCGGGTGAAATGGCATGCAATCGCATCACAGGGACCCCTTGTCCTGCGCGCACCGCAACAGCTCAGTCACGCTACGCTCACAAGGAATCCGCCCCAGAGACACGTCCCCAGCACTCCACAGCAGAACGGCTCAAGGCACCACATGCCCCAGCACACCTCCGGGTCTGACCGCGCGGCAGTACCACCGGCTGCGCGTGGCACTGTGCGCCCCCCCGCCCCCTCCTCGCTCGACGAGTTGTGGCGTTCGTACAAGACCACCGGCGACGAGCGGCTGCGCGAGCAGCTGATCCTGCACTACTCGCCCCTGGTGAAGTACGTCGCCGGCCGGGTCAGTGTGGGGCTGCCGTCCAACGTGGAGCAGGCCGACTTCGTCTCGTCAGGCGTGTTCGGGCTGATCGACGCCATCGAGAAGTTCGACATCGAGCGCGCGATCAAGTTCGAGACGTACGCGATCACCAGGATCCGCGGCGCGATGATCGACGAACTGCGGGCACTGGACTGGATCCCCAGGTCGGTACGGCAGAAGGCGCGCAACGTCGAGCGCGCCTACGCCACGCTGGAGGCGCAGCTGCGGCGTACGCCGTCGGAGGCCGAGGTCGCCGCCGAGATGGGTATCGCCCTGGAGGAACTGCACGCCGTCTTCAGCCAGTTGTCGCTCGCCAACGTGGTGGCCCTGGAGGAGTTGCTGCACGTCGGGGGTGAGGGCGGTGGCCGGCTGAGCCTGATGGACACCCTCGAGGACACCGCCGCCGACAACCCGGTCGAGGTCGCCGAGGACCGCGAGCTCAGACGGTTGCTCGCCCGCGCCATCAACACGCTCCCCGAGCGGGAGAAGACCGTGGTCACCCTCTACTACTACGAGGGCCTCACCCTCGCCGAGATCGGAAACGTCCTCGGGGTCACCGAGAGCAGAGTCAGCCAGATCCACACGAAGTCCGTACTGCAGCTCCGAGCGAAGCTGGCCGACGCCGGACGTTGACCCAGGGTCGGCTTCGGCCACCAGGCCGGAGCGGCCGAGGCCATGGACGAGCCGGAGCGACCAAGGCCATGGGGCGAGCCGGAGCCACCAGGCCATGGGACGAGCCACCTCCCTTCGAGCGGATGCCGCCGTAGAGTGGACGCGTGCCCAGGATTCGAGCGGCCTCCGTGGCCGAGCACCGGACCATGCAGCGCGGCGCCCTCCTGGACGCCGCTCGCTCCCTGCTGTCCGAGGGCGGTACGGAGGCGCTGACCTTCCCCGCCCTCGCCGAGCGAACCGGCCTCGCCAGGTCCTCCGTCTACGAGTACTTCCGCTCCCGCGCCGCCGTCGTCGAGGAGCTCTGCGCCGTCGACTTCCCCGTCTGGGCCGCCGAGGTCGAGAACGCCATGGAGCGGGCGGGTACGCCGGAGGCCAAGATCGAGGCCTATGTGCGGCGGCAACTCGACCTCGTCGGGGATCGCCGGCACCGCGCGGTCGTCGCCATCTCCGCGAGCGAACTGGACGCCGGCGCCCGGGAGAAGATCCGTGCCGCGCACGGCGGTCTCATCGCCATGATCGTCGAAGCGTTGGCGGATCTGGGCCACACCGAGCCGAGACTCGCGGCCATGCTGCTCCAGGGCTCCGTCGACGCCGCCGTGCGCAGGATCGAACTGGGTGCGGCCGAGGAGCCTGGCGTCGTGGCCGACACGGCCGTGGCCATGATCCTGCGCGGAGTGCGGGGCTGACCGCGACGCGCTGAGCTGAGGTGCGGAGACCGCCCAGCGGCGAGCTGTGGAGCCGGCCACTCGGCGGCGAGCTGTGGTGCGGACCGTTCCGCGAAGAAGTGGACCGAAGCGACGGGCCGGTCCGCCTCCGGCATCGGTACGCCGAGCACCGGCAGCAGCCTTGATGGCCCGCGCCGCAGCATCGAGGCCGGCAGCAGGGTCAGTGGATCCAGGTACACCCCGCCCCGTCGCAGTCCCCAGTGGAGGCAACCGGTCGCGCAGTGGGACGGCTCAGGTCCGGCCACTCCGACCACCTGCCCGGCGGTCACCTCGTCGCCCTCCGCCACCCGCGCCCGCACCGGCTCGTAGGTGAACCGCAGCGGTGGCTCCCCCGTCCCGGTCACATCTACCGAGACCACCCCGCGCCCCGCCACCGGCCCCGCGAACGCGACCCGGCCCGGGGCCGCGGCCCGCACCGGGATGCCCGGCGGGGCGGCGAGATCGACACCGCGGTGGCCCGGCCCGTAGGGACCGGCGGGCGGTTCCCATCCCCGTACGACGAGGGGCCGGCCCGGGAGCGGCCATGCCCTGTCGCCTTCGGGCCCGGCCGCCGCCGCCCAGGCGGTGGACGGCGGCAGCAGGACCTCCGGCAGCACGCACAGGAACGCGCTCAGCAGGAGGAGAGCCGCCGGCAGGCACGAGCCCGTGGGGCCGGCGGCCGGTAGGCGGAATCGCGTGGTGACAGGCGTACGGCGCATGAGGGAACGATCTCCCGGTGGCCCGTTCCGCGGGGATCATGGACCGGATCTGTGGACGGCCGAGCCCTTGTGGACATCGCCGTCACCCGGCACCCGGCGGGTCCCGTACACTTCTTCTGGCGATCCGGGTCACCGGGTCGACTTCGCACGCCCCTCCACCTCCCTCTCTGCGGACGGTGGCCGCGCTTCTCGGTCCCTTGTGGCACGGCGCGTGGGGGCGTCAGGCGCGACCGCAATCCTGCGATCGCGACAACCGAGTACATCAAGGAGTACGGCCATGGCCGTCGTCACGATGCGGGAGCTGCTGGAAAGCGGCGTCCACTTCGGTCACCAGACCCGTCGCTGGAACCCGAAGATGAAGCGCTTCATCTTCACCGAGCGCAACGGCATCTACATCATCGACCTGCTCCAGTCGCTGTCGTACATCGACCGCGCCTACGAGTTCGTCAAGGAGACCGTCGCCCACGGCGGCTCCGTCATGTTCGTGGGTACGAAGAAGCAGGCGCAGGAGGCCATCGCCGAGCAGGCGACGCGCGTCGGCATGCCGTACGTCAACCAGCGTTGGCTCGGTGGCATGCTCACCAACTTCTCCACCGTCTACAAGCGCCTTCAGCGTCTGAAGGAGCTCGAGGTCATCGACTTCGACGACGTGGCGGCCTCCGGCCTCACCAAGAAGGAGCTTCTGGTCCTCTCCCGCGAGAAGGCCAAGCTGGAGAAGACCCTCGGTGGTATCCGCGAGATGCAGAAGGTGCCGAGCGCCGTCTGGATCGTCGACACCAAGAAGGAGCACATCGCCGTCGGTGAGGCGCGCAAGCTCCACATCCCGGTCGTCGCGATCCTCGACACCAACTGCGACCCCGACGAGGTCGACTACAAGATTCCGGGCAACGACGACGCGATCCGCTCCGTCACCCTGCTCACCCGTGTGATCGCCGACGCCGTCGCCGAGGGCCTCATCGCCCGTTCCGGTGCCGCGACCGGTGACTCGAAGCCGGGCGAGAAGGCCGCCGGCGAGCCCCTCGCCGAGTGGGAGCGCGACCTGCTCACGGGCGACAAGAAGGCTGACGCCGAGGGCACGGCCGAGGTCCAGTCCTCCGCCGAGACCGAGAAGGCCGCCGACGCCGAGCCGGCCGCTGCCGCTGCCGAAGAGGCCGAGACCGCCGCCGAGGCTCCCGCCGCGGACGCCGAGAAGGCCGAGAAGGCCGAGCCCGCCGAGGCCGCTGCCGAGGCTCCGGCCGCCGACGCCGAGCAGGCCTGACACCCGTCAGTCACGGCTGAATGACGGCGGGGGCCGGTGCGATCGCACCGCCCCCGCCGTTCACCCGTAGATCTTTCAGACTTCGAGAGAGAAACAGACTCATGGCGAACTACACCGCCGCTGACGTCAAGAAGCTCCGCGAGCTCACCGGCGCCGGCATGATGGACTGCAAGAAGGCGCTCGACGAGGCCGACGGCAACGTCGACGGCGCTGTCGAGGCGCTCCGTATCAAGGGTCAGAAGGGCGTCGCCAAGCGCGAGGGCCGTTCTGCCGAGAACGGCGCCGTCGTCTCCCTCATCTCCGAGGACAAGACGTCCGGCGTCCTGCTCGAGCTGAAGTGCGAGACGGACTTCGTCGCCAAGGGTGACAAGTTCCAGGCCGTCGCCAACGCGCTGGCCGCGCACGTCGCCGCCACCTCGCCGGCCGACATCCAGGCGCTCCTCGCCTCGGAGATCGAGCCCGGCAAGACCGTCCAGGCGTACGTGGACGAGGCCAACGCCAACCTCGGCGAGAAGATCGTCCTGGACCGCTTCGCGCAGTTCACCGGCGGTTACGTGGCCGCGTACATGCACCGCACCATGCCCGACCTCCCGCCGCAGGTCGGTGTCCTCGTCCAGCTGGACAAGGAGGACGCCGAGGTCGCCAAGGACGTCGCGCAGCACATCGCCGCCTTCGCCCCGAAGTACCTCAGCCGCGACGAGGTCCCGGCCGAGACGGTCGAGAACGAGCGCCGCGTCGCCGAGGCCACCTCGCGCGAGGAGGGCAAGCCCGAGGCCGCCCTCCCGAAGATCGTCGAGGGTCGCGTGAACGGCTTCTTCAAGGACGTCGTCGTCGTCGAGCAGGCCTTCGCCAAGGACAACAAGAAGTCGGTCCAGAAGGTCCTGGACGGCGCAGGTGTCAGCCTGACGCGCTTCGCGCGCATCAAGGTCGGCATCTGAGTCCGTCCGCGAACAACGGTGGACCCGATAGGGTCTGGTGCAGTCGTCGGCCGCACTCAGCCGTACGACCGCAGATCTGACGAGGAGGCCATTGCCGCTGAGGGACAACAGACCCACCGGCAATGGCCTCCTTCGTATGTGCACGAGGAGAATTCCCATGAACAAGGGCGCGGACGCCACACAGGGTGACCACAAGCGCGACGACGGCACGATTTCCGGGCGCTTCATGCTGAAGCTGTCCGGCGAGGCCTTCGCCGGCGGCGGAGGCCTCGGCGTCGACCCCGACGTCGTGCACACCATCGCCCGCGAGATCGCCGCGGTCGTACGGGACGGCGCGGAGATCGCGGTCGTCATCGGCGGCGGCAACTTCTTCCGTGGCGCCGAGCTCCAGCAGCGCGGCATGGACCGGGCGCGGTCCGACTACATGGGCATGCTCGGCACCGTCATGAACTGCCTGGCGCTGCAGGACTTCCTGGAGAAGGAAGGCATCGACTCACGCGTCCAGACGGCCATCACCATGGGCCAGGTCGCGGAGCCGTACATCCCGCTCCGTGCCGTGAGGCACCTGGAGAAGGGGCGCGTCGTGATCTTCGGCGCCGGCATGGGAATGCCGTACTTCTCCACCGACACGACCGCGGCCCAGCGTGCCCTGGAGATCGACGCCGAGGCGTTGCTGATGGGGAAGAACGGCGTGGACGGGGTCTACGACTCCGACCCGAAGGCCAACCCCGACGCGGTGAAGTTCGACGCTCTGGAGTACGGCGAGGTGATCGCCCGCGACCTGAAGGTCGCCGACGCCACCGCCATCACGCTGTGCCGTGACAATCAGCTTCCGATTCTCGTCTTCGAGCTGACCGCGGAGGGCAATATCGCCCGCGCGGTCAAGGGTGAGAAGATCGGCACGCTGGTGAGCGACCGGAGCACCCGGGCCTGACGGCCCGAACGATGGACAACGGCCTGCCGGTCGGACACCGTGCAGGTGAGGACGCGACGCAGCATCCGCAGGGCCCGGCCGTGCCGGGTCCGCTCAAGACACGCAGGAGCACGTGGTGATCGAAGAAATCCTCCTCGAGGCCGAGGAGAAGATGGAGAAGGCCGTCGTGGTCGCGAAAGAGGACTTCGCCGCGATTCGGACCGGCCGCGCGCACCCGGCGATGTTCAACAAGATCGTCGCCGACTACTACGGCGCGCTGACCCCGATCAACCAGCTCGCCTCGTTCTCGGTTCCCGAGCCGCGGATGGCCGTGGTGACCCCGTTCGACAAGACGGCACTGCGCAACATCGAGCAGGCGATCCGTGACTCGGACCTCGGCGTCAACCCGAGCAACGACGGCAACATCATCCGTGTGACGTTCCCCGAGCTCACGCAGGACCGTCGCAAGGAGTACATCAAGGTCGCCAAGACCAAGGCCGAGGACTCCAAGATCTCGATCCGCTCCATCCGCCGCAAGGCCAAGGAGTCGCTCGACAAGCTCGTCAAGGACAAGGAGTCCGGCGAGGACGAGGTCCGCCGCGCCGAGAAGGAGCTCGACGACACCACCGCGAAGTACGTCGCGCAGGTGGACGAGCTGCTCAAGCACAAGGAAGCCGAGCTGCTCGAAGTCTGATGAACGACTCTTCCTGGGGCGCCCCGCCGGGAGCCGGCCACTGGGGCACTCCCGAGATGGGGGCCGCCCCGGCGGGTCCTGCATACGATGTGCACGCCGCCCAGCAGACTCGGCCCATGCCCATCGTGCCGGACGTTCCCGACGCAGGTAGAGACGCTGACGACCGCGACGACCGGAGCGGGGACGCCGCGCGCGTCAGCGGCCCCCTGTTCCGTGACGAGAAGCCGCAGGAGCCCATGTCCACCCCGCTGCCTCCCCAGCCGCACAAGAAGCGTGCGGGGCGTGATCTGCGCGCCGCCATAGGCGTCGGTGTCGGTCTCGGTGCCCTCGTCGTCGGCTCGCTCTTCATCGTGAAGGCCGTCTTCGTCGGCGTCGTCGTGCTGGCCGTGGTGGTCGGACTGTGGGAGCTCACCTCCCGCCTCAAGGAGCGCAAGGGCATCAACGCGCCCCTGGTACCGCTCGCGGTGGGCGGCGCCGCGATGGTCGTCGCCGGCTACGTACGTGAGGCGGAGGGCGCCTGGGTCGCCATGGCGCTCACGGCGCTCGCGGTGCTCGTGTGGAGGATGACGGAGCCGCCCGAGGGCTACCTGAAGGACGTCACGGCGGGTGTGTTCGCCGTCTTCTACGTGCCGTTCCTGGCCACGTTCGTCGCGATGATGCTCACCGCGGACGACGGCGCGTGGCGGGTGCTCACCTTCCTCCTGCTGACCGTGGTCAGCGACACCGGTGCGTACGCCGTCGGCTGGCGCTTCGGCACGCACAAGCTGGCGCCGCGCATCAGCCCCGGGAAGACCCGGGAGGGTCTGTTCGGCGCGGTCGGCTTCGCCATGGTGGCCGGCGCCCTGTGCATGGAGTTCCTGATCGACGGCGGGAGCTGGTGGCAGGGCCTGCTGATGGGCCTTGCGGTCGCTGCCAGCGCCACGCTGGGGGACCTGGGCGAGTCCATGATCAAGCGGGACCTCGGAATCAAGGACATGGGCACGCTCCTGCCGGGCCACGGCGGCATCATGGACCGGCTCGACTCGCTGCTGCCGAGCGCCCCGGTCGTGTGGCTGCTGCTGGTGCTGTTCGTGGGATCCGGCTGAGTCCTGCCGCGTCCCGGTTCCGATGAGGGGGCCCGTCGTCCGGCCGGACGACGGGCCCCCTCATCGTGCGCCGGAGGTGTAACCGCCTCCACGGGGTGCGCGCGGAACGACAGCGCGTAATCAGTCGTTCTCAGGGGGACACCGACCATGCGCGAGTTCAAGGTCTGACTCGACCGCAGTCTCACCGCCCAAGCGCTGCTGGTCTTCGCACTCGCTGTGGGCGTCACCGCCTGCGGGGTCGCCGGCGTCGCCGTACGACGACGCAGAGCCGGCCACGCGGCGGGGACTGCCCACGCGGGATCGCGTTCACCGGCCTGTCGCACCCGTCGAGCGCCCGGTCGCCGTCGCCGCGCACGCCTCGTGCGATCGGTCACCGTACCCACCCGCACCAGGGCCGTCCGCGGGCCGTGGGATGCCCGCCGACCTGCGCCGGAGCCCGACGCGTGGCTTCCGCCCGTGCTGCCCGGTCCCTCGGCGGGCCGGGGCACCACGGCGTGTCTGCGACACTGGATGAACCATGCCTAAGCCCGGAGAACTCACTTTCGTCGCGCCCCGCGGAACCAAGCTGCCGCCGCGCCACCTCGCCGACCTCACACCCGACGAGCGCAAGGAAGCAGTCGCCGCGACCGGCGAGAAGCCCTTCCGAGCCAAGCAGCTGTCGCAGCACTACTTCGCGCGGTACGCGCACGACCCGGCGGAGTGGACCAACATCCCGGCCGCCTCGCGGGGCAAGCTCGCCGAGGCGATGTTCCCGGACCTGATGTCCGTCGTCCGCCACATCAGCTGCGACGACGACACCACCCGCAAGACGCTCTGGAAGATGCACGACGGGACGCTCGTCGAGTCCGTCCTCATGCGCTATCCGGACCGGGTGACCATGTGCATCTCGTCCCAGGCCGGCTGCGGCATGAACTGCCCGTTCTGCGCGACCGGCCAGGCGGGACTCGACCGCAACCTGTCGACCGCCGAGATCGTGCACCAGATCGTGGACGGCATGCGCGCCCTGCGCGACGGCGAGGTTCCGGGCGGTCCTGCGCGGCTGTCCAACATCGTCTTCATGGGCATGGGCGAACCCCTGGCCAACTACAAGCGTGTCGTGGGCGCGATCCGCCGGCTGACGGATCCGGAGCCGGACGGTCTCGGGCTCTCGCAGCGCGGGATCACCGTGTCCACGGTCGGTCTGGTCCCCGCCATGCTCCGCTTCGCCGACGAGGGCTTCAAGTGCCGCCTCGCGGTCTCGCTGCACGCCCCGGACGACGAGCTGCGCGACACGCTCGTGCCGGTGAACACCCGCTGGAAGGTCCGCGAGGTGCTGGACGCCGCATGGGAGTACGCCGAGAAGTCGGGCCGCCGCATCTCCATCGAGTACGCGCTGATCCGCGACATCAACGACCAGGCGTGGCGCGGCGACCGGCTCGGCCGGCTGCTCAAGGGCAAGCGGGTCCACGTCAACCTCATTCCGCTGAACCCGACACCGGGCTCCAAGTGGACCGCCTCGCGGCCCGAGGACGAGAAGGCTTTCGTGGAGGCCATCGCGGCCCACGGTGTGCCGGTCACCGTCCGGGACACCCGTGGCCAGGAGATCGACGGGGCCTGCGGGCAGCTGGCGGCCTCCGAGCGCTGAGAGGGGAGCCGGTCCGGCGGGGCCCACGTGGTCCGGCCGGTGTAGCCTGACCCCGAAATCAACTTCATATTCCGACAGGGGAGCGCCACAGCGCTGAGAGTGCGGCACCGATGACAGGTCGGCCGCAGACCCTCTGAACCTCGCCCGGGTCATTCCGGGTAGGAAGTTCGGACCTTACTCAAGCTGTTGCGCCCTGCCCGCTCGCCGAGCGGGCAGGGCCGCGTCTCTTCCTGGTCACCTCCAGGAGGAATCACATGGACACCACCAAGAAGTGCGCGGTGACGGTGCTCGCCGCCGCGCTCGGCATATCCGCGCTCGCGGGCTGCGGGGCCGCCGACGACAAGGACGGCGGCACGGGTGCCGGGGGCTCCAGGACCGTCACCCTGGTCAGCCATGACTCCTTCAACGCCTCGGACGCCGTCCTGAAGGCGTTCACGAAGGAGACCGGCTACAAGATCAAGGTACTCAAGAGCGGTGACGCCGGAGCCGCCCTCAACCAGGAGATCCTGACCAAGGGCTCCCCGCGCGGCGACGTGTTCTTCGGCGCCGACAACACGCTGCTCTCCCGCGCCCTGGACAACGGCCTGTTCACCCCGTACAAGGCCAAGGGCCTCGACCGCGTCGCGGCCGACACGCAGCTCGACGCCGACCAGCACCGGGTCACGCCCGTCGACACCGGCGACATCTGCGTCAACTACGACAAGAAGTACTTCGCCGACAAGAAGCTGGATCCGCCGAAGACCTTCGACGACCTGCTGAAGCCCGCGTACAAGAACCTCCTGGTCACCGAGAACGCCGCGACCTCCTCGCCCGGCCTCGGCTTCCTGCTCGGCACCGTCGCCGCCCACGGCGAGACGGGCTACCAGGACTACTGGAAGAAGCTGAAGAGCAACGGCGTGAAGGTCGTCGACGGCTGGGAGCAGGCGTACAACGAGGAGTTCTCCGGCTCCGCGGGCGGGAAGAAGACCAAGGCGGACCGGCCGCTCGTCGTCTCCTACGCCTCCAGCCCGCCGGTCGAGGTGCTGTACGCCGATCCGCAGCCCACCGAGGCCCCGACGGGAGTCGCCACCGGCACCTGCTTCCGCCAGATCGAGTTCGCCGGTCTGCTGGACGGTGCGAAGAACGAGGCGGGCGGCAAGGCCCTGCTGGACTTCCTGATCAGCAAGCGGTTCCAGGAGGACATGCCGCTCAACATGTTCGTGAACCCGGTGGCGAAGGACGCCGAACTCCCGGAGATCTTCACGAAGTTCGGCGCCACCGTCGACGAGCCGGCGACCGTGGCCCCGGAGAGGATCGCCAAGAACCGTGAGCAGTGGGTCCAGTCGTGGTCCTCGCTCGTCGTGAAGTAGCCACGCCTCCCGCGTGGCGGGGGAACGCGGTGCGGTTCGGGCTGATGGCCCTGCCCGCCGCGTTCTTCGCCCTGTTCTTCGCCTACCCGGTCGCCGCGATCGTCGGCCGGGGGCTGAAGGCCGACGGGGTCTGGCAGTTCGGCAGGATCGGCACGGTCCTGAGCCGGCCGGACATCCTGGACGTCCTCCGGTTCACCACCTGGCAGGCGCTCGCCTCGACCGTTCTCACCCTGCTCGTCGCGCTGCCCGGTGCCTACGTCTTCGCGCGCTTCGACTTCCCCGGCAAGCAACTGCTGCGCGCCGTGGTGACCGTGCCGTTCGTCCTGCCGACCGTCGTGGTGGGCACGGCGTTCCTGGCGCTGCTGGGACGCGGCGGGTTCCTCGACGAGCTCTGGGGCGTACGCCTCGACACCACCGTCTGGGCGATCCTGCTCGCCCACGTCTTCTTCAACTACGCGGTCGTCGTACGCACCGTGGGCGGGCTCTGGTCGCAGCTCGACCCCCGCCAGGAGGAGGCCGCCCGGGTGCTCGGGGCCGGACGCCTCGCCGCCTGGCGGCGGGTGACCCTGCCCGCGCTGGCGCCCGCGGTCGCGGCCGCGGCGCTCATGGTCTTCCTCTTCACGTTCACCTCCTTCGGCGTCGTCCAGATCCTCGGTGGTCCGGCCTACTCCACCCTGGAGGTGGAGATATACCGGCAGACCGCGCAACTGCTCGACCTGCCGACCGCCGCCGTGCTGACCCTGGTGCAGTTCGCCGCGGTCGCCGGGATCCTCGCCGTGCACGCCTGGACCGTACGGCGCAGGGAGACCGCGCTGAAGCTCGTCGACCCGGCACAGACCTCCCGGCCCCCACGCGGCGCGGGGCAGCGGGCGCTGCTCGGCGGCGTCCTGCTCAGCGTCCTGCTGCTCATCCTGCTGCCGCTCGGCGTGCTGGTGGAACGTTCGCTGGACACCTCCGGCGGCTACGGGTTCGCCTTCTACCGCGCGCTGCAGTCCGCCGACGCGAGCGGGTCCACCTTCCTGGTGCCGCCGCTCGACGCCATCGGCAACTCCCTGCGCTACGCCTTGGTGGCGACCCTCATCGCGCTGGTGATCGGCGGGCTCGCCGCCGCCGCGCTGACCAGGCGACGTGCGGGACGGCTTGTGCGGGGCTTCGACGCCCTGCTGATGCTGCCGCTCGGGGTGTCGGCGGTCACCGTCGGCTTCGGCTTCCTGATCACCCTCGACGAGCCACCGCTGGACCTGCGCACGACCTGGATCCTCGTCCCGCTCGCGCAGGCACTGGTGGGCGTCCCCTTCGTCGTACGGACCATGCTGCCCGTCCTGCGCGCGGTGGACGACCGGCTGCGTGAGGCCGCCGCGGTGCTCGGCGCCTCGCCGCTGCGGGCCTGGCGCGAGGTCGACCTGCCGCTGGTGCGCCGGGCCGTACTGGTGGCCGCGGGCTTCGCGTTCGCCGTCTCGCTCGGCGAGTTCGGCGCGACCGTGTTCATCGCGCGCCCGGACAACCCCACGCTGCCCGTCGCGGTGGCCAGGCTGCTCGGGCGTTCCGGGGAGCTCAACTACGGCCAGGCGATGGCCCTCAGCACGATTCTGATGCTCGTCTGCGCGGTGTCGCTGCTCGTGCTCGAACGTATCCGCACCGACCGATCCGGGGAGTTCTAGAGATGCTGGCAGTGGAGTCGGCCACGGTCCGGTTCGGGAGGCGGACCGCGCTGGACGCGGTGGACCTGGAGGTCGCGGACCACGAGATCGTCTGCGTGCTGGGGCCGAGCGGCAGCGGGAAGTCGACGCTGCTGCGGGCCGTGGCCGGGCTGCGGCCCCTGGACGGCGGGCGCGTGCTGCTGGACGGCACCGACCAGGCGCCGCTGCCCGTGCACCGGCGCGGCCTCGGCCTGATGTTCCAGGACCACCAGCTGTTCCCGCACCGGGACGTCGGCGCGAACGTCGCCTTCGGGCTGCGGATGCACGGCGTCCCCCGCGCCGAGCGCGAGCGCAGGGCCGAGGAGCTCCTGGACCTGGTCGGCCTGCCCGGTGCGGGCCGGCGGGCCGTCGCCGCCCTGTCCGGCGGTGAGCAGCAGCGGGTCGCGCTCGCCCGGGCGCTGGCCCCCCGCCCCAGGCTGCTGATGCTGGACGAACCGCTGGGCCAGCTGGACCGCAGCCTGCGCGAACGCCTCGTCGTCGAACTGCGCACCCTCTTCGGCCGGCTGGGCACCACGGTGCTCGCCGTCACCCACGACCAGGGCGAGGCCTTCGCGCTGGCCGACCGGGTGGTGGTCATGCGCGACGGCCGCATCGCCCAGGCGGGCACCCCGCTGGAGGTCTGGCAGCAGCCCGCGTCCGCCTTCGTCGCCCGCTTCCTCGGGTTCGACAACCTGGTGGACGCCACGGTCACGGGCACGGCCGCCGACACCGTCTGGGGCAAGGTGCCGGTGCCCGAGGGCTCACCGCAGGGCCGGTGCGAACTGCTCGTCCGGCCGGGCGGGGTCAGGATCGGTACCGCGCGGGACGGCCTGCGCTGCACGGCGGGCGTACGCACCTTCCGGGGCCACCACGTCACCGTCGTCCTGCACCCCGGGGACGGACCGGCCATGGAGGCGGAGTGCGGCCTGCGGGACACCCCGGAGGAAGGGGCCGTGGTGGGGGTGACGTTCGACCCCGGGGAGACGGTCGTCCTCCCCTCCGCCGGGCACGCCCCGCGGCCGATGGGCTGACGAGACGTCAGCCGGTCAGCTCGGCGAGTGCCCCGGCCGCCTCCTCCACCGTGTCGACGAGCGCGATACGGGACTCCATGGCCCGGTCCGCCGCCAGGGCGCGCAGCAGCGGCCAGGCGGGCAGCTTCTCCGTCCAGTGCGCGCGGTTCACCAGCACCATCGGTGTGGGCGCGGAACGCGACTCGTAGTAGTTCGGCGTCGTGTTGTCGAAGATCTCCTGCACCGTCCCGGCGGCGCCGGGCAGGAAGATCACGCCGGCGGTCGAGCGGGCCAGCAGCCCGTCCTCGCGAAGGGCGTTGGCGAAGTACTTGGCGATGTGGTCGGCGAAGGCGTTCGGCGGCTCGTGGCCGTAGAACCACGTGGGGACCGCGATGGACGAGCCGCCGTCCGGCCAGCGCTCGCGCACGGCGAAGGCCGCCATCGCCCAGTCGGTGAGCGAGGGGCTGAACGACGGTGTCCCGGCGAGGATTTCGCATGCCTTCAGCAGCATCGCGTCGGAGTGCGGGGCGGCGTACGCTCCGAGGTTGGCCGCCTCCATGGCGCCCGGGCCGCCGCCGGTCGCGACTGTCAGACCGCTGCGCGCCAGCTCCCTGCCGAGGGCGGCGGCGCCGAGGTACTCCTCGGATCCGCGCGCCATCGCGTGGCCGCCCATGACGCCCACCACCCGCGCCCCGACGAGGTGTTCGTCCAGCGCGTCGGAGACCGCGTCGTCGTGGAGCGCCCGCAGCATCGACGCGAAGACGTCGCCGTTCGACTTGGTCAGCTGGAACCAGGCGTAGGCCCGTGCGTCGGGCGTCGATTCGTAACCGCCCTCGGCGAGACCCTCGTAGAGCGCGTCCGGGGTGTAGAGCAGCCCGCGGTACGGGTCGAAGGGCAGCCCTGGTACCGGAGGGAAGACGAAGGCGCCGTCCGCCCGTATCTTCGCCTCCGCTCGGGGCTCCATGCGGCAGCCGAGGAAGACCGCGCCGCGTGTACCGGTGGTGAGGAGCGCGTCGCCCCGGTCCGTCAGGTCGACGGACTGGACACGGTGACCGGCCAGGGTTCCGGCCGCGACCGCCTGGTCGAATGCGGTGAGCGTCTCGATCTCGACGCCGGGTTCGTATGTACTCTCGTCCGATTTCTCCACGCCGCCATGCTACGGACCGCCCATGCCGCGGATGTCACCCCGTCAGAGGCAGTGCGGCCAGCTCGGCGATCGCCCAGGTCAGCGGAGCGAAGACGGCCAGCAGTACCGCGGCCCGCAGGATGGCGGCGCTGCGGAGGGCGGAGGCCGGGGCCCCCATCCGCAGCAGCGTCCCGGCCGTGCGGGCGCGTGCCTGCTTGGCCTCCAGCGCGGAGGTCAGCAGCGTCGCCGTGGTGCAGCCGAGCACGAGGACGGCACCGAGCGCGGTGAGCGGGCCGAAGGGACTCGGCCCGCCGGTGTACAGCACGGAGGCCGCGATCACCCCGGACACCACCGCGCAGAGGATCCCCAGCGGCCGGCCGATCCGGGTCGCCTCGTCCATCAGGACCCGTCCCGCCAGCAGTCGTACGGCCCCGGGGCGCACGGCCTGGAGCAGCCGCCCGCACAGATGGGTGAGGCCGGGCCCCGCCATGGCCAGACCGATCGCGGTGAGGACCCAGCCGGCCAGTACGGCGGCCGGGGTGGAGTCCAGCCGACCCGGCAGCGGGAAGGGGTTGCCCGCCGAGCCGCGGCTCGCGTAGGCCTCGACCGCGAGACCGGCGGCCGTCAGCGCCACGCCCCAGGGCAGGCCCGTCGGTGACGCCGCGGGGGCGAGTTCGTCCTCGGCCTCCTGGGCCTCGGACGGCGCGACCGGCCTGGCGCGCACCGCGAGCCCGCCGGCCGCGGACGAGGCCAGCGGCACCAGGGCCAGCAGCATGACGGCCGCGGCGAGCGGCAGCGGGGTGCCCGCGCCCAGGAACTCGGCGGCGCCGCCGTCGAACGGCAGTCCCGTCAGGTCGCCGCGCAGGTGAAGGAAGAAGAGCAGGGCCACCGCCGACCCCAGCGTGGTGGACACCGCGGTGGAGACAGCCGCCAGCGCTGCCAGCCGGACCGGTCCGAGGCCGGCGGCGAAGAGTCCGGGTCGCGGGCGGGTGCTCGGGTCGGTGCGCGCCACCGCGACGGCGTACTGCACGGTCGCGGCGAGCGGTACGGCGCACCACAGCAGCCGCAGGACGGAACCCGAGGTGTGTGCCGGGTGCCCGGAGGCGTACCCCAGGGTGCACAGGAGCAGGAAGCCGACTCCCGCGGACGCGGCGGCCAGCAGCAGACGCCGCATCAGGACCAGGGGATGCGAACCACGGGTCAGACGGAGAGCGAGCACGCCGAGCGGCCCTCCGTATCGGACGCGGCGGGGAGGGAGACGGTGGTGACGCGGCGTCCGTCGAGCAGGCTGACCACGCGGTCGGCGAGTGCGGCCACCTCGGTGTCGTGGGTGGCGAGTACGACGGTGATCCCGTGGGAGCGGGCCGCGGTGGCGAGGGTGCGCAGCAGCTGTGCGCGCTCGTCGCGGTGCAGCGTCGCGGTCGGCTCGTCCGCGAAGATCACGGACGGCGAGGCGGCCAACGCGCGGGCCACCGAGATGCGCTGGCGCTGCGACTGGAGCAGGGTGTGCGGGCGCTTCCTGGCGAGCGTGCCGATGTCCAGCCGCTCCAGCCACTCGACCGCGGCCTTCTTCGCCGCGCGGTGCGAGACGCCCCGCAGCAGGAGCGGGAGGGCCGCGTTCTCCCAGGTGGTCAGCTCCGGGACGAGCTGCGGTTCGGCGCCGATCCAGCCGAAGCGTTCGCGGCGCAGCCGCTCGCGTAGCCGAGGGCTCATGGTGTGCACGGGGGCGCTGTTGAACCAGACTTCGCCCTGCTCGGGCACCGACTGGCCGGACAGGCAGTGCAGCAGGGTGGTCTTCCCGCTCCCGCGCGGGCCGGTGACAGCGAGGATCTCCCCGTCACGGACGCCCAGGGACACACCCGCGAGCGCCGGTGACCCGTTGTGGGAGTGGTGCAGGGAACGTGCCCAGACCACGTCGTTGTCGGGCGGGACCACCATGGCGTACACCTCGGTTCGGATCAGATTTCCCATTCCCCCGTACGGGGGAACGAAGGCAAGGCCGATCGGTCACTCGGCACGCTAGGCAGCCGGACCGGGGTGTCGGGACAGCACACGGCCCGGATGCGCCCCTTCTCACTCGAACGGGTGCATCCGGGCCGTGTGGACCGTATGAGATGACTACCGAGGCGGTGTTCCCACGGTGGCCGTGGTGCCGGTCAGAGCTTCGTCCAGGCCTCCGTCAGGACGTGCCGCATGATGCCCTCGATCTCGTCGAAGGTCGACTGGTCGGAGATCAGCGGCGGGGCGAGCTGGACGACCGGGTCGCCCCGGTCGTCGGCCCGGCAGTAGAGGCCGTTCTCGTACAGCGCCTTCGAGAGGAAGCCGTACAGGACGCGCTCGGTCTCCTCGTCGGTGAACGTCTCCTTGGTGGCCTTGTCCTTCACCAGCTCGATGCCGTAGAAGAAGCCGTTGCCGCGGACGTCACCGACGATCGGCAGGTCGTGCAGCTTCTGAAGCGTCGTCAGGAACGCGTTCTCGTTGTCCAGGACGTGCTGGTTGAGGCCCTCGCGCTCGAAGATGTCGAGGTTGGCGAGGCCGACCGCGGCGGAGACGGGGTGGCCGCCGAAGGTGTAGCCGTGCAGGAAGGTGTTGTCACCCTCGTAGAACGGCTCGGCCAGGCGGTCGGAGATGATGCAGGCGCCGATGGGGGAGTAGCCCGAGGTCATGCCCTTGGCACAGGTGATCATGTCCGGGACGTAGTCGAACTTGTCGCAGGCGAACATCGTGCCCAGGCGGCCGAAGGCGCAGATGACCTCGTCCGACACGAGCAGCACGTCGTGCCGGTCGCAGATCTCCCGTACCCGCTGGAAGTAGCCGGGCGGCGGTGGGAAGCAGCCGCCGGCGTTCTGCACGGGCTCCAGGAAGACCGCGGCGACGGTGTCGGGGCCCTCGAAGAGGATCTCCTGCTCGATCTGGTCGGCGGCCCAGCGGCCGAAGGCCTCCGGGTCGTCGCCGAAGAGCGGCGCGCGGTAGATGTTGGTGTTCGGCACCTTGTGCGCACCGGGCACCAGCGGCTCGAACGGTGCCTTGAGCGCGGGCAGTCCGGTGATCGACAGGGCTCCCTGCGGGGTGCCGTGATAGGCGACGGCGCGTGAGATGACCTTGTACTTGGTCGGCTTGCCCTTGAGCTTGAAGTACTGCTTGGCCAGCTTCCAGGCGGTCTCGACCGCCTCGCCGCCGCCGGTGGTGAAGAAGACCTTGTTGAGGTCGCCCGGGGCGTGGTGGGCGAGCCGCTCGGCCAGCTCGACGGCCTTGGGGTGGGCGTAGGACCACACCGGGAAGAAGGCCAGCTCCTGGCCCTGCTTGTACGCCGCCTCGGCGAGTTCGTGGCGGCCGTGTCCGGCGTTGACCACGAAGAGGCCCGAGAGACCGTCGAGGTAGCGCTTGCCCTTGTCGTCGAAGATATGGGTGCCCTCGCCACGCACGATGGTGGGAACGGGCGCGTTCTCGTAGTCCGACATGCGGGTGAAGTGCATCCACAGGTGGTCGTACGCGGTTCGGCTGAGGTCCTTGCTCACGGCTATCGGGTTCCCCACATGTAGGTCTGCTTCTTTAGCTTGAGGTAGACGAAGCTCTCGGTGGAGCGCACCCCGGGTATGGCCCGGATGCGTTTGTTGATCGTCTCCAGCAGGTGGTCGTCGTCCTCGCAGACGATCTCCACCATCAGGTCGAAGGAGCCCGCGGTCATCACCACGTACTCGCACTCGGCCATGGCCGACAGGGCCTCGGCCACCGGGTCGAGGTCGCCCGCGACGTTGATGCCCACCATCGCCTGGCGCCGCAGCCCCACGGTGAGCGGGTCCGTGACGGCGACGATCTGCATCACGCCCTGGTCCAGCAGCTTCTGGACGCGCTGGCGCACGGCGGCCTCCGAGAGGCCCACCGCCTTGCCGATCGCGGCGTAGGGACGGCGGCCGTCCTCCTGGAGCTGCTCGATGATTGCGAGGGACACGGCATCGACCGCTGGTGACGATCCGCTCCCGGTCCTGGAGTCTGCGCTGCGACTTGCCACGCCTCCACTCTGCACCGCTACTCGTCTGTCTGGCAAGCCCGAATCGATGAAATTCGTTGTCTGAGACCTTCAATCTCACCGAATCCGAAGTTCACGGCGGTTGGGTATGTCGAAAGCGACACCGAACGGTTTAGGGTGGAAGTCTCACCCATCGGACAGCCGAACAGGAGGGGTGGTTGTGACCACCGAGGTGCGCCGTCTGCGCAACTACATCAACGGAGAGTTCCGGGACGCCGCGGACGGGCGGACCATCGACGTGGTCAACCCGGTGACGGAAGAGGTCTACGCGACCTCCCCCCTCTCGGGACAGGCCGACGTCGATGCCGCCATGGACGCGGCCGCGGCCGCGTTCCCCGCGTGGCGCGACATCACGCCCGCCGAGCGCCAGAAGGCACTGCTGAAGATCGCGGACGCCTTCGAGGAACGCGCGGAGGACCTCGTCGCGGCCGAGTCGGAGAACACCGGCAAGCCGCTGGGGCTCACCCGTACCGAAGAGGTCCCGCCGATGGTGGACCAGATCCGCTTCTTCGCGGGTGCCGCCCGGCTGCTCGAAGGCCGTTCGGCCGGCGAGTACATGGAGGGCCTCACCTCCATCGTCCGCCGCGAACCCGTGGGCGTGTGCGCCCAGGTCGCCCCGTGGAACTACCCGATGATGATGGCCGTCTGGAAGTTCGCCCCGGCCCTCGCCGCGGGCAACACCGTCGTGATCAAGCCGTCCGACACGACTCCGGCCTCCACCGTGCTGATCGCCGAGATCATCGGGCAGATCCTGCCCAAGGGTGTCTTCAACGTCCTCTGCGGCGACCGTGACACCGGTCGTGCGATGGTCGAGCACCGGACCCCGGCGATGGCCTCCATCACCGGCTCGGTGCGGGCCGGCATGCAGGTCGCGGAGTCCGCGGCCAAGGACGTCAAGCGGGTCCACCTGGAGCTCGGCGGCAAGGCCCCGGTCGTCGTCTTCGAGGACGCCGACATCGCCAAGGCCGTCGAGGGCATCTCCGTCGCGGGCTACTTCAACGCCGGCCAGGACTGTACGGCCGCGACCCGCGTCCTGGTCCACGAGTCGGTCCACGACGAGTTCGTCACCGCCCTCGCCAAGGCGGCGGCCGACACGAAGACCGGCATGCCGGACGACGAGGACGTGCTGTACGGACCGCTCAACAACGCCAACCAGCTCGCGCAGGTCAGCGGCTTCATCGAGCGGCTCCCGGCGCACGCCAAGGTCGAGGCCGGCGGTCACCGGGTGGGCGACAAGGGCTACTTCTACGCCCCGACCGTCGTGTCCGGGCTCCAGCAGGACGACGAGATCATCCAGCACGAGGTCTTCGGCCCCGTCATCACCGTGCAGTCCTTCACCGACGAGAAGCAGGCGGTCGAGCACGCCAACGGCGTCGAGTACGCACTGGCCTCCTCGGTGTGGACCAAGGACCACTCCCGCGCCATGCGGATGTCCAAGCAGCTCGACTTCGGCTGCGTGTGGATCAACACCCACATCCCGCTCGTGGCCGAGATGCCGCACGGCGGATTCAAGAAGTCCGGCTACGGCAAGGACCTCTCCGCGTACGGCTTCGAGGACTACACCCGGATCAAGCACGTCATGACGTCGCTCGACGGCTGACCGGCGGCGCGAACCCGATGGCCCCGGGCTCCGGCCCGGGGCCTTTCGCGTTCCCGGGGCTGTCGGGCCGCCGGGGGCGTCCAGGGCGCCGCCCCGTACCGTCCCGGTCGGAGCGGGCCCGTGATCCCGGGCCGCGGGACGAGCGCCCGTGGTCCGCGCGCCGGCCGCGGGCCTTCAGTGCAACGTCAGCAAGCCGTTCTGCTCGACCACGTCCAGGGAGAGCGTGCGGTAGCCGGCCGTCTCGAACAGCACGGTCAGCCGACGGCCGTCCTGGCTCATCACCGAGCCGTCCCCCCACTGACCGTGCCGGACCCGGGCGCCGAGCTGGAAGGGGTGCGGGGCGTCGTCGGCGCGGCTCGCCTTCTGCGGGGCCACCGGTCCGCCGGTGCCGGCCAGCACCCCCGCGACCGCCTTCGGGCCGTCCGGGGAGAGTGCGGCGGCCTCGCAGCGGTCGCAGGAGCCGCAGGACCCCCCGGCTTCCGGTTCCTGCCCGAAGTAGCCGAGCAGGAACCGCCGCCGGCAGCCCGTGTTCTCCGCGTAGCCCCGCATCATGTCGACCCGCGATCGCTCCAGCTGCTGGTGCGCGTCACCGAGTTCCACGGCCTTGCGGGCGGCCTCCGCCGGATCGGTGGCGCCGGTGGTCTCCAGGTCTCCCGATTCGGTGGTGCGTACCGCTTCGACCTGTTCCAGCAGATTGACGACGGCCGTCAGCCGACTGGCAGTCAGGCCCGTCTCGCTGCGCAGGTCGCTCGGCCGGACCGGGCCGGCGTGTTCCTCCAGTGCGCCGGCTACCTGGGAGACGGTGTCCGGGTCGGGGCGTCCGGCGGCGAAGAACCGCTGCATGCCGAGGTCCTGCGACCGGTAGGCGAGGATCGCCCGGGCCGGCTTCCCGTCCCGTCCGGCGCGGCCTATCTCCTGGTAGTAGGCGTCCAGGGACCCGGGCACCGAGGCGTGCAGCACGAACCGGACGTCCGGCTTGTCGATGCCCATCCCGAAGGCGGAGGTGGCCACCACCACGTCGAGCTCCCCCGCGAGGAATCGGTCGTGCACCGCGCCGCGTTCCTTGGCGGGCAGGCCGGCGTGGTACGCCGCCACGCCCAGCCCCAGGTCGCCCAGCTCGCGGGCGTACTCCTCGGACTCCTTGCGGGTCGCCGCGTAGACCAGCCCGGGCTTGGGTTCGGCGGCGGCGCGTTCGACCACCGCCCGGCGCTTGTCGGCTGCGCTCCGGAAGGGGATGACCTCCAGGTGGATGTTGGGCCGGTCGAAGCCGGTGACGACCTCCCGCACGTCGCGCATGCCGAGCCGCTGGACGATGTCCGCCCGCACCGGGGCGGCGGCGCTCGCCGTGAGGGCGAGCACCGGCGGGCGGCCGATCCGGTCGATCACCTGGCCCAGTCGCAGGTACTCGGGCCGGAAGTCGTGCCCCCAGGTCGACACGCACTGTGCCTCGTCCACGACGAACAGCGCGGGCCGTGCCGCCGCGAGCTGCTCGACCACCTCGTCCTTGGCCAGCTGCTCCGGGGCGAGGAAGACGAAGTCGACGTCTCCTTCGCTGATCCGGTCCCACACCGCGTCGTTCTCGCCGCGGCTCTGGGTGGAGTTCACGGCCGCGGCGTCCGCACCGGCCCGTCCCAGCAGGCCGCTCACCTGGTCCCGTTGCAGGGCGATCAGAGGGGAGACGACGACGGTGGGGCCGGGCAGAAGTACCCCGGGCACCTGGTAGACGGCGGACTTCCCCGCACCGGTCGGCATCACCACGAGAGTGTCGCGCTGCTCCATGACCGACTTCATCGCCCGCAACTGCTCCGGGCGCAGCCGCTCCCATCCGAACACCTTGCGCGCACTGCGCTGCAGTCGCCGGGACAACGCGCTGAAGGTGAACATGGTGCTCCTCGGGGGCTGTGGGATCGGGCCGGGCGGCAAAAGCGCCGTCCGGGTGATCTCCGACTACCCCGCGTCCGCCACCTCAGGGCACCGGATGCGGCCGATCCGGGCCGAGCCGCCGCCCGGACGCGGTCGCAGCCGCTCTCGCCCCGGGACACGGGCCCGGCATGATCCGAACGAGAGGCCGTAGGTCATGGACAGGGTGTGCGTAACAGGGTCCACCCGCTGGACGGTTGGTCCATTGCCCGGTACGGCGGCGGGCCGCCATGCTGCGCGGGTGCGCTCGATTCCGGACCACCCCATGTCCCGCCGTTCCCTGCTGCGTGCCCTCGGCGCCGGAGCTGCCGGTGCCGCCCTGGCCGGCTGCGGTGTGCCCGCCGCCTACGTGGAGCCGGGTGACCGCTCCGGCCACGACAGGTCGGACAGCGACCGCTCGCTGCACTTCGCCAACTGGCCCCTCTACATCGACACCGACGACGACGACGAGTCGAAGCGCCCCACGCTCCAATCGTTCTCGCGTCGGACGGGGATCTCCGTCACCTACACCGAGGAGATCAACGACAACGACGAGTTCTTCGGGAAGATCAGTCCCGCGCTGATGAACCACCAGCCGACGGGCCGCGACCTCATCGTCGTCAGCGACTGGATGGCCGCCCGGTTCGTGCGGCTCGGATGGGTGCAGGAGATGGACCGGTCGCGGCAGCCCAACGTCGCCGAGTACCTGGACCCGCAGCTTCGTTCGCCCGCGTTCGACCGCGGACGGCTGCACAGCGTGCCCTGGCAGTCCGGGATCACCGGCATCGCGTACAACCGGGCGAAGCTCGGCCGGGAGATCCGGCACACCGGTGAGCTCTGGGCGGACGACCTGCGCGGCCGGGTGACCCTGCTGTCCGGCCTCGACGAGGCGTTCGCGCTGCTGATGCAGGGGAACGGGGCCGACGTCACCCGCTGGACCGCCGACGACTTCCACGAGATGTGCGAGCAGGTCGAGCGGCGTGTGAGGTCCCGTCACATCCGGCGGTTCACCGGCAACGACTACATCAAGGACCTGGCCAACGGCGACGTGCTCGCCTGCCAGGCCTACTCCGGGGACGTCGTCCAGCTCCAGGCCGACAACCCGGACATCGAGTTCGTGGTGCCCGAGGAGGGTGCCGAACTCTGGTCGGAGTCCCTCATGATCCCGGACCTCGCGGGCCACAAGCGGAACGCGGAGGAGCTCGTCGACCACTACTACGACCCGGAGGTGGCCGCGGAGCTGGCCGGCTGGGTCAACTACGTCTGCCCGGTGCCGGCCGCCCGCGAGATCCTGGCGTCGTCCAAGGACGAGGAGACCGCCGCGCTCGCCGAGGACCCGCTGATCTTCCCCGACGGCGCGATGCGTGAACGCCTCGCCATCGCCCGGGACATCACCTCCGAGGAGCGCACCGGGTTCGCCAAGAGGTGGAACTCGATCGTCGGCCTCTGAGCGGACCGGGCGGGACGGACCCCCACTTTTGAACGTGTTCATGATGGGCGTACGCTGCGGAGCATGAGCGAGCGGGCCCTCTTGCGGCGCATACGCGTGTGGTTGGTCGTCTTCGTCGTCTGCCTGGTGCTTAGCGGGCTGACCGCCTTCCCACTGGTGCACGAACTCCGTTGGGCCGAGGGCCTCCTGACGTCCTCGGCCTCTCCCTTCCCCGAGCACCTCCCGGCTCTCACCGAGTGGATCACCAGGGTCCGCGCCGGCCTCGACGAGGCAGATGCGAAATACCCCTTCGTCCTCTACGGCACCGACTGGCTGGCCTTCGCCCACCTGGTCATCGCCGTCGCCTTCCTCGGTCCCTACCGCGACCCGGTCCGCAACATCTGGGTCATCGAGTTCGGCATGATCGCCTGCGCCGGGATCGTGCCGCTGGCCCTGATCTGCGGGCCCGTCCGGGACATCCCCTTCTGGTGGACGGTCATCGACATGTCCTTCGGGATCATCGGCGTCATCCCGCTGCTCGTCGTCCGGCGGATGATCAAGCGGCTGGAGGCGACGGGCGCCGCGCCCGTCGCCGCGCCCGCCTGAGCGGCCGGCACCGCTTCACGGCTCACGTGCCGATGTCTACGGTTTGCGGCCCACCGCGCCGAACTGCGCCACCTCCGGGTTCCGCGCGGCGGAGCCGGACCGCCACCTGGAACAGGACACGATGCCCGGCTCCAGGACGTCCAGGCCCGCCAGGAAGGACGCGAACTCGGTGCGGCCGCGGGCGGTGATCGGCGGGGTCGCGTTCTCGTTCCAGAAGCGCATCGCGGCCTCGTTGCCCCCGCCGCCCAGCTCCAGCGTCGGGTGCGTGAGCACCAGATGGCTCCCGGAGGGCAGACCCTCCATGAGGGTGGCCACGATGCCCCGCGCCTCGTCCGTGTCCAGGACGAAGTTGAGGATGCCCAGCATCATCACCGCGACCGGGCGGTCCAGATCCAGGGTCCGTCCGGCGAGGCGCAGGACCAGCTCCGGATCGCGGGCGTCCGCCTCGATGTACTCGGTGGCGCCCTCGGGCGAGCTGGTGAGCAGGGACCGCGCGTGCGCCAGGACGATCGGATCGTTGTCGAGGTAGACGACGCGCGCGTCGGGCGCCGTGTGCTGGGCGACCTCGTGGGTGTTGTCCGCGGTGGGCAGGCCGGTGCCGATGTCCAGGAACTGGCCGACGCCCGCGTCCCCCGCCAGATGACGTACCACCCGGCCCAGGAACGCCCGGTCCGCGCGGGCCACTTCGCCGATGCTCGGGTACATGCCGGTGACCCGGTCGCCGATCGCGCGGTCCACGGCGAAGTTGTCCGTGCCTCCCAGCCAGTGGTTCCACACACGGGCGTTGTGGGCGACGTCGGAACGGACACGGGCTGGGGCCGTGCGGGGGCTGGACTCGGTCACGGCTGCTCCTGGGATCACGGACGGTGCGACACGGCCCATGATGCCGGACCGATCAAGAGGCCTCGCGCGAGGGAGAGTTGGACAGTTCCGCCCGCAGAGCGTCGATCCGGTTGGTCGTGATCGAGTCGACGCCGTAGCCGATCAGCCGGCGCATGGTGCGCCTGGTGTCCGCCGTCCAGGCGGACACCAGCAACCCGTCGGAGTGGACACGGTCGGCGATCTCGCGGCTCAGCAGGCCGAACCGGTAGTTCAGCCACCGCGGTCGCACCGCGTCCAGCAGTACGGCGCGCGGAGGGGCGAGAGTCGTCCAGGTCAGCGCGATCTCGGCGGACGGATCGGCCGCCCGTACCCGGAGCATCGCGTGTGTGTCCGCGCAGTAGTACACGCGGTCCCCCGCCCCGGACTCCCGCACCACACCGACGATCTCCCGCACGGACGCGTCGGTCGAGCCGGGCAGGTCGATCATGATCCGGCGGTGGCCGGCGGCGGACAGTGCCTCACGGAGGGTCGGCACCCCGCCGCCGGTCCTCTCCAGCAGCTCCCGGTGATCCAGTCGGTCGAGACGGACGTCGTGGCCCCACAGACGTTCCGGCGTGGCGTCGTGCAGCAGCACGGGCACCCTGTCCCGGGTGACGCGGACGTCGATCTCGACCGCGTCCGCCCCCCGTTCCACGGCGGACCGGATCGAGGGGAGGGTGTTCTCGCGGGCACGGTAGGGATCGCCGCGGTGAGCCACGGCGGTGACGGTGGTGGTCATGGGGCCATTGTGACCGCGGGGCTCACCGGCCGGGAGCCTCCAGCCAGTTCGTCGTGTACGTGTCGATCTCGGCGGCCAGCGCCCGCTTGCCCGCGGGGTCGAGGTACGAGGCCTGTACCGCGTTCTTCGCCAGCTCGGCCAGTCCGCGCTCGTCCAGGCCGAGTAGCCGGGCCGCCACCCCGTACTCGTTGTTGAGGTCGGTGCCGAACATGGGCGGGTCGTCGCTGTTGACCGTCACGAGGACCCCCGCCTCGACCATCTCCCTGATCGGGTGCTGATCGAGGTCGGCCACCGCGCGGGTGGCGATGTTGGACGTCGGGCAGACCTCCAGGGCGATACGGTGCTCGGCGAGATGGGCCAGCAGCTTCGGGTCCTGGGTGGAACTGGTGCCGTGGCCGATGCGCTCGGCGCGCAGCGCGGTCAGCGCGTCCCAGACGGTCTGCGGCCCCGTGGTCTCCCCGGCGTGCGGCACGGAGTGCAGACCCGAGGCGATCGCCCGGTCGAAGTACGGCTTGAACTGCGGGCGTTCCACGCCCACCTCGGGTCCGCCCAGACCGAAGGAGACGAGTCCCTCGGGGCGCAGGTCCAGGGCCAGCCGGGTCGTCTCCTCGGCGGCCTCCAGGCCGGCCTCACCGGGAATGTCGAAGCACCAGCGCAGCACGACGCCCAGCTCCGCCTCGGCGGATTTGCGCGCGTCCTCGATGGCCTCCATGAAGCCCTGCTCCGGGATGCCCCGGCGGGTAGAGCTGAACGGGGTGACGGTCAGCTCCGCGTACCGGATGTTCTGCCGGGCCATGTCGCGGGCGACCTCGAAGGTCAGCAGCCGGACGTCCTCCGGGGTGCGGATCAGGTCCACCACCGAGAGGTACACGTCGATGAAGTGCCCGAAGTCGGTGAAGGTGAAGAAGTCCGACAGCGCCTCCGGGTCCGTGGGCACCTTGGAATCGGGGTGGTGGGCCGCCAGTTCGGCCACGATGCGGGGCGAGGCCGACCCGACGTGGTGGACGTGCAGCTCGGCCTTGGGCAGCCCTGCGACGAAGGGACGCAGATCGTTCATCGGAATCTCCCGGGTCTCGGATTTCTGCCGGGCGCGCCGGCTGCACCGATCATCGTAGGCGGGGCCGTGGGGCGCGGTGCCGGGTCGTAGCATGGGGCGGGATCACGATGGGGGAGGCCCATGTCAGACAACACACAGCAGCCCGGTGGCGGGGGTGCGCCGCGCGATCCGTGGGCTCCGCCGGACAGCAGGGTCGATCTGGGGAAGCCCGCCGACGCCCGGCCGCCGACCGTGCACGACCAGCCCACGGTCACATCCATGCCGAACGCCGACTCGGGAACCGGGCCGATACCCGGACCCCCTGCCGGAGCCTTCGGCCCGCACCAGCCCGGCGTGCCCGCGCCGCCGATCGCGCCCACCGGACCGGGGCAGCCCGCGCAGTACGGCTACCCGGCCGCGCCCGCCGCGCCCTCGGCGGCGTACGGCTACCCCGCCGCGCCCGCCCCGCCCCCGGCGGCGTACGGATACCCGGGATACCCCGGCTACACGGCCCAGCAGTCCTGGGGCCCCGCGCCCGCGAACGGGCTGGGTACCGCCGCGATGGTGCTCGGCATCATCGCCGTGGTCGGCTTCTGTATGTGGGGACTCGGAATCATCCTGGGCATCCTCGCCCTGATCTTCGGCATCATCGGCCGGGGCCGCGCCAGGCGGGGAGAGGCGACCAACGGGGGGATGGCGCTCGCCGGGATCATCCTCGGATCGATCTCGATCGTCGTCAGCGCGATCTTCCTCGGCTTCCTCATCTGGACCGTCGCCAACGAGGGAAACGGCAGCGACTACGAGTACGACGACCCGTACTCCACGTCGCTGGTCGTCGGCGCCCTGCGCTGACCCCGCGCGAAGGATCCGTCGCGGCCCGGCCGGGGAGGCCTTCTCCCGGCCGGGCCGCTCCGCGTCACCCCGCGCGCAGCCGGGTCCGCGCCTCCATGAGCGCGAAGCCCAGCAGGTTCAGGCCCCGCCAGGACGCCGGCTCCGGCGTGCGCGGATCGTCCACGGCGAGTCCGATGCCCCATATCCGGTCCAGCGGGCTCGCCTCGACGAGCACACGGTCCCCGGTGCCGAGCAAGTACGCCCGCAGCGCGGGGTCCTGGCCGAACTTGTGGACGCTGCCCTCCACCACCAGGGCGAACCGCTCCCGGGTCCACACCTCGTCGTCGAAGCCCTCGACCAGCCGGCCCGCCTTCTTCGCCGCCGCGGGGCTGCCGGCCGCCACGGCGCTCCGCTCCGCCGCCGCGTCCCCGAACAGCCGCGCCTTGCCGGCCATCATCCAGTGCTCCGCCGACGCATAGGTCACGGAACCGACGGTGAACGGCGAGGGCCACCACTGGCTGAGGCAGCTCTTCCCGAGCCTGCCGTCCGCACGGGGCCGGTGCCCCCAGAAGGGCAGGTACTTCACGTGTTCACCGCGTGCCGTCCGCTCCAGGAGGCCGTCCATGTGTTCCTGTCCCATGGCAGCCGAGTCTGACATCCGCCACTGACAGTCGGTATGGGGATTTCCGTGTCCACGCGACACATCGTCGACAGATTCCGTCGCGTAACCAAAAGGAAACAACGGAATCACTTGTTGGTAGAGGTCTCCTCTGTCAGGATCGGCACTCAATTCGAGAAATAGCTACGCCGCCCCTGGTCAGGTGGGTGGCGGAGGAGAGCGTCATGGGCAACGGTTTCCAGGTGCAGGACCGCTTCGCCGAGGGTGCGCAGTACATCGGCGGACGGCTGCGGGCCGGGACGTCGGGGCGCCACCAGGAGGTGGTGAACCCCGCGACGGGCGAGGCGGTGTACCGCTACGAACTGGCGGGCACGGACGACGTCGACGCCGCGGTCGCCGCCGCCCGCGCGGCCTTCCCCGGCTGGTCGGGCGCCACCCCCGCCGAGCGCTCGGACGCCCTGCACCGGTTCGCCGCCGTACTCGCGGCGCGGGCCGACGACTTCGCGTACGCCGAGACCCTGCAGTGCGGCAAGCCGGTCAAGCTCTCCACCGAGTTCGACGTCCCCGGCACCGTCGACAACGCCTCGTTCTTCGCGGGCGCCGCCCGCCACCTGGAGGGGAGGTCGGCCGCCGAGTACAGCGGCGACCACACCTCCTACGTGCGCCGGGAGGCCATCGGGGTCGTCGGCTCGATCGCGCCGTGGAACTACCCGCTCCAGATGGCCGCCTGGAAGGTCCTCCCCGCCGTCGCCGCAGGCAACACGATCGTGCTCAAGCCCGCCGAGATCACTCCGCTGACCTCGCTGATGTTCGCCCAGGCGGCCACGGAGGCGGGCATTCCAGACGGCGTGATCAACATCGTGTCCGGCGCGGGCCGGGACGCCGGCGAGCACCTCGTCGGCCACCCCGACGTCGTCATGACCTCCTTCACCGGATCCACCGCGGTCGGCAAGCGGGTCGCCGAGATCGCCACCTCCACCGTCAAGCGCCTCCACCTGGAGCTCGGCGGCAAGGCCCCCTTCCTCGTGTTCGACGACGCCGACCTGGAGGCCGCGGTGAACGGAGCGGTCGCCGCCTCCCTGATCAACACCGGCCAGGACTGCACGGCCGCCACCCGCGCCTACGTCCAGCGCCCGCTGTACGACGCGTTCGTGGCAGGCGTCGCCGCCCTGATGGAGAGCGTGCGGCTCGGCGACCCCTTCGACCCCTCGACCGACCTCGGCCCGCTGATCAGCCACCAGCAGCGCGACCGGGTAGCCGGTTTCGTCGAGCGTGCCCGTGCCTACGCCACCGTCGTCACCGGCGGCGAGGCCCCCGGCGGCGAACTCGCCGACGGCGCCTACTACCGGCCCACCCTGATCACGGACGCGGCCCAGGACAGCGAGGTCGTGGGTTCCGAGATCTTCGGACCGGTCCTGGTGGTGCTGCCCTTCGACACCGACGACGAGGGAATCCGCCTCGCCAACGACACCCCGTACGGCCTCGCAGCCTCCGCCTGGAGCCGCGACCTGTACCGGGCGAACCGCGCGACCCGCGAGATCGCGGCGGGCTGCGTGTGGATCAACGACCACATCCCGATCATCAGCGAGATGCCGCACGGCGGATACAAGGCCAGCGGCTTCGGCAAGGACATGTCGTCGTACTCCTTCGAGGAGTACACACAGGTCAAGCACGTCATGTACGACAACACCGCGGTGGCCCGGAAGGACTGGCACCGCACCGTCTTCGGGGACCGATAGCAGCGGCCGCCACCCGGCGGCCCGACCCACCCGGAAGGGCAACGCGTATGGAGCAGTACGAGCCCGAGCGCCTCTCCGCGCCCCAGCTTGCCGCCATGAGGCGCAGCCTCAGAGACGGCAGGGGCGCCCTCACCCGCCGTTCGCTTCTCCGGGCATCCGGTACGGGCGCCCTCGCACTCGGCGGCCTCGGCACGCTGAGCGCGTGCGGCATCCCGCCCGCCAGGAGGGAGGGGGACGCGGCAGCGGCGTCCGACGACCACTCCGCGGCGGAGAAGCAGGTCAACTTCTCCAACTGGACCGAGTACATGGACGTCAGCGAGGACGAGAAGAGCCGTCCGACCCTCGACGCCTTCACGAAACGTACCGGGATCAAGGTCAAGTACACCGAGGACATCAACGACAACGTCGAGTTCTTCGGGAAGATCAAACCGCAGCTCGCCGCGGGCCAGGACACCGGACGCGACCTCGTCATCGTGACGGACTGGCTCGCCGCCCGCATCATCAGGCTCGGCTGGGCGCAGAAGCTCGACCCGTCCAACCTGCCCCACGCTTTCGCGAACCTCTCGCCCCAGTTCCGTACACCCGACTGGGACCCGGGACGCGCCTACTCCTACCCCTGGACCGGCATCCCGACCGTCATCGCCTACAACCGGAAGGCGACCGGCGGACGCAGGGTCGACTCCATCAGCCAACTGCTCGACGACCCCGGGCTCAAGGGGAAGGTCTCCTTCCTCTCGGAGATGCGCGACTCGGTCGGCATGACGCTCCTCGACATGGGCAAGGACCCGGAGTCCTTCACCGACGCCGACTACGACGCCGCCATCGGCCGGATGCAGAAGGGCGTCGACAGGAAGCAGATACGCCGCTTCACCGGCAACGACTACACCGCGGACCTCAGCAAGGGCGACATCGCGGCCTGCGTGGCCTGGGCGGGCGACATCATCCAGCTCCAGGCCGACAACCCGGACATCGAGTTCGCGATACCGGCCGCCGGTTACATCACCTCCAGCGACAACATGCTGGTACCGGCCAGGGCGCGGCACAAGACCAACGCCGAGAAGCTCATGGACTACTACTACGAGCCCCCGGTGGCCGCCCAGCTCGCCGCGTACATCAACTACGTCTGCCCGGTGGACGGGGTCGCGACGGAGCTGGCGAAGATCGACAAGGCGATGGCGTCCAACACGCTGATCCTGCCCGACAAGGCGATGGCCGCGAAGTCGCGGTCCTTCCGCTCCCTCAGCTCCGACGAAGAGACGGCGTACGAGGAGAAGTTCGCCAAGCTCATCGGCGCCTGACCGGCCCGTCCCCTTCCGATCTCCCCCGACACCACTGGGACCGCGACCCATGACACAGCAGCAGACGGCGGGCGGCGACGTCCGTCTCACCGGGATCAGCAAGACGTACGGCTCCTTCACCGCCGTGCACCCCCTCGACCTCACCGTCCCGCAGGGCTCCTTCTTCGCGCTGCTCGGCGCGTCCGGCTGCGGCAAGACCACCACCCTGCGGATGATCGCGGGGCTGGAGGAGGCCACCACCGGCACCGTGTCGCTGGGCGGGCGCGACATCACGGACCTGCCCCCGTACAAACGGCCGGTCAACACCGTCTTCCAGAGCTACGCGCTCTTCCCGCACCTCGACGTCACCGAGAACGTGGCCTTCGGCCTGCGCCGGCGCGGCATCAGGTCCGTGAAGAAGCAGGTCGGCGAGATGCTGGACCTCGTCGAGCTGGGCGACTTCGCCCACCGCCGCCCGCACCAGCTCTCCGGCGGCCAGCAACAGCGCGTCGCCGTGGCCCGCGCCCTCATCAACCACCCCCAGGTACTCCTCCTCGACGAGCCGCTCGGCGCCCTCGACCTCAAACTGCGCCGCCAGATGCAGCTCGAACTCAAGCGCATCCAGACCGAGGTGGGCATCACCTTCATCCACGTCACCCACGACCAGGAGGAGGCCATGACCATGGCCGACACCGTCGCGGTGATGAACGGCGGCCGGGTCGAGCAGCTCGGTGCCCCCGCCGACCTGTACGAGAACCCGAGTACCACGTTCGTCGCGAACTTCCTCGGGACCTCCAACCTGATCGAGGGCGAGATCGTCTCCACCGGCACGGAGATAGTGGTCTCCGCGGGCGGCGGCAAGCTCCGGCTGCCCGGTACGCGATGTCAGGCCCCGGCCGCGAGCGGCGGCAGGCTGCTCCTCGGCATCCGCCCCGAGAAGATCTCCCTCGCCCTCCCCGGCGACGACGGAGCCGTGGCCGACGGCCGCAACCGCGTCGCCGGACGCATAGTCGACTCCAGCTTCATCGGCGTCAGCACCCAGTACGTCGTCGAGAGCCCGGTCGGCGAGGCGCTGCACGTGTACGAGCAGAACGTCGAGCACCGCGCGGGGTTCACCCCCGGCGCCGAGGTCGTCCTGCACTGGAACCCGGACCACACCTTCGGACTGGACGCCGCCCAGGACATAGCCGCCGGTGTGGAAGGCGTGGAGGACGCGGCGTGAGCGTCACCGAAGCGCCACCGGCGCCGGCCACCGAACCGAAGATCCGCAAGCCGTCCGCCCGCAGGCGGCTCGTCCCCTACTGGCTGCTGCTCCCCGGCATCCTGTGGCTGCTCGTCTTCTTCGCCCTGCCGATGGTCTACCAGGCGTCGACCTCGGTGCAGACCGGGTCCCTGGAGAAGGGCTTCCAGGTCACCTGGCACTTCCAGACGTACTGGGACGCCTTCACCGACTACTACCCCCAGTTCATCAGGTCCCTGCTGTACGCCGGCACGGCCACGCTCCTGTGCCTGCTGCTCGGGTACCCGCTCGCGTATCTGATCGCCTTCAAGGCCGGCCGCTGGCGCAACCTGGTGCTCGTCCTGGTCATCGCGCCGTTCTTCACCAGCTTCCTGATCCGGACGCTCGCCTGGAAGACGATCCTGGCCGACGGCGGCGCCGTCGTGGACGTCCTCGGCACGCTGCACGTCCTCGACGTCACCAGCTGGCTCGGCTGGACGGAGAACAACCGCGTCCTGGCCACCCCCATGGCCGTCGTCTGCGGACTGACGTACAACTTCCTGCCGTTCATGATCCTTCCGCTGTACACCTCGCTGGACCGGATCGACGGACGGCTGCACGAGGCCGCGGGCGACCTCTACGCCACGCCCGCCACCACCTTCCGCAAGGTGACGCTCCCGCTGTCGATGCCCGGGGTCGTCTCGGGCACGCTGCTGACGTTCATCCCGGCCAGCGGCGACTACGTCAACGCGGAACTGCTCGGCTCCACCGACACCAAGATGGTCGGCAGCGTCATCCAGACCCAGTTCCTGCGGGTGCTGGACTATCCGACGGCGGCCGCCCTCTCCTTCATCCTCATGGCGGTCGTGCTCCTCGTGGTCACCGTCTACATCCGCCGCTCCGGTACGGAGGACCTGGTTTGATGCCCGTACTCCGATGGATCCGCCGGAACCTGGTCGTGCTCGCCGGTCTGCTGACCCTCGCGTACATGATCCTGCCGAACATCGTCGTCATGGTGTTCTCCTTCAACAAGCCGAACGGGCGCTTCAACTACGCCTGGCAGCGGTTCTCCCTGGACGCCTGGAAGGATCCCTGCGGCGTCGCCGACCTCTGCGGTTCGCTGTCGCTCTCCCTGCGGATCGCTTTCTGGGCGACGATCGGCGCGACCGCGCTCGGCACGATGATCGCCTTCGCGCTGGTCCGCTACCGCTTCCGCGCCCGCGGCGCCGTCAACTCGCTGATCTTCCTGCCGATGGCCATGCCCGAAGTCGTCATGGCTGCCTCGCTGCTCACGCTGTTCCTCAACATGGGCGCCCAGCTCGGGTTCTGGACCGTGCTGATCGCGCACATCATGTTCTGCCTCAGCTTCGTGGTGACGGCGGTCAAGGCGCGCGTGATGTCGATGGACCCCCGGCTGGAGGAGGCCGCCCGCGACCTCTACGCCGGTCCCGTCCAGACGTTCGTCCGGGTGACCCTTCCCATCGCCGCCCCCGGGATCGCCGCAGGAGCGCTGCTGGCCTTCGCGCTCTCCTTCGACGACTTCATCATCACCAATTTCAACGCGGGTTCCACGGTGACCTTCCCCATGTTCGTCTGGGGATCGGCCCAGCGTGGAACACCTGTGCAGATCAACGTCATCGGAACGGCCATGTTCGTCATCGCCGTGACGGTGGTTCTCGCCGGACAGCTCATATCGAACCGGCGGAAGAGCAATGCGGGAAGATAGAAGAATCCGAAGGAGTTGGAAACCATGGCCCCGGATGCCATGCGTACTGCCGCGCACTCACTCTCCGACGCGCGCCCCCTGTCCTACTGGCTCGACGACCCGGGCAGGCCGGAGGCAGTCCCCGCCCTCGCCGGGGACGAGCACTGCGACCTCCTCGTGGTCGGCGGCGGCTACAGCGGACTGTGGACCGCCCTGCTCGCCAAGGAGCGGGACCCCGGACGCGACGTCGTCCTCATCGAGGGCCACGAGGTGGGCTGGGCCGCTTCGGGCCGCAACGGGGGGTTCTGCGCGGCGTCCCTGACCCACGGCCTCGCCAACGGACTGGAGCGCTGGCCGGACGAGATCGGGAAGCTGGAGGAGCTGGGCGGACAGAACCTGGACGCCATCGAGGCCGCGGTCGCCCGCTACTCCATCGACTGCGACTTCGAACGCACCGGTGAGATCGATGTCGCCACCCAGCCCCACCAGCTCGAAGAGCTGCGCGAATGGCACGGCAGGACACGGGAGCTCGGCTTCACAGGCCTGGAGTTCCTCGACCGGGACCAGGTGCGCGCCGAAGTCGACTCGCCGACGTTCCTGGGCGGGCTCCTGGACCGGCGCGGCGTCGCGATGCTCCATCCGGCGAAGCTCGCCTGGGGCCTCAAGGAGGCCTGCCTCGGACTCGGCGTACGGATCCACGAGCACACCCGGGGCCTGGAACTCGCCGAGTCGGGCGCCGGCATGGCGGTACGCACCCCGTACGGCCGGGTGTTCGCCCGCCAGGTCGCACTGGGCACGAACATCTTCCCGTCGCTGGTCAGAAGGGTGCGCGCGTACACCGTGCCGGTGTACGACTACGCGCTGATGACGGAGCCGCTCGACGCCCGGCAACTCGCCTCGGTCGGCTGGGGAAACCGGCAGGGCCTCGGCGACAGCGCCAATCAGTTCCACTATTTCCGGCTGTCCGCGGACAACCGGATCCTGTGGGGCGGATACGACGCCGTCTATCCGTACGGCGGCCGGCTCGATTCCGCGCTCGATCAGCGTCCGGAGACCTTCCTGAAGCTCGCCGGCCAGTTCTTCGAGTGTTTTCCGCAGCTTTCCGGAGTGCGTTTCACCCATGCCTGGGGCGGCGCGATCGACACCTGCTCGCGCTTCTCCGCGTTCTTCGGCACGGCCCGCCGCGGACGGGTCGCCTATGCCGGCGGATACACCGGCCTGGGCGTCGGAGCGACCCGTTTCGGTGCCGACGTGATGCTCGATCTGCTTTCCGGTGAGCAGACGGAGCGAACCGCGCTGGAGATGGTGCGGTCCAAACCGATGCCCTTCCCGCCCGAGCCCTTCGCCTGGGCCGGCATCGAGCTCACCAAGAGGTCCCTCGCCCGGGCCGACAGCCACGGCGGCCACCGCAACCTGTGGCTGCGGACCATGGACCGGCTGGGTCTCGGTTTCGACAGCTGAGTCCGCGGGGTGATCCAGGTCACCGGCTATCGGTGGCCGAACCCGCGTCATGATCCGGTCCGGACCCTCTCTCTCCTGTGAACGCACCGGCGGAACACCGCCGGTGAACCGCGGGAGAGGGAGGCAGTCCATGACCGGCACGGGGGCGAAAGCCGCGATCACATGGCTCGCATCGGTGGCGCCGGACCCGGAGGCCTGCCGGCGTGAGTGGGTGCGCGATCCGCGGGGGATCGCGCTCCTTCCCGCCGGGAAACGCTGGGACGTGCTGATCGTCCCCGCCGAGCTGGGCTATCCGACGCTCGACGTGCTCACCCGTCTCATCGACCGGCCGGGGCCTGTGCTGGCGGACTTCGGCGATTCCCGGATGGGCTTCTTCGTGCCTCCGGGGACGGCCTCCCGATGGCTCGGGACGGGTATCCGCGGGGTCGGCCGCGGGGCCTGGATCGTCGTGCCGCGGCCGGGCATCACGGTCGGCGGTGTGCGGTGGCTCATCCCGCCCGACGGCTCGGGGGTGCTCACCGACGCCACCCTGCTGGAACTCGCCCTGCACGAGGCCGCCGCCGCGCGCGGGGCGCGTGACGGGGGGTGACGCGCCACCAGAGGTCTTGACAACCTGATTGGTCTGGACCATGTTGTGCGCCAACCGTTCGATCCCCTCTTGCACGGAGGCTGTTGTGGAACGCACCGGATCCCGTACCGGGCCACCCGTCCGACCTTCCGGACTCCTGGCCGTACTCTCGGCGGCGCTGCTCGCCGCCGGAGCCCTGGTCGCGACCGCACCGGCCGCCGGCGCCGCCGACGCCGACCTGGCGCGCAACGGGGGCTTCGAGGCGGGCCTGGACGGCTGGACGTGCTCGGGCGGCAGCGGAGCCGCCGTCAGCACGCCTGTGCACGGCGGGAGTTCGGCGCTGAAGGCCACCCCGGCCGGCAGCGACAACGCGCGGTGTTCCCAGACGGTGACGGTGAAGCCCGACTCCGCCTACACGCTCGGCGCCTGGGTGCAGGGCAGCTACGTCTACCTCGGGGCGTCCGGCACCGGCACCACCGACGTCTCCACCTGGACCCAGTCCGCCGGCGCGTACAAGCAGCTCACCACCACCTTCAGGACCGGCCCCGCGACCACGTCGGTGACCGTCTACACACACGGCTGGTACGGCACCCCCGCCTACTACGCCGACGACCTCACCCTGACCGGCCCCGGCGGCGGCCCCGTCGCCGTCCCGGCGGCCCCCACCGGGCTGAAGGCCGGTACGGCCACCGCGTCCTCCGTGCCGCTGTCCTGGACCGCCTCCGCCGGAGCCACCGGTTACCGCGTCTACCGCGGCGGCACCAAGGTCCTCGACACCACCGGGACCTCGGCCACCGTGACCGGGCTGGCCGCGTCGTCGGCGTACAGCTTCCAGGTCAGCGCGGTCAACGCCGCCGGTGAGTCCGCGAAGTCGGCGGCCGTGAACGCCACCACGGGCACCGGCGGCACGGGGGGCACCGGCGCCGGCCTCCCGGCCCACGCGCTCGTCGGCTACCTCCACTCCAGCTTCGCCAACGGCTCCGGCTACACACGCATGGCCGACGTGCCGGACTCGTGGGACGTCATCAACCTCGCCTTCGGCGAGCCGACGTCCGTCACCTCGGGCGACATCCGCTTCTCGCTCTGCCCCGCCACGGAGTGCCCGAACGTCGAGAGCGAGGCGGAGTTCAAGGCAGCCGTCAAGGCCAAGCAGGCGGCCGGCAAGAAGGTGCTGATCTCGATCGGCGGCCAGAACGGCCAGGTGCAGCTCGCCTCGACCGCGGCCCGCGACACCTTCGTCTCCTCCGTCAGCAAGATCATCGACACCTATGGACTCGACGGTCTGGACATCGACTTCGAGGGCCACTCGCTGTCCCTCGCGACCGGTGACACCGACTTCCGCAGCCCGACGACCCCCGTCATCGTGAACCTGATCTCCGCGGTGAAGACCCTCAAGGCGAAGTACGGCGCCGGCTTCGTCCTCACCATGGCCCCCGAGACCTTCTTCGTGCAGCTCGGCTACCAGTACTACGGTTCCGGCCCCTGGGGAGGCCAGGACCCGCGCGCCGGCGCCTACCTGCCGGTCATCCACGCCCTGCGCGACGACCTCACCCTGCTGCACGTCCAGGACTACAACTCGGGCTCGATCATGGGCCTGGACGACCAGTACCACTCGATGGGCGGGGCCGACTTCCACATCGCCATGACCGACATGCTGCTCACCGGCTTCCCCGTCGCTGGCGACCGGACCAGGGTGTTCCCCGCGCTGCGCCCCGAGCAGGTCGCCTTCGGCCTCCCGGCGTCCACCCAGGCGGGCAACGGACACACCTCGCCCGCCGAGGTCACCAAGGCGCTGAACTGCCTGACGAAGAAGGTCGACTGCGGCTCGTACCAGACGCACGGAACCTGGTCCGGCCTGCGGGGGCTGATGACCTGGTCCATCAACTGGGACCGGTTCAACAACTGGGAGTTCTCCAAGAACTTCGACGCCTACTTCGGCGGCTGACCGCTCCTCGTGCACGCCCGCAGGGCGAGCAGTAGCACCGCGCTCAGGCACCAGCCGGCCACCACGTCCAGTGGCCAGTGGTAGCCGCGCAGCACCAGACCGACGCTCGTCGCCGCCGTCAGCAGGACGGTGGCGACGAGCGTCACCCATGACCGCCTGAGGTACGGGGCGAGCAGCAGGGCCGCCGCTCCGTACGCCACCATCGCCGTGGTCGTGTGCCCCGACGGGTAGTAGCCCGTGGCCTCCGTCAGGGGGCCCTGGCGGTCCGTCCACAGCTTCAGCGGGACGACCAGGGCGGGCACGGCGGCCATGGCCAGCACGGCGCACAGCGCCGCGCGCCGGGCCCGGCGGAACCAGGCCACCAGGACCGCGCCCGCCAGTACCGGTACGGCGACCTGCATGTTGCCGAGATCGGCGAAGAGGTCCCAGAGGGGGGCCGGGCCGCGTCCCGCCAGCTCCAGGCCGAGCCGTTCGTCCGGGCCGAGCAGCGGACCGCCGGCCAGCACCTGCCAGGTGATCAGGGCGAAGAGCGTCGCCGACACCGCGGCCGTGGAAACGAGAAGAACCGGCCACCGGGGAACAGGGGGGATTGTTCCGGGGTGGCCGGTCGGATCGGGTTGCCGCGCGCCCCGGGGGGTGTGGGGCGAGCGGCCATCCGATCGGTGAGGAGTTCCGGAGCCCGAAGCCCCGGTGGTGTGCGCGATGGCACGGCCGGTACGGCGCTGGGGGAGCCCCGGACCCGCGTCGCCCGCAGTCCCCTGCGGGCGGGGTGTTTCTCTCATCTGGGAAAACCGTACGTCAGAGGGAGGAGGCACCGGAAGCGGCAACGGTATCCCGCCATCGCCCCCGCACACCTTCTTCACACGCCCTCACCCGGAACCGGGTCGCGGTCGCCGGAACGGCGTACGGCGACCCGGGTGACTCGCACGGATCAGAGCCGGCCGAACGCCTGCTCGATGATGTCCAGGCCCTCGTCGAGCAGGTCCTCGCCGATGACGAGCGGGGGCAGGAAGCGCAGCACGTTGCCGTAGGTGCCGCAGGTCAGCACCAGCAGCCCCTCGGCGTGGCAGGACTTGGCCAGCGCCGCCGCGGCCGCCGCGTCGGGGTCCTTCGTGCCGGACTTCACCAGCTCGATCGCGATCATGGCGCCCCGGCCGCGGATGTCACCGATGATGTCGCCGTTCGGCAGCTTGGCCCGCATCTCGGCGAGGCGGCCCTTCATGACCTCCTCGATGCGCCTGGCCTTGCCGTTCAGGTCCAGCTCGCGCATCGTCTCGATGGCGCCGAGCGCCCCGGCGCAGGCCACCGGGTTGCCGCCGTACGTGCCGCCCAGGCCGCCGGCGTGGGCGGCGTCCATGATCTCGGCGCGGCCGGTCACCGCGGAGAGCGGGAGGCCGCCCGCGATCCCCTTGGCCGTGGTGATGAGGTCGGGCACGATGCCCTCGTCCTCGCAGGCGAACCACTGGCCGGTGCGGCAGAAGCCGGACTGGATCTCGTCCGCGACGAAGACGATCCCGTTGTCCTTGGCGAACTGCGCGATCGCGGGGAGGAAGCCCTTGGCCGGCTCGATGAAGCCGCCTTCGCCCAGCACCGGCTCGATGATGATCGCGGCGACGTTGTCCGCGCCGATCTGCTTGGTGATCTCGTCGATGGCCTGGGCGGACGCCTCGGCACCGGCGTTCTCGGCACCGGTCGGCCAGCGGTAGCCGTACGCCACCGGCACGCGGTAGACCTCGGGCGCGAACGGGCCGAAGCCCTGCTTGTACGGCATGTTCTTCGCGGTCAGGGCCATCGTGAGGTTGGTCCGGCCGTGGTAGCCGTGGTCGAAGACGACGACGGCGGTGCGCTTGGTGTGGGCACGGGCGATCTTCACCGCGTTCTCGACCGCCTCGGCGCCCGAGTTGAACAGCGCGGACTTCTTGGCGTGGTCGCCCGGCGTCAGCTCGGCGAGCTGCTCGCAGACCTCGACGTACCCCTCGTACGGCGTGACCATGAAACAGGTGTGGGTGAAGTCGGCGAGCTGGGCCGACGCCCGGCGTACGACCGCCTCGGCGGAGGCGCCCACCGACGTCACGGCGATGCCGGAACCGAAGTCGATCAGCCGGTTGCCGTCCACGTCCTCGATGATTCCGCCGCCCGCCCGAGCGGTGAAGACCGGCAGCGTGGAACCCACACCCGCGGCGACCGCCGCGAGACGGCGGGCCTGCAGCTCGGCCGACTTCGGGCCGGGGATGGCGGTGACGACGCGGCGCTCCTGCGGGATGTCGGACATGCGGGGCTCCTGGGGGTGTTTCGGACGCTTCTGTTTCTGCAGGCTAGGGGTGGGCGCGGGCAGCGGTCATGCTCCGATCGGGAGTGGTCGGTTGCGTGTCCTTGTCCGCCGCGGACAGAAGGCCCGGTGGCGCCCCCGCGCGACGCCCCCGCCACTCATCCGGCCGCATGGCTGAACTCCCGGTGCCCGGGCACTAGATTGGCCGGGCAGAAGGCGGGACCTGGCTGGTCAGGGGGCAGCGGTTCATGGACACCGAAGGCACGTACGACGCACGCGGCACGGGCGCGGACCGGGTGCCGCGCCCGGCGGGGCCACCGCCCGCCGCGCCACCGCCTCCCACGCACGCCCCGCACCAGGGGAACCCGCAGGCCGGGAGCGGCGGCCTCGGCGCATGGCTGCGCACCCCGCGCCCCGTGCGCGAACCGGGTGTCTGGCGCTTCGGGCACACCCAGCGCCCCCCGGAGAGGCCCGAGGGCGTCTCCGACCGCTCGCTGGTGGTCGGGGTGCTGATCTCCGCGCTGTGCGGGCTGCTCCTGTGGTCCCTGTGGCGCAACGGCTACATCCCCTACCGCCTGGTCCCGCTGAAGCTGTTCACCCCGGGTGACTGGTGGTACGCCGGTACGTTCGGCGGGCCCAGGACGATCCAGGGCGCCGACGCCCTCACCGTCTACGAGGCCCTGCTCTTCGGCCTCCTGGTCTACGCCTGCGGCCGGCTCGGCAACTGGTCCGAGATCTTCCGGCGCCACGTCGCCGGCCGCGGACAGCCCTTCCTCGCGTCGGCCACCGCAGCCGGAGCCGCCCTCGCCGAACTCCTCGTGTGGAAGGACGCGGTCCCGCTCGTCCGGCCCGTGCTCATCCTGGTCGCCGCCGTCGCGGGCGGTGAGATCTACCAGAGCCAGGCCGTCGTCAACGTGCTCTACACCGTGATCGCCCTCGGTGTGCTCCTGCCGTTCGCCCGCCTCGGGCGCTGGCGCGAGCTGCTCGCCGCCCGCACCGCGAAGAGCGAAGCCGGGACACCCCCCGCCCCGTCCGCGCCACCGGACGCCCCCACCCCCGAGCAGTGGCCGGAGCTGCGTGCCGCGGGACTGACGGACGCAGCCGAGGCACTCACCGCCGAGGTGCGCACCGGCCGGATGAACGACGTGGACGTCGCCCGGCTGCGCCACGCCTGGACCGTCGGCCGGGCGCACCCCGAGCGCCTGGCCGCGCTCGACGACGCCGTCCTGCGCACCGGGGGCGCCGCCGCGCTGCACCCCTCGGGCGCCCGCGACCTGCCGCGCCGCGTGGCCCGGCACGACCTCCTCACCGGGCAGGTCCGCATCGGCACCTTCGCCGACGACCCGCACAACCCCTACGCCCGCCGCGGTTCGGGCACCGCCCTGGAACCCGCGCTGCTGGGCACGTCCCTGCTCGCCGTCGGCCCGCCGGGGGCCGGCAAGTCTGCCCGACTCGTGCGTCCCGTCGTGGAGTCGCTCGCCCTCCAGGCACTCGCCGGCCGGGCGGCCGTGCTGGCCGTGGGCGGCGCCGGGGGAGAGCTCGGCCCTGACGAGATGTTCGACGTCGTGGTGCGGATCGGCGACCCCTCCTCCGTACACGACTTCGACCTCTACGGCGGTACGACGGACCCGGACGAGGCCGCGGGGGTGCTCGCGGAGGGGCTGGTCGGCGACGTGCCCCAGCTGGACAGCAGGCGCGCCGCCACCGTCCTCGCCCAGCTGCTCGGCCCCTACCGCGCGGTCCACGGGCACTTTCCCGGGGTGCCGGCCCTCCGGGAACTCCTGGACGGCGACCACGGCGCGGCCGACGCGCTGCGCGAGGCACTGGCGGCGGGCGGGCACCAGGCCATGCTGCGCGAGCTGGAGGCACGCACCCGGCAGAAGGGCGCGGCCGGAGACCCCGGGCCGGTGCTCGCCGACCGGATCGCCCTGCTGGACCGGCCCGCGTTCGCCCCCTTCTTCGCCACCGGCGCGGACGCCCGGCCCTTCGCGCTGCGCTCCCTCGAACACCTGCCGCTCCGGGTCAGGATCGACCTCCCGGAGCGGGCGCACGCGGAGGCGTCACGCCTGCTGGCCCGGCTCGTGCTCGCCCAGTTCACGGCCGTCACCGCCGCACGTGCCGACCGGTCGCTCTTCGTCTGCCTGGTCCTGGACGACGCCACGCACACCGTCACCGCCGAGACCGTCCGCGGCATCCGGCGGCTCCGCTCGGTCAACGCGGGAGCCGTCCTGACACTGCGTACCGTCGACGACGTGCCCGAGCAGCTGCACACCGCGCTGCTCGGCGCGGTCGGCTGCTGCATGGCCTTCAGCGGGGTCACGACCTGGGACGGCAAGAGGTTCGCCGAGGTCTGGGGCAAGGAGTGGGTGGAGACGCGGGAGGTCGCCCAGCACGCGGTCTTCGCCGACCAGCCGTTCACCCGCGCCCTGCACGCCCTGCGCAAGCTCGTCACGGGCAAGGCCGTGACCAGGGACGCCGTCACCGTGCGCCGGGTCGAACGGGAGCGCTGGTCGGCCTCGGAGCTGGCGTACTCGCTGCCCGCCGGACACGCGGTCATGTCCCTGACGACGGTGGAGGGCGAGCACGCGCCGCCGCTCCTGGTCGAGCTGAGTGGCTGAGCGCACGGTGACGCGGACCCTGCCGCCCTGGCAGAATTGACGGCGACCGTCTGTACGAGGCGGCGTGGTCGAGCCGTCCGCGCAGGCGGTGCAACCGGGTCGCCCGCATCGGACGGCCCGACCCCACTCCCAGAGGTCCGGCGGTCCCATGCCTCCCACTCTCGCCTCGCTCGTCCAGCACTCGAAGCTCAAGCTCGGCGTGCGGGCGGGGGCCGACCGGCTCGGCACACCGGTGCGCTGGGTGCACGCCAGCGAGCTCGCCGACCCCGTGCCGTACATGGAGGGCGGCGAGCTGCTCCTCGTCACGGCGACCAACCTCGACGCCCGGGACCCCGGGACGATGCGCCGTTACGTACAGCGGCTGGCCGGTGCGGGCGTCGCCGGGATCGGCTTCGGGGTGGGCGTCACCTACGACGACATCCCGCCGGCGCTCGTGGACGCCGCCGAGGAGGCCGGGCTGCCGCTCCTGGAGGTGCCCAGACGCACCCCGTTCCTCGCCATCAGCAAGGCGGTGTCGGCGGCCATCGCGGCCGACCAGTACCGGTCGGTCACCGCGGGCTTCGAGGCCCAGCGCGAACTGACCCGTGCCGCCGTCGCCGGGGACGGCCCGGCCGCCCTCCTCACCCGCCTCGCGGCCCACGTCGACGGCTGGGCCGCCCTCTACGACTCCTCGGGGGCCGTCCTCGCCGCCGCGCCCGACTGGGCGGCCCGCCGGGCCGCCCGGCTCACGCCCGAGGTGGAGCGGCTGCGCGACCGGCCCGCCCCGGCCAGCGCCGTCGTGGGCGACAGCGAGGGCGACGACCGGGTCGAGCTCCAGTCCCTGGGCACCGGCCGCCGCGCCCGCGGCGCGCTGGCCGTCGGCACGGGGGCGGCACTCGGCACCGCCGAGCGCTACGCCGTCAACTCCGCGGTCGCGTTGCTGACCCTGACCACGGCACGCTCCCGCGCGCTCCAGGGCGCGGAGCAGCGCCTCGGCGCGGCGGTCCTGAAGATGCTGCTGGCGGGCGAGTCCGGCCACGCCCGTGCCGTCGCCGGTGATCTGTACGGCGGGCTCCTCGACGCCCCCTTCCGGCTCCTGATCGCCGAGGCGCCCGCACCCTCCGGGACCGCCCTGCTCGCCGAGGCGCTGGACGCCGCGGCGTCCAGGTCCGGCGAGACCCTCCTGATGGTCCCCGAGGGCGAACGCCTCGTCGTCCTGGCCGTGGACGGCGGCGCGGTCGTCGCGGCCTGCGCCGCCCACGCGCGGGCCGAGGAGGACCGCCCGGCGCGCGAATCCGGGTCCGGGGCCGACGAGGCCGCGGTCGTCGTGGGTCTGTCCGCGCCCTCGGGGCCGGTCGCCGTCTCCGCCGCGTACAAGCAGGCCGAACAGGCACTCTCGGTCGCCCGACGGCGGGGCAGGGCGCTGGTCGAGCACGAGGAGGTCGCCGCGGGCTCCGTCCTGCCGCTCCTCGCCGACGACGCCGTACGGGCCTTCGCCGACGGGATGCTGCGGCCCCTGCGGGAACACGACTCCAAGGGGCGCGGGGACCTCGTCGCCTCCCTGCGGGCCTGGCTCTCCCGGCACGGGCAGTGGGACGCGGCCGCCGCCGACCTCGGCGTCCACCGCCACACCCTGCGCTACCGGATGCGCCGGGTCGAGGAGATCCTCGGCCGCTCGCTGGACGACCCGGACGTCCGGATGGAGCTGTGGCTCGCCCTCAAGACGACGGCGGCCTCGTCCGGGACGCAGTAGCGCCGCCCGGAGCCGGGGGCCGGGCGCCGGGGCGCCTACGACAAAGCGGCGCACGCGTCATATGCTCCACTCCACCGTGGACAAGCCTCATCCGTGGCGGACCGCCCTACGGTGGGGCCCAGGGCGCCCCCGGGGCGCCCGGCGATCGTCGTTCACCACCCCTGAAGGGCCGGAACCGCCATGACTTCCACCCACGCCTTCTGGCTGGCCGGCCGCCGGGCCACCGGCGAGGACAGCTTCGACGTCACCAACTCCTGGGACGGGCGTCTCGTCGGCACGGTCTCCGTGCCCACCGACGCGCAGGTCGAGGAGGCCGTCGCCGCCGCCTGGGCCGTCCGCGAGGAGTTCGCGGCCACCCCCGCGCACGTGCGGGCCGCCGCACTCGACCACGTCGTACGCCGCCTCACCGAGCGCACCGAGGAGATCGCCCAGCTGATCTCCGCCGAGAACGGCAAGCCGATCAAGTGGGCCCGCGGCGAGGTCGGCCGGGCCGTCTCCGTCTTCCGGTTCGCCGCCGAGGAGGCCCGCCGCTTCAACGGCGGCGACGCCCAGCGGCTGGACACGGACGCCGGCGGGACCGGCCGCCTCGCCCTGACCCGGCGCTTCCCGCGCGGCCCCGTGCTCGGTATCGCGCCCTTCAACTTCCCGCTCAACCTGAGCGCCCACAAGGTCGCCCCGGCCATCGCCGTCGGTGCGCCGATCATCCTCAAGCCGGCGCCGGCCACCCCGATCTCGTCGCTGATCCTGGGCGAGCTGCTGGCCGAGACCGACCTGCCGGCCGGGTCCTGGTCCGTGCTGACCGTGCCCAACGACAAGATGCCCGCCCTGGTCCAGGACGAGCGGCTGCCCGTGATCACCTTCACCGGCTCAGGTCCGGTCGGCTACGCGATCATGGAATCGGTGCCGCGCAAGCACTGCACCCTCGAACTCGGCGGCAACGGCGCCGCGGTCGTGCTCGGCGACTGGGCCTCCGACGAGGACCTGGACCTCGCCGCGACCCGCATCGCGACCTTCTCCAACTACCAGGGCGGCCAGTCCTGCATCTCGGTGCAGCGGGTCATCGCCGACGCCACCGTGTACGACCGGCTCGTCCCGAGGATCGTCGCGGCCGTCGAGGCCCTGGTGACCGGCGACCCCTCCGACGCGGCCACCGACGTCGGCCCGCTGGTCAGCGAGGACGCCGCCCGACGCGTCGAGTCGTGGGTCGACGATGCCGTCGCCGCCGGCGCCACCCTGCTCACCGGTGGCGGGCGCGACGGCGCCACCTATGCCCCGACCGTCCTCGCGGACCTCCCGGACACCACGACGATCGCCCGCGAGGAGGTCTTCGGCCCGGTGCTGTACGTGCGCAGGACCCACGGCGAGGAAGAGGCCTTCGCCGCGGTCAACGACTCCCAGTACGGCCTCCAGGTGGGCGTCTTCACCCACGACCTGCAGACCGCCTTCCGCGCCCACCGCGCTCTGGAGGTGGGCGGCGTGGTCATCGGCGACGTGCCCTCCTACCGCGCCGACCAGATGCCGTACGGCGGTGCCAAGCAGTCCGGAGTGGGCCGCGAGGGCGTGCGCTACGCCATGGACGACTACACCTACGAGAGGGTCCTCGTCCTCACTGGCCTGGCCCTGTAGCCGGAAGCACGGGACGACACGGCCGGAGCCCGCTGTGCGGGGGCTCCGGCCGTTTCCGTACGCCGCCGGGAGGGCGGCGCAGGGGTGGTGGGTGCGGCGCGGATCGGGTAGATACGGACAGGTGGTACCGATCGGCACGCGTACGTCCCGACCCATATCCCGACTCGCGGCGAGGTGAGCTCCTCATGTCCGCCCCATCCGACATCCCCCAGGCCCCCAAGGTCACCGAGCGTGAAGCACGGCAGGTGGCCGAGGCCGCCCGCGAACAGGACTGGCGCAAGCCCAGCTTCGCCAAGGAACTCTTCCTCGGACGCTTCCGGCTGGACCTGATCCACCCCCACCCCCAGCCGGCCCCGGACGACGTCCGTCGTGGCGAGGCCTTCCTCGCCCGGATGCGCGACTTCTGCGAGAGCCGGGTCGACGGCGCCCTCATCGAGCGCGAGGCCAGGATCCCCGACGAGGTGATCAACGGGCTCAGGGAGCTCGGCGCCCTCGGTATGAAGATCGAGACGAAGTACGGCGGCCTGGGGCTGACCCAGGTCTACTACAACAAGGCTCTCGCGCTGGCCGGTTCGGCGAGCCCCGCGATCGGGGCGCTCCTCTCCGCGCACCAGTCCATCGGCGTACCGCAGCCGCTGAAGATGTTCGGCACCCAGGAGCAGAAGGACGCCTTCCTGCCCCGCCTCGCGCGCACCGACATCTCCGCCTTCCTCCTCACGGAACCCGACGTCGGCTCCGACCCGGCACGGCTGGCGACCACCGCGGTGCCCGAGGGCGACGAGTACGTCCTGGACGGCGTGAAGCTCTGGACGACCAACGGCGTCGTCGCCGACCTGCTCGTGGTGATGGCCCGGGTCCCGGAGTCCGAAGGCCACAAGGGCGGCATCACCGCATTCGTCGTCGAGGCGGACTCCCCGGGCATCACCGTGGAGCACCGCAACGCCTTCATGGGCCTGCGCGGCATCGAGAACGGCCTCACCCGCTTCCACGGCGTACGCGTCCCGGCGGCCAACCGGATCGGTCCCGAGGGCGCGGGCCTCAAGATCGCCCTCACCACCCTCAACACCGGCCGCCTCTCGCTGCCCGCCATGTGCGTGGGCGTCGGGAAGTGGTCCCTGAAGATCGCCCGCGAATGGTCGGCGGTGCGTGAGCAGTGGGGCAGGCCGGTCGCCCGGCACGAGGCGGTCGGCGCGAAGATCTCCTTCATCGCGGCCACCACCTTCGCCCTCGAAGCGGTCGTGGACCTCTCCTCGCAGATGGCCGACGAGAGCCGCAACGACATCCGCATCGAGGCCGCGCTCGCCAAGCTGTACGGCTCCGAGATGGGCTGGCTCATCTCCGACGAGCTCGTCCAGATCCGCGGCGGACGCGGCTTCGAGACCGCCGACTCGCTCGCCGCACGCGGTGAACGCGCCGTCCCCGCCGAGCAGATGCTCCGGGACATGCGGATCAACCGGATCTTCGAGGGCTCCACGGAGATCATGCACCTGCTGATCGCCCGCGAGGCCGTCGACGCGCACCTCAAGGTCGCCGGCGACATCATCGACCCCGACAAGCCGCTCGCCGACAAGGCGAGGGCGGGCGCGAACGCCGCGCAGTTCTACGCGCGCTGGCTCCCCAAACTGGTCAGCGGTCCCGGCCGTCTCCCCAACGCCTACGGGGAGTTCCGGATCCCCGGCCACCCCGACCTCTCCACCCACCTGCGCCACGTCGAGCGCTCCGCCCGCAAACTGGCCCGCTCGACCTTCTACGCGATGTCCCGCTGGCAGGGCCGCATGGAGACCAAGCAGGGCTTCCTCGGCCGGATCGTCGACATCGGAGCAGAGCTCTTCGCGATGAGCGCGGCCTGCGTCCGGGCCGAACACCTGCGCGTCAACGGCGACCACGGCCGCGAGGCCTACCAACTCGCCGACGTCTTCTGCCGGCAGTCCCGCCTCCGGGTGGAGGAGCTCTTCGGCCGGCTGTGGGCCAACACCGACGACATCGACCGCCGCGTGGTCGACGGAGTCCTCTCCGGGACCTACACCTGGCTGGAGGAGGGCATCATCGACCCCAGCGGCGAGGGCCCCTGGATCGCCGACGCCACCCCGGGGCCGGCCACCGGGGACGACCACCACCGGCCCATCCGCTGAACCCGCACCCGTGGGGCGCGTCCACTGCCTGGACGCGCCCCACGGGCACGTACGGCGCCGGGCGAAACGGACGCCCGTGACCGTCATCGACATCCCCGGCTCCAAGTCCGTCACCGCCCGCGCCCTGTTCCTGGCCGCCGCGGCGAACGGCACCTCCAGGCGTGCGCAGGACGTTCCCCGGTCCGAACTGACCTCCCGCGGACACGAGCCGGGGCGGCAGGCGCTGTCCCACCAGGGCTGCCGACCCGCCGAGCGCGACGCGGCGGCCGGGGAGGGGTTCCGCGACGAAACGCACCGCTGAACCTCCGGATGCCGCACAATCGAGCCTCTGCCGCGACCGCACACCGGTCGTGGCTCGTCAACGGGAGACAGGGGCAGGGATGTTCGGGGAGTACGGGGCGGGCGGCGGACGGCGCGCCGCGGCTGCGGGATGCGCGGTGGCGGCCCTCCTGGGTCTCACCGGCTGCGGTGGCGGCGGTGACGACAGCGGCAAGGGCGAGGCCGTCAGGAGCGCCACCCCCTCCCGCCCGGCCGCCACGGCGGCTCCCGCCGAAGGACTCACCGAGGCGGAGCTCACCGCCCTCGCCTTCGCCGACGGGGAGAAGGCCGGCAGCCTCACCGCGTCCGAGTACCCATCGGGCGGGCCGCTCGGCGACGCCTACACCGCCTCGCCCGCCGTCTGCCAGCCGCTGGTCAGCCTCGCCGGTGACGTCGGCGGGTACGCCCCCACCGCGCAGGTCCGGCGCAGGGCCGACGAGCCCGGGGAGATGCTCGGCGTCACCGTCGACGTGACCCTGCGGTCGTACGCCGGCGGGCAGGCGGCGAAGGTCATGCGATCGCTCGACCGGGCGGGCCGGGAGTGCGCCGGGGGCCTCACCGAGGAGCGGGCCGTCGCCCGGGCCACGTACGAGAGGACCGAACCCGCCGCGCCGCCCTCCTTCGCCGGCGAGGCCGACGGGGCGAAGGCCTACCGCCTCACCGTCCTCGACGTGAAGGGGAAGCTGAAGCTGTACGAGTACCTCACCGTCCTGCGGGCCGGATCCACCACCCTCGCCTTCCGGGCGGAGACCCTCGGCACCGAGGACGTCGGCGGCGTCCCCGAGGACGTCATGGCCGCCCAGTGGAGGAAATTCCGTGCCGGACAGGCCTGAGGCGCGCGCCGGCGGGGGCGCACTGTCGGAGCGCACAGCGGATGCGGCAACAATGGGGGTCATGAGCGACAGCCCCGCACCCCTCGCCGACCCGCATCTCGTCTTCGACGCGACGGAAGGCCGCCGGGATCTGGTGATCCTTGGCTCCACCGGGTCCATCGGCACCCAGGCCATCGACCTGGTGCGCCGCAACCCCGGCCGTTTCCGCGTCACAGCGCTCTCCGCCGCGGGCGGCAGGGTCCAGCTCCTCGCCGAGCAGGCGAAGCTGCTGCGGGTGCGCACGGTCGCGGTCGCCGACGCGGACAAGGCGCCGGCGCTGCGGGAGGCCCTTCGCGAGGCCTACGGGGCGGGGGAGCCGCTGCCCGCGATCCTGGCCGGACCCGACGCCGCCACGGAGCTCGCCGCGAGCGAGTGCCACACCGTGCTGAACGGGATCACCGGGTCGATCGGCCTCGCTCCCACGCTCGCCGCGCTGACGGCCGGCCGCACCCTCGCCCTGGCCAACAAGGAGTCGCTCATCGTCGGCGGCCCCCTGGTGAAGGCCCTGGCCGCGCCCGGCCAGATCATCCCGGTCGACTCCGAGCACGCCGCGCTCTTCCAGACGATCGCCGCCGGCAAGCGCGCCGACGTAAGGAAACTCGTCGTGACCGCGTCCGGCGGGCCGTTCCGCGGGCGTACGCGGGACGAGCTGGCCGACGTGACCCGCGAGCAGGCCCTGGCGCACCCGACCTGGGCCATGGGCCCGGTCATCACCGTCAACTCCGCGACCCTCGTCAACAAGGGCCTGGAAGTCATCGAGGCGCACCTCCTCTACGACATTCCGTTCGACCGGATCGAGGTCGTGGTCCACCCCCAGTCGTATGTTCACTCGATGGTGGAGTTCACCGACGGCTCCACCCTCGCCCAGGCCACCCCGCCCGACATGGGAGGCCCCATCGCCATCGGACTCGGCTGGCCCGAGCGGGTCCCGGACGCGGCCCCCGCGTTCGACTGGACGAAGGCCTCCAGCTGGGAGTTCTTCCCGCTCGACACCGAGGCGTTCCCCTCCGTCGGGCTCGCCCGCCACGTCGGCGCGCTGGGCGGCACGGCCCCCGCGGTGTTCAACGCGGCCAACGAGGAGTGCGTGGACGCCTTCCTGGCGGGACGGCTGCCCTTCAACGGAATCATGGATACGGTCACGGCGGTGGTGGCCGAACACGGCACCCCCGCCACGGGAACTTCACTGACGGTCGCGGACGTCCTCGAAGCGGAGACCTGGGCCCGTTCCAGGGCCCGTGAACTCTCGGCGGAAGCGACAGCGGAGGCGCACGTATGAGTACGACGACGATCCTGATGACGGTCCTGGGGATCGCCATCTTCGCCGTGGGTCTGCTGTTCTCGATCGCCTGGCACGAACTGGGCCACCTGTCCACGGCCAAGCTCTTCGGGATCCGGGTGCCGCAGTACATGGTCGGCTTCGGCCCGACGATCTGGTCCCGCAGGAAGGGCGACACCGAGTACGGCATCAAGGCCATCCCCGCGGGCGGCTACATCCGGATGATCGGCATGTTCCCCCCAGGCCCCGACGGCCGGCTCGAGGCGCGTTCGACCTCCCCCTGGCGCGGGATGATCGAGGACGCCAGGTCAGCCGCCTTCGAGGAGCTCCAGCCGGGCGACGAGTCGCGCCTCTTCTACACGCGCAAGCCGTGGAAGCGCGTGATCGTGATGTTCGCCGGTCCCTTCATGAACCTGGTCCTGGCCGTCGCGATCTTCATGGGCGTCGCCATGACCTTCGGCTTCCAGACGCAGACCACGGAGGTCGCGGGCGTCCAGCAGTGCGTGATCTCGCAGAGCGAGAAGCGCGACACCTGCGAGGCGTCCGACCCCGTCTCGCCGGCGAAGGCCGCGGGCCTGAAGGAGGGCGACAAGATCGTCGCCTTCGACGGGCAGAGGATCGACGACTGGGCCACCCTCTCGGACAGGATCCGGCAGACCACCGGCCCCGCCACCATCACCGTGGAGCGTGACGGCCGGGAACAGACCCTGAACGCCGTGCTGAAGAAGAACGCCGTGGCGAAGAAGGACGCGGACGGCGAGGTCGTCCCCGGCCAGTACGTCACCGCCGGTTACCTCGGCTTCGCCGCGAACACCGAGATCCTGCCGCTGTCCTTCGGCGACTCGGTCGTCCGCATGGGCGACATGATCGAGAACGGCGTCGACTCGATCATCGCCCTGCCCACCAAGATCCCGGACCTGTGGAACGCGGCGTTCAGCGACGGCGAGCGCGCCGACGACTCACCGGTCGGCGTGGTAGGCGCGGCCCGGATCGGCGGCGAGGTGATGAACCTCGACGTCCCCGCGCAGAACCAGGTCGCGATGATGCTGTTCCTGCTGGCGGGCTTCAACCTCTCGCTGTTCCTGTTCAACATGCTGCCCCTGCTGCCGCTCGACGGCGGGCACATCGCGGGCGCCCTCTGGGAGTCCCTGCGCCGCAACGTGGCCAAGGTCTTCAAGCGCCCCGACCCCGGCCCGTTCGACGTGGCGAAGCTCATGCCGGTCGCCTACGTCGTCGCGGGCATCTTCATCTGCTTCACACTGCTGGTGCTGGTCGCCGACATCGTGAACCCGGTGAAGATCACCTGACGCCCCACACGTCCCACTGACGGCGGCCGGACACACAGGCGGTATCCGGCCGCACGCCGTCGGCAGGCCGTACCGGCGGGATGCGTGCCGTTTCCCTCCGGTGCCGTAACCTCGAAGCCTGGAGCCCGCAGTTCTCGGGACCTCGATCCACACCGATCCACACCTTGGGGATGCTCAGCGCATGACTGCGATTTCTCTCGGAATGCCGGCCGTTCCGACCAAGCTCGCCGACCGACGGGTCAGCCGTCAGATCCAGGTCGGATCCGTGGCGGTCGGCGGGGACGCACCAGTGTCGGTGCAGTCGATGACCACGACGCGGACCTCGGACATCGGTGCCACCCTGCAGCAGATCGCGGAGCTGACGGCGTCCGGCTGCCAGATCGTGCGGGTCGCGTGCCCGACGCAGGACGACGCGGACGCGCTGGCGACGATCGCGAGGAAGTCGCAGATCCCGGTGATCGCCGACATCCACTTCCAGCCCAAGTACGTGTTCGCGGCGATCGACGCCGGGTGCGCGGCGGTGCGGGTGAACCCCGGCAACATCAAGCAGTTCGACGACAAGGTCCGGGAGATCGCGAAGGCGGCGGGGGACGCGGGGACGCCGATCCGTATCGGTGTGAACGCGGGCTCGCTCGACGCGCGGCTGCTGAAGAAGTACGGGAAGGCGACACCGGAGGCGTTGGTGGAGTCGGCCCTGTGGGAGGCGTCGCTCTTCGAGGAGCACGGCTTCCGCGACATCAAGATCTCGGTGAAGCACAACGACCCGGTCGTGATGGTGAACGCCTACCGCCAGCTCGCGGCGCAGAGCGACTACCCGCTGCACCTGGGTGTGACCGAGGCCGGCCCGGCGTTCCAGGGGACGATCAAGTCCGCCGTGGCGTTCGGCGCGCTGCTCTCGGAGGGCATCGGCGACACGATCCGGGTCTCCCTGTCGGCTCCTCCGGCGGAGGAGGTCAAGGTCGGCCTGCAGATCCTGGAGGCGCTGAACCTCAAGCAGCGCCGCCTGGAGATCGTCTCCTGCCCGTCGTGCGGACGGGCCCAGGTGGACGTGTACAAGCTCGCCGACCAGGTCAGCGCGGGGCTGGAGGGCATGGAGGTCCCGCTGCGGGTCGCGGTGATGGGCTGTGTCGTCAACGGCCCCGGTGAGGCGCGCGAGGCCGACCTGGGTGTGGCCTCGGGCAACGGCAAGGGCCAGATCTTCGTGAAGGGCGAGGTCATCAAGACCGTCCCGGAGTCGAAGATCGTGGAGACCCTCATCGAGGAGGCCATGAAGATCGCCGAGCAGATGGAGAAGGACGGCGTCGCCTCGGGCGAGCCCCAGGTCGCCATCGCCGGCTGACCCCTCGGGCGAGTCCCACCGTGCCCCGCAGGCCGTGCCCTGCGGGGCACCGCCGCGTCCCCGTCCCGCGGGCGTCCCTGACGGGCTCCGCACCTGCGGGGGCACCGCACAGCCTTCTTGGGTACAGTGCGAAAACCAGCAGACCGTTCGGTGAGGCCCCAGTGTTGACGCAGACCACCACCCGGGTACTCGACCCCGGCGAACTCCCCGCCGCCCTCGCCATCCTCGAGAGCGAGCCCGTGGACAACGCCTTCGTGGCCGCCCGCGTCCAGATCGCGGGCCTCGACCCCTGGCGGCTCGGCGGCGAGATGTGGGGCTGGTACGCCGACGGGCGCCTGCGCTCCCTCTGCTACTCCGGCGCCAACCTCGTACCCGTCTGCGCCACCCCCGAGGCCGTCAGGGCCTTCGCCGACCGCGCCCGGCGGGCCGGCCGCCGCTGCTCCTCGATCGTCGGCCCGGCCGGCCCCACCACCCAGCTGTGGCGTCTGCTCGAACCCAGCTGGGGTCCGGCCCGCGAGGTCCGGCCCAACCAGCCGCTCATGGTCACCGAGACCCCCTCCGCCGAGGTCGTGGCCGACCCTCTCGTACGCCGGGTCCGCAAGGACGAGATGGACATACTCATGCCGGCCTGCGTGTCCATGTTCACCGAGGAGGTCGGCGTCTCCCCGCTGGCGGGCGACGGCGGACTCCTCTACCAGGCACGCGTCGCGGAACTGGTCACCGCCGGCCGCTCCTTCGCCCGCATAGAGGACGGCAGGGTCGTGTTCAAGGCGGAGATCGGCGCCGCGACCTCCCGGGCCTGCCAGATCCAGGGCGTCTGGGTCGCCCCCGAGGCACGAGGCCGGGGGCTCTCCGAGACCGGCATGGCCGCCGTCCTGCGCTACGCGCTCAGCGACGTGGCACCGGTCGTCAGTCTGTACGTGAACGACTACAACACCCCCGCGCGCAGGGCCTACAGCCGCGTCGGCTTCCGCGAGACGGGCGCGTTCATGAGCGTGCTGTTCTGACCCGGCGGCCCGGCCAGTAGGGTTCCCGCATGGCAGCAGCAACCCCCGCGTCCCACCGGGGCTCCGGGACCCCCGACATCACGGTCGGACCGCTCGACCTCGCCGCCCGCGTCGACGAGGCACTGGCCGTGCAGGCGCTCGCCTTCGGCCTCGGGCAGGACGAGATCGACGTACGCCGCCACATCGTGCTCCGGCACCTGGAACACCCGGGGGCCCGCGCCCTCGGCGCCACCGCGGCGGACGGGCGGCTCGTCGGGTTCGTCTACGGGCTGCCGAACGAGCGGACCCACTGGTGGTCCACCGTCGTCGAGCCCTACCTGCGCGCCACCGGAACCGAGGACTGGCTCGACCGGTCGTTCGTGATCACCGAGCTCCACGTCCACCCGGAGTTCCAGCAGCGCGGTATCGGCCGCAGCCTGATCACCACCGTCACGGACGCCGTCGGCCTGCCACGGTCCATCCTCTCCGCGATCGACACCGAGAGCCCCGCCCGCGGCCTCTACCGCGCACTCGGCTACCAGGACCTGGCCCGGCAGGTGCTCTTCCCGAGCGCACCCAAGCCGTACGCGGTGATGGGCGCCCCCCTGCCGCTGCGCCGGGGCTGAGACCGGCGCGGCCCTTGCACCGCAGGTGGCCGACGAATCGATTTCCGCCCGCGCGGGCCCCCCGGCTAACCTCGGGCCCACCACCCTTGCGAGCAGGAGTTCACCATGGCCCAGGTCCAGCGCATGTCCCGATTGATGATCAAGACACTGCGCGACGACCCGGCGGACGCGGAGACGCTCAACCACAAGCTCCTCGTCCGCGCCGGCTACGTGCGCCGCACCGCGGCCGGCATCTGGTCGTGGCTGCCGCTCGGCAAGAAGGTGCTGGAGAACGTCACCCGCGTCGTCCGCGAGGAGATGGACGCCATCGGCGGCCAGGAGGTGCTGCTCCCCGCGCTGCTCCCCAAGGAGGCGTACGAGGCGAGCGGCCGGTACGACGAGTACGGCGACCTGCTGTTCAGGCTCCAGGACCGCAAGGGCGCCGACTACCTCCTGGGCCCCACCCACGAGGAGGTCTTCACCCAGGTCGTCAAGGACATGTGCTCGTCCTACAAGGACCTGCCCGTGATCCTCTACCAGATCCAGACCAAGTACCGCGACGAGGCCCGCCCCCGCGCCGGTGTGCTGCGCGGCCGTGAGTTCCAGATGAAGGACTCGTACTCCTTCGACACCACCGACGAGGGTCTCGCCGAGGCGTACCAGCTGCACCGCGCCGCCTACATCCGCATCTTCGAGCGCCTCGGCCTCGACCACCGCGTCGTCTCCGCCGTCTCCGGTGCCATGGGCGGCTCGGCGTCCGAGGAGTTCCTGGCGCCCGCGCCGGCCGGCGAGGACACCTTCGTCGACTGCCCCAACTGCGACTACGCCGCGAACACCGAGGCCGTGACCTTCAAGGCCACCCCCGCCGACGCCGCGGCCACCGGCCCCGTCGAGGAGCTGGACACCCCCGACACCCCGACCATCGAGACCCTCGCGGCCCACCTCGGGGTACCCGCCTCCGCCACCCTGAAGAACCTGCTGGTCAAGGTCGACGGCGAGATCGTGGCCGTGGGCGTGCCCGGCGACCGCGAGGTCGACCTCGGCAAGCTCGGCGAGCACCTCGCCCCCGCCGTCGTCGAGCTCGTCACCGCCGAGGACTTCGTGGGCCGCCCCGACCTGGTGCGCGGCTACGTAGGCCCGCAGGGCCTGGAGAAGGTCCGCTACATCGCCGACCCGCGCATCGCCCCCGGCACCGCCTGGATCACCGGCGCGAACAAGGAGGGCAGGCACGCGAGGAACGTCGTCGCGGGCCGCGACTTCGAGGTCGACGACCACCTCGACGTCGTCGTCGTGCAGCCGGGCGACCCCTGCCCCAACTGCGGCACCGGCCTCCAGGTGGACCGCGCCATCGAGATCGGCCACATCTTCCAGCTCGGCCGGAAGTACGCCGACATCTTCTCCCTCGACGTCCTCGGCCAGCAGGGAAAGCCGGTCCGCGTCACGATGGGCTCGTACGGCATCGGCGTCTCCCGCGCGGTGGCCGCGCTCGCCGAGCAGACCGCCGACGACAAGGGCCTGTGCTGGCCGCGAGAGATCGCCCCCGCCGACGTGCATGTCGTCGCCGCGGGCAAGGCGCTCCAGACCGAGCTGGCCCTCGACGTCTCCGAGAAGCTGAACGCCGCGGGCCTGCGCGTGCTGGTCGACGACCGCGCGGGCGTCTCGCCCGGCGTGAAGTTCACCGACTCCGAGCTCATCGGCGTCCCGAAGATCCTCGTCGCCGGCCGCCGTTCCGCCGAGGGCGTCCTGGAGCTCAAGGACCGACGCACCGGCGAGCGTGAGGAGCTCACCGTCGACGAGGCCGTCGCCCGCCTGACCGAACAGGGCTGATCCCGCTACCACCACAGGGCCCCCGCGCGAGTGCGCGGGGGCCCTGTGCGCTCGTACGCGGCCGTGTGCCGGGACTACAGCCAGTCCGCGAACTCCAGGGCCAGCTCGCCGTCCTGGCGGCGTCCCACCGCCAGCGACCGAGTGCCGGACTCCACGGCCCGGAACAGCGTCCAGCCGCGCAGCCGCGCATGGTCCACCTCCAGCGACTCGGCGAGCCTCTTGACCCGGCGGCGGGCCGTCACGGCGCCGCCGGGCGACGCGATCAGGTCCTCGACCCGGTCACGCACCAGCCGCGCCAGGTCGTAGGCGCGCTCCCCGGTCAACGGCTCGGGGCCCACGGCCAGCCACGGGGCGCGCTCGCCGGAAAGGACCTTGCTCTGACGGAAGTTGCCGTGCAGCAGGAAGAGTTCGGGGGGGTCCGGGACCAGTTCGTCGCGGGCGGCCAGAGCCGCCGAGACCAGGGGTTCCAGCGCCGGGTCCCGCACGGCGGCGGCCCGCATCGGCTCCGCCTGGCGCGCGGTGCGCTCGGCGACCGTCTCGAAGGCATGACCGGCCGGCGGCTCCACCCACAGCCTGCGCACCGTGCCCGCCGCCTCCAGCAGGGCCTTCGCCTCCGGAAGCGAGCGCAGGGACACCTCGTGGTGCAGCCGCTCCAGCAGCAGGGCGTGCTCGGGCACCTCGGAGTCGGCGCCGGTCAGGAGCTCGACGGTGCCCCAGCCGTTCCAGTGCGCGAGGGCGGCCCGTTCGAGCGCGGGCGCGGCGCCCGGGGGTGCGATCTTCAGGACGGCTGGCGTGCCGTCCGCCCGTTGCACCAGGAGGACGAGACTGCTGCGCCCGCCCGGCGCGACGACCCGCTCGAGGGTGGCCCGGTGACCCGCTGCGGACAGCGCGTCCTCGGTGAGTGCGGGGAGCCGGCCGATCCATTCGGCGGCCGCGTCCCCGTACGTCTCACCCAGCGCCCGCACCAGACGCTGCGGCGGTTCACAACCCATACGTGCCTTGTTCCCTTTCAGAGCCTTCTCAGCGCGTGGCGACCGTGGAGCCGGCCTCCGCCGTGGTGTCCGCGGAGTCGGCCTTCTCGGCGAGCCCAGGAAAGGCTACGCCGGAGCCGCGCCAGCGCACCGCACGCACCGCGGCCTCCCGGAGCGCACCCGCGGCGTCCTGCCGCAGCGGCCCCCGGGCGGCCCGTACGAGATCGGAGTACACGCCCGCGACCCGTTCCTCCAGCACGGCGGCGAGCCGTATGGCGGTCGCCGGATCCCGGACGGCGAAGGGCAGAGCGTACGCCGCGTCCGCGACCACCGGCGTACCGCCCAGGTCGCGCACGGTCCTGGTGAGGGTGTCGCGCCGGGCGCGGTGGGCGTCGCAGGCCGCCGTGGCGTCGCGGCGGCGGGGGCCTTCCAGCCGGCCGCCCAGCGCGCCGTACCCGTAGACCGCGGCGTGTTCGGCGGCGAGTGCCGCCTGTGCGGCCCGCAGCGACTCCGCCGTGACGTCCGTGCCCGCCTCCGTTGTCATGCCGGGGTCTCCTTGGCCAGTTCGGACAGCAGGTACGCGTGGGCCGCGCCGGCCGCGGCGACCGAGGCCAGCAGCCTGGCGAGTTCGGGATCGGCCTTCAGCAGGGCAGCGGCACGGTCGTCGGCGACCCGCCGCTCCTCGGCCGCCAGCTCCCTGAGAGCGGCCTTGGCGTCGGTGGCGGAGGCCGACGGGGCCGGGGCCGCGGGCGAGGGGTCCTCGGGGGGCCCGCCGAGGGCGGCCAGGTGCGCCCGGACGGCGGCCCTCAGCGGTGCGAGCCCTGCCCCGGTCAGGGGATGGGCCGCGGCCACCCGGTCGTAGCGGGCCAGAAGCGCGGCACCGGAGCGGGCGGCCGCTGTCCTCAGCGCGGTCCCGGCACGGAGAGCGGTGGCCTCGGCATCCGCGGCGCCGGAGTCCCGCCCGTTCCCCGGTCCGTCCCCGCAGCCCGTCAGTACCGCGCCCAGGGCGAATGCTCCCGTAGCGGTGAGCGCACTCCTGCGCGTCGTCCCCGTCCGGCGCACTTGTCTCCTTCAGCCTGGTTTCTGACAGTTTCTGACCTGAAGTGATCACCGGGGGTGAGCGTACCCGCGGCGGGGCGGGAGGCGGACGGCAACACCCCTGCGGACCGGATACCCTTTGATCCGACACGCGACGATCCACACAACAGCACACGCGGCCGAGGAGTCACCCGGATGAGCACCACCCAGAGCGACAGGCTGCGCGAACTGCTGGAGCCGCTTGTCAGCGCCAGACAGCTCGACCTGGAGGAGATCGAGGTCTCCCGGGCGGGCCGCCGCCAGGTGCTGCGGGTGATCGTGGACTCCGAGGACGGCGTGGAGCTCGACACCTGCGCCGAGCTCAGCCGCACCATCTCCGTGACGCTGGACGAGACCGACGCGATGGGTGAGGGCGAATACGTCCTCGAGGTGAGCTCTCCGGGCGCCGAGCGCCCGTTGACCGAGCACCGCCACTACGTACGCGCCGTCGGCCGGCTGGCGGGACTCACCCTGAGCGACGGCTCCGAGCTGGTGGCCCGGATCCTCGGGGTGGACGACGAGGGGCTCGATCTCGAAGTGCCGGGCGTCAAGGGCCGCAAGCCCACCGCGCGCCGTGTCGCCTTCGACGAGATCGCCAAGGCGCGCGTCGAGATCGAATTCAACCGCAAGGACAAGAAGGAAGAGGAGGCGTAGCCGTGGACATCGATGTGAAGCTTCTGAAGGGCTTGGCGCAGGACAAGGAGATCCCCTTCGACGTGCTCGTCGGGGCGATCGAGTCGGCCCTCCTCATCGCGTACCACCGCACCGACGGCAGTCACCGCCGTGCGCGCGTCGAGCTCGACGCCAACGGTCATGTGACGGTGTGGGCGAAGGACGACCCGGCCGAGCTCGAAGAGGGCCAGGAGGCCAAGGAGTTCGACGACACCCCGTCCGGCTTCGGCCGTATCGCCGCGACCACCGCCAAGCAGGTCATCCTGCAGCGGCTGCGCGACGCGGAGGACGACCGGACGTTCGGCGAGTACGCCGGACACGAGGGCGACGTCGTCACCGGCCTGGTCCAGCAGGGCAAGGACCCGAAGAACGTCCTGGTCGACATCGGCAAGATGGAGGCCATCCTGCCGGTGCAGGAGCAGGTGCCCGGCGAGGAGTACACCCACGGCCTGCGGCTGCGCACCTACGTCGTCCGGGTGGCCAAGGGTGTGCGCGGTCCCTCCGTGACGCTCTCGCGCACCCACCCGAACCTCGTGAAGAAGCTCTTCGCGCTGGAGGTTCCGGAGATCGCGGACGGCTCGGTCGTCATCGAGGCCATCGCACGCGAGGCGGGCCACCGCACGAAGATCGCCGTTCGTTCGACCCGGTCCGGCCTCAACCCCAAGGGCGCCTGCATCGGTCCGATGGGCAGCCGGGTGCGCAACGTCATGGCGGAGCTGCACGGCGAGAAGATCGACATCGTGGACTGGTCGGACGACCCGGCCGAGATGGTCGCCAACGCGCTGTCACCCGCGCGGGTGAGCGAGGTCGAGGTCGTGGACCTCGGCACGCGCTCCGCCCGGGTCACGGTCCCGGACTACCAGCTGTCGCTGGCGATCGGCAAGGAGGGCCAGAACGCCCGCCTGGCCGCCCGGCTCACCGGCTGGCGCATCGACATCCGCCCGGACACCGAGACGGACGCCGAGCGGGACGTCGCCGACCGTGAGCGCGCCGAGCGCGCCCGGGAGCGGTCCGAGCGCGGCTGACCGCGGGTTTCCCTCCTGGGCCGCCCAGGCGGTCCGGGAGGGGTCCGAAGGAAGAGATCGAGGCGGCGCGCCGCTGAGATCGCGACAACATCCGTTCGATTCTTGCCCCAAAGGGATGAGGTCGTTGCGGGGAGGTAGACTTAGCCGTGTCTGGCCGGACGCAAGCCCGCGCTTGCCCCGAGCGAACCTGTGTGGGATGCCGGGAGCGAGCGGCCAAGAGCGAGCTGCTGCGCATCGTGGTGGACGAGGGAGATGTCGTCCCTGATCCACGCGGTACGCTGCCCGGCCGGGGTGCGTACGTACACCCCGCATCTGTCTGTCTCGACCTGGCGGTCCGCCGCCGGGCGTTCCCCCGGGCCTTCAAGGCCAAGGGGCCGTTCGACCCCGCGGCACTGCAGCGGTTCGTCGAGCGGTTGACACCGTAGGAAAGTGAACGGCACGGGTCCCCGTGCGGTCAGGTACCTCGCGAGTTGGAAGTAGGTCGAGATTGCGATGAGCACTCGATGAGTACGCGATGAGTACGCCCATGAAGTAGCGACGGTCCGGCGGTAACCCGGACCTAAAAGGAGCGAAGTGGCTAAGGTCCGGGTATACGAACTCGCCAAGGAGTTCGGCGTCGAGAGCAAGGTCGTCATGGCCAAGCTCCAAGAACTCGGTGAATTCGTCCGTTCGGCGTCCTCGACGATCGAGGCGCCGGTTGTACGCAAACTGACTGACGCACTGCAGGGTCCCGGCGGCAACGCCGGCAAGTCCGCTGCCAAGCCTGGCGCGCCTCGTAAGGCCGCCCCCTCGAAGCCCGCGGCGCCGTCTCCGGCCGCCGCGGCACGTCCTGCCGCCCCGAAGCCCGGCGCACCGGCCCCCAAGCCGGCCGCTGCCGAGGCTCCGGCGAGCAGCACCCCCGCGGCGCCCTCCGCGCCGTCGGCAGGTCCTCGTCCGGGCCCCAGGCCCGCGCCGAAGGCCGCTCCGGTCACCCCGGTGCCCGCAGCCGAGTTCTCGGCTCCGGCCCCGGCGCAGCCGAGCGCACCCCAGCAGCAGGCCCCGCGTCCCGCGGGTGCCACCCCCGGACCGCGTCCCGCCCGCCCGGCTCCGGCCGGCGGTCAGCGTGACGGCGGCCGTGGTGGCGAGCGTGACGGCGGCCGTGGTGGCGAGCGCGGCGGAGACCGCCCCGCACGCCCCGCAGGCCAGGGCGCACCCCGCCCCGGCGGCTCCCGTCCGGCCGGACCCCGTCCGGGCAACAACCCCTTCACCTCCGGCGGTTCCACCGGCATGGCGCGCCCCCAGGCGCCCCGTCCCGGCGGTGCCCCGCGCCCCGGCGGCGGTCAGGAGCGCCCCGGCGCCCCGCGCCCGCAGGGTGGTCCCGGCGGCGCCCCGCGCCCGCAGGGCCAGGGTCAGGGCGGCGCACGTCCGTCCCCGGGCGGCATGCCCCGTCCGCAGTCTCCCCGTCCGGGCGGTGCCCCCTCGGGCAACCGTCCGAACCCGGGCATGATGCCGCAGCGTCCCGCCGCGGGTCCGCGTCCCGGCGGTGGCCCCGGCGGTGGCCGTGGTCCCGGTGCCGGTGGCGGCGGTCGCCCCGGTGGCGGCGGCGGTCGTCCCGGTGGCGGCGGCTTCGCGGGCCGTCCGGCAGGTCCCGGTGGCGGCGGTGGCGGCTTCGCGGGCCGTCCCGGTGGTCCCGGTGGCGGTGGCGGCGCAGGCCGTCCCGGTGGTGGCGGCGGCTTCGGCGGTCGTCCCGGCTTCGGTGGACGTCCCGGCGGCCCGGGTGCCCGTGGTGGCACACAGGGTGCGTTCGGCCGTCCCGGTGGTCCCGCGCGTCGTGGCCGCAAGTCGAAGAGGCAGAGGCGCCAGGAGTACGAGGCCATGCAGGCCCCGTCGGTGGGCGGCGTCATGCTGCCCCGCGGCAACGGGCAGGCCGTCCGGCTGTCGCGCGGTGCGTCCCTGACCGACTTCGCGGAGAAGATCAACGCCAACCCGGCGTCGCTCGTCGCCGTGATGATGAACCTCGGCGAGATGGTCACCGCCACGCAGTCGGTCTCCGACGAGACGCTCAGGCTCCTCGCCGAGGAGATGAACTACGTCCTGGAGATCGTCAGCCCGGAGGAGGAGGACCGCGAGCTCCTCGAGTCCTTCGACATCGAGTTCGGCGAGGACGAGGGCGGCGAAGAGGCCCTGGTCTCCCGTCCGCCGGTCGTGACCGTCATGGGTCACGTCGACCACGGTAAGACCCGACTGCTGGACGCGATCCGCAAGACGAACGTCGTCGCGGGCGAGGCCGGCGGCATCACGCAGCACATCGGTGCCTACCAGGTCTCCTCCGAGGTCAACGGCGAGGACCGGAAGATCACCTTCATCGACACCCCGGGTCACGAGGCGTTCACCGCCATGCGTGCACGTGGTGCGAAGTCCACCGACATCGCGATCCTCGTGGTGGCGGCGAACGACGGTGTGATGCCCCAGACGATCGAGGCGCTGAACCACGCCAAGGCGGCCGAGGTGCCGATCGTGGTCGCGGTCAACAAGATCGACGTCGAGGGTGCCGACCCGACCAAGGTGCGCGGTCAGCTCACCGAGTTCGGTCTGGTGGCCGAGGAGTACGGCGGCGACACGATGTTCGTCGACATCTCCGCCAAGCAGGGCCTCAACATCGAGTCCCTCCTGGAGGCCGTCGTCCTCACCGCCGACGCCTCGCTCGACCTGCGGGCCAACCCGGAGCAGGACGCGCAGGGTATTGCGATCGAGTCCCACCTCGACCGCGGCCGCGGTGCCGTCTCGACCGTCCTGGTCCAGCGCGGAACGCTGCGCATCGGTGACACGGTGGTCGTGGGCGACGCGTACGGCCGTGTCCGGGCGATGCTCGACGACAGTGGTCAGAACGTCCAGGAAGCGGGTCCCTCGACCCCCGTCCTGGTACTCGGTCTCACCAACGTCCCGGGCGCCGGCGACAACCTCCTGGTGGTCGACGAGGACCGTACGGCCCGTCAGATCGCCGAGAAGCGTGCCGCCCGTGAGCGCAACGCCAACTTCGCCCGCAAGGGTGTCCGGTTCTCCCTGGAGAACCTGGACGAGGCGCTCAAGGCCGGTCTGGTCCAGGAACTCAACCTCATCATCAAGGGCGACGCGTCCGGTTCGGTGGAGGCTCTCGAGTCCTCGCTGCTCCAGCTCGACGTCGGTGAAGAGGTCGACATCCGGATCCTGCACCGCGGTGTGGGTGCGGTCACCGAGTCGGACATCAACCTGGCGACCGGCTCCGACGCCATCGTGATCGGCTTCAACGTGCGCGCCGCAGGGCGTGCCGAGCAGATGGCCGAGCGCGAGGGCGTGGACGTCCGGTACTACTCGGTCATCTACCAGGCGATCGAAGAGATCGAAGCGGCCCTCAAGGGCCTGCTCAAGCCGGAGTACGAAGAGGTCGAGCTCGGCACGGCGGAGATCCGCGAGATCTTCCGCTCGTCCAAGCTGGGCAACATCGCCGGTGTGCTGGTCCGGTCCGGCGAGGTCAAGCGCAACACCAAGGCGCGCCTGCTGCGCGATGGCAAGGTCATCGCGGAGAGCCTCAACATCTCCGGTCTGCGCCGCTTCAAGGACGACGTCACCGAGATCCGCGAAGGCTACGAGGGCGGTATCAACCTCGGAAACTTCAACGACATCAAGATCGACGACGTCATCGCGACGTACGAGATGCGCGAGAAGCCGCGAGGCTGATCAACGGGGATTCCCGGGGAAAGACCCCCGGGCTCCCTTCCACGGCCGGGGCCGGTCGACGGGTCGTATTTCCGTCGATCGGCCCCTGCCGTTCCGTGTACGGTTCTGGTGTACCTGCCAAGTGATGGCGGGGCACTACCCCGAACCGGCGGGACATCCGGGCACACATGTATGTGGGGACTCTGTCCTTCGATCTGCTCCTCGGCGACGTACGGTCGTTGAAGGAGAAGCGCTCGGTCGTCCGCCCGATCGTCGCCGAGCTCCACCGCAGGTTCGCGGTGAGTGTCGCGGAGACGGGCGACCAGGACCTCTACCGCAGGGCCGAGATCGGCCTCGCCGTGGTCTCCGGTGACACCGGACACCTCACAGACGTACTCGACCGGTGCGAACGCATGATCGCGGGCCGGCCGGAAGTGGAGCTGCTGTCCGTACGGCGGCGGCTGCACAGCGACGAAGACGATTGAGCACGTTGAAGAAGGAGACGGACCAGTGGCCGACAACGCGCGGGCGAAGAAGCTGGCGGACCTCATCCAGGTGGTGGTCGCCGAGAAACTGCAGCGCGGTATCAAGGACCCGCGTCTGGGCACGCACGTGACCATCACGGACACCCGTGTCACCGGCGACCTGCGGGAGGCCACGGTCTTCTACACGGTCTACGGGGACGACGAGGAGCGGGCCAGCGCGGCCGCGGGTCTGGAGAGCGCCAAGGGCATTCTCCGGTCTGCGGTCGGCGCCGCGGCGGGGACGAAGTTCACCCCGACCCTGGCCTTCGTGGCGGACGCCCTGCCGGACAACGCCAAGGCGATCGAGGACCTGCTCGACCGGGCACGCGCCTCGGACGCCAAGGTGCGCGATGTGTCCTCGGGTGCCGCGTACGCCGGTGACGCCGACCCGTACCGCAAGCCGGAGGACGAGTCCGACGAGAACGACGGGGACTCGCCTTCCGCATGACGCAGAACAAGCAGGAGAAGACGCCGGACGGGCTTGTCATCGTGGACAAGCCGTCCGGCTTCACTTCGCACGACGTCGTGGCCAAGATGCGCGGCATCGCCCGCACCCGGCGGGTCGGCCACGCCGGCACGCTGGACCCCATGGCGACCGGTGTCCTCGTGCTCGGTGTCGAGCGGGCGACCAAGCTCCTCGGCCATCTCGCGCTCACGGAGAAGGAGTACCTGGGGACGATCCGGCTCGGCCAGGACACCGTCACCGACGACGCGGAGGGCGAGATCATCTCGGCCACCGACGCCTCGGGAGTGACCCGGGAGGGCATCGACGCCGGGGTAGCCGCTCTGAGCGGCCCGATCATGCAGGTGCCGTCCAAGGTCAGCGCCATCAAGATCGACGGGAAGCGGTCCTACGCACGGGTCCGCGGGGGTGAGGAGTTCGAGATCCCGGCCCGCCCGGTGACCATCTCCTCCTTCCGCGTCCACGACGTCCGCGAGGAGGTCGCCGAGGACGGGACGCCGGTCGTCGACCTGGTCGTCTCGGTGGTCTGCTCCTCGGGCACGTACATCCGGGCCCTGGCCCGGGACCTGGGTGCCGGGCTCGGTGTCGGCGGTCATCTGACCGCGCTGCGCCGCACCCGCGTCGGCCCGTACGGCCTCGACGCGGCGCGGACGCTCGACCAGCATCAGGAGAAGCTGACCGTGATGCCGGTGGCCGAGGCGGCCGCCTCGGCCTTCCGGCGCTGGGACGTGGACGAGAAGCGTGCCCGGCTGCTGCTCAACGGCGTACGGCTGGACATGCCGGCGTACCCGCCGGGGCCGGTCGGGGTCTTCGGGCCCGACGGGACCTTCCTGGTGCTCGTCGAGGAGGAGAAGGGCAAGGCCAAGAGCCTCGCCGTCTTCGCCTGAAGCGCTTGGGGCCCGGGAGTGCCTCCGGGCCCCGCCGTGGAGCGGGCGGGCCCCCCGGGTGCCGCCCGCTCCACGGTCCCCCCTCTCCGGACCATCCCTGTCCACAGAAACCCGCTGATTCACCCCAATGGGCGGGCGCTCGGAGTGGGAGAGGGGTGCGAGGGGGGCGCTTTCGCCACCTGGGTTTCCTGTGCGGATCACTCCGGATCTACCGTCTGACCCATGGGCAGCGGGGACCGGTCGAAACTTGTGAAGATCTGCGATCAGGCCGGCCGGCCGCGGGGGACGGGGTTCGTCGCGGACGACCTTGGCACCGTCGTCACCAGCCACCAGGCCGTCGCGCTCCCCGTCCCGCTGACGCTTCACGCCTCCGACGGCCGCACCTGCGTGGTCGGTCCCGGCGACGTCACCGCCCTGCCCGGACTGGGTCTGGCCCTGTTGCGGACCGGCGGACCGGAGGCGCTGGGGGTGGATCCGCTCCCCATCGCCGTACGCGAGCGGATCGGGACGGGCGCCTACGTACGGATCGCCGCCCACGGCTGGCGCGAGGCACGGGTGCTCGGGACGATTCCGGCGACGTACTCGGAGGGCGGACGTGAGCATCCGGTGGACGAGGCACTGGAGCTCGCTCTCGGCACGGACGGGCGGGACGCCCTGCGGTCCGGCGGCGCCGCCGTCGGCGGACCCGTCACCGACCCCGGCACCGGAGCGGTCCTGGGGGTCCTCTCGACCGCCCTGAGCGCGGGACGGGAGACGGCCGGGCTGGCGGTGCCGCTGGCCGGACCGGGGGCGCCGGGCCCGCTGGCCGAGGTGCTCCGGCGCAACGCGAGCTGTGTCCCGGGATACGGCCGCGACCTCAACCTGGCGGGAGCGCTCCAGCTGACCGCCACCTCGCTCGGCCACGCCGACGGCCGCCCCGGCGGCGTGGAGATCGTCGAACGCCCCAGGGTGAGCGCCGAGTTCACCGCCTTCGAGACCGGTACGGGACCCGTGCTCGGGCTCGTCGGCGCATCGGGTACCGGCCGCAGCACCGAGCTGGCCGCGCTGGCGGGACGCAGGGCCCGCGGTACCGTCCCCGCCCTCACGCTCTGGCTGCGCGGAGCCGACCTGCTGGCCGACGACACCTCGGTCGCCGACGCGATGGCACGGGCGCTGCAACGCTCCGGGAGGATCATCACCGCGGCCGGGGCCCGTGGCGACATGGCGGCGGCCACTCCGGAGCTGGTGGCCCGCCTCGCGGCCGGGTCGGGGAACCCGCTGCTCGTCGTCGTGGACGGCCCCGAGGAGATGCCGCCCCTGCTGGCCCACCGGCTCGCCGCGTGGACCACGGCCACGGCCGAGTGGCTCCGCTCGCACGGCGTGCGGATGGTCGTCGGGTGCCGCCCCGAACACTGGGAGACCGCGGGCGCCCTCTACCCGCCGGGAGCCCTGCACCGGCCGGAGCGGCCCGCCGGAGGGCTGCCGGCCGCGGTCCGGCTCGGGGACCTCACGGCCGACCAGGCCGAACGTGCCCGGGAGCGCTACGGCATCCCGCCCGGCACGATCGCGCCGGGCCACGACCGCCACCCCCTCACCCTGCGCCTGCTCGCCGAGGTCCGTAAGGCGCTGCCCCCCGACGTGCCCGGCAGACCCGGCACGGAGGAGGTCTTCGCGGCCCACCTGGACCTGGCCTGCGTCCGGATCGCCGTCCGGATCGGCGCCCAGTCCGAACCCAGGCTCCGGGGCACACAGGTCCGCAGACTGGCCGCGAAGGCCGCCGGACAGGTCCACGAGGCGGCAAGGCGCTGCCTCGGCCCCGGCCAGGGCGAACTGGACCGGGCGGCGTTCGAGGAGATCTTCCCCTGGCGCACCGGGTGGGCCTCGGCGGTTCTCACCGAGGGGCTCCTGGTCCCCGCCGGTGCGGGGTACCGCTTCGCCCACGAGGAGTTCGGCGACTGGGTACAGGGTGCCCATCTGGACCTGGACGCCGCGCTCGGCGCCCTCGTCCACCGCTGGCACGCGGAGGTGCCCGACGGGGCCGCCGCACCGGCCACCGAGGGGCGGCCGCCGGCCGCGTCCGAACCGCCCGTCCCGGCGCCCGCGTCCGGCCAGGAGGAACCACGCAACCTCCCCGTGCCGCGCCACCGCACCGGCCCGGTGATCCAGGCGATGCTCCTGCTGGAGCGGCGGCACGGCTCCGCGGCGCTGGCGCACCGGATGGCGGACCTGATCGAGGCGGCCGACCGTCTGGGCACGGAGCCCCGGAACCCCGACGCCGCCTGGTGGGCCGCCCACCTGCTCCGGGAGAGCCTGCTCAGGGTGCCCGACGCCCGCCCCTACCTCGGAGTGCTGCGCGTCCTCACCGGGCGGATCACCCGGCGCTCCGTGTCCGGAGGCGGGCCCGCCGCGCTCGGACCCTACGCCGGGTTCGGACCGTGGTTCTGGTGCCGGACCAGGCTGCCCGAGGCCGACCGGATCGACCTCCTGCGCCGGCTCCTGCCCGCCGACGGCGTACGGCGCGTGGAGGGCGGCGGGCGGTACCTGGACGCCGTGGCCCGGCGCCTGGCCGCCGACCCCGGAACCGTGCAGCCGCTGCTCTGCCGCTGGTTCACCGACGAGAGCCCGCTGCCCGCCGAGGAGGGCGTGCCGATGCGGATCACGGTGGCCGCCGCGGCCCAGGCCCTCCTCTACGCCCGCCGGGACCTCGCCGTCGACGACCTGACCGAGGCGCTCGTCGACACCTCCCACCCCCGCGCCGCCGAACTGCTCTCCGCGCTCGCCGAGGACGAGCCGTCCGCGCTGTGCAGGGCCGTCGACCGCTGGGCGCGGGACGAGGAGCGGCCCGGGCGCCGGGCCGCGGCCGCCGTCCACGCCACGCGCACCGCCGCACGCACGCTCACCGGCGCCGACCGTGCCCTGCTGCGGGGCGCCGCGCTCACCCTGCTGGGCCGCCCGGACGACAGGGCCCTGCACGCCAGGGCACTCACCGTCCTCGTACGCGATCCGGGGACCGGTGGCCGCTACCTGCCGCAGGCCCTGCGGATCTTCGCCGCCGGGGACCCGAGGCTGCCGCTGGGCCTGCTGACAGAGGTGTTCCCGAGGCACCCGGAGCCGGTGCTCGCCGCGCTGCGTGCCCGGCTCGCGCTGCCCGGGGAGGCCGCCGACGCCGTGCTGCGGGAGCTCGCCGGCCTGGACACCCCGGCCCTCGCGCTGCACGCCCCGGGCCTCGTACGCCAGTACATCGACAGCCGCACCGGGGGCGACGGAGGGGCGCAGACCGCCGCGTACGTCGAGCTCAGGCTGGAGCACAGCCCCGCCGCCCGCGCCCTGCTGCTGCCCCTGGTGACCGGCCTGCTCCGGGACCGCCCCGCACCACCGTCCGTACGCGCCGCGCTGGCCCGGGTCCTCGCCGCTCCCGGGAGCGGGGCATCGAGGCCCCTGCGGGCCGAGCTGCTGGAGGTCCTGCTGGAGTTCGAGCAGAGCACCGGGAGGGACCCGGAGGTGCTGGAGGCGCTGCTGCGGGCCGCCGCCGCCGATTCCGGGCACCGCCCCGAGGCCCGTACGCGGGCGCTGGTGCACCGCACGGGGATGCTCCTCGTCCGGACGCCCGAGGGAGCGGCCCGCTTCGACCGCGGTCTCGTCGAACTCGCCCGGGAGGTTCCGGGATTCGCCGCCCTCGTCACGGGGTGGCTGGCCGACGCCCCTCAGGAATGGGCCGCCGTGGTGGGGCCCTGCGCCGGACGGACCATGGAGACGCTGGACGGCACCCGGTCGGGGATCCCGATGCCGATGCGGGCCGCAGGACGTGAGCATGGCAGTCTTAGACCTGCGTAATCACATACACACGTACAAGGGTTCGAATGAGGAGCGGTCACAGTGCAGTGCTGGCGTGGCTTGGATGACATCCCCGAGGGCTGGGGACGCAGCGTCGTCACCATCGGCTCCTACGACGGGGTGCACCGTGGGCACCAGCTGATCATCGGCCGTGCCGTGGAGCGGGCGCGGGAGCTAGGCGTGCCCTCCGTCGTCGTCACCTTCGACCCGCACCCCAGCGAGGTCGTCCGCCCCGGGACGCACCCGCCGCTGCTCGCCCCGCACACCCGTCGCGCCGAGCTGATGACGGACCTCGGCGTGGACGCGGTGCTGATCCTGCCGTTCACCGCCGAGTTCTCCAAGCTCGCGCCCACCGACTTCATCGTGAAGGTGCTCGTCGACAAGCTGCACGCGCGGCTCGTCATCGAGGGCCCGAACTTCCGCTTCGGACACCGGGCCGCGGGCAACGTCGCACTCCTGGCGGAGCTCGGTCCCACGTACGACTACAGCGTCGAGGTCATCGACCTCTTCGTGAGCGGCGAGGCGGGCGGCGGTGAGCCGTTCTCGTCCACGCTGACCCGCCGTCTCGTCGCCGAGGGCGACGTGGAGGGCGCCTCGGAGATCCTCGGCCGCCCGCACCGGGTGGAGGGCGTCGTCGTGCGCGGCGCGCAGCGCGGCCGTGAGCTGGGCTTCCCCACGGCGAACGTGGAGACCCTGCCGCACACCGCGATCCCCGCCGACGGTGTGTACGCCGGCTGGCTCACGGTGGACGGCGAGGCGATGCCCGCCGCGATCTCCGTCGGCACGAACCCGCAGTTCGACGGCACCGAGCGGACCGTCGAGGCGTACGCGATCGACCGCGTCGGCCTCGACCTGTACGGGCTGCACGTGTCGGTGGACTTCCTCGCCTACGTGCGCGGCATGCTGAAGTTCGAGTCGATCGACGACCTGCTCGTCGCCATGGCCGCCGACGTGAAGCGGTGCAGCGAACTGATCGCGGCGTACGAGCGCTCCTGACGCCGTGCTGTGGTGCCCACGCCGGGACCCGTCCGACGCCGTCCTGTGGTGAGCACGCCGGGACCGGGGCATCGTCGGGAGGACGAGCCGCCGAACCGGGAGGAGTCCGCACGTGCGTGAACTGCTGTCGGAACTGCGTGACTGGCACGCCGCCGGTACCCCCTTCGCCCTGGCCACCGTCGTCGCCGTGCGGGGCAGTGCCCCCAGGGCCCCCGGCGCCGTGATGGCCGTGACCGCCGCCGGGCAGGTGGTGGGAAGCGTCTCCGGGGGCTGCGTGGAGAGCGACGTGTACGAGGTCGCCACCGAGGCCCTCAGTACCGGCCGCGCCCAGCTGCGGACGTACGGCATCAGCGACGACGAGGCCTTCGGCGCGGGCCTGACCTGCGGCGGAACGATCGACGTCCTGGTGCGGCCGTTCACCGAGGAGGCCGACCGGGACAGTCTCCGGGGGCTGGTCGACCTCATCTCCGCCGGGGAGCCCGTCGCGGTGGCCACGGTGGTGTCCGGCGCGGCGCCGCAGGGAGCACGACGTACCGTCCTCGCCGATCGCGCCGCCGGGACACTCGGGGACGCGGGGCTCGACGCCGCCGTCACCGACGACGCGCGCGGACTGCTCGCCCAGGGCCTGACCGGCAGCGGCCGCTACGGGGCGCACGGCGAGCGCCGGATGCAGGACGTCACCGTCTTCGTCGACGTCCACGCACCGCCGCCCCGCATGCTCGTCTTCGGAGCCATCGACCACGCGGCGGCGACCGCACGGATCGGGTCCTTCCTCGGCTACCGGGTGACGGTCTGCGACGCCCGCCCCGCCTTCGCGACCCGGGAACGCTTTCCCACGGCCGACGAGGTCGTCTGCGCCTGGCCGCACACCTATCTGGAATCGACCCCGGTGGACGGGCGCACGGTCGTCTGCGTCCTGACGCACGACCCGAAGTTCGACGTTCCGCTGCTGGCCGCCGCACTGCGGACCCCGGCCGCGTACATCGGTGTGATGGGCAGCCGCCGCACCCACGCGGACCGTCTGGAGCGGCTGCGGGAGACCGGGGTGGGCGAGGCGGCACTGGCCCGCCTCGCCTCACCCGTCGGTCTCGACCTCGGGGCCCGCACACCGGAGGAGACGGCCGTGTCCATCGCGGCGGAGATCATCCAGCACCACTGGGGCGGTACGGGCCGGCCCCTCGCCGAACTGTCCGGTGCGATCCACCACACCCGGCGCCGCCCCGGCCCGGTGGCCTAGAGGACCTCGGCCGCCTCGACCGCGGCCCAGTGACAGGCGACCCCCGTCCGGCCGTCGCCCGCCAGCACCGGCAGATCACGCGTACGGCACGCGTCGGCGACTCCGGCGCGATCGGCCTCACCCGACGCGAGGATGTGGCAGCGGGCGTGGAAGCGGCAGCCGGGCGGCACCTTGGAGGGGTCCGGGGGCTCACCCGTCAGGATCACCGGCTCGCCGTCGGCCTCCGGCAGCACGGACAGCAGCGCCTGGGTGTACGGATGGCGAGGAGCCGTGAGGATCTGCTCCACGTCGCCCGTCTCCACGATCCGGCCGAGATACATCACGGCCACCCGGTCCGCGATGTTCCAGGCCAGCCCCAGATCGTGCGTCACCACCAGCGCCGACAGGCCCAGTTCGTCGCGCAGCCGGAGCAGCAGCGCCAGGATCTCGCCGCGCACGGAGGCGTCCAGCGAGGCGACCGGCTCGTCCGCGACGATGAGCTCCGGCTCCAGTACCAGCGCGCCCGCGATCACGACGCGCTGACGCTGACCGCCGGACAGCTCGTGCGGGAAGCGCAGGAAGAAGCGCTCCGGGGGCCGCAGACCCGCCCGCGCCAGTGCCCCGGACACGGCCGCCCGTTCGTCGCCCGCGTAGCCGTGGATGCGCAGGCCCTCCGCCACCGCGTCGTACACCGTGTGGCGCGGGTTGAGCGAGCCGCTCGGGTCCTGGAGCACCAACTGCACCCGCTTGCGGTACGCCTTGAGCGCCCGGCCCGCGTAGTCCAGAGGCTCACCGCCGAAGGTGACCCGGCCCGACGTGGGCGGCACCAGGCCGAGCAGCGACCTGGCCAGCGTCGTCTTCCCGCAGCCCGACTCGCCGACCAGGGCGACGATCTCGCCGGGCCGGATGTCGAGGTCGACCCCGTCGACCGCACGCGCGGTCGCCGCCCCGCGCCGGCCGGGGAAGGCGACCTTCAGCGACTCGGCGCTGAGCAGGGGAACCGGGGGAGTGGTGGTCATGAGGTGCTCCTTGCTTCCTCGGTGCCGCCGTGCGGGGAGGGCGCCGCGATGACGTCCGTCCCCACCAGCACGCAGGCCGCCCGCCGCGAGGGGCCGGCGTCCCGCAGTTCCTGGTCCTCGGTGGCGCAGGAGTCCAGTGCCGCCGTGCAGCGCGGATGGAACGTGCAGCCGGAGGGCAGCGCGGACGGGTCCGGCGGGTCGCCCGGCAGACCGCGTGGCGCGTGCCGGGACGCGAGGTCGCCGATGCGCGGGAACGCGGCGGACAGGGCGCTGCCGTAGGGGTGCCTGGCGCTCTCGTAGACCTGCTTGGCCGGGCCCTCCTCGACGACCCGGCCCGCGTACATCACCGAGAGCCGGTCGCAGGTGTCGGAGAGGACCGCCAGGTCATGGCTGATCATGATCAGCCCGAGGTCCTGGTCGCTGACGAGCTGTTCGATCAGCCGCAGGATCTGGGCCTGGATCATCACGTCGAGTGCCGTGGTCGGCTCGTCGGCGATGATCAGCCGCGGGTCGCAGGCCAGCGCCATCGCGATCATCACGCGCTGGCGCTGACCGCCCGACAGCTCGTGCGGATAGGCGTCCGCGCGGGCCGCCGGCAGCCCCACCTGTTCCAGCAGTTCGCCGGCGCGCGTCCGCGCGGCGGCGGGGGTCGCCCTGCGGTGCAGCAGGATCGGTTCGGCGATCTGGTCACCGATGCGGTGCACGGCGTTCAGCGAGTGCATCGCGCCCTGGAAGACGATCGACGCCCCCGCCCAGCGCACGGCCCGCAGGCGGCCCCACTTCATGGTGAGGATGTCCTCGCCGTCCAGCAGGATCTCGCCGCTCAGGGTCGCGGACGCGGGCAGCAGCCGCAGCAGCGCGAGCGCCAGCGTCGACTTCCCGCAGCCGGACTCCCCGGCGATGCCGAGCTTCTGGCCGGCCTCGACCCGCAGGTCGACACCGCGTACGGCGGGGACGGCGGATGCCCCCGAGCCGTAGGTGACATGCAGGTTCCGGACTTCGAGCAACGGCTGCCCGGTCTCCGGCCTCTCGACGCTCTCGGTCTTCACAGCGGTCAACGGGACACCCCCAGCTTGGGGTTGAGCACGGACTCGATGGTGCGGCCGCACAGCGTGAACGCGAGGGCGACGACCGCGATGGCGAGTCCGGGCGGAGCGAGGTACCACCAGTCACCGGAGCTGACCGCTCCGGCCTCACGGGCGTCCTGGAGCAGCCCGCCCCAGGAGACGATCGTGGGATCGCCGAGCCCGAGGAAGGCGAGGGTCGCCTCGGTGAGGATGGCGGTGGAGATCACCAGCGTGGTCTGCGCGAGCACCAGCGGCATCACGTTCGGCAGCACGTGGCGCGACATGATGTGGCGGTGCCCGCCGCCGAGCGCCTTGGAACGCTCGATGTACGGGCGTGACTCCACGGAAAGGGTCTGCGCGCGCACCAGCCGCGCGGTCGTCGGCCAGGTCGTCACGCCGATGGCGAGGATCGTCGTCCACAGGGACCGGGAGAGCACGGTGGCCAGCGCGATGGCGAGCACCAGCGTGGGCATCACCAGGAACCAGTCGGTGATCCGCATGACGACGTTGCCGTACCAGCCCTTGAAGTGACCGGCGGTGATCCCCACCAGCGTCCCGATGGCCACCGACAGGAAGGCGGCCAGCAGGCCGACCGTCAGCGACACCCGTGTACCCCACACCAGCAGGGCGAGCAGACTGCGGCCGAACTGGTCGGTGCCGAGGGGGAACTCGGCGCTCGGCGATTCGAGCGGCCCGCCGGGCGCGCCCGTGACGCTCTGCGAGTCCGCCCCCACCAGCAGCGGGGCGGCCAGCGCGACGAGGGCGATCAGGGCGAGCACGGCGAGGCCCGCCATGCCTGCCCGGTGGCCGCGGTACTGCTGCCAGAAGCGGGCGGCGGCCTGCCGCCTGCGGGTCCAGGCGAGCGCGCGGGGGCCGACGGGCGGCGCGGCGTCGGTCGTGGTCGTCGTCATCGGCCCACCCGGGGATCGAGGAGCGGATAGATCACATCGGCGAGCGTGTTCATCAGGATCACCGCGGCGGCGAAGACGAAGAACAGCGCCTGCACGAGCGGCAGGTCGGGCACGCTGAGTGCCTGGTAGAAGAGACCGCCCAGGCCCGGCCAGGAGAACACCGTCTCCACCAGGATGGCGCCCGCCACCGTGTTGCCGAGGTTGACGAACAGCAGTGTCACCGTCGGCAGCATCGCGTTCGGCACGGCGTGGCGGCGGCGCACGAGGTCGTCGCGCAGGCCCTTCGCCCGAGCTGTGGTCAGGTAGTCGCTCCCCATCTCGTCGAGCAGCGAGGACCGCATCACGAGGAGGGTGCGCGCGTACTCCACCGCGACGAGGGTGACGACCGGCAGCACCAGGTGGTGGGCCACGTCCAGGACGTAGCCGAGACCGCTCTCGCTGCCGGACTCCATGCCCCCGGTCGGGAACATGCCGGGGACGGGCCCGATGCCCACCGACAGGGTGATGATCAGCAGCAGGCCGAGCCAGAACGAGGGCACCGAGTACAGGGTCAGCGCGAAGGCGGTGTGGAAGCGGTCACCGGCCGAACCGTTGCGCCAGGCGGACCTGGCACCCAGCCAGATGCCGATCACGGTGTAGATCACGAACGCGGTGCCGGTGAGCAGCAGCGTCGCGGGCAGTGCCTCGCTGATCTTGTCCATGACGGGGGCGCGGAACTGGTACGACGTACCGAAGTCCCCGGTCAGGGCCTTGCCGCAGTACTCGGTGAACTGCTGCCAGAGCGGCAGGTCCAGGCCGAACTCCTTCCGCATCGCTGCGATCTGCTCGCTCGACACCTGCCGGCCGCCGGTCATCTGCTTGACCGGGTCACCTGGGATCAGGCGGAACAGGAAGAAGCTGGTGACGAGCACGGCGAACAGCGAGACGGCCGCACCGGCCAGCTTGCCCGCCGTGTACCGGAGGTACGCGGTGGTGCCGCGTGCGCGTGGGCTGCGGGCCGACGGCCCGGCCGGAGCCGGACCGTCGGTCTGCACAGCGTCCACGCCCGCCGCGCCCTTCAGGAGCGCGGGAGTGCTTTCTGTGCTCATGGACTATTCACGGTCTTCCGCGGTGGAACGACGACGCATGGCGAACAGCAGCCCGCCACCGGCGAGGACGACTACGGCGACACCGACACCGATGAGGACTCCGGTGGAGCTGCCGCTGTCGCCGGACGAGTCGCCCGACGCACCGGCGGCCGGGACCGCCGACCACCAGCTCCAGTAGCCGTCCTGCCCGAAGATGTTGCCCGCGTCCGAGGGCATGGTCGTGATCGACTTGATCTGGTCGGTCCGGTAGGCCTCGACGGCATTGGGGTACGCCATGACATTCATGTACCCCGTGTCGTACAGCCGCGACTCCATCTGCTTGACGAGGTCGGCCCGTTTGGCGGGGTCGTATTCGGCCAACTGCTTCGCGTAGAGGTCGTCGTACTGCTTGTCGCAGATGAAGTTGTCGGTCGCCGCGGACTCCTTCGGCTTGGCCGGAAGCGCCGCGCAGGTGTGGATCGACATGACGAAGTCGGGGTCCGGGTTCACGGACCAGCCGTCGAACGCGAGGTCGTACTCGCCCGCGTACCAGGGGTCCGAGACGTTGTCACGGCAGTCGACGTCCAGGCCGATGCCCAGGTCGCCCCACCATTCCTGGAGGTACTTGCCGATCGCCTTGTCGTTCGGGTCCGTGGCGTGGCACAGGATCCGGAAGTCGAGCGGCTTGCCGTCCTTGCCCGCCCGCTTGCCGTCGCTGTTCTTCCTGTAGCCGGCCTCGTCCAGGAGGGCGCCTGCCTTCGCCGGGTCGTAGGCGTGCTTCTGCCCGGCCGCGGGCTTCCAGAAGTACGAGCCGTAGCGGGGCGGGATGTAGCCCTCGCCCTCCACGGCGTGGCCCTGGAAGACCTTGTCGATGATGGTGGTGCGGTCCACGGCGGTGAAGAGCGCCTGACGCACCTTCTGGTCCAGCAGGGCCGCGTGCCCGTCGCCGAACTTCTTGCCGTCCTTGGTCCGCGCACCCGGATTCGTGGCCAGGGCGTAGAAGCGCCGGCCGGGGGCGTCGTTCACCTTGATGTTCTCGGCCGTCTTCAGGGAGGCGGCCTGAGCGGGGGTCAGGCTCGGGCTGCCGGCGACGAAGGAGACCTCACCCTTGCGGAGGGCGGCGACGGCGGCGTCCTGGTCCTTGTAGTACCGGAAGACGAGCTCGTCGAACTTCGGGGCGCCCCGCCAGAAGTCCTTGTTGGCCTTGAGCTTCACATAGCTGTCGACCTTGTAGTCCGTAAGGATGAACGGACCGTTCCCGACGATCGGGAACTTCGTGTCGTTGTTGAACTTGGAGAAGTCGCCGACCTTCTCCCAGACGTGCTCGGGCACGATGGGCACGTCCAGCGCCGTCATCGTCGCCTGAGGCTGCTTCAGCTCGATGACCAGCTTGTCGGGGCTCGGCGCGGTCACCTTCCTGAAGTTGGAGACGAAGCTGCCGTTCGACGTCGCCGCGCCCTCGTCGGTCATCATCTTGTTGAAGGTCCAGGCCGCGTCCTGCGCGGTCGCCTTCTCACCGTCCGACCACTTGGAGTCGGACCGGATCGTGTATGTCCACGTCAGTTTGTCCGCCGAGGGCTCCCACTTGGTGGCGAGACCCGGGACCGTGTGGTTGTCCTTGGCGTCGTAGTTCGTCAGGAAGTCGTACATCAGCCGGTGGACGCTCGTGGAGAGCAGACGCTGGGCCAGGAACGGGCTCAGGGAGTCCACGCTCTGCGCGACCGCGACCGTGAGCGTCGACTTCCCGTCGGCTGCGTGTGCCTCCGGCGGGGTGGGGCCGAACGGATTTCCGGGAACGACGGATCCGGCGGCCAGGGCCAGAGCGGCTGCCCCGGAGGCGAGAAGGATGCGCAGGCGGCCGCGTGGGCGGGACGAGCGTGGTGGGACTCTTGTGACCATAGGACGTGGACCTCGCGTCATGACTCGCACGGTGAAGGCGGGCAGATCTCTGGTTCGCCAGTCGGTGAAGCGAAGGTTTATCAGCGGTGGTCGAGTCGCGTCAACGGTCGTCCAAACCGCGTGTGGTCTGCGGGAATGCGATGAGGGCCCGCACCGTGTGAACGGTGCGAGCCCTCATTGGTTTAGACCTCTACTGCCTTACTGCTGAGGCGCCGACGGCGGCTGTGGAGGGTGCTGGTGCCGGCCCCCCGGCGGAACGGGACCATGCAGTTCGGGCTGCCCGGACTGATGTGCCTGGCCATCGTGCTGCGGCGGTGCCGGCGGCGGCCCGGCCCGGCCCGCACCCGACTGCCCCTGCGGGGGCTGCTGCTGCTGCCGGCCACCCTGCTGGACGCCCTGTCCGGGGTACGGCGACTGCGGCTGCCGGGGTGCGGCGGGCTGCTGCGGGGGCTGCTGGCCGTACTGGGGCTGCGCACCGTACTGCGGCTGTCCTCCGTACGGCTGCCCTCCGTAAGGCTGACCGGCGTACGGCTGCTGCGGCGGATACGGCTGTCCGGGCTGCGGCTGCCCGTACTGCGGCTGTCCGGGCTGAGGCTGAGGCGGGTACGGCTGCTGACCGGACATTTGCTGACCGGGCGTCTGCTGACCGGGCGTCTGCTGCTGTCCCGGCATCGGCGGGGCGAACTGCGGCGGCGGGTTGCTGCCGTCCGAGGTCCACAGGCCCTGCTGCTGCTGGGCCCGCTGGAAGTCCTCGGCCACCAGTGCGGAGAGGTTGAAGTAGGCCTCCCGGGTCTTCGGGCGCATCATGTCGAGATCGACCTCGGCGCCCGCCGACAGATGCTCGTCGAACGGTACGACCACCACGCCGCGGCAGCGGGTCTCGAAGTGCTGCACGATGTCGTCGACCTTGATCATCTTTCCGGTCTCGCGCACACCGGAGATGACCGTGAGGGAGCGCTGGACCAGATCCGCGTAACCGTGCGCCGACAGCCAGTCCAGCGTCGTGGACGCGCTGGAGGCGCCGTCGACGGACGGCGTCGAGATGATGATCAGCTGGTCCGCGAGGTCCAGCACGCCGCGCATCGCGCTGTAGAGCAGGCCGGTGCCCGAGTCGGTGAGGATGATCGGGTACTGCTTCCCCAGGACGTCGATGGCCCTGCGGTAGTCCTCGTCGTTGAAGGCGGTGGAGACCGCCGGGTCCACGTCGTTGGCGATGATCTCCAGACCGGAGGGCGCCTGCGAGGTGAAGCGGCGGATGTCCATGTACGAGTTCAGGTAAGGGATCGCCTGCACCAGGTCCCGGATGGTGGCCCCGGTCTCACGCCGAACGCGCCGGCCGAGTGTGCCCGCGTCCGGGTTGGCGTCGATGGCGAGGATCTTGTCCTGCCGCTCGGTGGCCAGGGTGGAGCCGAGCGCGGTGGTCGTGGTCGTCTTGCCGACACCGCCCTTGAGGCTGATGACCGCGATCCGGTAGCAGGACAGGACCGGCGTACGGATCAGCTCCAGCTTGCGCTGCCGCTCGATCTCCTCCTTCTTGCCGCCCAGTTTGAAGCGGGAGGCACCGGAGGGGTTGCGGCTGCTCTTGGCCTTCTGCTTGCCGCGTACCAGCCGGTCCGAGGAGAGCTCCACCGCCGCCGTGTAACCGAGCGGAGCGCCCGGCACGGAGCGCTCGCGCTGGTCGTGCGTCACCGCCGTCGGCCAGGCGGAGCCGGTGCGCGGGTCGACGGGGGCCTGGGGGCCGGGCGGCTGGGGCTGATACGCCTCGGGCTGCTGCTGCTGCTGCGGTGCCGGCAGGTTCGGCGCCCCCTGGGCCGGCTGCTGGGGGATCTGCGGAGGGAAGGGTGCGTTCCGCTGCCCCGGTGCCGGGAACTGCGGTGCCTGGGACGCCTGTTGCGGAGCGGGGAAGCCGTAACCGCCCTGCGGCGGTGCGGCGGGGGGCAGTTGGGGCGCGTTCTGCGCGGGGAAGGGCTGCGGAGGTGCCTGCGGGAAGCCGTAACCGGCCTGCGGCGCCTGCGCGTCGTGGTGCACGGGCTGCGGCGGGGGTCCCTGCGGGAACCCGTAGCCGGCCCGCGGCGGCGCCGCGTCGGTGGGAACCGGCTGCTGGGATCCCTGCGGGAAGCCGTAACCGCCCTGCGGCGCTGGAGCGCCGGGGTGCATCGGCTGCTGCGGCACCGGCGGGACTGCCACTGCCGGGGGCCGCGGGAATCCGTACCCTCCCGGTGTCTCGCCGGACGGTGCGGGCTCCGGCCGCTGGGCCGGCCACCGCTCCGCCGACTGCGGTGCGTTCGGCTGCGGTGCGGCGGGCTGGAACGCGGGCGGCAGCGGCGGGAGGCCGCCCTGCGCGGGCGGTGCGGGGGACCACGGGGCCGGCGCGTCCGACGGGACGGCGTCCTGCGGTGCGTGGGCGGCGGACGGTGCGTCGGCCTGAGGTGCGCCGACGGGCGACGGGGACGTGGGGGGCACTTCGGCCCGCGGTGCGTCCGCCGGCCCCGCCACCGGTCCGTCGGCCGCGCGGGCGTCGTCGGCCTGCGCGTCGTCGGCCCCCGCCGTCGAGTCGGCGGTCTCCGTGGACTCCGGGGCGTCGGAGGTCCCGGTTGCCTCGCGGTTCTCCGGGCCCTGCTCGTCCGGCCGCGCGACAGGGGCCTCGGACCCGGCCGCGTCCTCGGGCGAGGCGGGTTCCGGTGCGGAGCGTCCCTGCTGCTCGGTTTCCGGTGAGACGGGCACGGCAGCGGGCGCGGTGGCCGCAGGTGCCGGCTCGGCCGTACGGTCACCGTCGCCGGGCGCCCCGGTCTCGGCAGCCGCCTCGCGCTCCGCGATGTCCCGCTTCAGCGCGGCCGGCGAGAACCGCATGGTGGCGCCGCTCTCCACGTCGCCCCCGCCGAACGCCCCGGACGTGCCGTTCCCGGATGCCGGCTCCCCGGGCGCCCCTGCCTCGGCGGAGGGCGAAGGGTGTGCCGGGGGTGCGGGCCGGGCGGAGTGTGCCGCCGGCGCGCCTTCCGGCGGAGCCGCCGGAGCCGGACGGCCGCCCGGCTCGAAACCGCCGGAGGCCGGCAGCCCCGGTACGGCCATGGGCGCGCCCTGCGGCGGCGGAGGCGGTGCCAGGTGTGATCCGGCCCCGCCCGAAGAGTCCCCCGACGCGTTCTGCGTGTACCAGGCGGGCGGGGTGTAGTCGATGGTGAACTCACCCGTCATCTCCACGGGCTCCGCGTCGGACGACTCGTCGACGGGCACGTGCCATCCCCCGTTGATCTCGTCCCGATCGCCGTTCACTTTGCCTCCTGGTGTGGTCGAGCACCCTTGTGCCGTGGTGGGTGGGGGCGACCGTTCCCGATGTCCGGTCCGCCCGGCTCTCCCCCTTGCGACGCGCAGTGCCTGCCCGCAGGTTCCTCTGCCGCGCCCCACCCACCCTAATCGCCATGGGGTGCACCGGGGCAGGCCGTATCGCAAGGGAAGAACTGTCCATTAGGTCACGTCACGTCACAAGTGAACCAAGTGTGAAGGAGCGACCGCGATGAAGTGGTCCAAAAGTGCATCTGGTCGTGATACGCGAGCCGTTCCGCGCACCGGCAGCGGCACGGCAACAGAAACGGCACGGCAACAGCCGCCGCACAGTTGAGGCCGCGGCGGTGGCGAAGCGACAGGCAGCAGCGCCGTCAGCGATCCGCACCGCGACCGTCGCCGCGCGGCGTGCCGCGCCTCAGTCCATCCGCCGCGCGCCACCCAGCAGCCCGGACTCGGCGTCGGTGGCCTGGGTCATCACGAACTGCCGGTCCCGGCCGGTGCACCAGAGGGTGACGCCGTCGGCCAGCGTGGACAGCGCCTGGGTCTCGGCGGCCGGCAGGTTCATGATCCGGCCGATCTGCGTGGCCTCGTCCGGGGAGACGCGCTGCACGCCGACCAGGGCGGACTTCCCCATCAGCCGGGGCGCCACCGGGCTCAGATACGGCAGCAGGGTCACCACGGACTGCCAGGGCCCGGCAACCACCCGCCCGCGCGGCGGGCGCATGCCGCAGTCGCGCACCACGACCACGGGGGATCCGGCCGACGCACCCTGCGGTGGCACCCGTCCGACGTCGTGCAGCGATATGCACGGCTGCCCACCGCCCGCCGCCTGTGCGAGGCCCGTCCAGGCCTGGGCGCGGCCGGTCTCCACCGCGATCCGGGCACCCGTCGCCGCCGAGCGCAGGGCTAGCACCTGCGCGGTCCACAGCCCGCCGATCAGCGTCACCTCGTACGGGGTGGGGCGGTTGATGCCCAGCACGGCGGGCCGGCCCTGCGCGTCCACGCCGATCACCGTGCCGTCGTCCCCGACGGGCAGTGCGAGCGAGGCCAGTTCGTCGAAGGACACCGTGTGCCGGCCGCGGCGCGGGCCGATCAGGCCGAATCCCAGCCGGGACCTGGCGCTCGAGGTGGCGGACATCAGCGGGTACCCCCGAGCGGCAGTGTGGCTAGCACACCGGGCAGTTGTTCGCGGTCCAGCCTGACCAGCGAGGCCTTGACGCCGCGTGCGGTGCGCTCGAGTTCGTGACGGGCCGTGACGAGTTCCTCGTCGCTGCGCCCGGTGATGCGGAGATGCCCCGTGACCGAGACCGCGGAGCGGTCGGCGTTCCCCAGCGTCAGGCTGAACGTCGTGGCCAGGGCGGGAATGGAGGTGAGCAGCGCGACCAGCTGTGGCATGGACGCACCACCGCCCCCCAGGGCCGGCCAACGGCCGACCCAGTAGCTGGTGTGCCACCGGTCGTCGCAGCGCCAGGTGCGCGAGGTCTCCTCCGTCCGGCGGCCCGGCGTCCCGGTTCGGCCGGCCTGCGCCGTCGCCAGCGGGCTGGCGCACGCGGAGGTCGCGATCGCCGAAGTCAGCTCCTGCTCCGTCAGCACGGTCGCCCGGAAGCCGGCGCCGGTCAGTCGGCTGGCCAGCTGGTCCGCCGCGCGCACCGCGCACTTCTGCGCGCCGACGATCCCTCCGCCGCGCGCCTCCACGGCCTCCGGGCAGAGCTCGGGGTCCAGCTTGAGCGCGATCCAGGTGATCCGCAGTGCGGGCGATCCCGTCTGCGCCTGCAGCGGCGCGTAGTTGCGCGCCGCCACCGACTGCTGCGGCAGGTGGGGGGCGGGAGCGGGCTGGGTGTGCTGCACGATCTGCGCGGACTCCAGCCGGATCCCGTCGACCTCCAGTACCTCCCGTACGAGGCCCAGGGGCAGCGGCCGCGCCGAGCGGTCGGGCCGCAGGGCGGTGGCGTCCGACTCGACCTGGACCACGGCGGAGAGGTACGTGCCGTCGCCGATCATCCCGACCGGGCGCCGGTCACGGTCGCTGAAGGAGTAGGTGCGCAGGGCCGGTTCGCACTCCACCGCGGGCGCCAGCCCCGGTTCCGTACCCGCCGGCACGGCCAGCGAGGCGGACCGCCGGACGCGGGCGCGCAGCGCGAGGACGGTGCCCAGCCACTCCGGCAGCGAGCGGCGGTGCCGGCGGACCACGGCGAGCAGGATCAGAACCGCTGCGAGGGCGCCGGCCGGTACGAGCAGCAGCGGCTCGGTCACCCAGGCCGCCACCAGCAGCGCCGCCGCGATTTCGAGCAGTACGAGCTGTTGCAATCGGAACGAACCGATCTGTCCGGCACGTCCGTTCAGTCGAGGGGCCGCTGCCCCGGCGGGGCCCTGGGTGCCGCTCGGAGAGGTGTGCGGACCGCGGCGGGAGGAGCCCCGGCGGCCCGTCCCGGGTCCTCCGGACGGCTGTGTGTTCCCGGCCGGACGTGTCCGCGTCGCGGAAGCCATCATTCCGGCATTCCCCCGTTCATAAGGCCCCAACTCGACCCGATCGCCCCGCTCCCGCCGGGCCTTCGGCGGCTGGATCACCCTACCCGCCCCGTCGGCGCACACGGTCAGCAGGCATAGTAGGGGGCCGGTCCGGCGACAGGGTCCGGCATCCGGGTCCGGCACAGGGGACGGGGACGCGCACGCTCCTGGGCCGCACGGGGAGACACGGGAGACAGACGCACTCATGGCATCACGGCGGGACGAGCTCAACGCGTACACCTTTGCGAAGAAGCGCACGGTGGCCGCATTCCTCCAACCCTCGCCCACGGGTACCGAGGAGGGCGCTCCGCGGCCCCTGCGCGCCGTCGTCCCGAGCCTGATCGTGGGAGCCCTCGTGCTGGCCGGCTTCGGTGCCTGGGGGATGTTCAAGCCCACCGCGCCGAAGGACTGGGACAAGCCCGGCACCAAGGTGATCGTCGGCAAGAAGTCCACCACGCGCTACGTCGTGCTGGAGACGCGCGACGGCAAGCGGAAGAAGACCCTCCTCCACCCGGTGCTGAACCTCGCGTCCGCCCGTCTCCTCCTCACGCCCCAGCAGTTCGACGTCGTCCAGGTCGGCGACGACATCCTCGACGCGGGCAGGCCCCCGCGCGGTCCGATCCTCGGCATCCCGTACGCCCCCGACCGCCTGCCGGAGGCCTCGGACGCGGGCAGCGCCAAGCGGTGGGCGGTCTGTGAACAGCCCGGCGGCAAGGGCAACAGCGTGCAGAAGGCGGCCTTCGTCTTCGCCGAACGTGACAACAAGCTGACCGATGACTCGAACCGGCTCGACGGCGGCCAGGCGCTCTACGTCCAGGGCCAGGACAAGGCCCGGTACCTCGTCGACGCGAGCGGCACCAAGTACCGCATCGACGAGAGCACCGCGGACCAGGGCCACCTGACCAACGCCCTCGTCGGCAGCAGGCGGCCGCAGGCCGTCACCGACGACTGGCTCGCCACCCTGCACGAGGGCGACCCACTCGTCTTCCCGCGCATTCCGGGCACCGTCGGCGCGTCCGCCCACATCCAGGGCCAGCTCTCCACGGAGGAGAACAAGGTCGGCACGGTCCTGCGGACCAGGACCGGCGAGGGCATGACGTACCACGTCGTCCTGGACGGCAAGGTCCAGCCCGTCTCCGAGTTCACCGCCTGGCTGCTGGTCAACTCGCCCCAGACGGCGCAGCTGAACCTCGAGGGCGAGGCCCGCGCCGTCGGCCTCCAGGACTTCGTGCCGGACGCCGGCACGTTCGCGGGCCAGCCGTCCGACTGGCCCGCCCACAGAACCAGGCAGGTCAACTCGACCGACGGCGGCGGCAGTCGCGACACGGTGTGCAGTGTCCTGCGCAAGGTCGACGACAAGGGGCGTACGACCCTGAGCACCTGGGCCGGCGACGCCTACCCCGCCTCCATCAACGCCGGAGGAACCAGTACCTACGTCACCCCGGGCAGCGGGCTGCTCTACACCCAGGTCCGGGGCGAGCAGACCAAGCCGGACGGGTCGCTCTTCCTGGTGACCGACACCGGACTGCGGTACGCGGTCCAGGCGAACGGCGACAGCGACGCCGAGCGCTCCGACATCGGCAGCGGCACCGCCGACCAGCAGGCCCAGGACGGCAGGCCCGAGGCGAGTCAGGCGCAGAGCCGGCTCGGATACGAGAAGGTGACCCCCTCGCTCGTGCCGATCGCCTGGTCGGAGTTCCTGGCCAAGGGGCCCAGGCTCGACACCAACAGCGCACGTCAGCCCCAGGGCTCGTAGCCGCAGCCGGCGCACGGACACGGGGGAGAGGAACAGATGTTGTACCGGAAGACGGCAGTGCTGACGGCGGCCATCGCCGCGCTGGCGGCGCCGCACGCCGCGTACGCCACCGAGGGGCCGCGGGACCATGCCCGGCCGGTCCTGGACGGCAGCGGCGAATGCACCTTCCCGATGAAGGAGCAGTTCGAGGGCCGTCCCTGGCCCCTGCAGCGCGTCCTGCTGGACGAGCTGTGGCAGGACACCAAGGGCAAGGGCGTCAGGGTCGCCGTCATCGACACCGGCGTGGACAACGCCAACCCGCAGCTGAAGGACGCAGTCGACGCCTCGGCCGGACGCAACCTGCTCAAGGGTGGCAGCGCAGACGGCACCACGGACGAGGTCGGCCACGGCACCAAGGTCGCCGGAATCATCGCCGCCCGCCCCCGCGAGGGAACCGGGTTCGTCGGCCTGGCCCCCGAGGCCACCATCATCCCGATCCGGCAGAACGACGAGAACAACAGCGGCAAGGACACCACGATGGCCACCGCGATCGACCACGCGATCGCCAAGGGTGCCGAGGTCATCAACATCTCCCAGGACACCACCAAGCCGCTCGCCGAGGACTCCGCACTGGGCAGGGCCGTCGCCAGGGCGCTCGCCCGGAACATCGTCGTCGTCGCCTCCGCGGGCAACGACGGCATGGACGGCAGGCTGAAGGAGACCTACCCGGCGGCCTTCCCCGGCGTCCTCGCGGTCGCCTCCTCCGACCGCAACAACGAGCGCGCCGCGTTCTCGCAGGCCGGCGACTTCGTCGGCGTGGCCGCGCCGGGCGTGGACATCGTCTCCACGGTCCCCGGCAACGGCCAGTGCACGGACAACGGCACGAGCTTCTCCGCGCCCTACGTCGCGGGAGTCGCGGCGCTCCTCGTCGCCAAGTACCCCGCGTGGTCCCCCGCCGAGATCGTCGCCCGGATCGAGCAGACCGCAGAACGTTCGGTCAACGGTCACGACGCCTACGTCGGATGGGGCGTCATCGACCCCGTGGAGGCACTCGCCGGGGGCAGGGACGACGTCCCGTCGGCCTCGGCGCACCCCGACCCGGCGCCGCCCAAGGCCCCGGCCCCCGAACCGGCGCACCTGGCGATGTCCGAGACCTCGCAGGAACGCGGGGAGCGCTACGCGACCTACGCCCTGGTGCTCGCGGCCGTCCTGGTGTGCGTCGTGGCCGGTACCGCCACGGTCGTCCGTGATGTCCGGCTGCGGCGGGGACCGCGCCGGGAGAGCCCTCAGTGAAGTAGATCTCTCGCCGGAAAGTGCGGTTGGGCGGAGATGGCGAAGTGGCTAGGGTGGTAGCAGACTTCACGTGTGTGACGGGGGAACGAGAAGTGGACGAGTCCGATTCCGGTGTGCGCCCGCGCCGCCGGGAACTTCCGGTACCCCGTGCTGCATCAAGCCTGTCCGCGACCCCGCGGACGGGCCCGGGAACTGAGAGATAGGACCTCCGGATGAGCACTCCCACCGGTTCTGGGTTCGGACTTGCCGACGATCCGATCGTCCAGGCCAAGAACAAGATCATCGAAACCGCCCAGGCGGTGTCCAAGCAGTCCCGCGAGCTGGCCGACATCCTCGCGACCGTCAGCGCGGGATGGACCGGTGTCGGCGCCGGAGGATTCACGACCGCACAGATCGTGATCAACGAGGACCACGACGACATCCGCCGGCTCCTGGACGTGCTCCTCAACGGTGTGAGCCAGACGAAGAACCTCTCCAACGCGAACGACGACGAGGTCCGCGCGGCCTTCAACGCCGTGAAGGAGCCCGCCTCCTCGTCGAACACCTCCGGACTCAACAACCTCTGAGCCCGGCCGCAGCACCCATCCGTACACGTTGTGACCCGAGGAGCAGACAGATGGCCGGAGCAGACCCGAACACCAAGGTCAGGTACGAGAGCGTCCAGGAGATGGCGACCCGCATCCGCACGGTGTCGCGCAACATCGTCAAGGACCTCGAGGAGATGGACGCCGCCCTCAAGGTCGTCACCGACACCTGGGACGGTGAGGCCCACGGCGGATACGTCAGCCTGCAGAAGCAGTACAAGGGCAAGGCCGACCACATGAAGAACCGGCTCGAACAGGTCGCCAAGATCATCGAGAACGGCAAGGACAGCTACCGTTCGACGGACCTCAAGGCCTCGCGCCAGTTCACCGAGGGCTACTGACCCCACCACGGGCCGCATCGACCCGGTCACGTACGGAAGAGGGGCACGCCCGCCGGGCCGTGCCCCTCTTCCGTGGGCCCACGGCCCGCGTACGCCTACTTCAGGTCGAACTCGCCGTCCCGCGCGCCCAGCACGAAGGCGCGCCACTCGGCCTCCGTGTAGCGCAGCACCGTCTCCGGGTCCAGGGACGACCGCATCGCCACGGCGCCGCCCGGCAGATGCGCGATCTCGACCCGCTCCTCGACCTCCTCCGTCCCGGGGGCGCTCAACCACTCCACCCCTGAGATGTCGAGTGCGTACAGCTCGTCCTTCTCCTGCTGGGTGCCCATCAGACGCCTTTCTGTCCGGCGGAGAAGCGCCCACCACCGGGTATTCGTGCTTACGGCCTGGCTACCGATTATTCCCGCTCCACTCCCCGGGAGTCACCGGAATCGGATGATCGCGAACTCGCGCCCGTGCGCTGCCCGTCGAATCAGCTGCGGAGATCGTCGAGCGCTCGCCGGGGGGCGGTCCGGTCACTGTTACGGCAGCGCTGTACGGATCGTGCCCGGCTCACGGTGTCGTGGTGGAGCAGCCATAGTTCTTGCCGACGGAGGTGACGAAGTCGGCGAAGACGGTCTTGGCCGGGGGGGTGTCGGGGGATTCCAGGGCGGATGCATAGGTGGGGCCGAGCTCCATCGAGAAGTACGTCGGTGTGCCCGAGCAGTCGGCCACCACATGCCGTTGGTCGAAGCCCGAGACGCGCAGGCCCGCGAGTCCCGGCTGTTCCTCGAATCCGGGGGAGGAGGCGATGGCGTCGAGGACGCGCGCTTCCTGCGTCACGACGAAGGTGGCGTGCCCGCTCACTTCGCAGGCCCAGACGGGGCCGTTCCGCCCCTGGACCGTCTGCTGTGCCGCTTCCCTGTCCGCCACCTGCCAGGGGAGGGCCAGGCCCCTGATGCCGCACATCGCGTCGTCCGGGATCATCTGGCGGGCCGGGGCGGCCGGGAGGGTGCCGGGCACGGTGAGAGGCCGGTCAGGTGCGCACCCGGCCTGTTCCGCCGCCCTGTTCGCCACGTCGGTCAGCAGTCGGGCCAGTGCTGTGGGGTCGGAGCCCGGGGGAGCGTAGCCCTCGATGATGGCCGGGGCCGTCTTCGCGCAGCCGGCCGGCAGCAGTACCCAGCCGTGGTCCTTGCCCACTCCGCCGGTCGCCGGTCCGGAGAAGAACGACACCGTGGCGGGACTGGGCCAGCGGCCGTCGGTGAACGCGAAATCGCCCCGTTCGTGGGTCCCCGAGATCCTGAGATGTCCCGCTCCGGCCCCGGACGGGAACGACGGTGCCTCGACGGTGCAGGAGAACTCCACCTCGTCGCCCGGCCGGGAATCCAGGCCGTCCCCGTCGGAGATACGGCCGCCCCCGGACAGTACGGCGTCGGCCCGCGCGGTGGACACGAGGCCTCCGCACACCTCGTCCCCGGCGACGAGGTTGGTGTTCAGCCACACATGGACGGCCGCGAGCACGACGCCGAGCGCCAGTGCCGGAGCGATCCACTTCCACCGGGGTGCCCGGTTGCCCTTGCCTTGCGTCATGTCCTACTTCCTCGTGCGCAGCGCCGAGTACGCGTCCTCGCGCCCCGTGATGTAACTCTGCTTGGCTTCTCCCTTGGCGTGGTCGTGTGCCTCCGAGCCGGCGACGCCCCGCTCGTTTCCCCACGCGTCGAGGAGGTTGTTCGTGCCCGCGATCCCCGCCGAGGTGTTGGTGCTCTCCTCAGCGCGGGCCGCGTCCTCCGCCTCAGCGGCGACGTCCTTCGAGTACTCGTAGGTGGCCGCGTCGACCATGCGCTGTATCGGATCGCCCACGACCGGGATCTGTGTGAAGAGGCCGCCGACGCCGTGGTACGTGTACCGCATCTCGTCGTTGAGGTTACCGATCTTGGTGTCGCGGTCGTCGAGGGTCATGTCGGATCCGATGGCGTTCATCGCTCCATACACCTCGCCCACGTGGCGTGCCTTGTTGTCCCAGTCGCCGACGACGTTGCCAACCTGCTCCGGCGGAGCGTCCTGCGCGGTGAGGAGGTATTCGGCCGCGTACCGCTTCTCGTTCTCGTACAGCAGGTCGTAGACGAGTACGGGCTCGCCATCCGCCGTCTCCCCGTACGGGGCATCCGAAACGCCGCGCATCACCCGCAGAAGACTGTGCTTGGAACTGGTGATCTCTGACTCGCCGCCGCGGCCGCTGATTTCATCGAGGCCGGTGGGGCTTCCCGGGGCGGTGCCACTGAGAATCGCATGGGTGTCGACCGTGTAGTCCGACAGGGCACGGCCGAGGGGCACCTTCAGGTTCTGCGGGATCGTGTCGCCCTTCGAACCCTGGTCCAGGACGCCGATGGTCTCCTGCATGACCCGGGCCTGGGCCTCCGAGTGGTGGCCGAACGAAGCACCCCCTGCGTTGGGTTCGCGGCCGGTGGTCGCCGCCTCAAGAGCAAGACCGAGGCCGATCTGCGAAGTCGGGTCGTCCATTTTCGTAACGCCATAACCTGTCAACTGCAGCTTCGGCCAGTCCCGGGCGTCCTCGTCATGGCCCGCCAGGTACGCCAGGTGGTTGTTGTCCACGTGGTCGGCACCGGAACCGTTGCCGTCCGGGTCGAAGAAGGCGGTCGCGGCGTCGGGGTTCCTGCTCATGACACCGAGCAGGCCGTCCAGGGGGTCCGTCTCGATGCCGTCCCGAAAGGCTCCCCACTGGGTGAAGTAGTTGGGCGACTTCTTGTCCAGGGCTATGAGGTCGTCACCCATGTCGTAGAGGAACTGGTCGTCGTACGGCTGGTCCGCGTGCTGCATGAGACTGACGAACGACTGGTAACCGTAGAGAGGTTGGCTCCCGCTTCCGAGATTCTCGGTACCCGCCTCCCCGAGCTTGTCCGTCCACTCCCGGTAGAACGTTCCCTCGTTGCCTTCGACCCACTTCTTGAACGCCGGCGATCCGGGCGGGGCTTCCTTCACACTGCCGGGGACCTTCGTGGCGGTGGCGATCGTGTTGGCCAGCCCCCGCTGGATGTCCAGGTACTGGCTCTTGTTCTTCGTGTCCGAGTCGAAGGCCCGGTCGTTGAGAGTGGTATTGACCTTCATGAGGCCTTCGGGGCCGAGCCCGTTCAGCAGTGTCTGCGAGAACGCCTTGTCGTGGGAGTTGTCTCTGACCGAGCGCTGGAACTCCGCCATGTCGGCGGCGGAGACCTTGTCGCCGTTGTTGATCCGGGTCGCTATCTCCTGGGTGTTCTGCGCCTCGTACTTCTCGATGTCGCCCTGGGCCCGCCCGTTGAAGCCGACGCCGAGCGTCTCGTCGTTCTTGCCGCCGACGCCGTCCACCGTGACGGCGTCCAGGGCTATCTTCACGCCCTGGTCGGCATCGTCGACAGCCTTGACACAGTCGTCGATTGCGTCGGACCAGGAGCTCACAGCCTTGCGGACGCTCTCGGCGTAGTCCGGGTCGTGACGCATCGCGCTGCGTTCACCCTCGGTGAGACTACTGGTGTCGAACGTGACGGCCCCGGCCGCGGACACCCGCATCCCGGCCTTGACGGCCTCGGCGACCTTGTTCTCGAGGTTCCTCTTCAGACGGACGAAGTCGGCGTGCGCGTCCCGCAGCAACGAGGCTATGGCCTTGGCCTGGGTCTGCGCCGCGGAGTACTCGTAGCGGGTCGCGGCGAAGTTGGTGTGGGCGGTGAAGGCGCTCTGACCTGACCAGGACGGTCCGAGGGTGATGCTCTGGACGCTTTCCCCGTACCGGCCCTCCACCTTCTTCATCTCCGCGGCCATACCGTCCCACTTGCCCGCCGCGGTGGTCAGCTGGGACAGATCGGTGGTCATGACCTCGTGGTACGTGAGCATGCGTTCCCCGTTGGTTCGTCGGTGTCTACGTCGGCTGCCGGGTGCTCCGGCCCTCCCGCTAGCTGATCTGTCGGTACAGGGCCCGGCTCAGAGCCTTCAACTGCTCCTCGTCGAAGCGGTCCGTGCTCGCGTCGCCCAGCGTCAGCAGCAGGGCGGCGTGGCCCTTGCCGTCGGGCTTGACCCGCACCGTGGCGTAGTCGCCCGTCGTGCCCAGCACCGGGTGGCCCGGTTCGCCCTTCCCCGTCCTACGCAGATAAGGATTGATCGCCTCGACGTCCTGCCCGCTCACCTCCACCAGCAAGGGCGCCAGCAGGTACTCCGGCTGCGGCTTCTCCGCCGCGATGAGGTGGACCTCCACCGCTTGCCCGCCGACGTGGAACCAGCAGCTGACCAGGGCGCCGGGGTTTTCGGCGAACGGCGCGTCCTCGTCGGCCTCGTAGCCGTTCTCCGCCGTGGCCGTGGACTCGTCGGTCCCGCCGGGCGCGGGACCCGGGCCGGCCTTACCCGCGATCTTCGCGGCGGACACGGCCTTCGCGAAGTCGTACGGGAGCGGGCAGGTATCCACGCCGTGTGGACCGACCTTGTCCGCCATCTCGGCGAGGCCCTTGACGCTCACGGGTACGCCGCCACCGTTCGAGCTCCCCTGACAGCCGGTCAGAAGCGCCGCTGCCAGGACCGCCGTGCATCGCAGCGCGTACGGGGATCCGAGCACGGGCGTACCCGTCCGTCGTCGTTCCACTCCGGGACGCATGCGTCTCTACAGCCCGTCGAGACCGGAGGTGTACGGCTGCCGCTGGGGCCTGAGGAGGGGAGTGAACTGGGAATTGATCTCCAGTTCGTTGCCCCTGAACAGGGTGGAAGCCCCGCGCAGCGAGTTCTTCTCGGCCGAGAGCCGGCCCATGAGCACCTTGACCTGCTTGTCCCAGGTCTCGGTCACCTTCTTCAGGCCCGCCCCGGTGTCCCAGCCTTCGAACTCCTTGGCGGCCGTGGCGGAGGCCTCGTCCGCCCAGTCGGTGGCCTTCCTGGTGTCCGGCTCCAACTCAGTCTCTATGGTGTTCGCCGCGGCCTTCTTCTCAGCCGGTGTGGAGGCCAGGTCGGCCTGCCCCCCCAAGCCCGGTAGCGGGCCGTCGTCCACGCCGTTCAGGCGCATGGGCGCCCCCTGCTGTTCGGTGCCCCGTGCGCGCAGCAGGCCCCACTCTTCGTCGAAACCCATCAAATCCCCCGTAGCGTCGTCGTCCGGTCCGTGCGGACCGGACCTCGCGCTCCGGACAGGACACTCCGACAAACGCTAGTACACGGACCTCCCGGCGTGGCGCCCTGGGGTCTGTCCCCACCGCGATCCGCCCGGGTCTCCACGGTTTCAGTGCTGTTCCGGCAGTCGCCCCGTCTGCACCAGCGGCGTCCCGCGGCGCCGCGACGCGAAGTACCCGCGTCCCGTCGGCATCGTGTGACCGCGCACCGAACCGATGAGATCGCCCTCCGACGGATCACCGGACAGCACCACACCCTGCGCGCCCAGCTCCTTGATGCGCTGCATGAAGCCCTCGTACATCGCCCGCGAGGCACCCGCGGAGTTCCGCGCGATGATGAACCTGACCCCGGTGTCCCGCGCGAACGGCAGGAACTCCGCGAGCGGCGCGAGCGGATTGCCCGCGTTCGTCGCGACCAGGTCGTAGTCGTCGACGATGATGAAGATCTGCGGCCCCGACCACCAGCTGCGGTCCCGCAGCTGCTGCGGGGTCACGTCGGTCGGCGGCTGACGGCGGGAGAACACCCCGGCGAGCGCCTCCATGTGCATCTGCATGGCGCTCGCCATCGGCGCGTACTCCAGCAGATGGGACTCCGGCAGCGCACCGAGCAGCGCGCGCCGGTAGTCGCCGACGACGATCTTCGCCTCGTCGGGGGAGTAGCGCTCCCCGATCTGCTTCGCGATCAGCCGCAGCAGATTGGTCTTGCCGGACTCGCTCTCACCGAAGACGAGGAAGAACGGGTCGGTCTCGAAGTCGACGAACACCGGCTCCAGCGACGTCTCGTCGATCCCGATGGCGATGCCCCGCTCGGGGAACTCGAAGCCCTTGGGCAGCTGGTCCGCAGGGAGCTTGCGCGGCAGCAGCCGCACGGCCGGAGCCACCGGACCGGCCCAGTTCGACCTCACCGCCGCGACGAAGGCCGCGGTCCCCTCCGACAGGTCCGCGCCGCTGCTCACGGAGTCGATGCGCGGCAGCGCAGCCATGAAGTGGAGCTTCTGCGGGACCTGACCGCGCCCCGGAACACCGGCCGGGACGTTCGCCGCTACCTTGCGGTCGAACTCGGAGTCCATGACGTCGCCGAGCCGCAGTTCGAGGCGCCCGAGGATCTGGTCCTTCAGCGCGGCCCGCACCTCCATGTAGCGGGCCGCCGTGATCACCACGTGGATCCCGTAGCCCAGACCGCGCGCGGCGATCTCGGTGACGACCTGCTCCAGGCCCTCGTACTCGTTCCGGAAGCCGCCCCAGCCGTCGATCACCAGGAACACGTCGCCCCACGGCTCACCGGGCAGCTCGCCCTGGGCGCGCTTGCGCCGGTAGGTGGCGATGGAGTCGATGGAGTGCGCGCGGAAGAACTCCTCGCGCCGGTTGAGCACACCCCCGACCTCCGCGACCGTCCGGCGCACCCGCTCCGGATCCAGCCGCGACGCCATCCCGCCCACGTGCGGCAGGTCCGCCAGCGAGACGAGACCGCCACCGCCGAAGTCCAGCCCGTAGAACTGCACCTCGTGCGGGGTGTGCGTGAGGGCGAACGACGAGATCAGGGACCGGATCAGCGTCGACTTGCCGGACTGCGGTCCACCCACGACCAGCATGTGCCCGGCCGCACCCGAGAAGTCGCGGTACAGCACCTCGCGGCGCTGTTCGAACGGCTTGTCGATCAGTCCGAGCGGCACCGTCAGCCCGCCGGGCCGCGTGTACTCGGTCGAGGTGAACCCGCGGTCCGCGGTCGGCGCCAGCCCCGGAAGCAGCTGGTCCAGCGTCGGAGCCTGCTCCAGCGGCGGCAGCCACACCTGGTGGGCCGGTACACCCTGCCCCTCCAGCCTGCGCACGATCACGTCGAGCACCGTGTCGGCGAGCGCGTCGTCGTCCGCGGCCGCCCGTGCGGCCAGTACGGCGGGGTCGGGAGCCGCGTACACCACCGGCACCTGAGCCGCGCTGAACACCACGGGGCGCCGCTCGATCGGCAGCTGCCCGACCGACAGATCGGGACCGCCCGTACGGTACGTCCCCGACACGTAGGCCGCCTTGAAGCGGGTCATCTCGTCGGTACCGAACTTGAGGTACCCCGACCCCGGCACCGACGGCAGGTGGTACGCGTCGGGCACACCCAGCGCCGTACGCGACTCGGCCGCCGAGAACGTCCGCAGACCCACCCGGTACGAGAGGTACGTGTCCAGGCCGCGCAGCTTGCCCTCCTCCAGGCGCTGCGACGCCAGCAGCAGGTGCACACCGAGCGAGCGGCCGATGCGGCCGATCTGGATGAACATCTCGATGAAGTCCGGCTTCGCGCTGAGCAGTTCGGAGAACTCGTCGATCACCAGCACCAGCGAGGCCAGCGGCTCCAGCGCGGCACCCGCCGCACGCGCCTTCTCGTAGTCGTGGATGTTCGCGTAGTTGCCCGCCGAACGCAGCAGCTCCTGCCTGCGCTGCAGTTCACCGCGGATCGCGTCGCCCATGCGGTCGACCAGCGTGAGGTCGTCCGCGAGGTTGGTGATGACCGCCGCGACGTGCGGCATCTGCGACATCCCGGCGAACGTCGCACCGCCCTTGAAGTCGGCGAGCACGAAGTTCAGCGTCTCGGAGGAGTGCGTCACCGCGAGCCCCAGGACCAGCGTCCGCAGCAGTTCCGACTTGCCCGAACCCGTCGCGCCGACACACAGCCCGTGGGGGCCCATGCCCTCCTGCGCGGCCTCCTTGAGGTCCAGCATCACCGGCCGCCCGTCCTCGCCGACACCGATCGGAACCCGAAGCCGCTCCGACACCGACCGCGGCCGCCAGGTACGGGCCACGTCGACGGAGGCCGCGTCACCGAGGTTCAGCAGGTCCGTGAAGTCCAGGTTGGAGAGCAGCGGTTCGTCGTCGTCGGCTCCGCCCATGCACAGCGGTGCGAGCTGCCGGGCCAGCGCCTCGGCGGCCTCCGGCGACATGGTGTCCGGCACACCCTCGTACGCCAGCCCGCCACCCGACTCCAGTCGCAGCAGACCCGGCCCGACCACCACGGACAGGCCGCCGCGCGGCTCGTCGAGCTCGCCCGGCACCACCTCGACGATCGTCACGCCCTGCAGCCCCTCGGCCGCGGCGAACAGCGAGTCCGGCGGCACCATCCCACCGTCCAGGACCACCACGATGTGGGGCTGGTCCAGCACCGGCCGGCTCTCCCGGCCGAACCGCGGCCGACCGTCCAGCCTGCTCGCCAGCAGCGTCTCCAGCTCACCCAGGTCGTCCCCGAACAGCCGCTTCGTCCCCGCGCCGTCGACCTGACCGGGCACCTGGGTGTGCGGCAGCCACTTCGTCCAGTCCCAGCGCCCCACCGCACTCGGCGCCGCCACGACCGCGACCACCAGGTCCTCGGGGGAGTGCAGCGTCACCAGCTGAGCCACGAGGGACCGCGCGGTCGACTGCGCCGACTCGGGGCGGCCCGACACCGTCACGTGGTAGAAGGCCCGCATCGAGACCGCCATCGGCAGCCCGTCCAACGAGCCGTGCACCGCCAGGAACTGCTGCATCGCGCCCGCGCACATCGGCTCCAGCTCGTCCACCGGAGCGGTGTCCGGGGCGATCAGCGGAGTCGACAACTGCTGTGCCCCGAGGCCGACCCGCACCTGTGCGAAGTCCTTGTCCCCGACGCGCCGTTCCCAGACACGGCTGCCCTCCGCCACCACCGACCACAACTGCTCCGGCGCCGGGTGCAGATAGAGCTGCACGTCACGCTGCGCACGGGCCGTGCGGCGCACCGTACGCCGCGTCTGGGCGAGGTACTTCAGGTAGTCACGACGGACATCGCCCATTTGCCCTTGCGTACCGCGGCGGTGCCGGACGATCTGCGCGACCACCATTCCGACGGTCGAGACGAGCATCAGGACACCCATGATCCGCATGAACGGAGGTGCCTGCGGGGAGAAGAAGAAGACCACCGACGAACCCATGCCGAGCACCGGCAGGATCTGCATCAGCATGCCCTCCTGCTGCCCGCGGGGCAGTTCGGGAGGAGACTCCAAAGTCAACTCGTCAGCGGGCACTTCCGGCGGCAGAGACCGCGGAGGTCGTTTCACGACGATCTGGCTCACCGGAACATCAATCCCTCAATACGGACGGGCGGAAGGCCGGCCGGTCCGCACCGACGCCCCCGTGGCTGCGTTTGCTGCGGACTCGGATCCGCGCGACGGTGATCCTACTTGCAGATCACCTTCCCCCCTCCCGGTAGGGTGACGCGCGCACCGTGCGCAACCGCGAATCAGGGGGACCAGACACGTGAGTACGACCGCAGCGACGGGTTTCTGCCGCGTCACCGTCGTGGCGCCCGACAGCCGGATCGACGTCGCCCTTCCCGAGGACATCGCCGTCGCCGACGTCTACCCCGAGATACTGCGCCTCACGGGCCAGACCCAGGCGGCCGGAGCGCCCACCGGCTACCACCTGGTGCGCCGCGACGGCACCGTCCTCGACGGTGCCCGCACGCTCTCGGCCCAGCAGGTGCTCGACGGCGAACTCCTCAGCCTGCGCCCCTTCGCCCAGTCGCTGCCTCCCGCCGTCTTCGACGACGTCTCCGACGCGGTCGCCTCAGCGGTCACCCGCGACCGGCATCTGTGGAGCGACGAACTCCTGCGCGGCGCGGGCCTGGTGGGCGGTGTCCTGCTGCTCGTCCTGATGGGCTTCGTGCTCTGGTTCGCCGATCCCGTACGCCACGACATGCACAGCCTGCCCGGCGTCATCGCCGGATCCGCTGGCCTGCTGCTGACCGCCTTCGCCGGGGTGCGCGCCCGCGTCTACGCGGACCGGGCCACGGCCGTCGCCCTCGGGCTCGGCGCACTGCCCCTCGTCCTCATCGCGGGCTCCGGCGTCATCGGCCCCGACGCGGGCCAGGGCCCCGGCAGGCTGCAGTTCCTGCTCGGCTGCGTCGCCGTGCTCCTCGCCTCGGTCGTCCTGGTGGCCCTCACCCCGAGCGGCGACGCACCGTTCGTGGCGGCGACCTTCCTCGCCGCCGTCGGCACCCTCGCCACCTTCGTCGCGATCCTCACCGAGGCCACCGCCACCGAGACCGCCGCCGTCTGCGCCCCCGCGGCGCTCGGCCTGGTCGCCTTCCTGCCCGGCCTCTCCGCCCGCTTCGCCCGGCTGCCCATCGGCTACGCCTCCCCGCGCACCGCCCCCGCCGGCTACGACGACTCCTTCGCCGAACCGGGCGGCGCACCCGACACCCGGGGCGAGCCCGTCGACGCCGACCGCATCGCGGCCCAGGCGCGCCGAGGCCACGAGATGCTGCTCGGCCTGGTCGGCGGCTGCTCAGCCGTCGTCGTGGGGTCCGCCGCGGTCCTGGGCTTCTCGGACAGCATCTGGGGCCAGGTCCTCGCCCTCGCCGCCGGACTCGCGATGCTGCTGCGCGCCCGCCTCTTCCGCTACACCTCCCAGGTCGCCTGCGCCCTGGTGGCGGGCATCGGGGCCGTCGCGCTGCTGGTCCTCGGCCTCTCGCTCAACCCGCCGGCCGACCTGCTGTACGACCTGGTGCGCTACGGCGACCGTGGCTCCCTGGACATCCGTACGATCTGGCTCTCGGCGGCCGTCGCCGGAGGCGCCGCCCTGCTCACCGCGATCGGCCTGGTCATCCCGCGCAAGGGACTCTCACCCTTCTGGGGCCGGCTCCTCGACCTCGCGGAGAGCGCCCTGCTCCTCTCCCTGGTCCCGCTCTGCCTCGCCGTGCTCGACATCTTCACCCGCGCCAGGGCCATGACCAGCTGACGCACGTCGAAGGTGCTCCGGGCTGCTGGTACTCTGACTGGTGGCCGTTTGTGTACGCGCCTCCGGGGTCGACCTGGGGGCTGCGCTCATCGGACCTTCGCCTCCGAGTCACGGAAGCTCTCCTGAGATCAAGACCAGGGGCACTCGTGGGCGCATCGAACACCAAGAGGAGTACGCGTGCCGCTCGACGCCGCTACGAAGAAGCAGATCATGTCCGAGTTCGCCCAGAAGGAGGGTGACACCGGATCCCCCGAGGTCCAGGTCGCCATGCTCTCCCGCCGGATCTCGGACCTGACGGAGCACCTCAAGACGCACAAGCACGACCACCACTCCCGTCGTGGTCTGCTGATCCTGGTCGGCCAGCGTCGCCGCCTCCTTCAGTACCTGGCCAAGAAGGACATCCAGCGCTTCCGTGCGCTCGTCGACCGCCTCGGCATCCGCCGTGGTGCGGCCGGCGGCGCCAAGTAAGGACGCTGTGAGAGGGAGCGGCACCCCGGTTCCAGGGGGCCGCTCCCTTTGCTGTACGTGCGGGACCGGGGTCAGGCTAAGTAACCTGGACGCACGACACCAGAACGAGGGGAAGCGCCCCACGGCCGCCGCCGGTCCTCGGTAGTGGCCCCCGGGGCAACCGCCCGGGAGCTTCGATCGAAGACCGGCCCGCACAGGGGTGCGCTTCTCCGCACCGTCCTCCGCCACACGGGCGGCAGGACGAAAGACGACGAGTATGGAGAAAACACTAGTGGAGAACGAGACCCACTACGCCGAGGCCGTTATCGACAACGGAACCTTCGGCACCCGCACCATCCGCTTCGAGACGGGCCGCCTGGCCAAGCAGGCCGCCGGCTCCGCCGTCGCGTACCTGGACGACGACACCATGGTGCTGTCGGCCACCACCGCTTCCAAGCGGCCCAAGGACCAGCTCGACTTCTTCCCCCTCACGGTGGACGTCGAGGAGCGGCAGTACGCGGCCGGCAAGATCCCCGGCTCCTTCTTCCGCCGTGAGGGCCGGCCCTCCGAGGACGCGATCCTCACCTGCCGCCTGATCGACCGCCCGCTGCGCCCCTCCTTCAAGAAGGGCCTGCGCAACGAGATCCAGATCGTCGAGACGATCATGGCGCTCAACCCCGACCACCTGTACGACGTGGTCGCGATCAACGCCGCCTCCGCCTCCACGATCCTGGCGGGCCTGCCCTTCTCCGGCCCCATCGGCGCCACCCGCGTCGCCCTGATCAAGGGCCAGTGGGTCGCCTTCCCGACGCACACCGAGCTCGAGGACGCCGTCTTCGACATGGTCGTCGCCGGCCGCGTCCTGGAGGACGGCGACGTCGCGATCATGATGGTCGAGGCCGAGGCCACCGAGAAGACCATCCAGCTCGTCAAGGACGGCGCCGAGGCACCGACCGAAGAGGTCGTCGCCGCAGGTCTGGAAGCCGCCAAGCCCTTCATCAAGGCGCTCTGCAAGGCCCAGTCCGACCTCGCCGCCAAGGCCGCCAAGCCCACCGGCGAGTTCCCGGTCTTCCTCGACTACCAGGACGACGTCCTGGAGGCCCTCTCCAAGGCCGTCAGCACCGAGCTCGCCAAGGCGCTCACCATCGCCGGCAAGCAGGAGCGCGAGGCCGAGCTGGACCGCATCAAGGAGATCGCGGGCGAGAAGCTCCTCCCGGCCTTCGAGGGCCGCGAGAAGGAGATCTCCGGCGCGTACCGCGCGCTGACCAAGAAGCTGGTCCGCGAGCGCGTCATCAAGGACAAGGTCCGCATCGACGGCCGCGGCGTCACGGACATCCGTACGCTCGCCGCCGAGGTCGAGGCCATCCCGCGCGTGCACGGCTCGGCGCTGTTCGAGCGTGGCGAGACCCAGATCCTGGGCGTCACCACCCTCAACATGCTCCGCATGGAGCAGCAGCTGGACACCCTCTCCCCGGTGACCCGCAAGCGCTACATGCACAACTACAACTTCCCGCCGTACTCCGTCGGCGAGACCGGCCGCGTGGGCTCGCCCAAGCGCCGCGAGATCGGCCACGGCGCGCTCGCCGAGCGCGCCATCGTGCCGGTGCTGCCGTCGCGCGAGGACTTCCCCTACGCGATCCGCCAGGTCTCCGAGGCGCTGGGCTCCAACGGCTCGACGTCCATGGGCTCGGTCTGCGCCTCCACCATGTCCCTGCTGAACGCCGGTGTGCCCCTCAAGGCCGCCGTCGCCGGCATCGCCATGGGCCTGATCTCGCAGGAGATCGACGGCAAGACCCACTACGTCGCCCTCACCGACATCCTCGGTGCGGAGGACGCCTTCGGCGACATGGACTTCAAGGTCGCCGGCACGAAGCAGTTCGTGACCGCGCTCCAGCTCGACACCAAGCTCGACGGCATCCCCGCCTCGGTCCTGGCCGCCGCGCTGAAGCAGGCCCGTGACGCACGCCTCCACATCCTCGACGTGATGAACGAGGCCATCGACGTCCCGGACGAGATGTCCCCGAACGCCCCGCGGATCATCACCGTCAAGATCCCGGTGGACAAGATCGGTGAGGTCATCGGCCCCAAGGGCAAGATGATCAACCAGATCCAGGAGGACACCGGCGCCGACATCACGATCGAGGACGACGGCACCATCTACATCGGTGCCCAGCAGGGCTCGCAGGCCGAGGCCGCGCGCGCCACGATCAACGCGATCGCCAACCCGACCATGCCGGAGGTCGGCGAGCGCTACCTGGGTACGGTCGTCAAGACCACCACCTTCGGTGCGTTCGTCTCCCTGATGCCCGGCAAGGACGGCCTTCTGCACATCTCGCAGATCCGCAAGCTCGCCGGTGGCAAGCGCGTGGAGAACGTCGAGGACGTGCTCGGCGTCGGCTCCAAGGTCCAGGTCGAGATCGCGGAGATCGACTCCCGCGGCAAGCTCTCCCTGATCCCCGTGATCGAGGGCGAAGAGAGCGACGAGAAGAAGGACGACACCGACAAGTGACGTCCCGTAGTTCCGTGACGACGGCCCGCCCCTCTTCGGAGGGGCGGGCCGTCGCCCGTACCCAAACTCTCCTCAAGGGCACCAACGGCATCGGCACCGTCCGCCGGACCGTCCTCCCCGGCGGCCTCCGGGTCGTCACGGAGACCCTGCCCTCCGTCCGCTCCGCCACCTTCGGGATCTGGGCCAACGTCGGCTCGCGCGACGAGACACCCGCCCTGAACGGCGCGACGCACTACCTGGAGCACCTCCTCTTCAAGGGCACCGCCAAGCGCAGCGCCCTCGACATCTCCTCCGCGATCGACGCGGTCGGCGGTGAGATGAACGCCTTCACGGCGAAGGAGTACACCTGCTACTACGCGCGGGTCCTGGACACCGACCTGCCGCTGGCCATCGACGTCGTCTGCGACATGCTGACCGGCTCGCTGATCGCCTCCGAGGACGTCGACGCCGAGCGCGGTGTCATCCTCGAGGAGATCGCGATGACGGAGGACGACCCGGGCGACTGTGTGCACGACCTGTTCGCGCACACCATGCTCGGTGACACCCCGCTGGGCCGTCCGGTCCTCGGCACCGTCGACACGGTCAACGCGCTGGACCGCGGCCGGATCGCCCGCTTCTACAAGAAGCACTACGACCCCACGCACCTGGTGGTCGCGGCCGCCGGCAACGTGGACCACGCCACCGTCGTACGTCAGGTCCGCCGGGCCTTCGAGCGCGCGGGCGCCCTGACCCGCACCGACGCCGTCCCCACGGCGCCGCGCGAGGGCTCCCGCACCCTGCGAGCGGCGGGCAGGGTCGAGCTGCTCAACCGAAAGACCGAGCAGGCCCACGTCGTACTCGGCATGCCCGGCCTGGCCAGGACCGACGAGCGCCGCTGGGCGCTCGGCGTCCTGAACACCGCGCTCGGCGGCGGCATGAGCTCGCGCCTCTTCCAGGAGGTACGGGAGAAGCGCGGCCTGGCCTACAGCGTGTACTCGTACACCTCCGGCTTCGCCGACTGCGGCCTCTTCGGTGTGTACGCGGGCTGCCGGCCCAGCCAGGTGCACGACGTCCTGAAGATCTGCCGCGACGAGCTCGACCGCGTCGCGACGGACGGCCTCGCCGACGAGGAGATCGGCCGTGCGGTCGGCCAGCTCGCCGGCTCCACCGTCCTCGGCCTGGAGGACACCGGCGCACTCATGAACCGCATCGGCAAGAGCGAGCTCTGCTGGGGCGAACAGATGTCCGTCGATGACATGCTGGCCAAGATCGCGGCGGTCACCCCCGACGAGGTCCGGGCCGTGGCGGCCGACGTCCTCGGACAGCGGCCCTCCCTCTCGGTCATCGGCCCGCTGAAGGACAAGCAGGCCGACCGCCTCCAGGAAGCGGTCTCCTAACCACCCGTAAGGAAAAGAGCACATGAGCAAGCTGCGCGTGGCCGTTCTCGGAGCCAGGGGACGGATCGGTTCCGAGGCGGTACGAGCCGTCGAGGCCGCCGAGGACATGGAGCTGGTGGCCGCACTCGGCCGGGGCGACGATCTGGAGACCCTCACGGAGACCGGCGCCCAGGCGGTCGTCGAGCTCACCACACCCGCGTCGGTGATGGAGAACCTCGACTTCTGCGTCCGGCACGGCATCCACGCGGTCGTCGGCACCACGGGCTGGACCGACGAACGGCTCGCGCAGCTGAACACCTGGCTCTCCGGATCCCCGGAGACCGGTGTGCTCATCGCGCCGAACTTCTCCATCGGCGCCGTCCTCACGATGAGGTTCGCGGAGCAGGCCGCCCGCTACTTCGAGTCCGTCGAGGTGATCGAACTCCACCACCCGAACAAGGCGGACGCCCCGTCGGGCACCGCCACCCGTACCGCCCAGCTCATCGCCGCGGCCCGCGAGAAGGCGGGCGCGGCGCCTCAGCCGGACGCCACGGCCACGGCCCTGGACGGAGCGCGGGGCGCCGACGTCGACGGAGTCCCGGTCCACTCGGTCCGCCTCCGAGGCCTCCTCGCCCACCAGGAGGTCCTGCTGGGCGGTGAGGGCGAGACGCTCACCCTGCGCCACGACTCGCTCCACCACAGCAGCTTCATGCCGGGCATCCTGCTCGGCACCCGCCGCGTGGTGACCACTCCCGGCCTCACGTTCGGCCTGGAAAACTTCCTCGACCTGAACTGACTGGGCCCGACCCCATGCGCGCAAAGCTCACCTACCTCGTCACGGCAGCCGTCCTGGTCTTCTACTTCGTCCTGGCCGGCAGCCGCGGCGTCCTGCTCATCCGGCACGGCACGCTGCTGACGGTCACCTTCGGCGTCGCGGTGCTGGTCCTGCCGGTGATCGGTGTCTGGTTCCTCTGGAAGAACACCCAGTTCGTCCGCCGGGCCAACGCCCTGGCCGCCGAACTGGACGCGGAGGGCGGTCTCCCCGTGGACGAGCTGGTGCGCACCCCCTCGGGGAGGATCGACCGAGACTCCGCCGACGCCGTGTTCACCAGGCGCCGCGAGGAGACCGAGGACAGCCCGGACGACTGGCGCTGCTGGTTCAGGCTGGCCGTGGCGTACCAGGACGCCAGGGACACCCCACGAGCCCGCAAGGCGATGCAGCGCGCCATCTCCCTGCACGCGAACAAGCCGGTACGCGCCTGATCGGCGCCGTACCGGCTCGGTGTGTGACGGGAGCGTCCGGCCTCAGCCGGTGCGGTACTCGTCGCCCCAGGCCTCGATCGAGTCGGTGGCGCGCTCGAAGGCCTCGGCGCGGGCCAGGAAGTCCGCGTTGTGGTCGGTGACCAGCGGGGCCAAGGGCTCGCCGCCCTTGCGCACGACGATCAGCGCCTGGCCCTGGACGGTGCGCGGCAGGCCGAGCCACTTCACGGGCTGCTGGACCGTGCGGACCGCCGCCGCGTCGCTCCACCGCACCGTGGTCGTGCGGAGGAAGCCCACCCGGCGCACGCCGTGCCGACTCACCCAGGCACCCACCCGCAGCAGCCGCAGCGCGCCGACGATGACCACACCGGCGAGCGCGAAACACGCGGCGGCGCCGGAAAGGGACCCGGCCACCGAGATGATCACCGCGGCGAGGAGTACGAACGACGCGAGCAGCAGCACGGTGGCCGCCGCCGCGACACGCCAAGGGCCGGGGCGATAGGGCCGCCGCCAGCTGTCGTGGTCGTCGAACGGCAGCGCGATGTCCTCCGCGTCCGCGTCGAATGCGCGGTCGGCCGTCAGGAAGGGCAGGGGCACGACTGATCCTCACTCACAAGCACGCTCGATTGCTGTGCCCGGTGAGGCTACCGAGAGGCCCCCCGGCCTACCACCCCAGGGGGCCCGTACGGGTCAGCGGTGCTGGGACGCCTCGGACGTCTGACCGTGCGACGCGGCGCGGTCGGTGTCCAGCGCGGGCAGGCCGAAGAGCAGCGAGCCTGCGAAGCCGGCGATCAGGGTCAGCCCGACGAGCGAGCGCCCGGCCAGCTGCGTCGTGCTGGCACGACGGCGCGGGGGAGGAGTGACATTACTGCGGAATCGGTCGGCCTCGGCAACGAACGAGAACGGGACGGATTCACGCCGGCGGAACATGAGGAAGATCTCCTTGAACTCTTTTGCGGGTGGTGCTTATCAGTCAGACGTACGGGAGACCCGATCGGTGCCCCGAATCGCCGAACACGTCCGGGGAATTTCCTCCGACGGGAGCCCGGTCCGCGCCCCGTAGAGTGGACGCCGCCCGAGCGACGCCATTGGAAGGACCCCCGTCGGTGACCGACACCCCCGAGCCCACAAAGGCCCACTTCCGCAGCGATGTCACCGTTGACCTGGTGAAATCCGCCGCAAGCGACTCCGACGTGCTGTTCGCGGCCCGGGTGTCGACGGCCGGTGAGCAGTCCCTGGAAGAGGTCACGAAGGACCCCGAGCGCTCCAAGGGGCTCATCAACTATCTGATGCGCGACCGGCACGGAAGCCCGTTCGAGCACAACTCGATGACCTTCTTCATCAGCGCCCCGATCTTCGTGTTCCGTGAGTTCATGCGGCACCGCGTGGGCTGGTCGTACAACGAGGAATCGGGCCGCTACAGGGAGCTCGAGCCGGTCTTCTACGTCCCGGGCGAGTCCCGCAAGCTCATTCAGCAGGGCCGCCCCGGCAAGTACGAGTTCGTCGAGGGCACCCCGCAGCAGCACGAGCTCACCGGCCGCGTCATGGAGGACTCGTACCGGCAGGCCTACGACGCCTACCAGGAGATGCTCGCGGCCGGGGTCGCCCGCGAGGTGGCCCGCGCGGTGCTGCCCGTGGGCCTGTTCTCCACGATGTACGCCACGTGCAACGCCCGCTCGCTGATGCACTTCCTCGGACTGCGTACGCAGCACGAACTGGCCAAGGTCCCGTCCTTCCCGCAGCGGGAGATCGAGATGGTCGGCGAACAGATGGAACAGCACTGGCAGACGCTTATGCCGCTCACTCATGCCGCCTTCAACAAAAACGGACGGGTAGCTCCGTAGGCGGTGTCCGTATTGCGACGTTTCGTGAAGTTCATCTAGGCTGATCAAACGGACCCGGCACTGCTTGAACCCCCGAGCAGGCAGTGCCGGGTTCCTCTCCCCGTCCCCCCGAGGGGGCGCGGCGCTCCGAGCAACGAGTAGCGTGTTACCCATGGCTCCGATCTCCACTCCGCAGACCCCCTTCGGGCGGGTCCTCACCGCTATGGTCACGCCCTTCACGGCGGACGGCGCACTCGACATCGACGGCGCCCAGCGGCTCGCCGCCCACCTGGTGGACGCAGGCAATGACGGCCTGATCATCAACGGCACCACGGGCGAGTCCCCGACCACCAGCAACGTGGAGAAAGACCAGCTCGTACGGGCCGTACTCGAAGCCGTCGGAGACCGCGCGCACGTCGTCGCCGGGGTCGGCACCAACGACACCCGGCACAGCATCGAGCTGGCCCGGGCCGCCGAGCAGGCGGGCGCCCACGGCCTCCTCGCGGTGACGCCGTACTACAACAAGCCGCCGCAGGAAGGCCTCCTGCGCCACTTCAACGCCATCGCGGACTCCACCGGACTCCCGGTGATGCTCTACGACATTCCCGGCCGCAGCGGTGTGCCGATCGACACAGAGACACTCGTCCGGCTCGCCGAGCACCCCCGGATCGTCGCGAACAAGGACGCCAAGGGGGACCTGGGCCGCTCCAGCTGGGCCATCGCCCAGTCCGGCCTCGCCTGGTACTCCGGCGACGACATGCTCAACCTGCCGCTGCTCTCGGTCGGAGCCTGCGGCTTCGTCTCGGTCGTCGGCCACGTCGTCACCCCGGAACTGCGCGCGCTTATCGAGGCACACCTCGGCGGAGATGTGCAGAAGGCCACCGAGATCCACCAGAAGCTGCTGCCGGTCTTCACCGGGATGTTCCGCACCCAGGGCGTGATCACCACCAAGGCCGCGCTCACCCTGCAGGGCCTGCCGGCCGGCCCGCTGCGTCTCCCGCTCGTGGAGCTCTCCGCCCAGGAGACCGCCCAGCTCAAGATCGATCTCGCGGCCGGCGGAGTGCAGCTCTGACCACGGACTTCACAACTGAATACGCGAGGACACTCGCGACGGAAACACCACCTGACAACAGCAAGTGCACGAATGACATGCGCGCCACGTGCCCTCAGCGGTACGTGGCGTGCGTGGTAAGGAGAGTCTTTTGAGTCATCCGCATCCCGAACTCGGTACGCCGCCGAAGCTTCCGAAGGGCGCCTTGCGGGTCACCCCGCTGGGTGGCCTGGGCGAAATCGGCCGCAACATGACGGTCTTCGAATACGGCGGCCGCCTGCTCATCGTCGACTGCGGCGTGCTCTTCCCGGAGGAGGAGCAGCCCGGCATCGACCTGATCCTTCCGGACTTCACGACGATCCGGGACCGTCTGGACGACATCGAGGGCATCGTCCTCACGCACGGCCACGAGGACCACATCGGTGGCGTCCCGTACCTGCTCCGTCTGAAGCCGGACATCCCGCTGATCGGCTCCAAGCTGACCCTCGCCCTCATCGAGGCCAAGCTCCAGGAGCACCGCATCCGTCCGTACACCCTGGAGGTGGCGGAGGGGCAGCGCGAGCGCATCGGCCTGTTCGACTGCGAGTTCATCGCCGTCAACCACTCCATCCCGGACGCCCTGGCCGTCGCCATCCGCACCCCGGCCGGCATGGCCGTCGCGACCGGTGACTTCAAGATGGACCAGCTTCCGCTGGACGGCCGTCTCACCGACCTGCACGCCTTCGCCAGGCTGAGCGAGGAGGGCATCGACCTTCTTCTCTCCGACTCGACGAACGCCGAGGTCCCCGGCTTCGTTCCGCCGGAGCGGGACATCTCCAACGTCCTGCGCACGGTGTTCGCGAACGCCCAGAAGCGCATCATCGTGGCCAGCTTCGCCAGCCACGTGCACCGCATCCAGCAGATCCTGGACGCCGCCCACGAGTACGGCCGCAGGGTCGCGTTCGTCGGACGTTCCATGGTCCGCAACATGGGCATCGCCCGTGACCTGGGCTATCTGAAGGTCCCCGCGGGTCTGGTCGTCGACGTCAAGACCCTCGACGACCTGCCCGACGACGAGGTCGTCCTGGTCTGCACGGGTTCCCAGGGCGAGCCGATGGCCGCGCTCTCCCGCATGGCCAACCGGGACCACCAGATCCGGATCGTCCCGGGCGACACGGTGATCCTGGCCTCGTCCCTGATCCCCGGCAACGAGAACGCGGTCTACCGCGTGATCAACGGCCTGACCCGCTGGGGCGCGCACGTCGTCCACAAGGGCAACGCCAAGGTCCACGTCTCGGGCCACGCGTCGGCCGGCGAGCTGCTGTACTTCTACAACATCTGCAAGCCGAAGAACCTGATGCCGGTGCACGGCGAATGGCGCCACCTCAGGGCCAACGCTGAGCTCGGCGCGCTGACCGGTGTGCCGAAGGACCACATCGTCATCGCCGAGGACGGTGTCGTCGTCGACCTCATCGACGGCAAGGCGAAGATCGTCGGCAAGGTCCAGGCGGGCTACGTGTACGTCGACGGCCTCTCGGTCGGCGATGTGACGGAGACGTCCCTCAAGGACCGCCGCATCCTCGGCGACGAGGGGATCATCTCGGTCTTCATCGTGGTCGACAGCTCCTCGGGCAAGATCGTGGGCGGTCCGCACATCCAGGCCCGTGGCTCCGGCATCGACGACTCCGCGTTCGGTGCCGTGGTGCCGAAGGTGCAGGAGGCGCTCAACAAGTCGGCCCAGGACGGGGTGATGGAGCCGCACCAGCTCCAGCAGCTGGTCCGTCGCACCGTGGGCAAGTGGGTGTCGGACACCTACCGCCGGCGTCCGATGATCCTTCCGGTCGTCGTCGAGGTGTGACCGCGGGCGGCCGGCAACGGCCGCCTCCGGCCGCCGACCCGGAGCGGGGCACCCCGATTTGCATCGGGGCACCCCGCTCCAGTACGGTTACGGCTCCGCCTGAACGGGAAGCGCCTCGCGCAGAAGTGTGCCGAGGATTCCTTGAGGGAGGCGGGAAATCCGAATCAGAAGTTCTGATAATGTCGGAGACGCCGAAAGGCAAAGACCATTCCATGGGTCGCCGGAATCAAATTCGGACCGGAAACGGAACGAAAAAGAGTCTGGTAAAGTTGGAACCGCCGGAAAGGGAAACGCGAAAGCGAAGAACTGGAAAGCGGAACAAGTATTACCCGCTTCGGCCGGGAATCGGACGCGAAAGAGTCTGATAGAGT
>NZ_JBFALP010000016.1:0-162560 GCF_040660235.1 Streptomyces sp. NPDC049970 | reverse complement strand
CCTGTGGGAGAGTAGGACGCCGCCGAACAATTATTCCGGGAAAGCCCCGTGCCCTTGTGGCACGGGGCTTTTCTGCGTTCCGGACCCATTTCTCGGGGCTCTTAGCCGGCCTGAACCAGGCGCTGGCCACCGAAAACGCGGGCGGGCCGGCCTTCGAGGCATCCGTCCAGCATGCCAAGAACGGCTCTGTCGCTGGACTGCTGAGAGCGTGTCCAATCTCGTTTGCCCGGACAGGAACCGCGGGGCACCATCGGCGGATGGAATACGTCATTCGCGCTGTGCGGGCCTGGGAGTGGGAGTCGGTCAGGGAGATCCGCCTGACGGCGCTGCGGGATCCGGTGGCGCCGATCGCCTTTCTGGAGACGTACGAGCACGCGGCGTCCAGGCCGGACGAGTTCTGGCAGCGGCGGACGGCGGACGCCGCCGAGGGCCGGCTGGTACGTCAGTTCATCGCCGAGGCGCCGGACGGCCGGTGGGCGGGAACGGTGACGGTGCTCGTGGAAGGCCCCTCCGTGAAGCCGGTGTTCGGAAGGGCACCCGCGTTCGACCAGACCCACCTGGTGGGCGTGTTCGTCCGGGCCGGGCACCGGGGGCACGGGGTGGTGGACGCGCTCTTCCGGGAGGCGATCGAGTGGTCGTGGTCGCGGAGTGCCCCGCCGGTGCGGCGGGTGCGGCTGCACGTACACGAGGCCAACGCGCGCGCCGAGGCCAGCTACCGTCGGATCGGTTTCGTTCCGACGGGACGGACCGTGCTGATCGAGGGCGATCCGGATTCGCTGGAGCTGGAGTTCGAGGTCCGCCGCCGGAACGGCCTCGGAAGGGCCGTGAGTGGCCCGGCATCACCTCGGACGTGATCGCGCCACCTCGCGGGAGGCACGCGGCGGGAACGGTGCAGGCCGGCCGTCAGGGCGATTCCGGGCTCCCGATGGGAGGGCTCCCGGTGGGACGGTGCGCGCTGGGACGGTGCGCGGTGGTGGCGATCGTGAGGGTGTTCGCACCTACGATCACGGCGATGGCGAGCCAGGCGGGGGTGTCGAGTCGCTGTCCGAGGACCGCGAGACCGACCAAGGCCGCGAAGACCGGGTTCACGCTCATGAACACGCCGAAGTAGTGCGCCGGGATGCGGCGCAGTGCCAGCAGGTCGGCCAGGAACGGCACGGTGGAGGAGAGCACTCCGGCTGCCAGTGCGCAGCCCAGCGCGGCGGGTGTGGGCGGGTGGTGCCACAACGCCCACGCGCCGACCGGCAGGTAGAGGGTGCCGGAGACGGCCGCTGCGGCGGCCGAGCCCTGGAGGCCGGGCAGACGGGCCCCGACGGTCCGGTTGAGCAGGATGTAGGAGGCCCAGCACGCCGCGGCCAGCAGCGCCAGGCCGATGCCCGGGTAGTCGGTGGAGGGTGTGGGGCGAGCGAGGACGGCCACCGCGCCCGTGGCCGCCAAGGCTGCGCCCAGGTCGGTCCGGCGGCGGGAGCCGGCCAGGGCCACGGCCAGCGGGCCGAGGAACTCCAGCGTGACGGCCAGTCCGAGCCCGATCCGCTCGATCGCCGTGTACAGGGACAGGTTCATCGCCGCGAACACCACCGCGAGCCCCAGCACCGGGCGCCACTGCGCCGCGGTGAAGTGCCGCAGCCGCGGTCTGCCGACGGCCGCGAGCGCGACGGCGGCGACCCACTGGCGCACCGCCACCACCCCGGTGGGCCCGAGTACCGGGAACGCCAGCGCCGCGATGGAGGCGCCTGTCTGGTTGGACAGGCCACTGCCCAGCATCAGTGCCACACCGGCCCCGCGTCCCATGCGCTGTGAAGGGGTGGCACCCTCGGCCGCGGTGGAGCCGGGCGGTGCGGCAGGGGAGGAATCGAGCTTCATGCCTCCCCACGATCGGAGAGGCGCGGGTATACGCAAAATGCATCCGCACGCCCACCTATACGCTCAGTGTATGGATGAGACGAGCATGGCCGCAGCGCTCGAGCTGAAGCACCTGCGGTGTCTGGTCGCCATCATGGACACCGGCAGTTTCACCGACGCCGCCCACGAACTCGGGGTCTCCCAGGCCGCCGTCTCCCGCACCCTCGCCGGTCTGGAGGGCCTTCTCGGAGTGCGGCTGCTGCACCGCACCAGCCGCAGCGTCGCCCCCACCGCCACGGGCGTGCAGACGCTTGCCCGTGCGCGCATCCTGCTCGCCGGCGCCGACGAGCTCGTCCGCGAAGCCGCCACCGGGCGTACCCGTCTGCACATCGGTCACGCCTGGTCGGCCTTCGGCCGGCACACCACCGAGTTCCAGCGCCGCTGGCACGAGCAGCACCCCGACACCGAGCTGCGCCTGATCCGCCACAACACTCCCACCGGCGGCCTCGCCGAAGGCCTGTGCGACCTCGCCGTCATCCGTGCCCCCGTCGACCTGCGGCCTTGGTCCCACGCACGGATCGGCCACGAGGCCCGGTACGTCGCCCTCGCGTCCGACGATCCGTGGGCCCGCCGCCGTGGTATCCGGCTCGCCGAGATCCCGGGACGCACGCTGGCCATCGACCGCCGGACGGGCACCACAGCCCTGGATCTGTGGCCGGAGGAGGACCGGCCGGAGGTCGAGTACACCCACGACATCGACGACTGGCTCGCGGCCATCGCCACCGGCCGCTGCATCGGGTTGACCCCTCAGGCGACCGCGGCCCAGTACCGCCGCGACGGCATCGTCTACCGTCCACTCCGCGACGCCGAGCCGATTCCCGTACACCTCATCTGGCGCGCCCACACCACCCACCCCGCGACCCACACCGCGATCGCCCTTGCCGCAGGCCTCTACCGGGAGTACGACGGCGCCCCGCGTGTCTGAACGACCTTCTGCGGTAGTTCTGTCAGGGCCCTGACTAGCTCGCCCGACTGCGGTGGGCGATAGCCGGTGTTTCGGTGGGCACCGCGTCGGCGGGAGCGTCAGCGGGTTCCCGGGGTGGGCAGTGCTTCCTGCCAGCGGGCTCGGGCCTGTTCCTCGGAGCGGAGCAGGACCAGGGCAGGCATGCCCCGGTCCTCGCCGGCTGACAGCAGCTCCGGAAGCCGGGGAAGCGGGGCCACCGCCGCTACGTCGTCGAGGACGAGCGTCATTGGTGGGTCGAGCCGACCGTCGGTTGACCGTGCGGCCATGCGGCGGCCGTGCTCGACCACGTGCGAGGCGAGTGCGGTGAGCAGGGGCATCGCACCGGGGTTTCGGCGGGGATCCTCGATGGGTTCGCCGACCACATAGAGCGTTCCCCCTTCGCGCACAAAAGATTCCAGTACGAGCGCATCGGCTCGGTTGGGTGTGCACGCCTCGCGGATGTGGACCGAGGCGAGAGACGCGAACGCACGTACGGTCAGTTCCTGCGCCATCTCCCGGCGTTCGGGATACGCGGTGAGCGCCGACTCCAGGAGCCCCGAGAGCCCGGAGGCCGCCTTCGGGTGCGTACGGAGCAGGCGCACCGGTTCCTGGGCGCCCGCGCCGGAGGCCCAGCGGTGGACCTGGCGGAAGGGGCGGCCGTCCACGGCCGCGGCGTGCAGCCAGCAGCGCAGGAGGGTCTGGGCCGTGTCGGCGACGGCGGCGTCAGTCCTGGCCCGGGGGCGGACCGGCGCGAGGAGCGCGGCGGCCCGCGCGTCCGCGGTCCCGGGGTCATCGCACCCGGCGACGGGGGACCAGTGGAGTCTGGCCGGGGTGTCGCAGAGGTGGCCCGGGTCGTAGAGGAGGACGGGCCCCAGCTTGCTGCGGGCGTCCTTCGTCTCGGCCCACACGGTGGGGTCCGAGGTCACGACCAGGGCGGGGCCGTCCGCGTCCCTGATGGCCTGGACGACGGCGGGGCGGCGGGCGGGCGACGCGCCGTACATGACCTGCGGTGTCCGGGGTGTGGGTAGGCCGGGTACGAGTCCCCGGGCGTGGGCGGAGACGGGTGCGGGGGCTTCGGCGGGCGTGGGCGCCGCCGCTGCCTCGACCGGGGCCGCTTCGACCGGTGCCGTCGGCGGGGGTACTGCGGCCTGCTGCGGGGCTCGGGCCGCGGGCCCTGGGCGTACGTCTTCCGGCGCGGGTTCCCGTTCCGCTTCGTACGTCTTCGAGGTCGCGCTCCGCTGCTTCCGGACCAGGCGCCAGCGGGTCACCACACCAGCCGTGAACACGGTCAGGACCAGCAGGACCATCACCTCGCCGATGAACAGACCCCAGAACAGGCCGTATCCGGAGAGTTCGGCTGCCGGGGTGTCGGGCCAGGCACCCGGCAGGTTCGTCGGCTGTCCGGCCAGGGCCCGCAGGGCCAGCGGTGTGCGCGCGAAGGTGACGGCGTGCGGCCAGGCGCCGTGGGTGAAGAGCCCGGCGAGGCCCGTGGCCGTCCAGGCGAGGACCGTCAGTCCGAAGAGGAAGGCCAGGAGACCCACCAGCAGGCCGTCCGGGATACCGCCCTGGCCGTCGCCGCGCCCCGTGCCGGACGGTGGCTGGCGTGCCACGTCACGCCACCGTCGACTCGGACGACTCGTTCAGCCGCTGCTGGTTCTCGATGCGCGCCGCCCGCTGCTCCGCCTCCAGCTCCGCGGCCCGTACGTCCTCGGGCAGCAGATCCGCCGTGGAGCCCTCGGTCATGGCCCGGTCGGTGAAGACCAGGGGTCGTTCCGCCTCGGTGATGAGGTGTTTTACGACCTGGACGTTGCCGTTGACGTCCCATACGGCGATGCCCGGGGTCAGCGTCGGGATGATCTCGACGGCCCATCTGGGCAGACCGATGACCTTGCCCGTCGCTCTGGCCTCGTCGGCCTTCTGGGCGTAGATGGTGCGCGTGGAGGCCATCTTCAGGATGGCGGCAGCTTCCTTCGCCGCGGCTCCGTCGACGACGTCGCTGAGGTGGTGGACGACGGCCACGAAGGACAGCCCGAGACGTCGTCCGAACTTCAGCAGGCGCTGGAAGAGCTGGGCCACGAAAGGAGAGTTGATGATGTGCCAGGCCTCCTCGACCAGGAAGATGCGTTTCTTCCGGTCGGGCCTGATCCAGGTGTGTTCCAGCCAGACGCCGACGATCGCCATGAGGATCGGCATCGCGATGGAGTTGCGGTCGATGTGCGAGAGGTCGAAGACGATCAGCGGTGCGTCGAGGTCGATGCCGATCGTGGTCGGGCCGTCGAACATGCCGCGCAGGTCACCGTCGACGAGGCGGTCGAGGACGAGGGCGACGTCCAGCCCCCAGGCCCGTACGTCGTCTATGTCGACGTTCATCGCCTCGGCCGACTCGGGTTCCGGGTGCCGCAGTTGCTCCACGATGTCCATCAGGACCGGCTGGCGCTCGGTGATGGTGTCGGTGACGTACGCGTGTGCGACCTTGAGCGCGAAGCCGGAACGCTCGTCGAGGCCATGGCCCATGGCGACCTCGATGATCGTGCGCAACAGGGCCAGCTGGCCCGTCGTGGTGATCGACGGGTCGAGAGGATTGAGCCGGATCCCGTCGTTCAGCGCTGCCGTCGGGTCCAGCCGGATGGGCGTGATGCCCAGTTCCTCGGCGATCAGGTTCCACTCGCCGACGCCGTCCTCGCCCTGGGCGTCGAGGACGACGACCTGGCGGTCGCGGAAGCGGAGCTGGCGCAGCACGTACGTCTTCTCCAGTGCGGACTTGCCGTTGCCGGACTCGCCGAGGACCAGCCAGTGCGGGGCGGGGAGCTGCTGTCCGTACAGCTGGAACGGGTCGTAGATGTAGCCCTTGCCCGAATAGACCTCGCGCCCGATGATCACGCCGGAGTCGCCGAGGCCGGGTGCGGCCGTCGGCAGGTAGACGGCCTGGGCCTGGCCCGTGGACGTGCGCACCGGCAGGCGGGTCGTCTCCACCTTCCCGAAGAGGAAGGCGGTGAAGGCATCCGACATCGCGGACAGCGGATCTCGCATGGCGTGACTGCCCTCTCGTTAGCGACGGATGCCGGTGGCGAACGGCAAGGTGTTCACAAAGGCGCGGTGGTGTTCGCGGTCGCACCACTCGAGCTTCAGATACGACTTGCCGGCCGAGGCCCGGATCGTCCGCTTGTCGCGGGCGAGGGCCTCGGGGGACCGGGACGACACGGTGATGTACCCCACCAGGTTCACGCCGGCCGCGCCGCTCGCCAGATCTTCACCCCGCTGGTCGAGTCGGCCGTGTGCGGCGATGTCGCGCGGGTCGACCGTACGGTTCATCTTGGCCTGGCGGCTCGCCTCGGCGTCGTCGTTGGTCTTCTCCGTCAGCATCCGTTCGATGGCGACCTCGGTCGGTTCGAGGTCCATGCAGACGGCGACCGTGCGGATGACGTCGGGGGTGTGGACGAGGAGGGGCGCCAGGAAGTTCACGCCGACCGGGGTCATCGGCCATTCCTTCACCCAGGCCGTGGAGTGGCACCAGGGGGCGCGTGTCCTCGACTCACGGGTCTTGGCCTGGAGGAACGTCGCCTCGACGGCGTCCAGTTCGGCCGGCCAGGCGTTGCGCTTCGTCATCGCCTGGATGTGGTCGATGGGGTGGTCCGGGTCGTACATCGAGTGCACCAGGGAGGCCAGCCGGCTCTGGCCGAGCGGCTGGCGTACCCGGATGTCGGCCTCGGCGAGCCGGGCGCAGATGTCGGTCAGTTCGCGTGCCATGACGACGGCGAGCCCCGCGTCGCGGTCGACCTTGCGGCCGCCCTTGGGGCGGATCGCGCGTGCCATGGCGTTGGCCTCGGCAGCCAGGTCGCGGCTGTAGTGCATGCAGGCCACCAGGTAGGCGCGGTGCTGCTCGCTGGAGGTGGAGACCATCGACTGGAGCTGGTCGTACGACTCCTGGAGCCAGCCGGGCGCGGACCTGTCGCCGCGCTGGGCGACGTCCTTGGCGTGTGCGTCGGGGTCGGCGGGGAGCGTGCGCGCGAGGATCTGAAGGCGCGTCACGTATCCGTCGCCGTTGGCGACGTGCTTGAGCAGGGTGCCGAAGCGGTCGACCAGGGCCTCCTGGTCCTCGCTGTCGCGGAGCCCGACACCGGGGCCCTCGATCTCGATGGCGGCGGTGACCGTACGCCGGTCCGCGTGCAGCAGTACGGCGATCTCGTCGGGCCCGAACGGTGCGGCGAGCCAGCTGATCCGGCCGATGCCGGGAGGCGGCCCGATCTCCACCTCGCGCCCGTCCGCGCTCACCCCAGCCTCCATGGCCGAGGAGCGGTAGGCGGTGCCGCGGCGCAGGGTGCGCTTGAAGCTTCGGTTGATCTCGAACCACTTGTAGAAGGTGCGGCCCTTGTAGGGGACGTACACGACGGCCAGGGCCAGCATGGGGAAGCCCACGAGGGACACGATCCGCAGGGACAGGGCGGGGACCAGGAGTCCGCTCATCATGCCGAAGAACGCCCCGGCGATGATCAGGGCGATCTCGCCCGTCTCGCGGTTCTTGCCGACGATCGCGTTCGGCCGGGCGCGGCCGATGAGATACGTGCGGCGGGGCGCGATCGTGTGTGACTGGATCGTCAACGCCCTCCACCTCCTGAGCTCGTGTTACCTGTGCTGCCTGAACCGCCCCGCGAGGGACGGCTGCCGTGGGGGGTGCCGGAGGTGGGCCCGGACGCGCTGCGGGGCGCGGGTGTGGCACCGCCGCCTCCGCCGCCCTGGTTACGGGAGCTGTGGGCGGCGACTCCGCCGCTGACCGGGTTGGCGGGCCGTGCGCCGCCGCCACCGCCACCGCCCTCACCGCCGCCGCGGCCGCTGTGGGTCTTGATGCCCTGTGAGACGAGCGCGGCCGGCGAACTGATCATGGCGGCGGCCTGGGAGCCGTCGGTGGCCTGCTTGCGGTTGGTGCGGGCGCCCTGGATCTCGTCGCCGAAGCCGGGTACGAAGCGGTAGATCATGGCGGAGGCGAAGATGGCCAGCAGGATGATGGCGAGCCCGGACACGACGGCCGAGAACGCGTTGGGCCCGTCGTCGGCGGAGAGCGCGCCGGCGAGGCCGAGCACGATGACGATGACCGGCTTCACCATGATCACCGCGATCATGATTCCCGCCCAGCGGCGGACGTGGCCCCACATGTTCTTGTCGACGAGCCCGGAGTACACGACGACACCCAGCAGGGCGCCCACGTAGAGCAGGGCGGCCCGGATCACGAGCTCGAGCCACAGGATTCCGGCGGCGAGGATCGAGACGAGCGAGACGACGATCAGCATGATCGGCCCGCCCCCGATGTCCTTGCCCTTCTTGAGCGCCTCGGCGAACGAACCGAAGAAGACGTCGGTCTGCCCACCGGTCGCCGTCGAGATGACCTCTGTGACGCCGTCGGTGGCCGAGACCACCACGTACAGGATGAGCGGGGTGAAGGCGGAGGCCAGGACGGTCAGCCAGAGGAACCCGACGGCCTCGGAGATCGCGGTGGTGAACGGCACGCCTCTGATGGCGCGCTTGGCCACGGCGAAGAGCCACAGGACGAGGGTGAGGATGGTGGAGGCCGCGAAGACCACGGCGTACTGGGTACGGAAGGTGGAGTTGGTGAAGTCGACGGTCGCGGTGCTCTCCACGGCCTCGCTGAGCTTGCCCACGAGGTAGGCGGCGGCGTCGGCGCAGCCGCGGGCGAGGGAGGAGAGGGGGTCGAGGGCGTCGTCGGTTACGGAGGGGGCGCGGCGGGGGGCGCTGCCTCCGCCTTGGCAGTAGTCCTTGGCAGGACCACGAATCAAGTCGCAGGCTTCGTTGCTGCCGCTCGGTGTGGGCGTTGGCGTGGGGTCTGCTGTCGCGCGAGTCGCGAAGAGCAGAGCAGCGACCTGCACGCTGCTCACCACGGCTGTCAGCGAGAGTGCTCGGCGGGATCGCTTACCGGGCATAAGTAAACCCTCCGAACTGCTCAACGGCATTCGCCATCTCCTCAGCGGGAGAGGCCGCCTGGTCACGGCCTACCGGGGTGGGTCCGTCCTTCTGCGTGAAATCGGTGACCTTCCAGTCCCCGTTGGTCCATCTCAGCTCGAAGGTGTTCGTGTACCAGCTTTCCGACACCGGATTTTTGGAACCTTCGCCTGCCAGGCCGAACAGGGCCGAGTACCAGACAGCAATGCTTGCCGAGTCCCCGCCGAACTTTTCCACCTTGGATCCCACCGGGTTGGACCGAGAGATGAAGGTGAGCCCCGTTGGGGCGGTTCCGTCAGGATTCAGTCCGATACTCGTCAGGAATGCGTCGCCGGAGTAGACCGCGTCTAGATCGTCCTGCCGTGCGGCAGCCACTTCAGGGGCGTACACGGCTGCGGTGATTGCGCGGCGAAGGTTCTTGTCGAACATCTCCGCAGACCCCAGCGCCACCGCATAGTTCGCCGCAGCGCTCTGCGCCCCCTGCTGGTCATGCGCGAAGCCCGAGGCGATCGTGCCGTTCTTGCCCTCGACCGGCTTGGTCCCCGTCGCGGCCGTGGGTCCCGCACCAGCGGCGTCCGGCTTCTTCTCGCCGGCGTCGCCCGAGGCGTCTCCCCCACCCTGGTTCGCGAACGCGATTGCCGCGATCAGCAGCACCACCACGCCCACGATCATGACCAGCGAACGGGAGTTCCGGGCAGGGCGTCGCCCGTAGCCCTCGCCTTCGTCGGTGCCTCTGGGCATGCGCGTGCGTGTCTGGCGCGTCCCGCCCAGGGTGCTGTACGCATCGTCCGAACGGCCGCCCGGATCGTTGTCGCCGTAACCGCGCTCATCGCCCTGGCTCATGCCGCGTACGCCCCCTCAGCCGTGTGCACTTCCGCGTAGTACGACGGTAGCGGTGCTGGATTCCTCGTGGGAGCTGTGTGGTGACTCGACATCAGGGGACGCAACCTCTGCCGGTGGGCACGACGGACGGATGGTGTGGGGCGTGCCGGTGGACCCGGGCACGGTGTTGCGCTGACGGTAGGTCAGGCAGCCTCGGGTCAGACGGCCATCCCGTACACGATGGTGAACAGCGTGCCGAGCGAGCCGATGATGAAGACGCCGGTCAGGCCCGCCACGATCAGGCCCTTGCCCTGTTCCGCGCTGAAGGTGTCGCGCAGCGCCGTGGCGCCGATGCGCTGTTTCGCCGCACCCCAGATCGCGATGCCGAGGCAGAGCAGGATGGCGACCGCCATCACCACCTCGATCATGATGCGTGCCTCGTTGCCCAGGGTCCCGAACGGCCCCCAGTTCGGGGCGATTCCGCCGATGATGGTGGTGATGTCGCCCTTTTCCGCTGCCAGGATCATGTAAGTCACCGCCCCTGTTGGGTAGTTCGCAGCCCGCGCCGTGCGACACGGGTCGGTCTCTATCTTCGCTGATGAAACCGGCATCGCACGACGCCTTCCGGGGTCTCTTTACCCGAATCTCGCACGTTTGACCGGAGGAGCCGCCCTGACCTGCGGCTCGTGTCGGCATCTGCACGCATATGCATGGTTACTCTGTGTATCACGCGCTGTGACCGCTAGCAACGACGGTGGCCATGGGTTCCGGATGCGGTTGATGCGTTCACGGGATGCGAGGCGTGCGTACGCGCTGTTCGAGAGCTCTGCCCGCGCCGGTGGCTTCCGGCCGATGCGTCGTCAGCTGTCCTGCGGGGAAGAGGGCGTGCGGTGAGGGGACCGTGCGGGGAGGTGGCCGGGATGGCGGCTGCCTCGTCCGTCCCCCGGTCGGCGGCGAGGCCGGTCCTCTCTGCGAACGACCGCTCGTCCTTCCATCGCCGGTTGGCCACCACCCGTGCGTTCGACCAGGTGTACGGGTGCGGAGAAGCGCGGACGGCCACCGATGAAGATGAAGAGGCTCCGGCGGAAGTTCCGGCGGAGGTTCCGGCGATGGCTCCGGCCGGTCACGGCGCGAGGAGCGCCAAGTCGTCCGAGGTGAGCCGCAGGGCGCCGGCGGCGATGTTCTCGACGAGGTGATCCGGGTTGCCCGTACCGGGGATGGCCAGGACGTGCGGTCCCTGGTGGAGTGTCCAGGCCAGCCGCACCTGCGCGGGCGTCGCGTCGTGGGCGCGGGCGACGGCGAGCACCTCTTCCCTCTCGGTTCCGCCGGCGCCGCCTTCGCGACCGCTGCCGACGATGGCGAAGAACGGCACGAAGGCGATGCCCTCCTCACCACAGAAGCGCAGGAGAGTGTGGTCATCGGCCGGTGAGTCGATGCCGTACGCGTTCTGTACGCAGACGACGGGCGCGATGCTCCGCGCTTCGGCGAGCTGCTCCCGTGAGGTGTTGGAGACGCCCAGGTGGCGGATGAGTCCCGCGTCGCGGAGTTCGGCCAGGGCGCCGAAGTGTTCGGCGACCGGCGCGGTCGCCCTGCTCGGTGCGAGGCGCAGGTTGACCACGTCCAGGTGGTCGCGGCCGAGCTGGCGCAGGTTCTCCTCGACCTGGCCGCGCAGCTGCTCGGGGGTGGCCCAGGTCCAGGCGCCCGAGGGGTCGCGGCCGGGGCCGACCTTGGTGGTGATGACCAGGTCGTCGGCGTACGGGGCCAGGGCGCTGTTGATCAGCTCGTTCGCGGATCGCAGCGCCGAGAAGTAGAAGGCCGCGGTGTCGATGTGGTTGACGCCGAGTTCGACGGCGTCGCGCAGGACGCCGATGGCTCGCTTCCGGTCACTGGGGGCGCCGTCGGCGAAGGCAGCGCCGTTCTGCGTGAGCCGCATGGATCCGAAGCCGATCCGGTTGACCGTCAGATCGCCGAGCCGCCAGGTGCCTGCCGAGGAGGCGTCGATCTTCTCCGCTGATGAGGTCATCGTCGGATTCTGCCACTGCGGGCATCTGCCGACCGGGTCCGCCAACCGGCTCTGCCGTCCGTGGCCGTCACCCCCGTGGTCACGCGGGTCGGTCGAGCACGGACGGCCGGGCGGATTCAGGCCCCGCGCGTCAGTACGGCGGTGAAGCTGCGGCCGTAGGCGTGGTGGGTGGTGACGTCGAGGCGGGTGCCGCCGGGTACGTGCCGGGCGCGTACCCCGGGGTCGGTGGAGACGGTTCGCAGCGGTCGGCCGTGGAGGGTTACCTGTACCGTGCGCCGCGTCGTCGTGGGGTCGGACACCGCGACCGTGTACGTGCCGTCGGGAGTCCGCCGCACCATCACCGACGCGGGGCCGTCGATGGAGAGTCCCCTCACGTGGTGCGTGCCCGGGGTGAAGGCGTTGGCGGCGAGGATGCCCAGGTCCGCGTGTGCGACGGCCTGCAGGCGGACGGTGTTGGCCTGCACGGTCAGCGGGCCGTGGCGGTAGGACGCCAGCCGCGCCGCGGAGGCGTGCGGGACGAGGGCGTGTGCCATGGAGCCGGGGCGCTCTCCGGCGGCCAGGTCGTAGGAGAGCGTGAAGACCTGCTTCGTCACCGCGGTGTCGGGGTTGGCGGCGCGTACGAGTCGCCGGCTGCGGGTGACCGTGTCGAGGGAGGCGGTCGGGGCCGGGCCGGACAGGAGGACGTATCCGACCGCCGTTCCCTGCCCGGCGTCGGCGTAGCGCAGCCAGGCCGGCGGGGCGGTTCCGTTTCCGCGCCAGGGGGTCCCGTCGGGCAGGCCCCCGGTGAGGGTGACGGGGGAAGCGGGGTCGGCGATGCGGGTGTCGATGGTGGTGGTCACCGCGCGGCCCGACAGGCCGGCCACGCCCGCGTTGAGTACGACGATCTCGTCGTCGAGCATGAACCACGAGGTGGTGGCGCGTGCCGCCCGGTAGGCCACGAAGTCGTCGGGGAGTCCACCGGCCTGCTGGGCGGCGTACGCGGCGTCGTCGGACTGGACGAGTCCGGCGACGCCGTGGGCGCCGAGGCGGGCGCCGCCGGAGAACGCGTGGCTGCCGCGGGGGAAGTAGACGTAGGTGTTCTGCGACTCGGAGGACGACGTGAAGCCGCGCTCCGGGTTGTCGTACCAGGGGGTGCCGTAGAGCTCGGGGACGGTCCGGCGCGTCTCCACGGGAGCGGTGACGCCCGCGAGGCGGTGGGGCGGGACGGCGGTGAAGTAGTCGACGCCGAAGGACTGCCGCTGGTCCGCGCCCGAGAGGTAGAGGTAGTGGGCTCCGTCGCCCTGGAACCAGGGGAGCAGGTTCTCGCCGCTCATGTACTCGTACTTGCTGACCCGGTCGGAACTGCGCGCGAGAGCGAAGGCGTAGCCGGGCCGGCGGTGGACGGTCCGGTCCATCGCGTTGTACGCGGTGTGGGAGGCGGCGGGGCCCAGGTCTTTCGCGGGTGCCGCCGAGTTCAGGATGTCGGCGTACCGCGCGATGCTGAGGGGGGAGACGAAGGAGAGCGGGTCCGGAGCGGCCTTCGAGGTCTGGTGTACGTGCTTGACGTAGCCCTGGAGCGCCTCGGTGTCGGCGCCGGTCGTATGGGCGGAGAGGTCGACGACCGCCTCCACGACGCCGGTGACGTCCGCGTAGCCCGTGCCGGGACGCGAGACCGCGCGCCCCTTGACGATCTCCATCATCCAGCCTTCGAAGATCAGCGGTGCGAAGCCGTCCGCCACCCACGTCCGGACGACGCCGACCAGGTCGTCCGCCGCCACGTAGCCGGTGCCGGCGAGGAGCTTCAGGGTCTGGACGATCCGGGTGAGCAGGCCCTTGCCGTACGAACCGGTGTACGCGACCGAGCCGTGCTGGACGAACGAACCGTCGGCGTAGAAGCCGTCGGTGACCCCGTGCCGGAGGTCGTAGGGGTCGATCGTGGCGAGGACGGTCAACTGGTCGGCGACCGCCTTCCGGATCCGGTCGTCGTCGCCGAGAACGGCTCCCTGGAGGATCCGGTTAGTCGTGATGTCGGCGAGGTTGGCACCGGTGTGGAAGCGGGAGTCGAGGTCGACGTCCCCGTCCTTGCCGCTGCGCAGGTAGGCGTCCATCGAGGCGACGTACGTCGCGGTGAGGTCCGGTCGCAGGCGGGCGAGTTCGTCGCGCAGGAGGACGAGGGTCCTGCTCACGTGGCCCGGGATGCCGATCTCCCAGTTGAACCAGTTGCCGTAGTACCCCTTCGCCTGGTCGTCGAAGTACTCGTCGTGGAGCCTGGCCACTCCGTCCACGACCTGACCCCGCAGGACCTGGTTGTTCCGCAGGTCCGAGGCGTCGGTGCCGGGGAGGCAGGTGGCGAGGGCGATCTCGTAGAGGTACTGGTACGTCGTGTTCAGGGCGGTGTCGCTGGTACCGAGCGGCAGGCCCTCGAAGAGCTCCCCGGACCCGGCGGCCTCCATGGCGGCGATTCGGGCGTACGCCGTCGCCCGCAGGGACGCGATCTTGGGGGCGACCTCGGGACGGGCGTTGGATTCGGCGGTCCCCGCGAAGACCGCGGCGGTGTTGTCGAGGACGACGGCCGGTCCCGACTCTCCGTCCGAAGGGGCCTCAACCCCGTTGGCGGCCCGGGCGGGCGGGGCCTGCGCGACCGTCGACAGCGTGACCGCCGGGATCAACGACAGTGCGGAACGACGCGAGAGCTCCACCATTGCGCTCCAGGGTCCGGCCCGAAAGTGCGGGTTCCCCAGCCAAACAAGGGTGTCTCGGCGGTGTCAATGGTCAACTGCGTGGTCCGAAGTCGACGTTGAGGCACAACCCGGTCACCGGGGCGCCGGGCGGATCGGTGTCCTGCCCGAAGTGGTCGAACTCGCCGGCCCTGACGCCCCGGGTGAACGCGTCCCATTTCCGGGTGGTCGTGGTGACCACGGTGCCGGGATCGTCCGTCGTCCGCAGGTGTACGAGGCCATCGGCACCGAACGCGATCTCGATCCAGGGGCCGGGACCCTCCGCGTCCTCGGGGGCGGCACGGGACCATGAGAGGCCGGCGGGGACGTCAGCCACGGCTCTGGCTCTCTTTGACGGTGCGGATGAGGGCGGCCAGGGCGGCGGGAGTGGTACGGAGTATCGCCCCGCCGGGGTCGCCGCTCTCGGTGAGGCCTATCGAGCCTCGGAGCGACGCGACGTGCACGCATGCCTCGCCCTGCGCGCAGTAGGAGGACCTCTGCCAGTCGGATGCGGTCATGTTCGTTCCTCACAGTTCCTGAGCGATGGCGTGGACGAGGTCGAGCGATTCCTTCGGGGGCAGCGCGGCGGTGTCGAGGCGTTCGAGCAGAAGTCGGTACTGGGCCAGTTGGGCTTCCGAATCGATGAAGACCGGGCCGTGGGACTGGTCGAGCTGGGTCGTGTCGAGAGCGGGTACCGGCCCTCGCACGTAGTACACGGACTGACCGGATCCCGGGTAATCCGTGGCTGAGAACGGGATCACCTTGATGGACACATGTGAGCGCTCCCCGAGGTCGAGCAGGTGCTGAAGCTGGCGCCGGGCGACGCCGGGTCCCCCGAAGCGCATGCGAAGGGCAGCCTCGTGAATGAGCGCGCGGTACGGGACGGCACCTTCCCTGTACAGGACTGCCTGCCGTTTCACGCGGTACGAGACCCGGTGCTCGATCTGCGGCGGTGACATCTCCGGTACGGCCTGTCGATAGATCTCGCGTGAGTGATCGACGGTCTGAAGAAGTCCCGGTACGTGAATGCTGTGTGCGGCGTGCAGGCTCGTGCCGTGGTGCTCGATCTCCGCCAGATCGAGGAGCTTCGGCGGCAGGATCTCCCGGTACTCCTCCCACCACCCGCGCCTGCGGTCGCCTGTCATGGCGGCCAGGGCTTCGATGAGCGCCTGATCGGTACATGAGTACGCCTGGGCTGCGACTCGCACCCTCTCCGGGCTGACGCCGAACCGTGCCACCTCCATGTTGCTGAGCTGCCCTGGGCTCGTGCCCAGCAGGTCGGCGGCCTGGGTGGTGGTCAGCCCGGCACGCTCGCGCAGCTTGCGCAGTTCTGCGCCCAGGCGTGTGCGGCGCGCTGTGGGGGCGGTCCGGCCTGCCATGTGAACTCCTCCTGAAATCAACCGCGTTGCGGAGTGTCACTCACACGAGTGGTTCATTCCAAGTATTCCGGGCGAATGACGCAAGGAATACTTGCGAGACTCTAGTCTCTGACTCTGGCCACCTGCCCGGAAGTACCCCGCTCGACGGAGCGGTCTCGTCACCGGGCCGTGCGACGTGCACACCCCACCACCAACTCTGCTCCTCGAACGGAGACTTCCATGACCCTGGTCACCGTAACGCCGCCCTGGGCGTACACCCTCCAACTTCCGCAGGATCCCCGTGGGCCCGGTATCGCACGGGCGACGCTGCGGACGGTGCTGCTGGTGCACGGGATGCGGGATCTCGTCGAGACGGCCGAACTGCTGGCGAGCGAGCTGGTCACCAACGCGTACCGGCACTCGTCGGGTCCGTACTCGCTCCGGTTGCGCGGGGCGGGGCGGAACCGGGTGCGGGTCGGGGTGTGGGACGGCAATCCGGAGATTCCGGCACCGTTCGGCGGTGGCACCGTGACCGAACCATGCGCCTTGGCCGAGCGGGGGCGCGGGCTCCAGCTCGTACGGGAGTGCGCGGACAGCTGGGGCGCGTACCCGATCAGGAGCGGGCTGCCGGGGCAGGGCGGGAAGGTGCTGTGGGTGGAGTGCGCCTTCCCGTCCCCGCCCCTGGCCGGGGCGGCTGGTCAGCCGGTGTAGCGCGCCTCGAAGGTACGGAAGGACTCCTCCTGGCGCCATTCCAGGCGGGCCTTGGGACTGTTCGCCAGCAGCCGGGCGCAGCGGGCGGACCGGGGGTCCTGGCACTCCCGGACCGGGCGGAAGCCCTGGCGTACGGGGTCGGGGAGCCAGAGGCTGCGGCCCGGCAGGAAAGAGTACTCCAGGGACGCCCGGGACAGGTCCTTGAGGTCGGGGTAGCCGAGGCCGTAGGTGCGGGCGGCCCGTTGGTACTCCTGGCCGATGTCGCCGCGCGAGACCCCGGGGTCGTCGGTGGACAGGACCACCGGGACCCCGTACTTCCGGTAGACCGGGAACGGGTGCTCGTCACCCTCGACCTGGAGGATCTGCGCGTTGCTGGTGAGCGGCACCTCGACGGCGATCTGTCGGCGGGCCATGTCGCGGGCCAGGCGCCGCCAGCCGTCCTCCTGCACGAGGTCGACGCCGTGGCCGACGCGTTCGGCCTGGCCGGTGCGTACGGCGTCGTCGATGTGGAAGGTGAGGTCCTCGGGCTTCACCAGACCGGGGACGAGCTCTCCCGCGTGGAGGGTGATGTGGGCACGCGGGTAGACCCCGTGCAGGTAGTTGAGCATGCGCATGTGCAGCCGGTAGTCCCGCAGGGAGATCTCACCGTCCTCCGGCTGGACCAGGTTGACGGCGACGAACCGCTGGTCCCGCTCCGCAAGTCGCAGGCCGAGGGCGATCTGCGTGAAGACCCGCTCCGGGGCGCTGTTGCGGGAGACCTGGGAGATCCAGCGGACGGTGATCCGGCAGCCCGGGCCGGGTGTCGCACTCGCGCAGTGCGCGGTCCGGCGGAACTCGGAATCAGCCGTGTCCGCCTCCTGCTTCGCGTCGGTGATCAGCTTGTCCAGCCGGCCGCCGGTGAGCAGCTTGCGATGCATGGCTGCGAGGTCCGGGTCCCATCCGACGTCCGTGGCCAGTTGCTTGGCCCCTGCGGACGCGGGACTGACCATCGTCTCCAGATAGCTCTGGTTCTGCGCTGCCGCGGTGCCCGCCACGTCGGCCAGCATCTTCCCGCGGTGCGCCGTCGCCGCACCGAACTTCCCGAACGTGGCGAAGAAGTGGTCGTGACCGGACTCGTTCGCGGGGAAGTCCTGCATGGACCAGGCCTGGACGATCTGCCGGCGGAATCCGGCATCCGTGAGGGCGTCCGCGGCCGGTCGTGCGCCGGGGCCGCACGGCGGTGCGACGGCGGTCGTCGTGGCGTCGATGCACAGGCCGTCGTCGGCCGCGAGCTGGATGAGGTACTCGGTCCGGACCGCGCCGGAGAGGTGGTTGTGCAGGTCACCTCCCTTGGGCAGGTCCCGGAAGAAGCGGGCCGCCGCCTTCGGGTGGGCGCCCAGCCAGGCGGTGGTGCGGGCCTCGGCCGTGGTGGCCGGCCGGGGATTGGGCACGTCGGATGCGGCGGTGGCGGCCAGGGCCGTCGGGCCGGTGGGCAGGGCTGCGGCGAGGGCCGCCGCGGCGAGTCCCGCGGCTGTCAACAACCGGGGGAGGCGAGCTGAGTTGCGGATTACGGATTTCACGATCACACCTCGCATGATCACGAAGAGCGGCTCGCGCCAGGCCGTACCGCGAGGGCGGAGCGACGTAAACCATCCGTCCGGGGGACACGGCCTCCACTCAGCCGCGGAGCTCTGCGGGGAATCCGGTCCAGCGGAGGCCTGCCGGGAGGTGGCACATGTCGTTGACGACGACCAGGGCAGCGGGTCTCCCGGGGGTGTACCGGAGCACCGTCAGCGCGGCGTTGCCGTGGTTGAGCCCCATCCAGCGCCACGCGGGGGCATCGAGGGCTTCCCGTACCAGCCAGGCGGCCAGGAAGGCGTGGGTGACGACGAGTTCGTGGCGCGGCTCGTCCCCCGCCGCGTATCCGGTGAACCTGGCTACAGCGTCGCGTGCCAGGTCTGAGCCGTGGGCGCGTTCGTCCTCCGGGACCGCCTCCACGAACGTGGAGGGGGACGGAGCGGGCTTCCGGCCGGTTCCGGGTCGCGCGTTCGGGTGCGTACCTGCGCCCACGGACGCGAGTTGAACCCGAGTACGTTCGCCCTTGCTAACGCTGCACGAGGGTTGCTAAGGGCGCCTACCTCGAATGGTCGACATCCCCGTTTGCGCTCCGTCATGAGACAGGTCGGTGCGCTAGCGTCGTGGTGACGGTGCGTTGCATCCGCGTTGCGGAGCGTGGGGGGTGGAGTCACAGATGGCTTGGGACGAATGGGAACAGCTCAAAGCAGCGGCGGCCGGTGGGGGGCCCGCGGTGCCGATGTCGCTCGCCGGGGGTGCTTCCGAGCCGTCAGGAAGCGGATCGGGGGGAGGCGGCGGCAAGGACGGTCTGAAGCACAGCGGTGGGCCGTGGACCAGCGCATCCGGGACTGCCAGCGGTCTGTGCACCAGTACCCAGACGAGTCGCAGCCGTCTCCGTCCCGCGCACGAGGGTGTTGGGGCCGGTGCGGTGGGTCTCGCATCCGTTGTATCGCTGACCGCCGTGCTGGAGTCGTGGGACGAGCGGCTGGGCGCCGTATGTGGTGAGTGCGACTACCTGGCGGGAGCCTTGTCGAAGGTCGCCAAGGAGATGGGCGAGACCGAGACCGCCGTGGACAAGTCCTTCGAGTCGGTCGAGACGGGTAAGGACGAGCGCCGGTGACCGGGGCGACGTTGACCTGGCAGCGGCTGCGGGACCTGAGATGTGCGGAGTTCGAAGACGCAGGCGACGGCTGGCACGAGATCTCGGGCCGGGCGGACTCCGATCGCGTCCGGGTCGAAAGGGCGATGACGGCGAAGCTGCGCGAGACCCAGGACAGTGATTCGGCGGAAGCGGCCATCAAGAGGCTCGAGCGGCTGAGCCGCAACTTCCGGTACGTGCATGCGGAGGCCGGTCTGATCCGTACCGCCCTGAATGGTCTGGCCGCTGAACTCGCCGCCCCGCAGCGGCAGCTGGCGCAGGCGCTGGAGGACGCGGAGAGACTGAGGTTCACTGTGCATCCGGACGGTTCAGTGAGCTATCCGGCAGCGGTGGGCGAGACGCTGCTGGGCAGACAGGAGCACCCGGGCGGTTCGGCCCGGGGCAGCGCGCGGCTCCCGCTCGAAGCGCCCGGACTGAGTGAGCGGCCCGGGCTTCCCGGGGGCGGCTTCCACCCCAATCCGAACGCTGCGAAGGCCGAGGCCGTCGCGGACCTCATCGCACGTGCCGTGCGGTCGGCCGCGGAGATCGACGACCGCTACGCCAAGGTCCTGAACAAGCTCAAGGCGGCCAAGGGGCTCGACGTCACCAAGGCGACCCTGGACGACGTCCTCCAGGACACAGCAGGCGTACGTTCGACCGCCTCCACGTACCTGGCTCGGGGGATTCCGTGGGGTGAATCGCCTACTGAGCGCAAGGAGTGGTGGGACGGACTGACCGAGGAACGACAGCGGGAGTACATCGACGTCGCCCCGGAACTCGTCGGTGGCCTCGACGGAATTCCGGCCACGGCACGAGACGAGGCGAACAGGAATTACCTTCCGGTTCTCATCGATGAGTTGGCGAGGCAGGACGGTGACGACGCCCGGACCAAGCTGGATGCCCTCAGGGGGATCGAAGCGAAGCTGGGCGAGCCATCGAAAGTTCCGATGTTTTTGTTGGGTATCGGGGATGAGGGAAATGGCCGTGCCATCGTGGCGTACGGCAACCCGGACACGTCCCGCAACGTATCGGCTTATGTGCCGGGGTTGGGGACGAAGCTGGATGAGGGTTTCGTCGACGACACGTTGAAGCGCGGATTGGATACTGCGAAGGGTGCGCGGATCCACGATCCGTCCAGTTCGGCAATTGTCTGGCTCGGTTACGACGCCCCGAATTTGATGACGGTCGGAGGGTCGGGAAATGCTGAGGCGGGGGCGCCTGCCTACAATCAGTTCATGAATGGATTGGGAGTCACGAATCAGAGTGAGGACCCACATGTGACGGCGATCGGCCATTCCTACGGCTCGCTCACTGTCGGTACAGCGGCCAAACAGGACGGCGGAATTCCGGCCGTGGACGACATCATCCTGCTGGGCAGCCCTGGTGTTGGTGTCGACAAGGCCGAGGACCTTGGTGTGGGCAAGGGGCACGTCTACGTCGGGGCGGCTGACAACGACCCGGTGACCATGCTGCCTTCGAAGCAGCAGAGTGCGGTAAGTGTTCTGGCTTCGGCCGGAGGGCCGTTCATCTCCTACATGGCGGGCGACATCGCCGACCAAGGCGACGACGATGTCCACTTCGGCAAGGACCCAGCGAGCGAGGCCTTCGGCGCGAAGCGCTTCGAGGTCGGCGACGGGCCGCACCCGATCCTTGACGCCGGTGGTTTTGACGCCCACTCCCAGTACTTCACGCCGGAGAAAGACCAGGTATCCGCCAACAATATAGGCTTGATCGTCGCGGGGCAGCCCGAAAAAATCAAGACGGAAGAATGGCGGTAATTTAGAGCATGAGGAGAACTCTGGCTCTGTCGATTTCCATTTTTGGCGCCCTGCTCGTTGGGTGCGGAGTTTCGGATACCGGAAAGGGAGGGCGTAAAAACATGAACATGCAAGAGGCGGCTGAGTACTCTGACTCCGTGCTCGATGCCACGCTGAGGTCCGTCAAACCGGAAGTCCAGTGGGCTCACGATGACACGACGAGCGGAACGTGTGACCTTTCCCGGCGTCGGACAGTTATGACCATCATTTCTGATGAACGGCGTGGAAATTTCTTGGGATTGGTCGAAAGCTCCTGGAAGCAAAGTGGCTATAAAATCACTTCGGTCAATGAGAATAGAGAATCCCCTGCAATATTTGCCAGGACGCCTGAAGGGTTCGGGGTCTCCCTGATCATCGGCTTCAAGGGGCAGGCGTTTTTCGAGGTGGCCACCCCCTGTGTAGAAAAATCCGAGGTAGCCGAGCCCACCGCCAAGCCCAACGGCCCCGCATATGAGGGCGTCGAGATCCCCCGACCCAATGTCCGCTCCGATTTCTGGTCCGCGGACACCCCGGTCCCATCGCCTGCTCCGGTGGACGGTTGACCTCTGGGAGGCATCACGTCAGCCGCAGGCCGCCGGCGTCGGGCAGGTGCAACCGGGCTCCGGGCTGCGGGGCCTCCCCTGCGGGCGATCGGCCGCTCCAGCTTCTGGTCCGCCGGCGCCCCCTGACCCCCCGTAGCCGCCCCTGACGCCCCCTCATGCCTCCATCCACCCGTACACACCAGCGAATCTCGACGTGAAACGGCTCCGAATGGGGGATGGTTGTGGGGTGCGGAAATACTGGGTGTTCGTCGGCGGTGGGATCGGGCTGGGCCTGTTGTTCATCGCCCTGCTCGTAGTCGGTACGTACTCCGCCGCTGCCGGGATCTCCGGGGCGGGCGGGGCCGTAGGGCTGGCCAAGGGGGCCGTGCCGGCGCGGTATCAGCCGCTGGTCGAGAAGTGGGGCAGTCTCTGTCCGGCCATCAATCCCGCGCTCCTGGCGGCACAGTTGTACCAGGAGAGCGGCTGGAACCCTCGCGCCAAGAGTCCTGCCGCCGCGCAGGGCATCGCGCAGTTCATCCCCGGGACCTGGGCCACGCACGGCATCGACGGGGACAACGACGGGGACCGGGACGTGTGGGATCCGGCGGACGCGATCCCGTCCGCCGCGTCGTACGACTGCGAGATCGCCGGGTACGTCAAGAAGGTGCCGGGCGACCCGACCGACAACATGCTCGCCGCGTACAACGCCGGTGCCTACCGGGTGATCCAGTCCGGCGGGGTGCCCGCGATCAGCGAGACGCAGAACTACGTCAAGATCATCCGATCGCTGGAGAAGAGCTTTGCCAGGCCCGTAGGGCGGGTGCAGCCCTCGCAGCAGGCGGCCGGGGCCATCTACTTCGCCCAGAAGAAGCTCGGCACGCCCTATCTCTGGGGCGGGAACGGCACGGCGGACCAGGGAGGCCGGTTCGACTGCTCCGGGCTGACCCAGGCGGCGTACCGGACGGTCGACATCGAGCTGCCCCGAGTGGCGAACGACCAGTACAACGCCGGCCCGCACCCCTCTCGGGACGAGTTGCTCCCCGGCGACCTGGTGTTCTTCTCCGACGATCTGAACAACTCGCGTGCCATCCACCACGTGGGGCTCTACGTCGGCGGCGGCTACATGATCAACGCGCCCTACACCGGCGCCGTCATCCGGTTCGACAAGATCGACAGCCCCGACTACTTCGGCGCGACCAGGGTCACGAAGGACGGGGCGGCGGCGCTTCCCACCGCGCTCCCGGAGAGCTGACGGACAGTCGGCCGTGGCTGGAACTCTCCGTGAAGCCTGGGCCCTGAGCTGCGACGACGAGTCACTCTTCGATAACGTCATGGTGATCATTCGGTGGAGAGCGGAACGTAGTCGGGGAACACGTCGTTCCCTGGACTGGGACAACACGTGCACTGACCATGCGTAGCTGTCCGGGAGCAGTCGGACGGCAGGGCATCATGGCGTCCCGCGGCACCGAATCCGCACCGACCACGGGGTCCGACCAAGGCGGCGCACACCGTTGTGCGACGCAGCAGCAGACAAGGCAAGGGGCCGCAGCAGATGGCTGGACTCGCACTCGATGGGTCGAACCCCGACGTCAGCCTGCTCTACGACATCAATGGGCTGGCGAAGGCCGCTCCTACCTGGTTCGACCGGGTCATGGAGTTCGTCGGTGAATACGGGATCATGCTCGGCATGGTCCTGGTGGTCCTGTGGTGCTGGTGGAGCGTGCGCCGACGTGGGACGTCCGAGGACTCGGTGACAGCGGTCGCCGGGCTGGTGTGGGCACCCCTCGCAGCCGGTGTCGCCCTGCTCATCAACATCCCCATCAGGGGGTTCGTGGAGAGGCCGCGTCCGTTCTTCGACCACCAGGGACTCGACGTCCTGGTGAAGGGCAAGACGGACTTCTCCTTCGTCAGCGACCACGCGACGATGGCGATGGCGATCGCCGTGGGCCTCTTCGTGGCGAACCGGAAGTTCGGCCTGGTGGCCATCGCGCTGGCGCTGCTGGAGGGCTTCTGCCGCGTCTACATGGGCGTGCACTACCCGACCGACGTGATCGGCGGCTTCGCCCTCGGTACGGCCGTGGCGCTGCTGCTCGCGCCGCTCGCGATGATGCTGCTGACGCCCGTGGTCGGGGCCGTCGCCCGTGCCGGTGCGGTCGGCCGACTGGTCCGCTCGGACCGGGCGGTCGCCGTGGCCGCGGAGGGGCCGGGCGAGGCGCGCGGGATTCCTGAGCCCCGCCCCGGTTCGGGCCGTGGCGGTGCGCCCGGCGAGAAGGACCTCGCCGCGTAGTGCCACCTGCCGCGTAGGCGGAGCCGGGCGCGCGGAGTGCTCGACGGTGTGAGGGGGCGTCCCGAAAGGGGCGCCCCCTCACGTGCGTTCCGCCTTCACGCGTGCTAGGCCCTCACGCCGACGGGGAGCCTTGTCGAGCGTGTTCCGGCCGTACCCGGGCCGCGGGCTCTCCGCAATTCCTGAGAATGGCTGACTTCGATCGTTCGGAGCCCGTGCCCGTACCCGCGCCCGTGTGTGCCGTGACGGCACGTCCCCTTCGCGCGCCGCCGACTGCGGGAGGCGCTCGCCGTGCTGTCCGGGACGGCGTGAGGCGGGTGCGCGCGTCGGCGCACCACCGAACCACCGACCCGGCTCAGCGCTCCGGGGCCGTGAGGTGCTCCGCTGCGTCGGTGCGGGCCCGGTCGCGGGAGCGGCGCGCGGGGCCCGACCAGCCGCAGACGCAGCGCGCGATACAGAACGAGCCCCGTTCGACGGTGTTCGTGTCGTGTGCCCGGTCCGGGTCCTGGGAGGGAATGCGTACGGGGTCCGTCACGCGGGGGTCCGGGGGCTCCTGATGCACGCCTCCACGGTACTTGGGACCGCGTCCGGAGGCCGGGGTGTGGGCCGATCGGCATCCGGCGGTGGCCTCCCGGCGTGACGGGGCGCCCCGGACGTCGTTAGGCGAAGTGGGCGGCAGCTCGGGCAGGTGTACCTCGTTGGGGGTTGGCAGGCGATGGTGGTGCAGCAGCAGAGGCGCGGAGGCGGGGCACTGGCTGTGTGCGCCCTGACCGTCGCCGGTGTCATGACGGTGGTCACCGGGTGCTCCACCGACGCCGGCGAGGACGGCGCCGGCCGGGACGGCGCCGACGGGCGGGCCGTGACCCGGGCGGACCCCGCCGGGAAACCGGCCGAGGTGGTCCGGCGGGCCCCCGACACCCTGGCCGGCGCGGGCAGCGCCGAGACGCGTACGTCGATGGAGACGGCGGCCGGGGGAACCCGGGTGACGATCCGGGGGCACGGGGTGTACGACTTCCGCGGGCAGCTCGGGCGGATCAAGGTCCTCCTGCCGAAGGACCCGGCGGGGGCGGACGAGCACCGGCCGATCACCGAGCTGCTGGCGCCCGGCGCGCTCTACATGAAGAACCGAGGTGCCGGAGTACCCGACGACAAGTGGGTGCGGATCGACACGACGGCCCTGGAGGACGGCAATCTGGTCACCGGCGGTGTGACGGATCCGACGGCCGCCGCCGAGCTGCTGCGCGGTGCGGGCGAGGTGACGTACGTGGGGCGGACGCAGCTGGCCGGGGTCGAGGTGCGGCACTACCGGGGGACGGCGGACATCGGCAAGGCGGCGCGGGCGGCGTCGCGGGACTCGCGCGGCGCGCTGACGGCTGCGGCGAAGGGGTTCAGCACGGACACGGTGCCGTTCGACGCCTACCTTGACGACGAGGGCCTGCTGCGGAAGGTGCGCCACCGCTTCACCTTCGCCACGGAGGGGCCGGCGGTCGCGGTGGTGTCGACGCTGCTGCTGTACGGCTTCGGGGTGCCGGTCACGGTGGAGTTGCCCCCGGAGGAGGACCTGTACACCGGCCGGGTCCAGCAGGGGAGGAGCGGCCCGGAAACGCCGTAGGGAGGGGGCTGAAATGGTCCGTCCGTGCCATGCGCGGTGCCTGGTGCGCTCCCTACGCTAGGCAGTGGGTGCGCCAGGAGTCGGCGACGGCAGAGAGAGGTGACGCAGGTGGTGACGCTCAGCGCTCCGAACGCTCAGGACTGTGTGGCCCTCGCCGAGATCGAGCTGTGCGGTGAGCTCATGATCGCGGCGTCGGACGCGATCGAGGACCGGCTCAGCCACGACCGTATCGACGAGGTGCTCAACGTCAGGCCGGAAGTGTGCGGGCAGGCGCCGTCCGTTCCCCGGCAGGCCCGCCACCGGGTATGACCTCCGCGGCCCGTCTCAGGTGCGCAGGAGGCGGGCGATCGCCTTGGTGGCCTCCTCGACCTTCGCGTCGATCTCGTCACCGCCCTTGACCGCGGCGTCCGCGACGCAGTGGCGCAGATGCTCCTCCAGGAGCTGGAGCGCGAACGACTGCAGGGCTTTGGTGGAGGCCGAGACCTGGGTGAGTATGTCGATGCAGTAGACGTCCTCGTCCACCATCCGCTGGAGTCCGCGGATCTGGCCCTCGATGCGGCGCAGACGCTTGAGGTGCTCGTCCTTCTGGTGGTGGTAGCCGTGGATACCGCGGTCGTGGTCGGTGACGACCGCGTCCGTACCGGCTGCGTCGGCGGCATCGGTGGTGGTCATGGGGTCCTCCCGTTGTCCTCTTGCCCTGCGGAGTGTGTGCCGTTCCGTACCGTCTGCATACCCCTGCCGGGTATATGGTAGCGAATCCAGCCGAAACGTGACCGGGGGTCCGTGCTGATCACTGTGCCCGATGCGCGACACTGAGGAACGCCGGTTAGCCGTGGCCGGATGATGCGCCTAGCATCAGCCTGACCGAATCCAAAGCATCCCGAGGACCCCACGTGCGCTTTCGTCTGACCCCCAGGGAGACGAGCTTCTACGACATGTTTTCCGCATCCGCGGACAACATCGTCACAGGCTCGAAACTCCTGATGGAACTGCTCGGGGCGGATTCTGCCTCCCGAGTCGAGATCGCGGAGCGTATGCGGGCAGCGGAGCATGCGGGGGACGACGCGACCCACGCGATCTTCCACCAGCTGAACTCCTCCTTCATCACGCCGTTCGACCGCGAGGACATCTACAACCTGGCCTCGTCGCTCGACGACATCATGGACTTCATGGAGGAGGCCGTCGACCTGGTCGTGCTGTACCAGATCGACGAGCTCCCCAAGGGTGTCGAGCAGCAGGTCGAGGTCCTGGCCAGGGCCGCCGAGCTGACCGCCGAGGCCATGCCGAGCCTGCGGACCATGGAGAACCTCACCGAGTACTGGATCGAGGTCAACCGCCTGGAGAACCAGGCCGACCAGATCCACCGCAAGCTGCTGGCCCAGCTGTTCAACGGCAAGTACGAAGCCATGGACGTGCTGAAGCTCAAGCAGATCGTGGACGTGCTGGAAGAGGCGGCGGACGCGTTCGAGCACGTCGCCAACACGGTGGAGACCATCGCGGTCAAGGAGTCCTGAACCTCGTGGACACCTTTGCGCTGATCGTGACCATCGGTGTCGCGCTCGGCTTCACGTATACGAACGGCTTCCACGACTCGGCGAACGCCATCGCCACCTCGGTCTCCACCCGGGCGCTGACCCCGCGTGCGGCTCTGGCGATGGCGGCTGTGATGAACCTCGCAGGCGCCTTCCTGGGCCAGGGGGTCGCCAAGACCGTCAGCGAAGGCATCATCGCCACGCCCCAGGGCCAGAAGGGGATGGGCATCCTGTTCGCGGCGCTGGTCGGCGCGATCATCTGGAACCTCGTCACCTGGTACTTCGGCCTGCCCTCCTCGTCCTCGCACGCGCTGTTCGGCGGCATGGTCGGGGCGGCGCTCGCCGGTGGGACCGACGTGATCTGGTCGGGGGTGCTGGACAAGATCGTCATCCCGATGTTCGTCTCCCCGGTCATCGGGCTGCTCGTCGGCTATCTGGTGATGGTCGGCATCCTGTGGATGTTCCGCAAGGCCAACCCGCACAAGGCCAAGCGCGGCTTCCGGATAGCCCAGACCGTCTCGGCGGCCGGCATGGCGCTGGGACACGGTCTCCAGGACGCGCAGAAGACCATGGGCATCGTGGTGCTGGCCCTGGTCATCGCCGACGTCGAGGGTCCGAACGACGAGATCCCGATCTGGGTGAAGATCGCCTGTGCGGCGATGCTGTCCCTCGGCACGTACGCGGGTGGCTGGCGCATCATGCGCACGCTCGGCCGCAAGATCATCGAGCTGGACCCGCCGCAGGGCTTCGCGGCCGAGACGACCGGCGCGTCGATCATGTTCGGCTCGGCGTTCATCTTCCACGCACCGATCTCCACGACTCACGTGATCACCTCGGCGATCATGGGTGTGGGCGCGACGAAGCGTGTGAACGCGGTGCGCTGGGGCGTCGCCAAGAACATCATCCTGGGGTGGTTCATCACCATGCCGGCCGCGGCGCTGGTCGCCGCGCTGAGCTACGGGGTCGTCGTACTGCTCTTCGGCTAGCCACGGACGGCCGGCCCACCACGACTCACGCGTAAACGGGTCCGCCCCCGCTCTCCTTTGCCGAGAGCGGGGGCGGACCCTTTCGCCTTGGTGGTGGCACCGCCATGCAGCACCCCAAGGCCGTCTGTGGCTAGCCGAAGCGGCCCGAGATGTAGTCCTCGGTCGCCTGCACCGACGGGTTGGAGAAGATCCGCTCCGTGTCGTCGATCTCGATCAGACGGCCGGGCTTGCCCACCGCCGAGAGGTTGAAGAACGCCGTACGGTCCGAGACGCGTGCCGCCTGCTGCATGTTGTGCGTCACGATGACGATCGTGAAGCGCTCCTTCAGCTCGCCGATCAGGTCCTCGATGGCGAGGGTCGAGATCGGGTCGAGCGCCGAGCACGGCTCGTCCATCAGCAGCACGTCCGGCTCGACCGCGATGGCGCGGGCGATGCACAGGCGCTGCTGCTGGCCGCCGGAGAGGCCGGAGCCCGGCTTGTTCAGGCGGTCCTTGACCTCGTTCCAGAGGTTGGCGCCCCTGAGGGACTTCTCCACGACGTCCGACAGCTGGCTCTTGCGGTACGAGCCGTTGAGCCGCAGGCCCGCCGCGACGTTGTCGAAGATCGACATGGTCGGGAACGGGTTCGGGCGCTGGAAGACCATGCCGACCGTGCGGCGCACGGTGACGGGGTCGACGCCGGGACCGTAGAGGTTCTCGTCGTCCAGCAGCACCTTGCCCTCGACGCGGCCACCGGGGGTGACCTCGTGCATGCGGTTCAGGGTGCGCAGGAACGTGGACTTGCCGCAGCCGGAGGGTCCGATGAAGGCGGTCACGGAGCGCGGCTCCACTGTCATCGAGATGTCCTCGATGGCCTTGTGGGAGCCGTAGTAGGCGGTGAGGCCGCCGATGTCGATGCGCTTGGCCATGTGAATCAGCTGCTTTCTGCGTGGCCTCAGCGGCCGGACTTCGGGGCCTTCCAGCGGGCTATGCCGCGGGCCACCAGATTGAGGATCATGACGAAGGCGATCAGGACCAGGGCAGCTGCCCAGGCGCGGTCGTAGGACGCGGCCTCGCCGACCTTGTACTGCTCGTAGATGTAGAAGGGCAGCGAGGACTGGGCGCCTTCGAAGGGGTTCGTGTTGATCAGCTGGCTGCCGAAGACCAGCAGGATGATCGGTGCCGTCTCTCCCGCGATACGCGCGATGGCGAGCATGACGCCCGTGGTGATGCCGCCGATCGCGGTGGGCAGGACCACCTTCAGGATGGTGCGCCACTTGGGGATGCCCAGGGCGAGGGAGGCCTCGCGGAGCTCGTTCGGGACGAGCTTGAGCATCTCCTCGGTGGAGCGGACCACGACCGGGATCATCAGGATCGTCAGGGCGAGCGCGCCCATCAGGCCGGACGGCTCGATGCTCGCGATCAGCATGATCGACAGGATGAAGAGGCCCGCCACGATCGACGGGATACCGGTCATCACGTCGACGAAGAAGGTGACGGACCTGGCCAGCGCGCCCTTGCCGTACTCGACGAGGTAGACCGCGGTCAGCAGTCCGAGCGGGGCGGAGATCACCGTGGCGATACCGACCTGCTCCAGGGTGCCGATCAGCGCGTGGTAGACGCCGCCGCTGTCCTCCGAGCCGAGCACCCCGGCCATCGAGTGGGTGAGGAAGTACCCGTCGAGGCGCTCGGAGCCGCGGCTGACGGTGGTCCAGAGCAGCGAGGCGAGCGGGACGACGGCGATGAGGAAGCACACCCAGACGAGGCTGGTGGCGAGGCGGTCCTTGGCCTGGCGCTTGTTCTCGACCACGGTCGTCGCGACGTACGAGAGGGCCAGGAAGAGCAGGGCGGAGACCATGCCCCACTGGACGCGGCTGTGCCAGCCGGCGGCGACGCCGACGCCGACGCCGAGGGCGATCGACACGGCGGCGAAGCCGAGCGGGGACCAGCGGGGGAGGCTGCGGCTGCTGAGGGCGGGCTCGCGGTTGTCCGGCGAGGTCCGCGGACGGTCGTCCTGGACTTCGGTGGTGGTGGCGTGGCTCATGCGTTGGCCCCCGAGTACTCCTTGCGGCGGGCGATGATGAGCCGGGCCGCGCCGTTGACCAGCAGGGTGAGGACGAAGAGGACGAGGCCCGAGGCGATCAGGGCGTCTCGCCCGAACTCGTCGGCCTCGCCGAACTTCGCGGCGATGTTCTGGGCGAAGGTCCCGCCGCCCGGGTTGAGCACGTGCAGCGAGATGAGGAAGCTCGGCGAAAGGACCGTGGCGACGGCCATCGTCTCGCCGAGCGCCCGGCCCAGGCCCAGCATCGAGGCGGAGATGATCCCGGAGCGTCCGAAGGGCAGGACCGAGAGGCGGACGACCTCCCAGCGGGTGGCTCCCAGGGCGAGCGCCGCCTCCTCGTTCATCTTCGGGACCTGGAGGAAGACCTCGCGGCTGACGCTGGTCACGATCGGCAGGATCATGATCGCGAGCAGGACGCCGACGGTGAAGAGCGAGCGGGCGACGCCGACCTCGGTCTTCTCGAAGATGTACGTCCAGCCGAAGAACTGGTCGAGCCAGAGGTTCAGGCCCTCCAGGTACGGCACGAGGACGAGCGCGCCCCAGATGCCGTAGACGATGCTGGGCACGGCGGCGAGCAGGTCGATGACGTAGGCGAGCGGGGCGGCCAGCTTGCGCGGCGCGTAGTGCGAGATGAACAGGGCGATGCCGACGGCGATCGGAACCGCGATGAGCATCGCGATGATCGAGCTGACGACCGTGCCGAAGAGGAGGACCGCGATGCCGAAGACCGGCGGGTCACCGGCCGGGTTCCAGTCGAAGGTGGTGAGGAAGTTGCCCTCGTCCTTCGATATCGCGATGACGGCGCGATAGGTGAGGAACACGGCGATCGACGCCATGATCGCGAGCAGCAGGATGCCCGAGCCCCGCGAGAGGCCCAGGAAGATCTTGTCGCCGGTGCGCCCGGTGGACCTGGGGCGGCCGGGTGTGGCCGGCGGAGCCGGTGGGATGTCGAGCGGTGTGGTGGAAGCCATGGTCTTTCCGGTCTGTGTGGGGGAGCGGCTCGCTCCCCTGGCGGCGGTGCACCGGATGGGGGTGGGTGGCGGGGCCGGTCCGGAGGGGTGCGCCGGACCGGCCCGCCTGTGCGTACGCGCTGTGCGTGGGGCGGGTTACGAGAGGGCGGCGACCGTCTCGCGGACCTTGGCGTTGATCGCCTCGGGGATCGGGGCGTAGCCGGCGTCGGTCAGGACCTTCTGGCCCTCCGCGGAGGAGGTGTAGGTCAGGAAGGACTTGACCGAGCCGAGGGTGTCGGCCTTGTTGCCGGTGTCGCAGACGACCTCGTAGGTCACCAGGACGATCGGGTAGGCGCCCTCGGCCTTGGTGGTGTAGTCGAGGTCGAGCGCCAGGTCCTTGCCGGTGCCCTTGACCTTGGCGGCGGCGATGGCCTTGGAGGCGTTCTCCGAGGTGGCCTCGACCGGGGCGGCGCCGCCGGTGTTGATGTCGACGGTGGTGATGTCCTGCGAGGCGGCGTACGACAGCTCGAAGTAGCCGATGGAGCCGTCCACCTGCTTGACCTGCGTCGCGACACCGGCGGAGCCGGACGCGGCCTGGCCACCGGGGGCGGGCCACTTCTTCTCGGCCTCGTACTTCCAGTCGCTCGGGGCCGCGGCGTTCAGGTACTTGCCGAGGTTCTGCGTGGTGCCGGAGTCCTCGGAGCGGTGGAACGGCTGGATCGCCTTGTCCGGCAGCTTGACGCCGTCGTTGAGCTCGGCGATCGCCGGGTCGTTCCACTTCTTGATCTTGGTGTCGAAGATCTTGGCGAGCGTGGGGGCGTCCAGCGTGAGCTTGTCCACGCCCTCGAGGTGGAAGCCGATCGCGATGGGGCCGCCGACCATGGGGAGGTTGATGCCCTGGCCGGTCTTGCAGATCTTCTTCGACTCGGCGACCTCTTCGGGCTTCAGCGCCGAGTCGGAGCCGGCGAAGCCGACGGTGCCCTGGTTGAACGCGACGATGCCCTCACCGGAGGAGGAGGAGTTGTAGTTGACCTCCACGCCGGAACAGGCGGCCATGTAGTTCTTGACCCACAGGTCCATGGCGTTCTTCTGGGCGCTCGACCCGGAGGCGCGGAGCTGGCCTTCGGCGTCGTCGCACTTGATGTTCGACGCGGCGGTGCTCTTCTTGCCGCCGCCGTCCGCGCCGGCACCGCTGTTGTCGTCCGAACCGCACGCCGTGAGGACCAGGGCGCCGGAGACGGCGAGGGCACCGAGCGCGGTGGCACGAAGCCGGTTCTTGCGCTGAAGCTTCACTTTCGGGGTGTTCCTTCCAGGAGCCGCCGCGGCTGTGGATGCCTGGCGGCGTGCGATGAGGAGTGGTGCGGTGGCTTGGCGCCGTGCACCGTGTACGTCCGAAATTAGGCAGAACAGGTGAAGCGCCCTACGGGGCAGGGTGAACGGCAGGTGAACCGTGTCGGGCGGGCTGGTTCCGGGGCGCTGTGGGGCTGTGCCGGGGGCGGTTCACGGGGCGCCAAGTGCCCAGGGCGGTCGACGGGGCGTCTGCCGCGCACGCGGCGGGAGTGGCGAAAGCACGCCTGCCGTGCACGCGGCGGGAGTGGCCGGAGCACGGCGGGACGCGGCGGGACCGGCCCGACCGGGGCCCGACCGGCGTCTTGCCGGGACGATCCCGTCAGCGGCCGGATTCGGGTGCCGGCCTGGTCGGCCCGCCCCGTCCGTGGCCGGATTCAGGCGTCGGTCGGGAGCGTCCGCAGGAAGGCGTGCAGCTGGACGCGGTCGCCGGGGCGGGTCAGACGGTCGCCGGCCGAATCGGGGGAGAGCCACTCCAGCCGGTCGACCTCGTCGTTGGGCTCGAAGGCGCCGTCCGCGGCCTCGGCCGCCCAGTAGCTGACCTCCTTCGGACGCCCGTTCGCCGTGTAGCGGGCGGTGGGCAGGGCGGCGCCCGGAACACAGCGGTGGCCGGTCTCCTCCAGCACCTCGCGCAGGGCGGCCTCCAACGCGGTCTCGCCGCGCTTCAGCTTGCCTTTCGGGAACGACCAGTCGTCGTAGCGGGGCCGGTGGACCAGGCAGATCTCCGGGCCGCCGTCCGGCGAGCGCCGCCAGAGCACGCAGCCCGCCGCGCGTACGAGTCCGCTCATGGCGCGGTCACGGCCGCCGCGTACGGCCACGCCTCCCGGAACACCGCGCGCGCGGCCTCCACCTCGTGCCGCTGGTCGGCGTGCAGCACGCCGAGGGCGTACGCGGTCGCCGGGGCGATCCTCGGGGTGCGGGCGGCCTCCGCCGCGGCGGAGGCCGCCTCCGCCGCGTCCCGGTGCAGGTCGAGGGCGTGCCCCGGCCCCGCCAGGGCCGGATCGGGGACGCCCCGCAGCACCTCGTGGGCGTACCGGTGCAGCCGCAGGAGCAGGCGGGCCTGGTGCCAGAGGGCGTCGTGGGCCTCGTTGTACGGCTCCGCGGCCTCGTCCGGCGGCAGGGCGGCGACCGCGGCCAGCATCCGCTGCTCCGCCCGTGCGGCCGGTTCGTGCAGCGACCCGGCGGCGGTCGACAGCGGGACCTCCGAGGCGAGCAGTGCGACGCCGTCGGCGACGGCGTGGAAGCGGGAGGACCCGATGGCCTGGAGCGCGGCCGAGTGGGCGCGGGTCCTGGCGAGGGTGAGCCTGCGTTCGAGGAGGGCCCCGGCCCTGGCGGCGCCGACGCCGAGCGCCGCCCGTTCCTTGTCGCGTTCCGCCGAGGTGTCCGTGTCCCGCGTGGCCCTGGCCGCCGGGAGCGACACGCCGGAGAGCTGGTGCAGGGCCTCCAGGAGCAGGCCGAGCCGGGTGGCGTACGCGTGTTCGCGTGCCAGGGTGCCGGAGAGCCAGGCCAGTTCCGTACGGAGCTGGTCGGCCCAGGACGGTTCGAGCGCCTCCCGGAAGGTGTGCAGGGTGCCGCTGATGCGCCGGGCCGCGTGGCGCAGTGCGCGGGCCGCCTCGTCGGCGCCCTGCGTGCCCGCGTCCGCCGGGGCGCTGTGCTCACGGTGCAGACGCAGACCCCGCAGGAAACAGGCTGCCTGTTCGCGCAGGTAGGGCGCGAGGACCGCTTCGGCCGGGCGGACCGCCTGGGAGGGGGCGGTGGTCGTCTGGTGGTCAGGGCGTCGCACGCCTGCGCCTCCGGGCTTCGATGAGCATCTCTTGTACGTGCCGCAGGGGTTGGCCGTCCGCGTCCGCGGAGTGCCTGGTCCAGTTGCCGTCGGGGCCCAGGTGCCAGGACGCGGTGGTGTCGGACATGCCTGTTTCCAGGAGCCTGCTGAGCGCGGCGCGATGTGCGGGGTCGGTGACGCGGACCAGTGCCTCGATCCGGCGGTCGAGGTTGCGGTGCATCATGTCGGCGCTGCCGAACCAGACTTCGGGTTCGCCGCCGTTGCCGAAGGCGAAGACCCGGGAGTGTTCGAGGAAGCGGCCCAGTATCGAGCGGACCCTGATGTTCTCGGAGAGGCCGTTGACGCCGGGGCGTATCGCGCAGATCCCGCGCACCCAGATGTCGACCTGCACACCGGCCTGCCCGGCGCGGTAGCAGGCGTCGATGACCGCTTCGTCGACCATCGAGTTGACCTTGATGCGCACGTACGCCGACCGGCCCGCCCGCTGGTGGGTGATCTCCTTGTTGATGCGGGCGATCAGCCCGTCGCGCAGGGACTTCGGGGCGACCAGCAGCCGGCGGTAGGTCTCACGGCGGGAGTAGCCCGACAGCCGGTTGAAGAGGTCGGAGAGGTCCGCCCCGACCTGCGGGTCGGCGGTGAGCAGCCCGAGGTCCTCGTAGAGCCTGGCCGTCTTGGGGTGGTAGTTGCCGGTGCCGACGTGGGAGTAGCGGCGCAGCGTGTCGCCCTCCTGACGGACCACCAGGGACAGCTTGCAGTGGGTCTTGAGCCCGACCAGGCCGTAGACGACGTGGCAGCCTGCTTCCTCCAGCTTGCGGGCCCACTTGATGTTGGCCTGTTCGTCGAAGCGGGCCTTGATCTCGACGAGGACGAGGACCTGCTTGCCCGACTCGGCGGCGTCGATGAGGGCGTCGACTATCGGGGAGTCGCCCGAGGTCCGGTAGAGGGTCTGCTTGATCGCGAGGACGTCGGGGTCGCCCGCCGCCTGTTCCAGGAAGGCCTGTACTGAGGTGGAGAAGGAGTCGTACGGGTGGTGCAGCAGCACGTCGCGTTCGCGCAGCGCGGCGAAGATGTCCGGCGCGGAGGCGGACTCGACCTCCGCCAGGTCGCGGTGGGTGCCGGCGACGAACTTGGGGTACTTCAGCTCGGGCCGGTCCAGCGAGGCGATGCCGAAGAGTCCGGTGAGGTCGAGGGGGCCGGGCAGCGGGTAGAGCTCGGTCTCGGAGATCTTCAGCTCGCGCACGAGCAGGTCCAGGACGTACGGGTCGATGGACTCCTCGACCTCCAGGCGGACCGGCGGGCCGAAGCGGCGCCGCATGAGCTCCTTCTCCAGCGCCTGGAGCAGGTTCTCGGTGTCGTCCTCCTCGACCTCCAGGTCCTCGTTCCTGGTGACCCGGAACATGTGGTGGGCGAGGACCTCCATGCCCGGGAAGAGCTCTTCGAGGTGCGCCGCGATGATGTCCTCTATCGGGACGTAACGCTGCGGGGACGCCTCCAGGAAGCGCGTGAGCAGCGGGGGCACCTTGACGCGGGCGAAGTGGCGGTGGCCGCTGACGGGGTTGCGCACGACGACGGCGAGGTTGAGCGAGAGCCCGGAGATGTACGGGAAGGGGTGCGCCGGGTCGACGGCCAGCGGGGTCAGCACCGGGAAGACCCGCTGCCGGAAGAAGGTGAACAGACGGGCCTGTTCCTTCTCGGTCAGCTCGGGCCAGCGCACCAGCTGGATGCCCTCGTCGGACAGGGCGGGCGCGATGTCCTGCTGGTAGCAGGCGGCGTGCCTGGCCATGAGCTCGCGCGAGCGGGTCCAGATCAGGTCGAGGACCTCGCGGGGCTGCAGGCCGGAAGCCGACCGGGTGGCGACACCGGTCGCGATACGCCGCTTGAGGCCGGCCACCCGGACCATGAAGAACTCGTCCAGGTTCGAGGCGAAGATCGCGAGGAAGTTAGCCCGTTCGAGTAGTGGGGTGGAGGGGTCCTCGGCCAGTTCCAGGACGCGTTCGTTGAACGCGAGCCAACTGCGCTCCCGGTCGAGGAAGCGGCCCTGCGGCAGCTCGTCGCCTCCGCCGTCCGGTTCGTAGGCGTCCGCGTCGCTGTCCAGGTCGGGATCCAGGTCGGCGGCTGTGGACAGACCCGAGGGCACCCCGCCGGCTACGGCGCCGGGCCGGTGCGCGGCGAGGGAGCCCACGGACGGCTGGGCGGGCTGGACCGGGACCTCGGAGCTCGGCTGCTGGCTCATGGACCTATTCTTCCGCGCGTTCGGCTCCTCAGGCGCGTCGGAGCCGAGAAAGATCGCGGAAGAGACGGGACCGGTCCGTGCTGCGCGGTCCTTGCCGTTGCGGGGGGTGGGCAGAGCTGGCTGCATCCCGTGAGGGTCGCAAGCTCTTCTGAATGGCCGGTAACGGCGACATGACGTACAGGAAGCGGTGTGGCTGCGGTGCCGCGCCGGTCACGGTGGGTGAACCCCTGCCCGGCCTTCCGTCCGGGGGCCGGGCAGGGCGGTCCTCAGCCGGTGCGGCGGCGCAGCACCCGGAAGGCGAGCGTGACGGCCAGGGCGGCGAGGACGAGCAGGATGCCCGTCTCGACGAGCTGGAGGGGCCAGTGGTGGGAGGCCGGGTGGTAGTCGATGAACGTCCCGGTGATGTCGTGGGCGGCGATGCACCGGTCCTTCACCCCCTGGTCGACCTGCGGCGGGCACACGTCGAAGGGCAGCCGGCCGCCGCCGCCGGTGACGTGGCCTGCGTCGACCACCCAGGAGCCGAGGGTCGAGTCCGGGCCCTCCGTCGAGACGCTGGTCCGCGTGGGCCAGAGGCTGCTCCGCAGGGTTCCGAGCGTCCCCGCCACCGTGCCGGTGACGAGCACGGCCACCGACATCGCGGCCACGGTGCGGGGCACCAGCAGGCCGGTGAGCGTGCCCACGGTGACGCCGAGCAGCGTGTAGCCGATGACGACCGGGACGGTCGCGCCGAAGACCGGGACCTCGTACCAGAAGCTCTGGAAGCCGGTGGCCGTCCACTTCCGTGCCCAGGCGAGGACCGCGGACAGCACGGTCACGCCGGCCACGAGCAGGACGGTGGGGACGGCGAGTTTGGCCGCCAGCCAGCGAGCGGGCGTCACGGACTGGGTCCAGGCCATGCGGTGGGTACCGCTCTCCAGCTCCCTGGCGATCAGCGGCCCGGCGACGAACGCGCTCACGACTGCGGGAAGGACCACCAGGGTCAGTCCCGCCCCGGTGAGCACACTGCTGTAGAGGGACATCGAACCGTTGAAGTCCACGATCCGCCGGTCGCAGGCGGCGCCCGAGACGCCCGAGGCCTCGCAGGGAGCCGCCTCGAAGCCGTCGATCAGGTGGGACGCCCACAGGGCGAAGCCGATGAGGACGACGGCTCCGGCCACGGCGAGAAGTCCCGCGGTGCGCAGGGTGTTCCGGTGCTGGCGTACGACGACGCGGGCGGGGCCGCGCAGCTTGGTGAGGGTGCTCATGCGGATGTCACCGTCCTGGACTGGTCGTTGGACGCGCTCGGGGTGAGCAGGGCCGGGGCGTCGGGGGCGCGGAGGTGGGCCAGCAGCAGTTCCTCCAGGGACGGGTCCGTGACATCCCAGGCGGTGCGGTCCACGGGGCCCTCCCTCCGTACGAGTGCGGTGAGCTGACGCCCCGTCGTACGGGCCTCGACCACCGTGTGCGGGGCCGGATCGCGTACCTGGCCGGTGAGCACGGCGTGCGCGGCGAGGATGTCGTCGCTCTCGCCGCCGAGCCGGATCCGGCCGTCGTCCACGAACAGGAGGTAGTCGCAGGCGCCCTCCAGCTCGGCCAGGATGTGCGAGGACATCACGATGGTGGTCCCGCGCTCGGCGGCGTCGGCCATCAGGACGCCCATCAGCTGGTGGCGGGCGAGGGGGTCGAGGTCGGACATCGGCTCGTCCAGCAGCATCAGTTCGGGCCGCTTGCCGAGCGCCAGGGCCAGGGCGAGCCGGGTGCGCTGCCCGCCGGACAGTGTCCGGACCTTGGCGTCCTGGGGGAGGGGGCCGGCGACCCGGTCGGCGGACGCGCGGTCCCAGGTGGCGGGATTGAGCTCGGCCCCCGCCCACAGGGTGTCGGCCACGGTGAGCTGCGGGTACAGGGGCTTGCCCTGCGCGACGTACGCGACACGGGGCCGCGCCTCGGCGGCGGTGGAGCCGAGCACCCGCACCGACCCCTCGGCGGGCCGGAGCAGGCCGGCCGCGAGGGAGAGCAGGGTCGACTTCCCGGCACCGTTGGGTCCGACGAGTGCGCATATCCGTCCGGTGGGCAGGCGGAACGAGCAGTCGCGCAGCGCCCACCCGCGCTTTCGCCCGTAGGCCATGCCGAGGCCGTTCGCCTCGATCGCGGCGCCTGTCATGAGTTCTGGTCCCCCTTGAATGTGCTGTCCAGTACGTCGGTGAAGAGCGCGCTCACGTCGTCCTTGTCCAGTCCGGCGGCGCGGGCCCTGGTGATCCACGCGGACAGTTCGGCGCGCAGGGGCGGGTCGGTGGTGACCGCCGCGCTGCCGAGGGTCCGGCGGACGAATGTGCCGAGGCCGCGGCGGGCCTCGACGAGCCCTTCGCGTTCCAGTTCGCGGTAGGCCTTGAGCACGGTGTTCGGGTTGATCGCGGTGGCCTCGACGACCTCGCGGGCCGTGGGGAGCCGGTCGCCCGGCTCCAGCACACCGAGGCGGAGGGCCTGCTTGGTCTGCTGCACGATCTGGAGATAGGTGGCGACGCCGCTGCGCCGGTCGATGCGGAACTCGACCGCTGCGGACTCTGCCATGAACACCACCCTTTCACTAATTGAGTAGTGAAAGGGTGGCGTAAAGAAGGGGCGGCGTCAAGCGGCGCCGCCCCTGGACGGGTCGAGTGCTCAGGACTCCGTGCGGTACATCAGGTCGACCTCGTGCGTCGCGAAGCCCATCCGCTCGTACACCGACAGGGCGGCGGGGTTGTCGGCGTCCACGTAGAGCATGGCCGTCGGGAGTCCCCTGGAGGCCAGATGGCGAAGGCCGATCGCGGTGAGCGCCTTGCCGAGGCCGCCGCCCTGGGCGTCGGGCCTGATGCCGACGACGTAGACCTCGCCCAGCTCGTCCTCGGCGTGCACCTTCGTCCAGTGGAAGCCGATGATCTCGCCGTCGCGCTCGGCCAGGAAGAAGCCCTCCGGGTCGAACCAGGGTTCGGCCTTGCGGTCGTCCAGGTCCCGCTGGGTGAGGGAGCCCTGCTCCGGGTGGTGGGCGAACGCGGCACTGTTCACGGCGAGCCAGGCGGCGTCGTCCCGGCCCGGCACGAAGGTGCGGACGGTGACGCCGGGCGGGAGCGCCGGCTCGGCGATGTCGAGGGAGTCCAGCGGGCGCCGCAGCTGGCGCAGTTCGCGGAAGAGCGACAGGCCGAGGACCTGCGCGAGGTGGCGGGCGGCCGACTTCCCGCCGTGCGCCCAGGCCCGCAGCCGCTTCCCGGTCGCGCCGAGGAGGGCGGCCCCCAGGGCCCGGCCGTGCCCGCGGCCCCGGTGGGACGGGGCCACGACCAGCTCGGCGGCCGGGGCCTCGACGGGGTCGGTGTCCTCCAGCTGCGCGTATCCGGCCAGTTCGCCGTCGACCGTGAGCAGGAAGTGCCTGACGCCCTCGCGGTGCCCGCCCCTCAACTGCAGCCGCCCCTGCTCGGAGACGGCCTGCCTGCCGTCGGTCCCGGCGGCTTCGCCGAGGAGGGCGAGGACGGCATCGGCCTGCTCGGGGGTGAGCGCGTCGAGGGTCTCGATCTCGCGTCCGGGGGAGGGGAGGGGCGTGTCAGTCGTCATGGGTACGAGCGTACGGCGGAGAGGCTGGGAGCCGGGGCGGCAAGCCCGGTGCGGGACCGGTCGGGCGCCGTCCGCCGTTGCCGGCCGGAGGGCGACCCCGCGCCCCACGGTCCGCGCTCCACGCCCCAAGGTCCGCGCCTCCGCGACCCGCGACCCGGGATCTGGGACGAGCCGCGCGCACACGTGTGGCCCGCGCGATCGGCCCGAGGGGTATCGGCCATCTCGCGGCGATGTACCGGCAGTTCGGTCCTGGGGCGGTCCGGGACCACCGCGCGGGGCGCGAGTTCGCCGTCCCCCCGCCGACGGGCTCCCCGGCGCGTACGGGCGCGGTGACGTTTCTGCTGGTATATGTGCGCTCTCCGGGTGATCGGTCCCATTCCGGGCGCACGGCAACCAGTTCGTAACCCCGGGCACCTGTCGCGCTACGCGCGTTGACTCTAGGCTGCGGCACGCAGGATCCAGAGAATCGAAGGGGACCGATGTCAGCGACTCCACAGAAGAACCGTGTGCCCAGGCGGGTGCTCGCCGCCGCCGCCGGGCTGGCCACCGTGGGCGCGCTCGTCGCCGCGATGCCGGCCGGTGCCCATGACCGTGGCCACGGTCACGGCCACCACAAGCCCCGTACCGTCGACGTGCAGCTGCTCTCCTTCAACGACCTGCACGGCAACCTGGAGCCGCCGGCCGGTTCCGCCGGGACGGTCGCTGAGAAGCAGGCCGACGGCACGGTGAAGTCGGTCCCGGCCGGTGGCGTCGAGTACCTGGCGACCTCGCTGCGCACCGCGCGCAAGGGCCACCCGTACTCCGTCACGGCTGCCGGCGGCGACATGGTGGGCGCGAGCCCGCTGTTGTCGGGGCTCTTCCACGACGAGCCCACCATCGAGGCGCTCAACGGGCTCGACCTCGACGTGACGGCCGTCGGCAACCACGAGTTCGACGAGGGGGCCACGGAGCTGGGCCGCCTCCAGAACGGCGGCTGCCACCCGGTCGAGGGCTGCTACGAGAAGGGCAAGAAGTTCAAGGGGGCCGACTTCCCCTACCTCGCGGCCAACGTGACGAGTGAGAAGACCGGCAAGCCGATCCTCAAGCCGTACACGGTCTGGAAGAAGAACGGCGTCAAGGTCGGCTTCATCGGGGTGACCCTGGAGGGCACGCCGAACATCGTCACGGCCAACGGCGTCAAGGGCCTGAAGTTCCACGACGAGATCGAGACGGTCAACAAGTACGCCAAGGAGCTCGACCGGCAGGGCGTCAAGTCCATCGTCGCGCTGATCCACGAGGGCGGGGCCCCGGCCTCCTCCTCGTACAACTACGACTGCGACAGCCCGGGTGCCGGTGACGGCGTCTCCGGTCCGATCGTCGACATCGCCAAGGGCATCACGCCGAAGGTCGACGCACTGGTCACGGGCCACACCCACCAGGCGTACGTCTGCACGGTCCCGGACCCGTCCGGCAAGCCGCGCATGGTCACGTCGGCGTCGTCGTTCGGCAAGCTCTACACGGACACCACGCTCACCTACGACCGCCGCACCAAGGACATCGTGCGCACGTCGGTGAAGTCCGCGACGTCGGCGAACCACGTCGTCAGCCGGGACCAGGCGAAGGCCACCGACATGACGGCCCTGATCGCCCGCTGGAACACGCTCGCCGCGCCGATCGCGAACCGGCCCCAGGGCTTCATCTCCGCCGACATCAACGGCCGGGGCTCCACCGCCCCGGAGAAGCCGCTCGGCAACCTGATCGCCGACGCCCAGCTCGAGGGCCTGGCCCCGGCGGACAAGGGCGGCGCGGTCGTCGCGTTCATGAACCCGGGCGGTATCCGCTCCGACCTGGTGTACGCGGCCTCCGGCAGCGAGGGCGACGGGGTGGTGACGTACGGCGAGGCGTTCACCGTCCAGCCTTTCACCAACATGATGAACGTCGTCGACCTCACCGGCGCACAGCTGGTCGCCGCACTCCAGCAGCAGGTCAGCGGCTCCAACGAGGCGTCCCCGAAGATCCTCCAGGTCTCGAAGGGGCTCACGTACACGCTGGACCTGACGAAGGCGGGCGCCGACCGGGTGGTCGCTTCCTCGATCCTGCTGAACGGTGAGGCGATCGATCCGGCCAAGACGTACCGCGTCGCGATGAACGAGTTCCTCGCGGGCGGCGGCGACGGCTTCGCGGCCCTCGGCCAGGGGACGAACAAGCTGGTCGGCGCCTCCGACCTGGACCTGTTCAACACCTACCTGGCGGCGCACTCCACGGCCACCGCGCCGCTGGCCCCGCCGGCCACGGACCGGATCACGGTCGTGCAGTAGTTCCGGCGCGCGGGAGCGTCGCGCTGCTCCTGCCCGGCTCGAAGACCGACGGTCCGCCACGCGAGGTGGCGGACCGTCGGCATGTTCAGGCCGGCCCGGGGACGAAGATGTGGTGCCCCCCTACCCGGCGCCACAGGATGCGCCTTTCCCCGGGACGGACTTCGTCTCCGTACTGCCAGGTGGCACGACCGTCCGGCGCCAGGTCATCTCCATGACGGGGCGTGCGCCCTGCGGCGGAGAGATGCGTGATTCCTGTCCCGGGATGTAGCGCGGATTCCGGCCGTACGGGTCCGTGCGGGGTGGACCCTGTTCCGGTATTGAGGTGTACCCGACATAATTCGAGCCTCCCCCCACAGCCGACGGAGGCCTCCCCGCATGAGCCCGTACACCCCCAGCCGACGCGCCTTCCTCACCGGCGCCCTCGCCGCCACCGCCGGAGTCCTCATCGGCGGGACGCCCGCCTCCGCAGCGGCAGGCCGCGCGTTCGGCACCCAGGACTGGATGGGAGGCATCGCCGACGCCACCCCGCTGCAGCGCCTCACGATCCCGGGAACGCACAATTCGGGGGCGCGTTTCGGCGGCCCCTGGACGGAGTGCCAGAACACCACGGTCGCCGAGCAGCTCGACAGCGGTATCCGCTTCCTCGACATACGCTGCCGGATCAGCGGCGACGCCTACGCCATCCACCACGGAGCGTCGTACCAGAACCTGAACTTCGACGATGTCCTGGGCGCCTGCCGGGACTTCCTGGCCCGGCGGCCGTCGGAGACCGTACTGATGCGGGTCAAGCAGGAGTACTCGCAGGAGAGCGACGCCGCGTTCCGGCGGATCTTCGACATCTACCTCGACGGCAAGGGCTGGCGTCCGCTCCTGCGCCTCGACTCCACGCTCCCGGACCTCGGTGCCGCACGCGGCAAGGTCGTGGTTCTCGCCGACAACGGTGGTCTGCCCGGGGTCCGCTACGCCGACTCCGCGCTCTTCGACATCCAGGACGACTACATGGCCGAGCCGGGAGCCAAGTACCCGAAGATCCAGGCGCAGTTCCGCAAAGCCGCGCAGCAGCCCGGCAAGCTGTTCATGAACTACGTGAGCACGGCGGCGCTGCTGCCGCCGCGCTGGAACTCCGACCGGCTCAACCCGCAGGTGCACTCGTTCCTCGAAGGGTCCGAGGCGGCGGGCTGGACCGGCCTCGGCATCGTCCCGCTGGACTATCCGGCGACCCGTTCGGGCCTGGTCGAGTCGTTGATCCGGCACAACCCGGCGGCCTGAGGCGGCGCACTCGGGCCCAGGGCCCGGTGGTGCTCACACTGCCGGCGGCGGCTGCGGTGCCCCCGGCAGGCGGATCACGGCTGTCGTGCCACCGCCCTCCGCCGGGCGCAGGTCGATCTCGCCGCCGGCCTGCTGGACCGTGCGCGCCACGATGGACAGGCCGAGGCCGGAGCCGGGGAGCTGGCGGGCCGACGGTGATCGCCAGAAGCGGTCGAAGACGTGCGGCAGGTCCCCGGCGGGGATGCCGGGGCCGTGGTCCCGCACGGTCAGCTCACCCCGGTGCAGCGCGACCTCGATCGTCCCGCCGGGCGGGCTGAACTTCACCGCGTTGTCCAGGACGTTGACCACCGCGCGCTCCAGCGCCGCAGGTTCGGCGCGGACGTACCAGGGGGCCAGCTCGGCGGTGATGGTCAGCTCGGGGCCGCGCAGCCGGGCGCGCCGCAGTGCTTCGCGGGTGACGTCGTGCAGGGCGACCACCTGGAGGGGGCCGGGCTCGGCGGCGTCGGGGCGGGAGAGTTCCTGGAGGTCGCCGATGAGCGCGGCCAGCTCGGTCATCTGCGCCTTCACCGAGGACATCAGGGCCTTGCGGTCGTCGGGCGGGATCGCGCGGCCCGTCTCGTCACTGCGGGCGAGCAGCTCGATGTTCGTACGGAGCGAGGTGAGCGGGGTGCGCAGCTCGTGTCCGGCGTCGGCGATCAGCTGCGACTGCCGGTCGCGCGAGGTGGCCAGGGCGCCGGTCATGGAGTTGAAGGAGCGAGAGAGCCGGGCGATCTCGTCCTCGCCCTCGGCGGGGATCCGGACGGTGAGGTCCTCGGTGCGGGCGACGTGCTCCACGGCGTGGGCGAGGTCGTCGACCGGGCGCAGTCCGGTACGGGCGATCCACAGGCCGGCGGCGCCCGCGCCGACGACACCGATGCCGGAGACCAGGAGCAGCACCCAGGCGAGGGTGGAGAGCGGGTCGGTGACCTCCTTCTCGGGGCGGGCCACCGAGACGGCGTAGAGCTGGCCGGACGGGCGCAGCTCCAGGCCGTAGGTGTAGACGCGCATCCTCGTGCCGTCCGAGTCGGTCCCCGAGTGCAGTGAGTCCCGCCGTTCGCCCGCCGCCACGGCCAGGTCCTCGTCCGCCGGTGAGATGCGGGTCGTGTTCGGGCTCCCGCAGACCGTTCCGGCCGCGTCGATGATCTGGAGGGTGTAGGAGCCCGGCGGCTTCAGGGGGCCGCGTCCGGCACCCTGGCAGCTGGCCAGCAGTTCGGTGACGAGCGACCTGTCGACGGCCGGCGAGTTGCGGAGTGAGCTGTCCAGCTGGTGCTCCAGCTGCTCCCGCGTCACGAACCAGCAGGCCGCCGCCACTGCCGCCACCGCCACCGCCACCGCCATGGCGACCAGCAGCGCCAGCCGTGAGCGGAGCGGGAGGGCGCGGAGCCGGCGGGGCAGGCCGGTCACCCGTCACCGCCGCCCGAGCGCAGCGCGTACCCGACGCCGCGCACCGTGTGGACCAGGCGTGGCTCGCCGCCCGCTTCCGTCTTGCGGCGCAGGTACATCACGTACACGTCCAGGGAGTTGGAGCTGGGTTCGAAGTCGAAGCCCCAGACGGCCTTGAGGATCTGCTCACGGGTCAGCACCTGCCGCGGGTGGGCGAGGAACATCTCCAGCAGGGTGAACTCGGTGCGGGTGAGCTCGACGCGGCGCGTGCCGCGCGTGACCTCGCGGGTGTTCAGGTCCATACGGAGGTCGGCGAAGGACAGCACGTCGTCGTCGGGCAGGGCGCCCGCCGCGACCGCGTACGAGCTGCGGCGCAGCAGGGCCCGGATGCGGGCGAACAGTTCGTCCAGCTCGAACGGCTTGACGAGGTAGTCGTCGGCGCCCGCGTCGAGGCCCGTGACCCGGTCGCCCACGGTGTCGCGGGCCGTGAGCATCAGGATGGGAGTCGTCGTTCCGGTGGACCTGATGCGGCGGGCGGCGGTGAGGCCGTCCATGCGCGGCATCTGGATGTCCAGGACGATCAGGTCGGGGGCGTACGACTCGGCCTTGGCCAGGGCGTCGTAGCCGTCCACGGCCACTTCCGTGCCGTAGCCCTCGAAGGCGAGGCTGCGCTGCAGGGCCTCGCGCACCGCGGGCTCGTCGTCGACGATCAGGACGCGCTGCGGATCGTCTTCGGCGGGGCTCATCGCTTGTTGGTCCTCTTCCTGGTCGGGCTGGGTGCTGTGTGTGCGGGTGCGGGGTTCTCAGCCTCGCACGGCCGCCGCACGGCGTCGCGCGGCACGGCGTCCGCGGCTGCCGCCGCCGCGGATCCCGGCCGCCCTGGGCGCGGCCGGGTCGCGGTGGCGAGTCCGGCCACCAGGGCGAGCGGCAGCGCGAGGTCGGACGGGCCCGCCACCGCGGGGCCGGTGCCGGGGTTCACGGGTCCTCCTCGTCAGGAGCCGTTGCCGGCGCGCAGGGTGTCCAGGTCGGACTTGACGGTGTCGACCGGGATGGCGAAGCCGAGGCCCACGCTGCCCGCGGCCGAGCTGCCCGTGGAGCTGGCCGAACTGGGCGAGTACATGGCGGAGTTGATGCCGATGATCTCGCCGTTCATGTTGATGAGCGCGCCGCCGGAGTTGCCGGGGTTGAGCGAGGCGTCGGTCTGCAGTGCCTTGTACGTCGTCTTGGACGAGCCGGTGTCGCCGTTGAACTGCCGGCCGCCGAACTCGAAGGGCCAGTTCCCGTCGCCCTGCTGCTGCTGCTGCTGCTGTTGCTGCTGGCCCTGCTCGTCGTCCTTGGCGACGGTGACGTCGCGGTCCAGCGCCGAGACGATGCCGCTGGTGACCGTGCCGGTGAGGCCCTCGGGCGAGCCGATCGCCACGACCTGGTCGCCGACCTTCACCGAGGAGGAGTCGCCGAGCGAGGCCGTCTTGAGTCCGCTCGCCCCCTGGAGCTTGATGAGCGCCAGGTCCTTGTCGGCGTCGGTGCCGACGACGTCGGCCGTGTAGGTCTTGCCGGTGCTGAGCGCGACCTCGATCTTGGAGGCGCCGGAGACGACGTGGTTGTTGGTGACGATCTCGCCGTCCGACGTGATGACGACACCGGAACCGGTGGCCTCGCCCGCCGAGGACGTCGCGCTGATCTCGACGATGGCCGGCGACACGGCCGCCGCCACACCGGAGACGGTGCCCGCGCTGCTCTGCGAGACGGTGGTGCCGTTCACGGCGCCGGCGGAGCCCGTGCTGCCGGAGTCGCCGCCCGCGAGCTCGCCGATGAGCGTGGCTGTCCCGCCGCCGATCGCCGCCGCGGCGATCGCCACGGCGGCCAGCAGTGCGAGGGGCCGCTTGACCCGGCGCTCGGACCTGGGCGCCTCCGCTGCCGGTCCCGCGGGGTCGGGCTGGGGTGCCGGGGGCGGCCAGGCGTGGGCGGCGGGCATCTCGGAGGTCTGCCGCTCGGGTTCGTAGGCCGGAGGCGGCGGGTAGGCCGCCTCGCCGCCGTTGTACGAACCGCTGTTGTTCGAACCGCCGGCGTACGGACCGCTGCCGTACGAACCTTCGCCGTACGAACCTTCGCCGTACGAACCGCTGCCGTACGCGTTGCCGTACGAGGGGGACTTCGGGGACTCGCCGCTCGGGCGGTGGCTGTCGGTCATGTCCACGAGAGTGGGCGGCGAACATGAGAGCAGCCTGAGTACGTCCTGAGAAGCCCGGCAGAACCGTGTATGCCCGATATAAGGGCGCCCGAGGCGCCCGCGCTGTCGGGGTCTCCGCCTTGCGAGGCACCGCATCCGACGCCGCGCGCCGATCCACCGGGGATCAAGGGGACAGCCCTTACCGGGCAGCCGTCACCGGGCGGTGGCGGTCGGTTCCCCGCACCCGCACGAACGGCGCACGACCAGCGCGGACGGGAACTGCTTCAGGCGCTCGCGGCGTGACCCGGAGACCCGCAGTGAGTCGTCGAGTACCAGGTCGACGGCCGCCCTGGCCATCGCCGGACGGTCGGAGAAGACGGTGGTCAGCGGCGGATCGGTCAGTCCCGCCTCCTTCACGTCGTCGAAGCCGGCGACCGCGAGCCCTTCCGGTACGTCGATCCGCAGCTCGCGGGCGGCCCGCAGCACCCCGATCGCCTGGTCGTCGGTCGCGCAGAAGATCGCCGGGGGCCTGTCCGGTCCGGAGAGCAGCTTCAGCGCGACCTGGTAGGCGTCGTAGCGGTTGTACGGGGCGTGGAAGAGGCGGCCCTCGGTCGGCTGCCCCGCCTCCTGCATGGCGCGTCGCCAGCCCTCGATGTGGTCGGCCACCGGGTCGCCGACGACCGGGGTCGACTCGATGCCGCCGAGGCACGCCACGTAGGCGTTGCCGTGTTCCAGGAGGTGGCGGGTGGCGAGCTGGGCGCCGCCGATGTCGTCGGTGACGACCGCGACGTCGTCGATCGCCTCGGGGCGCTCGTGCAGCAGCACGACCCGGGCGTCCCAGGCCTCTATCTCGGCCGCCGCCCGCTCGCTGGGGCCCTGGCTGACCAGGATCAGTCCGGAGACGCGCATGCCGAGGAAGGCCCGCAGATAGTGGACCTCGCGCTCGTCGCGGTAGTCGGAGTTGCCGACCAGCACCATCTTCCCGCGCTCGGCGGCGGCCTGTTCGACCGCGTGCGCCATCTCCGCGAAGAAGGGCTGCCGGGCGTCCGGCACGATCATGCCTATGAGGTCGGTGCGCCGCGACGCCATGGCCTGGGCGACCCGGTCGGGCCGGTAGCCCAGCTCCTTGATCGCGGCGAGCACCCGCTCGCGCGTGGCCGGGGCGACCGGCCTGGGTCCGTTGTTGATGACGTAGCTGACGACCGCTGTCGAGGTCCCCGCCAGTCTCGCCACATCGTCCCGCGTCACCTTGGCCACGCGCGGCAGTCTACGCGGATCGACCTACCGCTTGGCAGGCCGGACCGGGGCTTCTTCCGTGATCTCGGCGTCCCCGGACTGCTCCGGACGGGTGGCCGGCTCCTCCACCTGCCTCGTAGTGGCCCTGGCCTTGGCCTCCTCGGCCGCCCGCTCCACCTTCTCGGGGGTGACGAAGCGGTAGCCGACGTTGCGTACGGTGCCGATCAGCGACTCGTGCTCGGGGCCGAGCTTGGCGCGCAGCCGTCGTACGTGGACGTCGACCGTGCGCGTGCCGCCGAAGTAGTCGTATCCCCAGACCTCCTGGAGCAGCTGGGCCCGGGTGAACACCCGTCCCGGGTGCTGCGCCAGGTACTTGAGGAGTTCGAACTCCTTGAAGGTCAGGTCGAGGACCCGGCCCTTCAGCTTGGCGCTGTACGTCGCCTCGTCGACCGACAGGTCACCGTTGCGGATCTCCATGGGGGAGTCGTCGGAGGTGATCTGCATACGGCCGGTGGCCAGCCGCAACCGGGCCTCGACCTCCGCGGGGCCCGCGGTGTCCAGCAGGACGTCGTCGATGCCCCAGTCGGCGGTGACGGCCGCGAGGCCGCCCTCCGTCACGACGAGGATCAGCGGACAGCCCGGTCCGGTGGACCGGAGGAGCTGGCACAGCGAGCGGACCTGTGGGAGGTCGCGGCGGCCGTCGATGAGAATGACGTCGGCACCGGGGGTGTCGACGAGAGCGGGTCCCTCGGCGGGGGCGACCCGCACGCTGTGCAGCAGGAGGCCGAGGGCGGGAAGCACCTCCGTCGACGGTTGAAGGGCATTCGTCAGTAGCAGCAGTGAACTCATCGCCGCCCACCTGCCTGGGTCGTCGGTCGATCGTGCACGGTTCGCTCGCCCATTACGTCGGTCCTCCTCGTTCCCTGCGAGAGGGGCACTCCCGGGTCGGACCCGGGGGAGTAGTGCGGCACTGCTTCGTACTCCCGTACGGCCATCACCTGCGACGGCTGTCATACGGTTTTTACTGTGCGGTCCCGCGCCCGGGGGCCGCTGAGCTTATGGAAACGCTGCCGTAACAACGCTCGGAAAGCACAAAAGGACCCGGGGGCTGCTTTGCCCGGATCCTCTTCGCAGCAGAATAGCCCACATGAGTTCTGTGTCCGAGGGTCGATTCCTGAGTTCTTCTGTTCCCTCGATCACGCCGACCACCCGGCGCACCACGTTGCGGACCGGTGACGGGGTGCGTATCGAGGCGGTGTACACCCCGTGTACGGCGGGTTCCGAGGAGAGCGGAGGCTTGGCCTCCGCCGAGACCGCCGTCGTCCTCGCGCACGGCTTCACCGGTTCCGCCGACCGGCCGGCCGTGCTGCGTGCCGCCGGGGTGTTCGCCCAGCGTGCGGCCGTGATCACGTTCTCCTTCCGGGGTCACGGAAGGTCCGGTGGGCGGTCCACGGTGGGCGACCGGGAGGTGCTGGACCTGGCCGCTGCGGTCGCCTGGGCGAGGTCGCTCGGACACCGGAGAATCGTTACGGTCGGCTTCTCCATGGGCGGTTCCGTGGTGCTCCGGCACGCCGCTCTGTATACGGCTCCGGAACCCGGTGAATTCGCTACCGAACAGGGGCGCACTCAGGGGGCCGAACGGGTCGGGCGGCGCAGTGAGGCGCACGAGGGGCGCACGGGGGCGCATACGGACGTGGTCGTCGCCGTGAGTGCGCCGGCCCGCTGGTACTACCGGGGCACCGCTCCGATGCGCCGCCTGCACTGGGTCGTCACCCGCCCCACGGGCCGGCTCGTCGGCCGGTACGGCTTCCGCACCCGGATCCAGCGCGAGGACTGGGACCCGGTGCCGCTCTCGCCGGTGGAGGCGGTTGCGCTGATCACCGCGCCCCTGCTCATCGTGCACGGCGACCGGGACGCGTACTTCCCGCTCGACCACCCCCGGATGCTGGCGGGAGCCGCGCGCGGCGGGGCCGAACTGTGGCTGGAGCGCGGGATGGGGCACGCGGAGAACGCGGCGGACGAGAAACTGCTCACCCGCATCGCCGACTGGACGGAGTCGGCGTGATCCATCATGGACAGCCGACGCACGACGAAAGGGGAGCCGCCATGGCAGCGGGAACGATCCGCTACTGGGCCGCGGCCAAGGCCGCCGCGGGGACCGCGGAGGAGCCGTACGCCGCGGACACGCTCGCCGAGGCGCTCGCCGGGGTGCGCGCGAGACACCCCGGCGAACTGACGCGCGTACTGCTCAGATGCTCGTACCTGATCGACGGGAATCCTGTGGGGACCCGCGGGCATGAGACCGTACGCCTTGCCGAGGGCGGCACGGTCGAGGTGCTCCCGCCGTTCGCAGGAGGGTGAACCGCAGACCATGAGCGACAACGATCAGCAGTACCCGTACGACCCGGTGTACGGGCAGCAGCCGCAGGACCCGGCGTACGGAGAGCCGCAGCAGGCGTACGGACAGCCGCAGGACCGGGCGTACGGACAGCCGCAGCAGGCGTACGGGGAGCCGGTGTACGGGCAGCAGCCGCCGCAGGCATACGGGCAGCCCGCCTACGGGCAGCCGGCCGGCTACCCGGAGCAGGGGGGCCCGCAGGTCCAGGGCCACGGTGAGGAAGGTGCGGCCCAGACCTGGCAGGGCCAGACCTGGGACACCCAGTACCAGCCGACGGTCCAGCGGCAGCCGCAGCCGCAGCCGCACCGGTCCGAGCAGCAGGCCGCCCCCGCGCAGGGCGTTGGCCCCGCCGCCTACCCGCTGCCGCCCGAGGCTCCGTCCGTTCCGGCGGCCGTACCGGCCCCCGCGCCCGCCGCCGGTTCCGAGTACGGAGCGCCGACCACCGTGGGGAACACCCGGGTCACCGATGCCCAGCGGGCCCGCGCCGAAGGGCGTTCGCCGATCATCGCGCCCGGCATGCAGCCCGCCGCGATCACGGCCGGCCTCGGTCTGCTCCTCGCGCTCGGCGCTGCCGTCGGCCCGTACGCGCTGCTCGTCCCGCTGGTCCTGCTCCAGGCCGTGACGGCGGCCGGATGGTTCCGGCTCAACGGCATGTGGCCGGCCAGGCAGGGCATCGCGCTCGCGTTCGCGGGCGGCGTCGTCGCCGACGCCGTCCTGCTCGCCGCGGGCCGGAGCAACGCTCCCGCGGCCATCCTCGGGACGCTGGGCGTCTGGGTGCTGCTCACCCTCATGCTCCAGCTGCGCAGCCGTGCCGGGGCCGACGAGCGGATGTACGGCCTCACGGCCACCGTGGCGTCCGCCGCGCTCGCCGTCCTGGCCGCAGGGCATCTGGCGGCTGTTCCGGACGCCGTGACGGTGGGCGGTATCGCGGTCGCCGTGGCCGTGCTCGTCAGGGCCCTTCCGCTGCCCGGCGTGGTCTCGGTCGTGGCCGCGCTGCTCGCCTCGGCGGGGGCCGGACTGGCCGCCGCGGCCCTCACGGACTTCGGGACGCCCGCCGCGCTCCTCGGATTCGCCGCCGGTGGTTGCGCGCTGATCGGCCTGCGGGTCGCGAGCTACGACTACCCGTCCCGCTTCGTGCACATGACGGCGGGAGTGGCGCTGCCGCTCACGGCGGCGGCCCCCGCCGTGTATCTGATCGGCCGTGCGATCGCCTGACGTTCCGGACGTTCCTGACGTTCCCTCACCCCCGCCCGGACCCGGCCGCTCCTGGGGGAACCTGTCGGCCCCCGGATTCGTCGATCAACTGGGCGCACGACGGCAGTAGGCTCACGTGCGTCATACGTCCGGCTGGTCCGAGTGGGGGAACAACAGGCATGCGCGCACTGCGAATACTGCTCGTCATCGCTGTGGTGCTGGGGGGCATCTTCGTCGCAGCGGATCGCGTCGCACTGCACTTCGCGGAGTCCGAGGCGGAGGACCGGGTCGGGTTCGGCGGCGCCGAGGCGGGGGCGACCGACATATCGATCAAGGGCTTCCCCTTCCTGACCCAGGTCGTCGACTCGCAGCTGGACGAGGTCGACGTCAAGGTCAAGGACATCCGGGCCAGTGCGGGCGGGCGGGACATCCGGATCAGTGAGATCCGCGCCCAGCTGCGCCACGTGAGACTGGGTGCCGGCTACACCAGCGCGACCGCGGCCAGCGCCACGGGCACCGCCCTCCTGTCCTACGCGGCCCTCACCGAGGCGGCCGACGACGGGGTCACCGTCTCCTACGGCGGCGACGGCAAGGTCAAGGTCGCCGGCTCGGTCCGGATACCGCTGCTTGACCGCACGGTCACGCGCAGCGTGCTGTCGACCGTCACGCTGGTGGACGGCGACACCGTCCGGGTGCGCGCGGACGAGGTCCCGGGTGAGGGCATCCCCGGCCTGGAGGACCTGGTGAGGAAGAAGACCGACTTCGAGCGCGGCATCGGCGGGCTGCCGGAGGGCCTGGAGCTGGAGAAGATCGTGGTCGCGCCGGGCGGTCTGGAGATCTCGATGAGCGGCGCCGACATCGCACTCGCCGGATGACGGCCCGGCGGCTGACCCGTCTCCGGGCGGGGCGGTCCGGGTAGTCCCCGGCGCGGCGGGGCAGGGGTCTCAGGGAGACCGTCCGGGCTGCTGATCCGGATGCTGAGACGGTCCCGTCCGATCCGCAGATGGCTGTCCGGCCCCGACCGTCGCCATCCCGTGCCGGGCAGGGCCGGGAGGCGGTCGCGTCTCACACGGTGGACGATCGCGTCTCATCATGCGACACGACGGTGACATCTCCGCCCGTACCTCCCTACGATCGGAGGCATGAAGCGACAGGCGGACCTCACGAAGCGGCGGGCAGTAGACCTGTGCCGCGTCGCCGCCATGCTCTGTCGCACCTTCTGAGCGGGACCCTCTCCCGTTTCCCGGGCCCTTCGACGCTGTCAGGGCCGACCCCGTGCCTCCGTACGCGTTCCGCCGCAGGCACCCGCGCGTACACCCCGCACATCGCACCACCCCGCCGCAGACTGCCCCGGAGGAGAAACACATGAGCCGCGCAGACGTTCTGGTCGACGCCGACTGGGTCGAGGCCCACATCGACGACCCGCAGGTCGCCATCGTCGAGGTCGACGAGGACACCTCGGCGTACGAGAAGAACCACATCCGGAACGCGATCCGGATCGACTGGACCCAGGACCTCCAGGACCCGGTCCGCCGCGACTTCATCGACCAGCCCGGCTTCGAGAAGCTCCTGTCGGAGAAGGGCATCGGCAACGACACCACGGTCGTCCTGTACGGCGGCAACAACAACTGGTTCGCCTCCTACGCCTTCTGGTACTTCAAGCTCTACGGCCACCAGGACGTCCGCCTGCTCGACGGCGGCCGCAAGAAGTGGGAGCTCGACTCCCGCGACCTGACCGACGCCGTCCCGGCGCGCCCGGCCGCGCAGTACAAGGCCAAGCCCCAGGACGAGTCGATCCGCGCCTACCGCGACGACGTCGTGAAGGCCATCGGCAGCCAGAACCTCGTCGACGTGCGTTCGCCCGACGAGTTCAGCGGCAAGCTGCTCGCCCCGGCGCACCTCCCGCAGGAGCAGTCGCAGCGTCCCGGCCACGTGCCGAGCGCCCGCAACATCCCGTGGTCGAAGAACGCCAACGACGACGGCACCTTCAAGTCGGACGACGAGCTCAAGGCCCTCTACGAGGACGAGCAGGTCGACCTGGCCAAGGACACCATCGCGTACTGCCGCATCGGTGAGCGCTCCGCGCTCACGTGGTTCGTCCTGCACGAGCTGCTCGGCCAGGAGAACGTCAAGAACTACGACGGTTCGTGGACCGAGTACGGCTCCCTCGTGGGCGTGCCGATCGAGCTCGGCGCCAACAAGTAGTTCCGCAGGACCCGATCAGCAGGACCCCGACCAGAAGGACAGAACACCATGTGTGGAGCACAGGCCGGCGGCCCCGACGCTTCGACGATCAAGCCGGGCGAGACGACCATCCAGGGCAGCGTGACCCGCGACGGCGAGCCGGTCACCGGCTACGTCCGGCTGCTGGACTCGACCGGTGAGTTCACCGCCGAGGTCCCGACCTCGGCGACCGGGCAGTTCCGCTTCTACGCGGCCGAGGGCACCTGGACGCTCCGCGCCCTGGTTCCGGGCGGTACCGCCGACCGCACGGTCGTGGCGCAGACCGGTGGCCTCGCCGAGGTCGCCATCGCCGTGTAGTTCACGCGCGCATACGGCGCGGAGGGCCGCACCCCAGGGGGTTGGACGCCACCTGGCAGGGGTGCGGCCCTCCGCGCCGTCCGTATCCGTTCCGCGCCGGGGGTCCTACGCTGGAGTCATGTACGCGCGGCGCAGGCGCGCCTATTTCCTGATGATGGGCGGATGCCTCTTCCTCTTCGTATCCGCCTGGGCCTTCGTGCGCCTCTGGTCCGTTCCGGCGGCCGTGGCGATGTGCGTGGTCGCCATGGTCATACCGCCCGTCGCGGCGATGGTCGCCAACCGCCGTGGCCCCGAGGACCGTTGGTGGGACGATCCCTCCGGCGACCCGAAGTCGGACGAGTGGTGGGACGAGCTCGACGGCAGGAAGCGCCGACGGTGAGGCCGCCGGGCGGCGGTCAGTAGACCAGGGCCTGGGTGCCGTCCGCCATGGCCTCCTGCACGAAGACCTGCGCTCCCGCGATCCGCACGCCCTCCAGGACGTCCTTCTCCGTGATGTCGCGGCGCGCCGCGCACTGCGTGCAGAGCGTGATCCGGCCGCCCGCCAGGATCGAGTCGACCAGATCGGGCAGCGGCGCGGAGTGCGGCAGCTCGAACTCGGCGGCCCGCCCCGGCAGGGCGAACCAGGCGGACTCGCCGGTCAGCCACAGCGAGACCTCCACGCCGCTCGCGACCGCCACGGCCGCCACGGTGAAGGCCTGTGAGCAGCGCTCGGGGGAATCGGCACCGGCGGTCACCTTGATCACGAGCTTCTTCGACATGTACCGAACTGTAATCCTCAGGTGCGCGACCATCCCCGGGACCTGTGACCTGCGGCGGTCGCGCCGAACCTCCGTGTATGCCGAGTCGTTGGGCTGACCGGGCCCGGGCCGCGCCCCGGAACCGCGTGCCGGGTCCCCACCCATTAGGCTGGGGGCCCGGACGCGTACTGCCGTCGCGTCGTTCGTTTCGAGGAGCTCCCGTGCTTGAGGCTTTCTTCTCCGCCCTGCTGGTCCTGGTCTGCGTCGGCGTGCTCGCCTTCGCGGCGGTGACCGTGAAGAAGCTGTACCAGGGCCAGCGCTGACCCTCGCCGAACTCCTTCCGTACACCCTCACAGATCGTCTGAGCCGCTCATGATCGAGATTCCGTCCGACCTCCACCCGGACCTCGTGCCGCTGGCCTTCCTCCTCGGGAACTGGGCGGGTGCGGGCGTCTCCGACTTCCCAGGCGCCGAGAAGTGCAACTTCGGGCAGGAGGTCACCTTCAGCCACGACGGCCGTGACTTCCTGGAGTACGTCTCCCACTCCTGGGTGCTGGACGCCGACGGCAAGCAGGTCAGGCCGCTGGAGACCGAGTCCGGTTACTGGCGCGTCGACAAGGACCGCAAGGTCGAGATCGTGATGGTCCGTGACCAGGGCATCGTCGAGGTCTGGTACGGCGAGCTGGCCAAGCAGAAGCCGCAGATCGACATCGTCACCGACGCGGTGGCCCGCACGGCGGCCTCCGGCCCCTACAGCGGTGGCAAGCGGCTCTACGGCTATGTGAACAGCGACCTGATGTGGGTCGGCGAGAAGGCCACCCCCGACGTGGAGCTCCGTCCGTACATGTCGGCGCACCTCAAGAAGGTCGTCACCCCGGAGGAGGTCGCCGAGATGGCGAAGAGCCTCGGGGACATGCCGGACGACGGCATCGCCTTCTTCAAGTAGCCGGTCCGGGCCCCGTTCCCCGCGGACACCGGGGCCCGTGCCCGCTCCGCCCTACACTGGGGCTGTGGTGAGCATCGACTGGAAGACCGACCTTCGGCAGCGTGGTTACCGGCTGACGCCTCAGCGGCAGCTCGTCCTGGAGGCAGTCGACAAGCTGGAGCACGCGACGCCCGACGACATCCTCTGCGAGGTGCGCCGGACGGCGTCCGGCGTGAACATCTCGACCGTCTACCGGACCCTGGAGCTCCTGGAGGAGCTCGGGCTGGTCAGTCACGCCCACCTCGGCCACGGCGCTCCGACGTACCACCTGGCCGACCGTCATCACCACATCCACCTGGTGTGCCGGGACTGCGCGGACGTCATCGAGGCCGACGTCGACGTGGTCGCGGACTTCACCGCGAAGCTGCGGGGCGCGTTCGGCTTCGAGACGGACATGAAGCACTTCGCGATCTTCGGGCGCTGCGCCGACTGCACGGCGAAGGCGGCCCAGGACGGTCCCGCCGCCGGGCGTTAGTCCGGGCCGTACGAGTCGTAGGCTGGTCGCATGAAGAGCCCCTTGCTGTCCCTCCCCGGCGCCGTCCCCGCCGAGGGCCGCGACGAAGGTGTCGCCGCGCACTACGGCGACCTGTTCCGTGAGCAACGCGCACTCGCCGACGGTGGCGGCCTGGTCGACCTCTCGCACCGCGGCGTGGTCACCGTCACCGGCGACGACCGGCTGGCCTGGCTGCATCTGCTGCTCACCCAGCACGTCAGCGACCTGGCGCCGAACCGGGCGACCGAGTCGCTGATCCTCTCCGCGAACGGGCACATCGAGCACGCCCTCTATCTCGTCGACGACGGCACGACGATGTGGATGCACGTCGAGCCGGGGACCCAGGGCGACCTGATCGCGTACCTGGAGTCGATGAAGTTCTTCTACCGGGTGGAGGTCGCGGACAGTACCGCCGACTTCGCCGTCGTGCACCTGCCGGCCGGGTCCATCGCCGAGGTCCCGGACGGCGTGGCCGTACGCGAGACCGCGCACGGCCGCGACCTCTTCCTGCCCCGTGCGGACCTCGAGGCGTACGCCGCCGGCCACGGCCCTGCGGTGGGCATCCTGGCGTACGAGGCGCTGCGCGTCGAGACGCACCGCCCGCGTCTCGGCTTCGAGACCGACCACCGGACGATCCCGCACGAGCTGGGCTGGATCGGCTCCGCCGTGCACCTCCAGAAGGGCTGCTACCGGGGCCAGGAGACGGTCGCGCGTGTCCACAACCTGGGGAAGCCGCCGCGCCGCCTGGTCTTCCTGCACCTGGACGGCAGCGAGGTCCACCTGCCGGGCCACGGGACGCCGGTCAGGCTCGCGGCCGACGGCGAGGAGGGCCGGCAGCTCGGTTTCGTCACGACGTCCGCCCGGCACCACGAACTGGGCCCGATCGCCCTGGCGCTGGTGAAGCGGAACGTGGCCGTGGACGCGGAGCTGATCGTGGGTGACACCGCTGCGGCACAGGAGACGATCGTCGAGCCGTAGAAGCACTACGCCGGTCCGTCCATGCGGACCGCCCGTCCGCGGCTAGACCTCGATCAGCACGGTGAACGGGCCGTGGTTCGTGAGTGAGACGCGCATGTCCGCCCCGAACCGGCCCGTCTCCACCCGGGCGCCGAGCGCGCGCAGCCGTGCCACCACCTCGTCGACCAGCGGTTCGGCGACCTCGCCCGGTGCGGCGGCGTTCCACGTGGGCCTGCGGCCCTTCCTGGCGTCCCCGTAGAGAGTGAACTGCGAAATGACCAAAAGCGGTGCATTCACGTCCGAGCAGGACTTCTCACCCTCGAGGATCCGTAGGGTCCACAGCTTGCGGGCGAGCTGTGCCGCCTTCTCCGCCGTGTCCCCGTGAGTGACCCCCACCAGCACACACAGTCCCTCGCCGACGATCTCGCCGACCGTCCCCGGCTCCGGCGCATCGCCCGCGGCGCCCGCCACGGTGACGCTCGCGCCGTCCACTCTCTGTATCACCGCACGCATACGGCCCAACCTATCTTGGGCTGAACGGGTAACAGAGCATCCACATGAACACCGTGCGTAGTGGCACGATGCACGATGTCGGTGTGTCGACGCACCGGTCGAGGGGACGGAACATCATGACTGCACATGGAACCGGGCCATCACCCGGTGCCCTACCAGTGGCGTGCACGGCCGGCAGCATGCGGCCACCGGTCCAGCGGAACGGCGCCTCGCCGGGCCGGCCACCCGTGACGCCGCCCGCCGCCCAGCTGACGGGGGCGGTGTCCGTGCCGGGGCAGACCGGTGTCGGAGCCGGCGAGGCACTCGCCTCCGTCCGCCCGCAGGCCGAGTTCGGGGGGCTCCGGCTGCCCGATCTGCGCGCGAGGCGCCGTGACGCCCAGCGCGACGAGGCGGACCTCAGTTACGTACGCCGTCTGGTCCAGGGCCGGATCGACATCCTGCGGGCCGAACTCGCCTGCCGTGCGGGCCCCGGGTCGCCCGTCGTGGGCCGGCTCTCGGAGATCCTCGCCGACACCCCCTCCACCCACCGGACCTCGGCCAGGCACGTCACCCTGACCACTCCGCGCAGTGACGAGTACCGGCAACTGGCGGAGGACACGCTCGCGGAGGTCGAGCTCTCCGACCTCGACGCCCGTACGGACGAAGAGCTGCTGACCGCGATGGGACGCCTCGTCCGCTACGAGCAGCAGGTCTCCCGCCGGCGTCACCGGCTCCAGCGGACCGTCGACGATTGCAGCGCGGAGATCGCCCGCAGGTACCGTGACGGAGAAGCACAAGTAGAGGACCTGCTCGCCTGAAGCGACCCTTCCGGGGGCGGGTCACGCCCGTCCCCGGAAGGCCACCCGCCCCATGACCTCCTTCATAGCCCCGTCGTCGTCCCCGTCCCCCGCGCTCCCGGTCCTCGCCGAGGTGGTGCGGTCCGGTTTCACGGAGGGCAGGCACCGGGGGTCACTGGTCGTCCTGGCCGCCGACGGCAGTGTGGAACTCGCCCTCGGCGACCCGGCGGCCCCGGTCTTCCCGCGCTCGTCCAACAAGCCGATGCAGGCCGCCGCGATCCTGCGCGCCGGGCTGGACCTCTCGGGCGAGCGGCTGGCCCTGGCCGCGGCGAGCCACTCCGGGGAGGCCTTCCACCTCAGCCTGGTACGCACGATGCTCGCCGAGCACGGCCTGAAGCCGGACGATCTGCAGACCCCGCCCGACCTGCCGCTTGACCCGGTCGAGGCGGAGGCGTACCTCGCCGCCGGTGGCGTGCGGGAGCCGCTCACCATGAACTGTTCCGGCAAGCACGCGGCCATGCTCGCGGTCTGCGTGCTCAACGGCTGGGACACGGCCGGCTACCTCGATCCCGGCCACCCGCTCCAGCGGCTGGTCGGCGAGGTGGTCGCGGAGTCGGCGGGCGAGCCCGTCGCGGCGATCGGTACGGACGGCTGCGGGGCCCCGCTGATGGCGATCGGCCTGGTGGGCCTGGCGCGTGCGTTCCGCGCGTTCGTACTGGCGGAGCCCGGCTCGGCGGAGCGCCGGGTCGCGGACGCCATGCGGGCGCACCCGGAGTACGTCGCGGGGACCCGGCGGCCGGACACCTGGCTGATGCGCGAGGTGCCGGGCACGCTCTCCAAGATGGGGGCCGAGGCGGTCCAGGCGGTGGCCCTCCCGGACGGCCGGGCGCTGGCCTTCAAGATCGACGACGGCTCGACGCGTGCCCTGGGGCCCGTGCTGGCCCGCGCGCTCGGACTGCTGGGCGTCGACGCCCCCGTGGTCTCCCGCATCGGGCGGGCCCCGCTGCTGGGCGGCGCGGCCGAGGTGGGCGAGATCCGGGCGGCCTTCTGAGCGAGGGCCGTCCCGTCGGGGCCCGCACGCGAGGAAAGCCGGGCCGCCGGGGTCCGCTCCGTGCGCGGAAAAGCGGGCGACATCGCGAATCCCCTGTGCTTAGCGTGGGCCTCATGAGCCCTGATCCGCGTACCGTCACCGCCGCCGAGTTCCCCGACTGGATACGTGCCGTGGGGACGGGATTCCTGCGGGCGTCCGACGTGCCGGGGGAGGAGGAGGTCGCCGTGCGCCTGGCCCACACCGATCTGGCCCGTGTCCAGGGCGTGTTCGACGCCGGGCGCTGTGTGGCCACGTTCCGGTCCTTCGCCCAGGAGCTGACCGTCGTCGGCGGCGCCAAGGTGCCGGCCGACGCGATCACCGCGGTGACGGTGACTCCCACACACCGGCGGCGGGGCGTGCTCAGCCGGATGATGGCCAGGGACCTGGCGGCGGCGAAGGAGCGGGGCGACGTCGTCGCCTCGCTGATCGCCGCGGAGTACCCGATCTACGGGCGGTACGGCTTCGGGCCCGCCGCCTGGGCGGCGGAGTGGGAGATCGACGTCCCCCGGGCCGGTCTGGACCCGCGCACGCCGGTCCCCTCGGAGAAGGACGGCGGGCGGATCGAGCTCGTCGAGGGCGCGGACGTCCGCAAGCTGGGTCCCGAGCTCCACGACCGCCTCGCCGCCCGGCAGCACGGAGTCGTCTCCCGGGACGAGCGCTGGTGGCAGCGCGGCACCGGGGTCGACGTCCCGGCGTTCGAGACGTGGACGGAGCCGTTCCACGCCGTGTACCGGTCGCCGGACGGGGAGGCGGACGGGTTGATCACCTACCGCGCCGACGACCACTGGGGTGACGGGAAGCAGCCGCTGAACAAGGCGACGGTGGCAGGCATGATCGCCGTGACACCTGCGGCGGAGCGCGCGCTGTGGCGGTTCGTCTGCTCCATCGACTGGATCACCACGGTCCGCACGGGCTACCGCGCCCCCGACGACCTGCTCCCCCTGCTCCTGCCGGACCCTCGCGCCGCTCGCGTCGTGACCCAGTCGGACTGGCTGTGGCTGCGGGTCCTGGACGTTCCGCGCGCTCTGGAGGCCCGTACGTACGCCGGTGAGGGGGCCCTGGTCCTGGACGTGCGCGATGCCACGGGACTGGCGGGCGGCCGCTTCCGGCTGGAGGCCGCACCGTCCGGCGTCTCCTGCGTGCCCACGACGCGGGACGCCGATCTCACGCTGGACGTGGCGGAGCTGGGGACGCTGTATCTCGGCGACGAGTCCGCGGTGCGGCTGGCCGCGCTGGGCCGGCTCGACGAAGGCCGGGCGGGTGCGGCGGCCTCGGCCGACGCGCTGTTCCGGGCGTCTCGGCGGGCGTGGTGCCCGGACGTGTTCTGAGGTGTCTCCGATGTCCTGTGAACCGTTGCGCCGGCCTGGACCGCCGGCGGGACGCCGTACTTCCACTGGATGATCTGCTCAAGGCCCAAGGCGAACGGGGGCATGGCGGTCACTCCTTCCCGGACGGAGGCACCGGCCGATGACCGTGCGCCGCTGGTGGGGGAGGCCGGTTGCCTTACGCGACTCTGCGTAGAGACCGAACAACTGCCTTACAAGTCACCCGCTATCCCGGAGGAGGGCACCGCGACGCTGCCCGACGGGGAGGACGTCGCGACGTACGACGCGTACGGCACGGGGGCCACCCTCTATCCGTTCCGGGCGTCGGCCGACTCCACCCCCGAACAGGCGGGAGTGGTGCGGGCGGCGCGAAAGTTCTTCGACGCCACGTGGGACAACCTGGCCACGAAGGCGCCCTTCTGACCGTGCCCGGCACGACGACCCGCTGACGGCCCTGGTGAACGGATCGACCGCATGACTGTTCGGCGCGATGCCACCCCTCCCGGTGCCACGGCGTCCGGCCCCGCCGCACTCCTCGCGGCGGTGGAATGTGTCCTCTTCGACTTCGACGGCCCGTTGTGCGACCTGTTCGCCGCCCGCCCGGCGGCGGAGGTGGCGGCGCGCCTGGTCGCCGAGCTGTGCAGGACCGGCTGCGACCCCGGTGTCGCGGCGTCCGGCGGGGACGACCCGCTGGCCCTGTTGCAGGCGGTCGGCAAGCACTACGGAGTGGGCGGGACGACGGCGCACGCCGAGCGCTGCCTCACCGCCGAGGAGACCGAGGCGGCGGCCGGCGCCACACCGACCGAACACGCGCTGGAGCTGCTCGGGGTGCTCGACGCCGGTGGCTGGGACCTGGCCGTCACGACGAACAACTCCCCGGCCGCCGTGGTCCGTTTCCTCGACCGGCACCTGCCCGCGGTTCTGGCCGCCGAGCACATTCACGGACGTACGTCCGACCCCGGGCTCCTCAAGCCCGATCCGCACTGTCTGGTACGCGCCCTGGAGTCGACCGGGTCCACCGCCGCGACGGCGGTCATGATCGGGGATTCCCCCGCGGACTGCCTGGCGGCGAAGGCGGTCGGTGTACCGTTCATTGGCTATGCGGTGCACGCGCGCAAGCGCCGTGCCCTGGAGGAAGTGGGGGCCAGGTGGGCGGTGCGTTCGCTGCGGGGTCTCGTGGAGACGGCCCGGCAGCGCGTGGAGTCGAGGGAGCCGGGAGTGGGGCCGCTGCCGGCCGGTGTCCGCGGGTAGAGGCGGGAGCCCGCCCGGACGGTGAGCCGGCCGAGGACCGGCTGCTCCTGGACCTGCGGGGCCGGGTGCGGCGGATACCCGAGATCGTCGTACTCGACGAGCACATCCTCCTGCAGGGGTTCATCGAGGGGCGGACGCTCGGCCGCGGCACGGCGGGCGCGCTCTCGGCGCGGCACGCGGCCCAGTTGGGCCGGCTCTTCGGGGAACTCGTGGCGCTGGACACCGGGTCGATCGACGCGCCGAGGCTGTGTGTCCCGGCGGATCACCCCGGTGACGGGGATTCCGTGGCCTTCCTGGAGGGCCTGATCGCCTTCACCGAGGACGAGGTGTACGGCCGTCACGCCGACCGCTCCGGCTCGCTGCTGCGCGAACTCAGCCTGCGAGAAGGTGCGTTGGACGGGGTCAGGGGTCGAGCGAGGGGGCTGACCGGCCGGCCCTTCACACTCGTCCACGGCGACCTGCACCGGCTGAACTTCGTGGTGGACGGCGGCGGCGACCTCTGGACCATCGACTGGGAGCTCGCCATGATCGGCGATCCGCTCTACGACCTGGCGACGCACCTGCACCTGATGCGGTACTCGCCGCCCCGGGAGGCCGCGCGGACCGCCCGTCTCTGGGCGGCGGCCGTGCACGGCGTACGGCCGGAGTGCGCTAGGGGGTGGCGTGACGACCTGGGCGTGCTCCTGGCGTACAAGCGCGCCCAGTCCGTCTACACCGACGTGATTCGCGGAGCCATCGCGCTGGAGCAACCCGGCACCGGGCCGGCCTGGAGCCGGCTGCCCGTGACCGCGCACCGCGTACGTGAGGTGCTGGAGCGGGCGCGGGAGCCGCTCGGCCTCGACACCGTCCCGTCGCTGCGCGAGGTCATGGGTGCCTACGCCCGCCGGCTGCACGGCCGCGAGCCGGGTGTCACCGCGTCCGGACCCTGAACAGCACCCCGGAGAGGGCCACCGCCACGACCAGGATTCCGCCCGCCCACGCGAGCGCGATCCACGGGGCGCCGCCCACCGGCTGGTTCAGCAGGAGTCCGCGGAGGCTTTCGATGGCGGGGGTGACCGGCTGGTGGTCGGCGAAGCCGTGCAGCCAGCCCGGCATGCTGTCGACCGGGACGAACGCGCTGCTCGGGTAGGGCAGGAACGACATGAAGAAGGTGAACCCTCCGGCCGACTCCGGGCTGCGGGCGAGCAGGCCGATCGCCGCCGAGATCCACGACAGCGCCACGATCCAGGCGAGCAGGACGGCGGCCACCCCGAGCCAGCCGGCGAGGGTGGCCGCGGGGCGGAAGCCGATGAGCAGGGCGATGCCGAAGACGAGGGTGGTGGAGATGAGGTTGCGTGCGGTGCTCGCCACGACATGGCCGGCCAGGACCGCCGTACCGCCGATGTCCAGGGAGCGGAAGCGGTCGATGACGCCGCCCTTCATGTCCTCGCTGACGGCGACGGCCGTGGTGGCGGAGCCGAACCCGGCGCACAGGAACAGCACGCCGGGGACGACGTACATGACGTACGAGTCGTAGGCGTCGCCGGTGTCGATCGCGCCGCCGAAGAAGTAGACGAAGATCAGCATCAGCATCACCGGCAGCATCATCGAGGTGATGACGGCGTCGGTGTTGCGGCGGCTGACGAGCAGGCTGCGGCCGGTCATGACCGTGGCGTGCGTGAGGATGCCGGGTGCGTCAGACATGGGCGGATGCCTCCGGGGTGTCGTGTGCCTGCGGGGCCTCGGGGGTCTCGTTGGTCCCGGACGGCTCGTTGGTCCCGGGCGACTCGGTCGAGCCGGGCGTCTCGGTGGTCCCGGAGGTGAGGGCGAGGAACACGTCGTCGAGGGTGGCGCCGTGCACGGAGAAGCGGTCGACGTCGGTGCGGTGCGGGTCGATCTCGTCGAGCAGGGCGCGGGCGTGGCCGGCCGTGCCGTCCGTGGGGATCCCCAGGGTGAGGGACTCGGGGGAGTGGTGGACGGCGCGGAGGGCGAGCCGGAGGTAGGCCTCGCGGCTGGTGAGGACGAGGTCGAGGCGGTGCCCGAAGACGCGTGCCTTCAGGGCGTCCGGGGTGCCCTCGGCGACGACGCGTCCCTTGTTCAGCAGGGCGATGCGGTCGGCGAGCTGGTCCGCCTCCTCCAGGTACTGGGTGGTGAGCAGCACCGCCGCGCCCCGGCCCGCCAGTTCACGGACGACCTGCCAGAGCTCGCGGCGGCTGCGGGGGTCGAGGCCGGTGGTCGGCTCGTCGAGGAAGAGGACGCCGGGTTCGGGTGAGCCGACGAGTCCGGCCGCCAGGTCCAGGCGCCGCCGCATCCCTCCGGAGTACGTGCGTGCCCGGCGTCGTGCCGCGTCGGAGAGGTCGAAGCGGACGAGAAGGTCCTCGGCGCGCTGTCGGGCCCGGGCGCGGGTCAGGCCGCTCAGCCGCGCCATCATCCGGAGGTTCTCCTCGCCGGTCAGGGACTCGTCCACGGCGGCGAACTGCCCGGTCAGGCTGATGGCCCGGCGTACCCGGCGGCGGTCGGTGACGACGTCGTACCCCGCCACGCGCGCCGTTCCCGTGTCGGCGGTCGTGAGGGTGGCGAGGATCCGTACGGCCGTCGTCTTGCCCGCGCCGTTGGGGCCGAGCAGGGCGTGGATCCCGCCGCGCGGTACCCGGAGGCCGACGCCGTCCAGGACGCGGACCCGGGCGCTCGGCCTCCCGTAGGACTTGGTCAGGCCGTGCGCCTCGATCATGACGTCGCCCATGACGTCGTCGCCTGCCCCGTGCGAGGTGTCCTGCCGGTCTTCTCGTGTGTCCGTGTGTCTGTCCGTGCGCATGACGGATCCCCCTTCTGCGTATGCTGTACGCGTTACTGCGTAAGCATTACGCAAACCTAGGATGGTGGCAAGCCAGTTACGGGAAAGGCGGCTTCGGGTGACCGACAACAGCAGTGCGGCCGACGGCACGGGGCTGCCGGCGAGCATCGAGGCCGCATGGGGCCTGCGGGACCGTCCGGCCAAGGGCCCGAAGCCCGGAATGACGCTGGACCGCATCGTCGCCGCGGCCGTGTCGGTGGCCGAGTCGGAGGGCCTCGCGGCCGTCTCCATGGGCCGGGTGGCCAAGGAGTTGGGCGCGTCCACGATGTCGCTGTACCGCTACGTCTCCGCCAAGGAGGAGCTGTACCTCCTCATGCACGAGGCCGCCATGGGCACCCCCGAACCCCTGCGCGCGCTGGAGAGGGGCGCGGACTGGCGGGAGGCGCTCGGCGAGTGGGCGTGGGCGCAGCGCCGGATGTACCACCGCAGCCTGTGGGCCCTGCGCATCCCGATCTCCGGCCCTCCCGCCAGCCCGCATTCGGTCGCCTGGTGGGAGCAGGGGCTCCAGGCGCTGGAGGGCAGCGGGCTGGACGAGGGCGACCGGATCTCCGTCATCCTCCTGATCACCGGCTTCGTACGGAACGAGGCCCTGCTGATGAGCGACATGGCCGCCGCGGTCGAGGCGAAGGGTGTCCCGCCCCGCGAGGTGCGGGGGCAGTGGGAGCGGACCGTGCAGCGGCTCGTCGACCCCGTACGCCACCCGGCGCTGTCCCGGCTGCTGTCCACCGAGGTGATGAGCGAGCCGGACGACCCCGACTACGAGTTCGTGTTCGGCCTCGAACGGATGCTGGACGGCGTCGGGGTGCTCATCGCGAAGCGGGGCGCGGCGTCATGAGCGCGGAGAAGCCCGGGCTCCGGGAACGCAAGAAGCGGCTGACCTACCAGGCGGTCTCCGACGCGGCGATCTCGATGTTTCTCGAACGCGGTTTCGACAAGGTCTCGGTCGCCGAGATCGCCGCCGCGGCCGACATCTCCAAGCCGACGCTGTTCCGCTACTTCCCGGCCAAGGAGGACCTGGTCCTGCACCGGTTCGCGGACCACGAGGACGAGGCGGCCCGGGTCGTCTCCGACCGGCCGGACGGTACGTCCCCGCTGGACGCCCTGCGCCGGTACCACCTGGACGGCCTGGACCGCCGTGACCCGGTGACCGGACTCTGCGACGTCCCGGAGGTGCTCGCCTACCACCGACTGCTCTACGGGACCCCGTCGCTCGTCGCCCGTCTGTACGGCTACCAGAGCCGCTCCGAAGCCGCACTCGCCCACGCCCTGGACCCGGCCGCCCCGGTGGCCGCGCGGCTCGCGGCGGGCCAGATCGTCGCCGTACTGCGGATCCTGGCCGAGGAGAACTGGCGGCGGATCGACGCGGGGGAGAGCGTCGCACAGGTCCACGACGACGCGGTGGCGGCGGCCGGACTCGCCTTCGCACAGCTGGCGGACGGCCTGGTCGGCGGCCCCGCTGCTGTGTGAGCCCGACAGGCCCGAAAGGGGCGTCACCGGGTTATAGGGAGTCCTCGGGCGCCGTCCCGCGCAGGGGACGTCCGCACGGGCGGGAGGCCGGCCACGCCGCGACTCGCCCGCCCGCTCGTGCGTCGGTCTCCCGTCCGGCTCCGCGCTACGCGTTCCGTTCGGCCTCCAGCGCGGCGCGCTCCAGCCTGTCCCGGTGCTTCTCCCAGTACGCGGGGTCGGCCGACGGCATGCTGTCGTTGCCCTGCTGCATCCCGGTCGCGCCGTCCAGGAGTTCGCGGATGATGTCGGCGTGGCCGGCATGCCGGTGCGTGTCGGCGATCACGCGGACCACGGCATGATGCAGCGTCACCTCGTCCCGGTGACCCGGCCACCACGGAACCTTGCCGACCGTGTCCAGCGCGAGTGCGCCGATCGTCGCGTCCGAGTGGGCCCAGGCGCGTCGGTAGAGCCCCACGACCTGTTCGCGTGACTCGTCGGCGGTTGCCCACATGTCCGCGTTGGCCTCGGCGTCCGCCTCGGCCCAGGGCAGCGGTTCGCCGGACGGGCGTCCGAAGGTGTCGCCGAGGTAGCCCAGTTCCACGCTCGCCGTGTGCTTCACCAGTCCCAGGAGGTTCGTGCCGGTCGGGGTCAGCGGGCGGCGGATGTCGTACTCGGAGAGCCCGTCGAGCTTCCACAGCAGGGCGTCGCGTGCCGACTGCAGGTAGCGGTGGAGATCGGCCTTCGCGTCCGGTGTCGTCATGGCCCCAGTCTGACTCGCGGCGACCACGGGAGCCATGGCCGGGTGCGTTCGCCGCTGTTGCCCTCAGGCGACTTCCGGTGCGGCGCGCGCCTTCTCGGGGTCGGCGGTGGCGTCGCCGGGCACCGCTCCGAAGTGCGGCGGCCCCGAGGTGCCCCCACCCGCTCCTACGTGTACCGATCCCGGGCGGTGACCGCCCAGCCCGCACGGGAGAGTGCGAGGCTGGGCGGTGACAGCTGTCCGCTCAAGTGACAAACCGCCGGGCGCAGCCGCCGCCCCGCATGGCGTGGAACACTTTTGCAAGCAGGCGCTTGCAAAAGTTAGCAAGGGTGGGCAGTATCGAGGCATGGCATCACTCAACGTCGGCAATCTCGGCGAGTACCTGCGCGAGCAGCGGCGTACCGCGCAGCTCTCGCTGCGGCAGCTCGCCGACGCCGCCGGAGTGTCCAATCCGTATCTCAGCCAGATCGAGCGAGGTCTGCGCAAGCCGAGTGCCGAGGTCCTGCAGCAGGTCGCCAAGGCCCTGCGGATCTCTGCCGAGACGCTGTACGTGCGGGCCGGGATCCTCGACGAGCGGGAGCGGGAGGAGCTGGAGACGCGGGCGGTCATACTCGCCGATCCGTCGATCAACGAGCGGCAGAAGAACGTTCTTCTGCAGATCTACGACTCCTTCCGACACGAGAACGGATTCGATGCCGCGTCCGACACCGACGCCGGGTTCCACGGTGCCGCCGCCTCGGAGAGCAGAATCGACGCCGACGCGGAAAGCGGTGCCGGCGATGCGAACGGCGCCGGTAAGGATGCCCGCGGCCCCCGTACGGCCGGCGGCAGTGATGCAGAACCACCCCTGAACTGACTTCGATGATCCGGGAGGACCACAGCCATGGCCATCACCGACGACCTGCGTAAGACCCTCACCGACCCGACCCCCCTCTACTTCGCCGCCGGTACGGCCGACCTCGCCGTCGAGCAGGCGCGCAAGGTCCCGGGTCTCATCGACCAGCTGCGTGCCGAGGCGCCCGAGCGGATCGACGCGGTGCGCAACACCGACCCCAAGGCCGTCCAGGAGCGGGTCACCTCGCAGGCCAAGGAAGCCCAGGCCACCGTGCAGGCGAAGGTGAGCGAGGTCTTCGGGGCACTCGACACCGACCTGAAGAAGCTGGGCGAGACCGCTCAGGACCTGGCGCTGCGGAGCGTGGGTGTGGCCGCCGAGTACGCGGTCCGTGCCCGTGAGACGTACGAGAAGGTCGCCGAGCGCGGCGAGGTCTCCGTGCGGACCTGGCGTGGCGAGACGGCCGAGGAGATCGTCGAGATCGCGGCCGTCGTCGAGGCGGAGCCGAAGGCCGTGCCGAAGCAGAAGTCCGAGGCCGCCGTGAAGCCGGCGACCCCGGCGAAGCCTGCTGGCTCGGTCAAGCCGGCGTCCACGGCCAAGCCGGTGTCGCCCGCGGCGAAGAAGCCCGCGCCGAAGGCCGCCGAGTCCAAGGCCGCGCCCGCCGCGTCCGCGAAGAAGTCAGCTCCCGCGCGCAAGCCCGCCGCCCGGAAGACCACCCCGCCCTCCGCGAAGTAGCGGAGGCGGCCGCGGGCTGCCGGAAGAACGGGCCGGGCACCTTCGAGGGTGCCCGGGTCGTTGTCCCGGTACCGTTGCGGCGAGAGCTCATCCATCGATTAGGCGGTGCTCACCGTGTTGCTCGAAGCATTCGGCTCGGTCCTCCAGCTGCTGTACCTGGCCATGCTCGTCCTGGCCGTGGTCGCGCTGGTCTTCGCGGTGACGGCGCGCGAGGACGCCTACCGTGCGGCTGACAAGCAGAAGAAGTCCTTCTGGCTGATCATCCTCGGGATCACCGTGTTCGTGAACCTCGTCATCCCGATCCTGTTCCTGCAGATCGCGGGTGTGATCGCGTCCATCGTCTTCATGGTGGACGTGCGGCCGGCGATCAAGGCAGTGTCGGGCGGCCGCCGCGGCGGTTCCAGCAGTGACGGACCGTACGGCCCCTACAACGGCGGGCGCTGAGCGCCCGCGGGCGAGGCGGCACCAGGGCGGGAGCGCGTTGCGCTCCTGCCCTTTCGTCGTATCAGGGCCTCGTCGCGCTCCAGCAGCACGACCGCCACGTCGTCCGTCAGCTCGCCGCCGTTCAGCTCCTGCACCTGCGTGACGGCGGCCTCCAGCAACGCCTCGCCGCCGAGCCCCTGGTCCAGCCGGCCGTTGATCATCGCGACCATGCCGTCCTGGCCGAGCCTCTGGCCTCCGAGGCCCACGCGGCCTTCGATCAGCCCGTCCGTGTACAGCATGAGGCTCCAGGAACCGCCGAGCTCCACCTGCCGGCGCGGCCAACGGGCGTGCGGCAGCAGGCCGAGGGCCGGGCCGCCGTCCTCGTAGGGGAGCAGGTGGGCCGCCCTGCCCTGGCGGGCGATCAGCGGTGCGGGGTGCCCCGCGATGCACAGGCCGGCGCGGCGGCCGTCGGGAGTGATGTCGACGGTGCACAGCGTCGCGAAGATCTCCTCGCTCTGCCGCTCGTGCTCCAGGACCTGCTGGAGCGTGGACAGCAGGGCGTCGCCGCACAGCCCGGCCAGGGTCAGCGCCCGCCAGGCGATGCGCAGCTCCACGCCGAGCGCCGCCTCGTCCGGGCCGTGCCCGCAGACGTCACCGATCATCGCGTGGACCGTGCCGTCGGGCGTACGGACCGTGTCGTAGAAGTCGCCGCCGAGCAGGGCGCGGCTGCGGCCGGGGCGGTAGCGGGCGGCGAAGGACAGGTCGGAGCCGTCCAGGAGCGGGGTGGGCAGCAGCCCGCGTTCCAGCCGGGCGTTCTCCTGGGCGCGCAGCCGGGACTCGGTCAGCTGGTGCTGTGCGGTGTCCGCCCGCTTGCGCTCCACGGCGTACCGGATGGCGCGGCTGAGCTGGCGGCCGTCGAGCTCGCCGCGGAAGAGGTAGTCCTGGGCCCCTACGCGTACGGCTTCGGCTGCGCGCTCGGCGTCGTCCTCGGCGGTGAGCGCGAGGACGGCGTGGCGCGGGGCGATGCGCAGGACGTGCTTGAGGGTGGCGAGCCCGTCCGGGTTGGCGCTCACCCCGTCGGCGCGGGCACCGGTCGGCTGCGACGACTCGAGTTCCAGGTCGAGCAGGATGCAGTCGACGTCGTCGGTGAGCAGCCGGCCGGCCTCGGTGAGGTTGCGCGCGGTGCGGACACGGACCCGTGCCCCGGTCGACGACAGCTCGGGGACGGTGAAGTTGCCCGCCGGGTCGTCCTCTATCACCAGCAGTGTGAGGTCGGTGCCGTGAGTGGTCTCCGCAGCGGGAACGGCACGCTGCTGCGGTACTGGTACGGGCATCGGTTCGGGTTTCCTTCCCTCCCCCCGAGGGCGCGGCGGGACGACGATCGACGACCCGCCGACGGGACGATAGCGGTCCGCAGCCGGGGAACGGAACGGCGCCAGGCGACCAGTGCGTGTCATATGCGCGGCCATAAGCCGCGTCCCGCCACGGATCCGGCGTGATGGGCACGCACGAAACGGACATGAGGTCATGACGAACATCACGCGCCGCACACACCTCCCACGCGCCGTTCGCCGGACCGTGGTGCGGCGTGCGTCACGCGGTCCGCGTCACACGGCGTCGGCCCGGCCTCGCGGGCCTACTTGTCCGGGCGGACCACCCCGAGTATCTGCATCGAGCCCGCACCCGCGAGCGTGACGTGCCTGCCGGGCCGGGGTGCGTGCACGATCGAGCCGTCGCCGACGTACATCCCGACGTGGCTGGCATCGCTGTGGTAGATGATCAGGTCGCCGGGGCGCATGTCCTGGACGGGGATGCGGGGCAGTTGGCGCCACTGCTCCTGGGATGTCCGGGGGATCGGCCGCCCGGCAGCCGCCCAGGCCTGCGAGGTCAGCCCCGAGCAGTCGTACGAGCCGGGGCCCTCGGCTCCCCATACGTACGGCTTGCCCATCTGGGCGGTCGCGAAGGCCAACGCCTTCTTGCCGCTCGCGCTCGCCTCGCGGTTGATGTCCTTGAGCGCGCCGGAGGAGAGCCAGGCGGCCTGGGCCGTCGACGCGGCGTCCTTCTCCAACTGGAGGAGCCTGGCCTGCTCCTCCTTCGCCAGCTGCGACTCGATCTTCTTCGCGGCCGCTATCTGCGCGTCGATGCTCTTCTTGGCCTTGGCCTGCTTGACCCGATTGGCTTCGAGCTTCTCCCAGTTGAGGTTGGCGTCCTGGGTGTAGGTCTCCAAGTCCTCCTGAGCCTGCTCCAGTTCGGTCAGCATCCCCTTGGTGGCCTGCTGGCCCTGCCTGGCCTGGTTGACGCCGTCGAGGAAGAGGTGCGGGTCGCCGCTCAGCACGAGTTGTGCGCCCGGGGGGAGTCCGCCGCTGCGGTACTGCTCGCGGGCCTGGGCTCCTGCCCTGTCCTTGAGATCGGCGATCTTCGCCCGGCCGTCGGCCATCGACCTGGTGAGCCGGGCGATCTCGCCGGACTGCTTCTCGGCCTGCTCGTCGGCGAGGTTGTACGCGTCGGTTGCCGCCCCGGCCTTGCGGTAGAGGGTGTCGATCTCCTCGCGCACCTCTTCGAGGGACTTCCCTCCGGCGGTGGGCGCCGTGGCGGTCGGGTCGGGCTCGGGAACGGGGGCGGCCATGGCCTGGACCGGCGCGGTCAGCAGGGCCAGTGCGCAGACCAGGGTGATCGCGGCAGCGGCACAGTGGCGTCGGTTCACAAGCTCCCCCTCCGGGCGAAAGGCAACGAAAGCCGTATCGCACTCATGTGACTTACCGTCAGTAACGTTTGGATGACGACGCGATCGTGCCATGCCGTCCGGTAAAGCAACAGAGGTCCGCGCGGGCGGGCCCGTCACACAGGGGACGAACGGTGATCCACCGGCGTTCCCGGTTCCGGCAGGGTTCCCCCTGTCGTGTCCGGTCCGCTGGCGTTCAGCGGCCCCGCCCGCAACCCTTGCCCCGGCCCTGACGTCCCCCGAGGCTCACGCTGTGCCGGGTCGTAGCGCGGGCCAGCGCACGGTGATCTCGCCCTCCCGCCATCGCCGTACCTCGTCCGTCAGCGGCCAGTCGGCGGAGACCGCGCGGGCCGTGGCGATCCAGCGCTGCCGTGCGCCCAGCGACGCGTAGGGGGACGCGGTGGCCCAGGCCCGGTCGAGGTCCCGCAGGAAGGCGTGGACCGGTTCGCCCGGCACGTTGCGGTGGATCAGGGCCTTGGGAAGGCGTTCGGCGAGGTCCGAGGGGCGGTCCAGGGAGCCGAGCCGGGTCGCGAACGTGACCGTGCGCGGCCCCTCCGGGCCGAGCGCGACCCACACGTGCCGCCGGCCGATCTCGTCGCACGTGCCCTCCACCAGCAGCCCGTCCGGGGCGAGCCGGGCGCACAGTCGCTGCCACACCGCCGCGACCTCGCCCTCGTCGTACTGGCGCAGCACGTTCGCCGCACGGATGAGGGCGGGGCGCCCGGCCGACGGGATCTCGAAGCCCCCGTGGACGAAGGTGAGGCCCTCGCGCGCGTACGGCGCCGCCGCGGCGACCCTCTCCGGGTCGATCTCGACGCCGACGACGGCCGTCCGCGGATCGGCGGTGCGCAGCCGCTCCAGCAGCTCGACCGCGGTCCAGGGCGCGGCCCCGTAGCCGAGGTCGACCGCGACGGGGGCGTCGCTGCGGCGCAGGGCTGGGCCGTGGGTGGCGGCGATCCAGCGGTCCATACGGCGCAGCCGGTTGGGGTTGGTGGTCCCGCGGGTCGCGGTGCCGACGGGGCGCTGGCGCATGACAGGGAGCGTATGCGAAGCGCGGGCGGGCACCCGTGCGAGCGGGAAGCGCGTGCCTCGGCGCGCCGATCGGACCGTAATGATTTGGCAAAGCGGGAAATGAAAGGCCGAGTTCCGCTGTTCTGGCCCTTCGAAGGGGCCGTGTGCCCCGTACGTGTCATGCCCTGAGCGAGGAGGAGCGGACCCGTGAGCCAGTACGTCTCCCGGCTCGGCAGCAGCCGTGCGGCACCCCGTATCCGCTTCCCGGGCGGTTTCGCCGGCGGTCACCGCAAGCCGCGTCGTGTCGCGATGCTCTCCGTCCACACCTCGCCCCTGCACCAGCCCGGTACCGGCGACGCGGGCGGTATGAACGTCTACATCGTCGAGCTGGCCAGGCGCCTCGCCGCGATCGGCATCGAGGTCGAGATCTTCACCCGGGCCACCTCCGGCGGGCTGGCCCCGACCGTCGAGCTGGCCCCCGGTGTCCTGGTCCGCCACATCGACGCGGGTCCGTACGAGGGGCTGGCCAAGGAGGAGCTGCCCGCGCAGCTCTGCGCCTTCACCCACGGCGTGATGCAGGCGTGGGCCGGCCAGCGCCCCGGATACTACGACCTCGTCCACTCGCACTACTGGCTCTCCGGCCAGGTCGGCTGGCTCGCCGCCCAGCGCTGGGGCGTCCCCCTCGTCCACGCCATGCACACCATGGCGAAGGTCAAGAACGCCGCGCTCGCCGCGGGCGACACCCCTGAGCCCGCCGCACGTGTCATCGGCGAGACCCAGATCGTGCGCGCCTCCGACCGCCTCATCGCCAACACGGCGGGGGAGGCGGACGAGCTCGTCCGCTTCTACGACGCGGACCCGGCCTCGGTCGCCGTCGTGCACCCCGGGGTCAACCTGGACCGCTTCCGCCCCGCCGACGGCCGCGCCGCCGCCCGTGCCCGCCTGGGCCTGCCGCAGGACGCCCTGATCCCGCTCTTCGCCGGACGCATCCAGCCCCTGAAGGCCCCCGACGTGCTGCTGCGCGCGGTCGCCGTGCTGCTGGACCGCGACCCGTCACTGCGCTCGCGCATCGTCGTACCCGTCGTCGGCGGCCCCAGCGGCAGCGGCCTCGCCAAGCCCGAGGGCCTGCAGAAGCTGGCGGCGCGCCTGGGTGTCGCCGACGTCGTACGCTTCCACCCGCCGGTCGGGCAGGACCGACTCGCCGACTGGTTCCGGGCGGCCTCCGTGCTGGTCATGCCCTCGTACAGCGAGTCCTTCGGGCTCGTCGCCATAGAGGCCCAGGCGGCCGGCACGCCGGTGATCGCGGCGGCCGTGGGCGGACTTCCGGTGGCGGTGCGGGACGGGACCAGCGGTTTCCTGATCCCGGGCCACGACCCTCAGGCGTACGCCGAGGCGCTGGGCCGATTCGCCGAGAACGCGGAGCTGGCCGACCGGATGGGCGAGGCCGCCGCCGCGCACGCCCAGTCGTTCGGCTGGGGCACGGCGGCCTCGGCCACCGCCGACGTGTACACGGCGGCGATCCAGGACCACCGGCGCCGCGCCCGCTCGCACCGCGGCTGAGCGCCGCGACGCCTTGTCGTACGCTCGCAGCATGGCTGACGTATCCGGCGGGACAGCAGCGGCGCAGGTCATCGAGGCGACGCTGGACGACGCCGAGCTCGAGTGGGAGAGCCCCGAGCCCGGCGAGTACGTGGTGAAACTCCCCGGCACGCGAAAGCTGTCCACGACCTGTTCCCTGCGCGTCGGCCGGCACTCCCTCGCCCTCGACGCGTTCGTCATCCGCCATCCCGACGAGAACGACGCGGCCGTCCACCGCTGGCTCCTGGAGCACAACCTCCGTCTCTACGGGGTGAGTTACGCCATCGACCGGCTCGGCGACATCTATCTGGCCGGCCGGCTCCCGCTCTCCGCCGTCACGCCCGAGGAGCTCGACCGGCTGCTGGGCTCCGTCCTCGAAGCCGCGGACGGCGCGTTCAACCCGCTGCTCGAACTGGGCTTCGCGAGCGCGATCCGCAAGGAGTACGCCTGGCGGGTGGAGCGCGGCGAGTCCACCCGCAACCTGGACGCCTTCGCGCACCTCACCCAGCGCCCCTCCTGACCGGTCGGCCTCCTGGCGTCCTGCCCGTCGGCCCCGCACGCCCGGTGAGTGGCGGGCACGCGTACCCGGTGTCACTCCCGGGCCGACGTCACCTCGTCCAGTGCCTCCACGAGCCGCGGTGCCACCTCGCGCCACGTCCGGTCCGCCGCCTCCGCCCCCAGCCCTCGGGGCACCGTCTCGGTGAGCATGATCAGGTAGAGGTACGCGCGGTAGAGGCCGAGTCGGCGGCGTACGGAAGCGGTGAACACGAAGGGCTCGGCCGCCGTGGACGCGTACCCGGCGAGGAACTCGGTGTCCTCCTCCGGGCGGCCGAACAGTGACACGGAGACCAGCTCGGCGACGGGGTCGCCCCAGAACATCCGCTCACCGTCGACGACCCCGCCGATCCGTCGGGCGCCCGTCGGCCCGGTGACCAGGATGTTCCCCGGCCACAGGTCGAAGTGGACCAGAGCGGGCCGCGTCACCTCGTCCAGCAGGCCGGCCCCCGCTGCGAGCGCCTCGCGGATCTGCCCGGCCGGGCGCGGCAGACGCGCCCCGAACCCCTCCGCGTCGGCGAGCACGGCGTCGGTCATCCCGGTGAACGCCTCCCGCCAGGTGGGGGACAGGGCCCCCAGGGGCTCGGCGGGATAACCGAACCCGGCGGCACCCGTCACGCCGTGGAGACGTCCGACGATCCGCCCGAACTCGGTTCGCAGGCCCCGGTGCTCCGCGTCCGTCAGCTGCGGGGCGAAGTCGTGCCAGGGCAACCCGGGTCGGGCGGTCATGACGACGTACGGGCCGGTCGGGGCGCCGGGGTCGAGCTCGCTGTGCACGACCTGCGGGATCGTGCGGTCGCCCGTGGCGGCGGCCGACGCGTAGAAGGTGACCTCGTTGGTGAGCAGCCGCTTCTCGTAGCTCAGCCCGGCGTGGTGGCCGGGCGGTGTCTTCACCACCCAGTCCCTCCCGTCCGTGAGGACGACACGCGTGACGGTGTTGTACGTGCCCCCGGTGAGCGTTTCGCGGGAAGCGATGCCGCGGCTCCCGACCCCCAGCGCTTCGAGTACGGCTGTGGTCGCGTCCACGGACATTGGCGGGTCCCCCGGGCTCTCCTGCGGCATCGACCGCCCCACAGCGTCTTCACAGGATGATCACGGAGGAATCACGATCACATCCCGCGACCGCTCGGAACGATCATCGGACAGGTGTCGATCGTAGAGTGTGCCGCACTGTGACAACCCTCCCCGCGGTCATGAATTCCGCCCCGGGTAAGGGTCGTTGCTCCTTCCGACCGAGAGATGAACGAACCATGCGCGCCACCGCCGTACGCCGCACCTCCCTCGCCGCCTCCGCGGCGTGTCTGGCCCTGCTCGCCACCGCCTGCGGGGGTTCGGACTCCGGTGACAAGGACGACAGCGCTGCGTCGGGCGCCAAGGACGACGCCACGAAGCCCGCGGTCAAGGCCCTGACGTCGGCCGAGCTGGAGAAGGCCTCGCTGGAGCAGGGAGACGTCGCCGGCCACAAGATCTCGAAGACGGGCCCCGAGGACATCGCGCAGCCCGGTGCCGTCACCGTCGACAAGAAGGAGTGCGAGCCCATCGGCTTCGCCTTCTACGGCGTGAAGCGTGGCAACCCGGTGGGGAACGCCGGGCGCAAGGTCGTCGAGGAGCCCAAGAAGAAGAGTGCCGCGCCCGAGGACTTCGAGGACGCCATGGGCGCCGCGCTCGACATGACGTCGTCCCTGGTCACGCTGGCCTCGTACGACGGTGACGGCGCCGAGAAGAACCTCGCCGAGCTCCGCACCTCGGCCGCGGCGTGCGCGACCGGTGGGTTCACCCTGTCGATGAAGGACTCGAAGCAGACGATCACCAAGCTGACCGAGGAGAAGGTGACCGGGGGCGACGAGGTCGTCGCCTGGCGGGTGCAGATGGGGAAGGGCGAGTCGGCGGCCCCCTTCAAGCTCGTGAGCCTCCGCAAGGGCGGCACCGTCGCCACCTTCTTCTCCTTCAACCTCGGCGCTACGGGCGCGAAGTCCGACTTCGACCTGCCGACCGCGGTGATCGACGCGCAGGCCGGGAAGCTCGGCTGATTCGCAGGAGGCGGGGAACGGGGGCGGGGCGGGCAGGACGGCTCCCGCTCCTTCGTCCCGGCCCGCAGGAGATTCTGGGGGCTGGGTCCACCGGACGCTGAGCCCCGCGGGGGCAGTGGTCAACGGTTACCCGCTCGCGACGATCTGACTGCCCGTCGCCTCAGCGGCTCACGGCAGGGGGACGAGTCTGACGACGGTCACCGTCAGCACGGTCCCGGAGACGTAGTAGAGGACGATGGCCCCGGCCACGGTCGCCTCGCGCCGGTCGCGTTCACGCTTGACGGCGCTGGAGGCGTGTCCGTATGGATTCAGGCCCACGGTGCGCGCCATCTCGCCGCGGAACGAGTCGCCGTCGCGCATCTTGGCCAACGTGTCGTCGGCGGGCGGTGCGTAGGAGATGCGGAAACTCAAGCGACGTTCCGCCTCTCGGCCTCGTCCTGGGCCAGCCGGTCCAGGATCTCCTCGGCCTCGGGGTCGGGCACGGACTCCAGCATCCAGTGCCGCATCACGGCCTGGATCTCGTGCACCCCAGCCTCGTTGATCGCGTGGTCGAACTCCTCGCGTCTCTCCTCGGGCAGCGCGGCACGGATGGCCGGGATGCTGTTGGGTACCTCGACCTCGGTCCCGCCGACGAAGGTCCTCAGAGACTCGCCCATGATCGCTCTCCTCGATCTCCTTGCTCTCCGCGCTCCGCCTGCCGCCGCCGGTGGGGGTGTGCACCCGGGCAACAGACAGGCATGAGCGCCACGTTAGCGCGTACCGCTACGGCAGAGACGGACGGCAGGCGGGCCTGCGCTGGACGGACGCCGTTCAACCCGCGCGTCGGGGACGGGGATGGCGTACCTGGTTGCGGGCTCGTGGGCGGGCGTACTCACGTCTTCCCGACTTGGTCCGATTGGCCCGCCCCGATGCCCCTGGTCAGCGAGAGCCGGGTTCAGCCGAGACCGCGATGAGCTGCCCACAGCGCCCCGGCACGGCTGGCGGCGTCGGCGACAAGGGCCACCAGTTCGGGCTTGTCGGGCACGGGGAACGATACGTACGCGCCCCGACCGCCCCCGACCGGTCGGCCGTAGGCCTTCGTCGCGAGGCGGCCGTCCGGGAGAAGCCGGACGTTGAGCGTGGTCAGCGTGAAAGCTTCACCGCGTCGAGTGTCCGTCCAGCGGAGCGACTGCGGGATCGTGACGTTGATCGCCAGCGCACTCACTTCCAGGTCGCTACTCATGGACGGATGTTCTCACGCGGCCTAGACCACGCAGAGGTCTGCGGGGATGCCTTCGAGGACCTGGCGGCCAAGGGCGGGAAAGCGCCACGGGGGATCTGGACACCGGCCGGAGGAACGCCCGCCCTGAGGGCCCAGGGGTGGCCCGAGAACGAACAACAGCCCCTGACTTGCACAGTGAGTGCAGGTCAGGGGCGTGATCGCTAGCTCTACTTCTTCTTGCCCTGGGTCTTGCGGGATATCTCGCCGACCAGGGTTTTCGCAGGTGGGGAAGCTGATCGACTCGGGGTGAGCAGTCGTCATTGGTCGTCATCGGGTGCCGTTGAGCAACCTCGGACGGCCCAGAGACGGCCCAGGAACGGCCCGGTCACCGCTCGCCGCGATGGTCACTGACGACCGATGGGAACCTCGTAAACGATCTCGCACAGCGCTGCGGGAAGGACGATGTCCGCCGTCTCCACCGGCCGCCCCTGATCGCTGTAGTAGGTCCGCTTGATGTGCGTCACGAGAGCGGATTTCTGGATCCCCAGGAGCGAAGCTTCCTCGTAGGGTGACCCGGTCGGCTGCTCGCGCGCCGACGATCGCACCACCCGCACGCGCGGTCGGGGCTCGGCGACGTAGGTGCCCGACCCGGCACGGCCCTCCAGCACACCTTGGGAGATCAGCAACTCCTGCGCCCTGCGGACCACGTTCTCGCCTACGCCGCATTCCTCGCCGATCTGGGCGCGGGAGGGCAGGCGGTCTCCCGGCTCCCACACGTGCTCCACGATCCGCTGCCGGAGGACATCGGCGACGCGGAGATAAGGCGGCTGCTCAGGCATATGGAAGATCTAGTCCACTAGCTCTAATCTAATTAACTAGCTTCACTGAAGGTGATCGCTGGTGACGGAGGCTGCCCTGTGCCCGCTTCGGGAGTTAGTGCGGCGGCCCCGCTGATAGTCCGGCGACAGCGACGACACCTCGACGCCTTCACTCCTGACCGGCACCACTGACCCCGGCACCCTCCCGCCCTTCGGCGTCGGCGTCGGCGCAGCGTTTTCCGCAACCGGCACAGCTGTCTCCTCGACGTCAGCACCCCCGCCCGGGCCAGCAAGGACCTCGACAAGAACCTCCCGCGCAGTCACGAACCGTTCCCAGAACAGCTCCGCGTCGCGCAGCTCGGCAAGGACCCGGTCCGCTTCCTCACGCAACACCTCAACCCGCTGCCGGGCACCCCGTTCCCGCTCCTCCAGCAAACCGACCACCGACGGCATCCCAGAACCTCCACGACCAAGACGACACGACGTGTCCTATCTGCCATAGAACCCGCCACACCATGCCTGACCAGTAGAAAGTCAGCGTTCAAGTACGGAAAGACAACGGCTTCTCAGGTAAGCGGATAGGGCTCAACTCTGACCTGGTGCGTCCTTCACCTGCGCTGATGGTTAGCGGAGGTCGTTTTCGTCCGCCTTCGTCCGTCGGTGCGAGAACGTCGGCAGACTTACAGCGGGCTGGTCCCGATATCCCCGGCCAGGCCGTTCGGCAACCCGACGCCTCTCTGGGGAAAACCTGGGGGAAAGCCCCAAGTGGGGCAGTAACTGTCTGCCCGGGGCGGGCGGGATCGGCGCGGTCCGTCCTCATCGTCGTAAAGGAGGCGTGACCCTGGCCGCTGCCCCCATAGGTGAAGGGGCCCCCTGGTCGGTCTCGCCGTGGAGTCCTCAGCAGACTCCGTCAGGCGGCGGGTGGCAAGCAGGGGCGTGCCCTCCGACCCCTGCCCCATCAACGGCACCCACAGCGCAAGGGCCCGTTCGGCCAGTCACTTCCCAGGAGAGGGCAAGTGGCGCCCCTCGTCCGGCACCACTGCTGGCAAGGGGCCCGAAGCACTGCCCGGATAAGCGGAACTATAAATTCCGGGACTGCGAAATCGAAGGAGATTGCGTCCACGTTCCGGAGACCGTTCGGCAGCTCACTGAGACTGCCTGGGAGGCGCTCCAGAGCACGGGGGTAAGGGATCCGAAGGAAGTAGCGTACTTACGCGTGCACAGATGCAGCACGGGTCCCCTACATCATGAGTCGTAGCGGCATCGCTTCTTTCCGCCGCCGGGCCATCAAGACATCCAATCGCCTTTACACGCAGTGAGTCCGCAGCGATCATCGTCACATGGTCAGATGGCGCGATGAGGTCCCTGCCAGTGGAGGCGTCGATCTGCCGCCAGAGGCACGGTCGATGGATGGTCTCGGTCGGAATCACTCGTTAGAAACCGCGCTGGCCGACCTGGTGGATAACTCCGTAGACGCAGGAGCCACAGACACTCTCATCCGCATAGTCAGGAATGCGGGCAGACTCTGTAGCCTCTACGTGGTTGACAATGGCTCCGGTATAGCACCTGAAGCCATCGATGACGCCATGACTCTGGGGGGACGCCGCACATACAAGACCGGTGATCTAGGCCGTTTCGGCATTGGCTTGAAGGCCGCCTCTTTCAGTCAGGCTCGCAGTCTCACCCTGCTCTCTCGGGACCAGAGAGGACGTGCAGTTGGACGCCGGTGGGAGCTTAGTTCTCAGCAGAGCGGCTTTCTCTGTGGCGTGGTGCCTGAACACTTCGCCGCCGGCGAGCTTGACCGCGAGTGGAACCTCCCCCAGGGCGCCGGACGAACCGTTGTTCGTTGGGACGAGGTCACGGGATTCCCCGCCACCGATGACCCGACCCGAGTAGAGGAATACATCAGCAAGACTCTAGTACAGATACGCCAGCACCTCGGGCTGGTTATGCATCGACTACTGGCCGCGCAACGCGTGAAAATATGGGTCGAAGTAGAAGAGGCAGAGACCGGGGAATTCGGTAGCCGGTTCAGCATTTCACCACTCGACCCCTTCGGCTATACGCGGACAGGTAAGAGTGGCTGGCCCAAAAATTTGGTCGGCCGGGCCGAGGGGCTCACCTTGAGCATGCGCTGTCACATCTGGCCTGGTCGCTCGCAACTGCCCGAGTTCAACCTTCCGGGCGGGACTGACTCCAGGCAGGGTCTGTACTTCTATCGAAACGACCGTCTACTCCATGCTGGCGGCTGGGAGGGGATCCACGCCGGCGACCGCCGACTCCGTTTGGCCCGTGTCGAAATCGATATCGAAGACGACGCGATCGGCCTTTTTAAAATGAATCCGGAAAAGTCCAAAGTCAGCGTAGGAGCCAAGTTCGCATATCTATGCGAAGAGGCTCGCGCCGAGGATCAGACCACGCTCGCTGAATACCTGAAAGTCGCCGAAACAGCATTCCGCGACTCCCGCAAAAGAACTATGCAGCGAAAACGGATGATTCCCCCCGGGCGCGGCCTTTCCCCGCCCCTAAAGAAGGCCATCGAGCGAGAAATCCCGCTACTAGAGGACGAAGAGTCCATCAATATTCGCTGGGCCGCATTCGCGGATGAGTCTTTCTTTCGCATCGATCGCGATAACCGTACCCTGTGGCTCAATGACAGTTATCGGACAACACTTCTCGGTGGCCGCAGAGGCGGTCTCAATGACATGCCCGTCCTCAAAGCCCTTCTATATATCCTCATGGAAGACCTATTCCAGGGTGAATATCTCGGTTCGAAAGACAAAGATAATCTTGAAATGTGGCAGGAATTGTTGACTGTGGCAGCGCAAGGGGAGAAATCGTGACTGACGGGGTCGAACGACGCCATCTTAGCGAAGCGAGCCTCAGGAGCTACCTGCGCTCCAACGTGCCCATCGACCAGCCGATACCTGGCGAGCCGACTCTCGTTCTCTTCATCTCTCCAAAAAGATCCGAAATTGGACTGAGAGTCCCTTTTGATGGCACTGGGATTGTCAATGACCCAGGGTTGGAGCACATTCGCTGCGGGATTGCATGGAACGGCGGCCGCCGTCACCTAGAGATCGCGGTGACTCGCCGTGATCTGTTCGCCGACGCATATCCCATGCTTTGTGCCATCGCCGACCGGATCCAGCTTAAAGGCCTTTCTCCAGAACAGGCGCTTGTCGAAACCGTTCGTTTACTTGCCAACTTGATCAAGAGCAGCCACTCCCTGGAGATCGAGCGCGAGGTAGGACTCTTCGGTGAGCTCATCGTATTCCTCGGATTGACGCGGACTGTCGGCAGCAAGGAGGCTCTCGCTGCTTGGTTGGGCCCCCAGCGGGAAGAGCACGACTTTGCCCTATGCGGTCTCAACATCGAAGTGAAGACAACACGGTCGGAACGACGCATCCATTGGATCGAATCTCTAACCCAGCTGCGCCCTACCGGCTCCCGGCCTCTCTGGCTTGTTTCTTGCCAAATAACGTCGGCAGGGTCAGGTGCCGGGAATGGGCTGCCTGACTTGGTCCACCTCGCCCGAGCCGAAGCGCGAAACGACGAAGACCGCGCCGCCTTGGAAGCACGCCTGAGACAGGCTGGCTGGCGCGATCGCTTCGAGCGCACATGTCAGGGACCCTGGGCGCTTCGGACGAAGCCGGCGGCTTTCGCCGTTACGGACGACTTCCCTCGCCTGACCCCGGATGAAGTCCGCAGAGTTGCAGCTCGGGAACAGATCGTCCAGGTCCGCTACCAAATCGACCTGACGGGCCGCAATCCAAGTGCTCCACTACCAGAATTTCTCGCAGACATCCTAGAAGAAGTGGAAATTGTATGAGCGGCTGCCAAACACTGACGGACGCCTACCTGGCGGCCCTCAAATTGATGGAAGGGCGCGGCCCTCGCGCAATTCACACCGCAGCGGAATTTGCTGCGGATGACTCCCATGCTCCAGCGGTTCCGGTCGGGGATACCGAGCTTTGTCGCCACCTTAGCTCAGTCGGCGCTAATGACCCTCTTCGGATCAAAATGCACCTAAGCATAGCCGGATGGGACGCCGCGCTTTCCACCGACTCATGGACGCAGCACACTGAGGCTGGAAGTAACCAACGCCGAGCGGTCATCATTGATCGCCTGCGGGTCGATGAGACAACGGCCATACTATTTATGGAACTCTTCCCGGTAGCGCAGACGGGCCGACCCACGGTAATCGCGTCGTCCGAAAATTGGATTCCCTGGTACACGGAAGGACTAGCCAGCGACAGGGGATTCTACTGGGAACATTATAAGAACTATCTTATCGATAAAGGGTGGTCTGCCGAAGACGTCGCGAGCTCTCTCGGGCCAGCCACCACACGCGTGGTGGAGCGGTTGGCTGATCCGACTGCTGATCAGCCTTACCAGTCAAAGGGGCTCGTTGTCGGTTATGTGCAGAGCGGAAAGACGGCCAACTTCACTGGAGTGATCGCTAAGGCGGTCGATGTTGGCTACCGGCTCATTATCGTGTTGACGGGGACCACGGATAAGCTACGGTCCCAGACTCAGCGGCGCCTCGATATGGAATTCGCTGGAGTCAGCAGTGTGTTGGGAGGCATCGACCCTACAGACGAGTTCGCGCTGGATGATGTCGACTACCAGCAGGATAAAGAATGGGTCGCCGGTCGATTCATTGACCACGGGCAGATACCCGCAGGGGCGCGCATCCCTGAGGTGCACCGTCTCACCAGGCATCATCAGGACTATCAATCCGGCGCAATCGATGCTCTCGACTTCCATGGCACAAACCCGACCAAGCCGCTATATCACCCTGACAATGTATTCCCTGAAGCCGCTCGCCTCGCCGTGGTGAAGAAGAACTCTGGTGTTCTCAAGCGGGTTATCAAGGACCTGAAAAAGGTCCATTCGCGCCTACCTGGAATCCCCACCCTGATCATCGACGACGAGTCGGATCAGGCTTCGATCAACACGAACCGTAAAAAGTGGTACGAGGAAGAAGCCGAACGGACTGCCATCAACAAAGCGATATCTGAACTCCTCACGATGTTGCCTCGTGCCCAGTACGTGGGGTATACGGCAACACCATTCGCCAACGTTTTCATAGATCCCGGAGATCCCCACAGCCTTTTCCCGAAGGACTTCCTCGTTTCCCTGGATCGACCCAGTGGATACATGGGGGCATCGGACTTCAACAACGCTGATTCGTCTACAGGCGAGGAAGAGGAGACTTACGAGAACTCCCCTGAGAAATGCCATGTGAGATTCCTACCTCGACACAAGGATGATGATTCCAAGCTTGGGGAGGCCCTCGACGCCTTCGTCCTTTCTGGAGCGGTTAAGCTCTTCAGGGAAAGCCTTGGCGTTGGAAAATTCAAGCACCATACTATGCTCGTACATGAAGCCCAGAAGAAGACCGTGCATAGAGATCAAGCCGAAAACATCAAGCGGCACTGGCGCAGGGCGGGATACTCTTCAGCCAAAAGCTATGAAAGGCTCCGGGACCTTTATCTGCGTGACATCGCACCAGCCTCTTCCGCCACCGCTAGCGATTTGCCACTGCCCACTGGATTTGACGAGCTCAAACCCTACGTGGCAGAAGCTGTAGCACTGATCGAGCAGACTGGGCAGCCGGTACTGGTCGTCAACAGCGATAAGATCGAAGGCGAGGAGCTGGACTTCGACTCATCGCCCGTCTGGCGAATCTTGATCGGCGGCAACATGCTTGCCCGCGGTTTCACCGTCGAGGGTCTCACAGTTACCTACTACAGGCGGGCTGCACGGGCAGCTGACACTCTCATGCAGATGGGACGCTGGTTCGGATTCCGGAAGAATTACCGTGATCTGGTGCGTCTCTATATTCCCAAGAGTCTCCATGAGACCTTCGCTGGCATCTGCCAAGATGAAGAATTCTTTCGGAATCAACTCGGCAAGTATGCGAAGATGGATGACAATGGCCGACCTCTGATCACGCCTCAGAGGATTGTCCCTCTCGTCGCTCAGCACTCCTCCGTCAAGCCCACTGCGGCGAATAAGAGATGGTGCGCCATCCTCGAACAGGATGCCACGGGCGTTAAGGAGCCCAGTAGCGCGTACCCGCTACTGGGAGAGAAAGCGAAACTGCACGATAACTTGAAGGCTTTTGGCCCTGTCCTGGCCGGCATGAGTGGTCCACAGCCTGCCCCGCACGTAAGCAAGTCGCTGGACATCTTCCAAGGCGACTTTGCTCACGGCTTGGTTGTCAAGATCTTGGAGAGGCTGTCCTGGCTGGATGAGGAGAAATTTAAGGCGGACCTGCGCTGGCTGAAATCCTTGGATTCCTCGCAAGTCGACAGCTGGCACGTTGTCATGCCACAGCTTCTCGACGCTGAATCGACCACGCCATTGCTCGGTTTCGGACCCTTCAGTCTCCACAGCCGAAACGAGATCGAAGGGCGCCTCCAGGCGAAGTCGCAACCCATACATCATCGGTTGCTTCATGATGTTGTGCGCGTCCCGGGTTCACGTACGGCTGGCATGTTGCTTTACCCGATGATCGCCAAGCCGGAGGAGGAGACCATCAGGTTTGACTCGACTCGAATCGTCATGGCGTTCCGCTTGGAGCTCCCCTCGGCCGCCAAACCAGACGATGGGCGGGTCCTGAAGTACCGCGTGGAGTCGAGCCTCTGACAGCGGACTCGGCCGTATCTTCAGGCATTCGCTGTCTGACGGATGCATGTTCCCCGACGTCCGCGATCCCGCTCTGCGCACTTGCGGTGGCTGGGTCCGCAGGCGGACCCAGCCACCGCCCCTCGTCACACTTCGACGCCATCTGCGGCCGCGCCGAGCACTAGACCTCTCAAATGCCGCTGGGACACGGCATCAGTTGAGTAGAGCCGCGTGCCGCGTGTTCCTCGAGTCGCGAGGACTCTGTAGGTTTTCGACGCGTAGCGCAGATAGTCGCTCGGGGAGAGTCCCTGAAGGGCGCTGACATGGCTCTTCTCCGGCTTGCCAGGCCACCCGTCGCGGTTCTGGTGGTGATGCCTGCGCTGTGGCCCGCGTGATGGTGGCCGGTGCATGATTCGGGCACGATCATGCTGGATGTGGCTCTCGCGGTCGCGCTGGGCGGGGACTGCCTGGCCGATGCGGGACTGCTGCGGGCCGAGCCGGCCGTGTTCGGGCCGGTGGCCTCCGACCCAACGGTCTCCCGGCTGATCGACACCCTCGCCGTGGCCGGGGGGCGTCTGGACATCACCCCCCGGTGGCCTCCGTCGACCACGGAAGGAGATCGAGGTTAGGCGAAAGTTCCGTACCAGCGATGTAATGCCTTCGCGCGCTCTGGGAGTACATCTCCCTTGGATACATTACGGCGTATCCAGGAAGCACCATGATCTGCCACGAATCAGGCAGCTGGGCGCTCACAAAACGAAGGAACTCATTCGCCGTCATCTCTGGCTGCTCGATGATTACCTCGAACTGCTCGTAGAAACTCTCCTTCTGGGTTCGGTAGTACGCGTACCTGAAGGTGTACGGCAGCGTCGTCTTGGCGAACTTCAAGAAGGAGCGCAGGGTTTGAGTCCCTTGAGGGAGATCGCCTATCACCCAAGCAAGGTCAGCGGGGTAGAGCTGATCGAAATGATCATCTGAGAAAACCGTGGTGTCACGCTCAACCCCGGGATCATTGATGCCGAAGCCGTTCTCGTTCCACGGTGCCTGGCCTTCGCTCTGAAATCTGTCGATGAGGAGCTTTTCCGGAGCTACCGCCGCGAAATCCTCGTCCACGGATAGAGCCGTGAAGGTCATCCACTCCAAGTGAATATTTTCGCGACCACTGAGCTTCTTAAGGTGCTTCCTCAGCCTTTGGCCGAGGGTGGCGTCGGCCTTCCCGATGTACACAGGCTCGCCGTGCCGGTAGAGCTGATATACCCCCTTGTGACGCGGGAGGCGACTGACGTTCTCCTCCGTCAGGGGTGCGGGCGTGAGCTTCTCCAGGGCCGCGGCCAACTGATCGCCGAGCGCCTTCGTGATGCTCAGCTTGAACTCGGCATGGTTCTCAAGCGGCAAGACCGGGGCTCCCTTCGGGCGAGTGATCGGCATCACCTTAACCGGTGAAAACGGGGCGCCTGTTGCGCGTCTTCGTTGAAGCGGCTTGGTGATCACAAACTCCGCGGTACGCTTCTCTCATGCCTGAGCTGCGAGAAGAACGCCAAGAGGTGGGGACGTGTGTCGAACTGTTCGCCGGCGGCGGGGGGCTCGCGATGGCTGTGCACGCCGCGGGCTTCCGTCCGCTCCTGGTAAATGAGTACGCCAAGCGGGCGTGCGAGTCCCTGAAGAACAACCCGCCGGACCCCGACGAGCCGGAGAAGCGTTGGCCGCTCATCCCGGGCGACGTGCGTGACGTCGACTTCACCGACCTTGTGACGGACGAGGTCGATGTCCTCGCCGGTGGACCGCCCTGCCAGCCGTTCAGCCTGGGAGGCGTCCACAAGGGCATGGAAGACGAGCGGAACATGTTCCCGCAGATGTTCCGCGCGATTCGGGAGATGAGGCCGAAGGCAGTCATCTGCGAGAACGTGCGCGGCCTGCTTCGACCGTCTTTCAAACCCTACTTCAAATACATCTTGAACGAAATGCGCCTGCCTTTTGTGGAGCGCGACAAGAACGCGACGTGGGAAGACCACAACGAAATTCTTGAGAAGCTTATCGCCAACGACTCGGTTGAACTGTCGGAGCGATACCTGGTCAAGGAGATGGAAGTCAACGCGGCTGACTACGGTGTTCCGCAGATTCGGAATCGAGTGATTATCGTCGCGTTCCGTGCCGACCTCGGCGTCGATTGGGACGACTTCATGCCTAAGGAGACGCACTCCGAGGAGTCGATGATCCACTCCATGCGCGAGGGCGGACCCTACTGGACAGAGCGGCACAAGAAAGTGCCCGCGGATGTTCGCAAGCGCACCATCGCCAACCTTCCGAAGCTTGACTACGAGAACAAGAAGGTTAAGGAGAAGCTGAAGCTGGAGCCGTGGCGCACGCTGCGCGACGCCATCACGGGAATCGACGAGAACGAGGGGAAGCCGCTTCCGTACGTTACGGAGGAAGCCGTCAAGGGCAAGCTCGAAGTCAGTGGCATCGCCGACCACATCGGGTGGCCTGGAGCTCGCATGTACACCGGGCACACCCCGAACCTGCTGGACCGACCCGCGAAGACCGTGAAGGCGGGTGTACACGGCGTGCCGGGCGGCGAATCCGTCATGCAGCTCGACAACGTCAACTTTGTCAACGCCGGGGGCGGAAACGGATACCGATACATGACTGTGCGGGAGACGGCGCGAGTCATGACGTTCCCGGACCGTTGGATTCTCGACGGGCCGCGGGGGGAGAAGATGCGGCAGTTGGGTAACGCCGTGCCCGTGAAGCTTGGGGCGGCCTTCTCAACGGCTGTCGCCGAGGCTCTCAGGTCGGTTGGGGCTCTGGAGGACCCGGAGAAGCGAAAGTGACCGAAGCCGCGAGCGATCGGCAGAGGCGTTGGAAGGATCGGATGCCTCCCGATCGGGCGTGGAAGCCGAGAGCAGGGATAAACAGGGAGGCCCGAGCGGCTGAGCAAGATCGAGCCGCTGGCAGCCGCCTCTCGCGCGCGGTCGACATCGGCGAGGGCCGATATGCGCGCGCGTCCATCGCGCTGCGCCTGTACCGCAGCACCCGCCGCATCCGCGCGTACCTACGGTGGTCACAGGAGGGCGAGACACAGGAACGGTACGTCGGCGAGGTGGACGCCGCGACTCGCGCCGCAAACCTGGCGCAGGCATGGGAGGTCGCTCACGTCGCCGGATACGTGACCACCGAGACCGTTCCCCGCGACTCGTGGGCGTCCTCCCCCGCTTCCCGAGCGGTCATGACCGCCAACAAGGGACGGGACACGAAACCCGAGAAGCTGTTGCGGTCCGCGCTCCATAGACACGGACTGCGATACCGCGTGGGCGTCAGACCGATCCCCGACCTGCGCCGTACCGCCGACGTGGTGTTCACCAAGGCTCGCGTCGCCGTATTCGTCGATGGCTGCTACTGGCACGGCTGCCCTGAACACCACCGTCCCGCCAAGAAGGGGGCGGCGTTCTGGCAGGAGAAGATCGCTGGGAATCAAGCCCGCGACGCCGAGACCAACGAGGCACTACGCAACGCGGGATGGCTCGTGGTCCGATTCTGGGAACACGAAGATCCGGAGCAAGCCGCGCAAGAAGTGGTCAAAGCAGTGCGGTCGAGACAGAGTCCACCACCGAGCGTCGACAAGCAAGACTGACTCTCGGCAGCTCTGGCAGGAGCGGCCGGCACCCGCGCACATCGCCCCGATCATCCCGGAGTCTCGGGCCCCCGCCGGAGGCATGTCTTGTGCCTGCGGATGGCTTCTCCCCTTTGCCCGCTGCACGCAGCGCGCCGCCGGGCGCGGCCAGCCGGGGCGAAGACAGAGGCAGGCCGCGCCGCTGAGGCGGGGCGCGCCCGCGCCGTGCGCGGGTCTTGATGAAGTAGGGAAAGTTCTATCGCACCGGCGTCAGGCGCTTGCCGTCATGGCTTCGCACATGGGGCCCGTTGCCGTCGAGAGCATCCAGCAGTCGGACCGCATAGACCTCGGACATCCACTCGGTGACCTCGTCCGGCGTGAGCCAGCTGACCGCGGTCGATTCGCTGGAAGTCCGCTCGCTTCCGCCGGCGGGCTTGCACCGGAAGACCAGGGCAACGGTCTACCAGTGGCGCCGGAAGCGGACCGGACCCTGCGGCTTCCGTGTCGGCCGGCACCTCCGCTTCGACCCCGACGACGTCCGGGCCTGGGTCGACTCCCGCCGGAGCGAGGCGGCTGCCTGATGGCCGGACACATTCAGGACCGCTGGTTCGTGACCGTGACCGGTCCTGACGGTAAGCCGCGCAAGGTGAAGTCGGATCGCTACGGAGTGGGGTCCCGCTACCGCGCGCGCTACGTCGGGCCGGACGGCACGGAGAAGTCAAAGAGCTTCCCGGACCGACAGAAGCGGCTCGCTGATCAGTGGCTGGCCCATACCGAAGCGGACATGGCGCGGGGTCAGTACATCGATCCCCGCGCGGCCCGGACCACCTTCCAGCAGTACGCGGAGAGCTGGGTGTCCACCCAAGGGGCGGACCCCAACACGCAAGCCTCGATGGAGTCGCAGCTCCGGCTGCACGCGTTCCCGTACCTCGGCACGCGTCCGCTCGGTTCGTTCCAGCCGGCGCACATCCGCGACTGGGTGCAGCAGCTCCAGGCGAACGGGGTGCGTGGCTCGTACGCCCGGACGATCTACTCCAACGTGCGGGCGGCTCTCAGCGCGGCCGTGGATGACGGGCACCTTCCGCGGAACCCTTGCTCTGCGCGTTCGGTACGGCCGCCGACCGTGGACACGAAGCGCGTCACGCCTGCGCGGGCATGCCGGAGCGGTATCAGGCGATGGTCGACCTGGGCGGCGGCTGCGGCCTACGGCAGGGCGAGATCCTGGGCATCGCGGTGGACGCGATCGACTTCCGCTCGGACACGCTGCACGTCGTCCAGCAGCTCAAACTGAGCCGCAGCAAGCCCGTCTTCGCTCCACCCAAGGGCGGCAAGCTGCGGGACGTGCCGCTCCCCGGCCCTGTCGCCGACGCGCTGCGGGCACACATGAAGCAATTCCCGCCGGTCGAGATCACGTTGCCGTGGAAGGTGGCGGGCGGACCGCTGGTGACCAAGCGACTCATCTTTATGGGACCGCGCGGTGGTCATGTCTGGCGCACCTCGCTGAACGAGGAAGCGTGGAAACCTGCCCTGGCCTCGGCCGGAGTGATCCCGGTCCCGGCGGCCGGCGCTCCGCACGCCGAGTCACGCGAGAACGGTATGCACGGGATGCGGCACTTCTACGCGTCGGTGTTGCTGGACGCTGGGGAGAACATCAAGGCGCTCGCCGAGTACCTCGGGCACTCCGACCCTGGCCTGACGCTCCGGGTGTACGCGCACCTGATGCCGTCGAGCCAGGAGCGCACGCGCAAGGCGGTCAGCGCGATTTTCGGATCGCAGAACCTAGAATCAGGCAAGGGCTCGTTCTCGAAGGCGTCTGGTCTGAAACCCGAACCTTACATCTGAGATCTGTTCAAGGTTCCAAATATGAGTTTCGAAGCAAGGTTGAAATCGGTAAGGAGAAACCGATACTCCGCAACCGATTCTCCGACATCGATTTCCCGAAATCAGCTACGGAAACCGATTGGCGCAACCGGTTGCTCATGCCTGGCGGCGGCGGCCCTGGGCGGCATCGTCCTCGTGTCCTGCGGGGCGAGGTGGCGCGAGGTCACACGGCGGCACCAGGCAACGAGGGGTAACGAGCCGCATCGGACGGCGCCTGGAAAGATTCGAGGGTCTGGAAAGTCTCCGGGAAATGTCGGAGTGCTGTGGCTGTCCATGTGCGTGGACAATCTGTCTACGCAAACGAACAGGGTAGCTTTCAGCTGCGCGTTTGTCCGACGCGTGACGACTGTGGGAAAGTTCCTGCGGCATGTGAATGCCGCCCCTGCAAGGGCGGCATTCACCTCCATTGCCACGCCCCAGAAATCACCTTGCGAAGTGAACCGAGCACAGCTGGAGGGCTTCATGGTCCCACGCGTCGGCGTAACCGTCGATATCCACCCTCGCGATCTCCCGATCGCGCTCATCGGCACTGCCGGCGGCGCACTCGCCCTCTGGGCTGACGCCCCCGCAGAGATCGCCGTACCCGTGGCACTGCTGATCGTCCTCGACATCCGCATCCGCCGCTGGAGCCGCCGCGCCTGACGGCCCGTTGAACATGTGACGGCCCACAGACGGCCCAGCGCACCAAAAAGCCCCCCACCAAGCGGAAAACCCGCAGGTGGGGGGGGGGCTAGTTCAGCTCTGCTTACTTCTTCTTGCCCTGGTTCTTCACGGCCTCGATCGCGGCCTTGGCCGCATCCGGGTCGAGGTAGGTGCCGCCCGGCTTCAGGGGCCGGAAGTCGGCGTCCAGCTCGTAGGCGAGCGGGATGCCGGTCGGGATGTTGAGGCCCGAGATGGCGTCGTCGGAGATGCCGTCCAGGTGCTTCACCAGGCCACGCAGGCTGTTGCCGTGGGCGGCGACCAGGACGGTCTTGCCGTCGAGGAGGTCCGGGACGATGCCGTCGTACCAGTACGGCAGCATGCGGTTGACGACGTCCTTGAGGCACTCGGTGCGCGGGCGCAGCTCCGGCGGGATCGTCGCGTAGCGCGGGTCGGCGCTCTGCGAGAACGCGGTGCCGTCCTCGAGGGCCGGCGGCGGGGTGTCGTAGGAGCGGCGCCACAGCATGAACTGCTCCTCGCCGAACTCGGCGAGGGTCTGGGCCTTGTCCTTGCCCTGCAGCGCGCCGTAGTGGCGTTCGTTCAGTCGCCAGGAGCGGTGGACGGGGATCCAGTGGCGGTCCGCGGCTTCCAGCCCGAGCTGCGCGGTGCGGATCGCACGCCGCTGGAGGGAGGTGTGCACGACATCGGGGAGCAGGCCGGCGTCCTTGAGCAGCTCACCGCCGCGGACCGCCTCCTTCTCGCCCTTGTCGGTGAGGTCCACGTCCACCCATCCGGTGAACAGGTTCTTCGCGTTCCATTCGCTCTCGCCGTGGCGGAGGAGGATCAGCTTGTACGGTGCGTCGGCCATGGGTCCGAGCGTAATCGAACCCGTGCGGGCTCCGCGCAGGCGGCCAAGGGGCGGACCGCGACGTCGCCGGGCGTGTCGACCGACGGCTGGGCGTCAATCGGGTGGCGGCCGGGGACTCGACTTCGTAAGGCTCGGAGAGCTGTCGGATCACTTACGTGGCTGCGTCCCGTCCTCCGGACGGCCGGCCGAACCGCGCTACGGCGGTGCCCAACCACGGACAGCACGCGTCCGTAGTGCGGCACCGCCGTCGCGCGGTTCGGCCCGGGTCAGCCGCCGCACTGGCAGGGCGCGCCGGACTGGCAGCCGCACCCGCAGCCCGAGCCGCAGCCGCAGGCGCCCAGCACGGTCAGGCGCACCACTTCGGTCGGCGGCTCCTGCTGGGGTTCGGTCACGGGGGAATCGGCCATGGTCCCTCCTCAGGGGGTACGACTCGACGACGTACGGCGCACGCGAAAGGCGCGCACGCCTACGGCGGGGGTGTACGGCATGGCTCGCCGCCCCCGCACCCATTGCATGCCCCGTCAGGAGGGCGCATCAACGGCGCACGAAGGCGGCAACAGACGTACGGGCGCGGCGACGCCCGCGCCCTCTACGCGCCCTCCGCCGTGTTCGAGGCCTGGAGCTCGTCCGCGTGCTCGCCCGTGACCAGGTAGACGACCCGCTTGGCGACCGATACGGCGTGGTCGGCGAAGCGCTCGTAGTACCGGCCGAGCAGGGTCACGTCGACGGCCGTCTCGATGCCGTGCTTCCAGCGGTCGTCCATCAGGTGCTGGAACAGCGTGCGGTGCAGCAGGTCCATCTCGTCGTCGTCCTGCTCCAGCTGCAGCGCCAGGTCGACGTCCTTGGTGATGATGACCTCCGCGGCCTTCGCCATGAGCCGCTGGGCGAGCTGGCCCATCTCGAGGATGGTCGCGTGCAGGTCGTTCGGCACCGCGGTCTCCGGGAAGCGCAGCCGTGCCAGCTTGGCGACGTGCTGGGCGAGGTCGCCCGAGCGCTCCAGGTCGGCACTCATCCGCAGAGACGTCACCACGATCCGCAGATCGGTGGCGACGGGCTGCTGGCGGGCCAGCAGCGCGATGGCGCGCGCCTCCAGGTCGTGCTGGAGGTCGTCGACCTTCTGGTCGGCGGCGATCACGCTCTCGGCGAGCTTGAGATCGGCGTCCAGCATGGACGTCGTGGCCCGTCCGATCGCCGAGCCGACGAGCCGGGCCATCTCGACCAGGCCTTCGCCGATCGAATCGAGTTCCTCGTGATAAGCGTCGCGCATGGAAGTCCCTCTCCAGATCCTTACTGAGGCCGGGGTCACTGGGCCGACCCCCACGCTGCCACGATGCGGCCCCAACGCGTCGGGTTCCGGCCGCCTAAGTGAACCGGCACTATCCCCTTGGTGAACTCTGGGCGACGAGTGTTCGAGATGGCACCCGGATGGCTGGGAGAGTGTCGGCGCGCCCGCATAACCTTGAAGCATGGACGTGAACGCGGCGGTCGCCGCAGCTTCCGCGATCGCCGGGCTGTGCACCGGGGTGATCGCGATGCTGGCGTTCCGCTGGAGCGAGCGTGAGCAGAAGCGGCCCACGCGTACGTCCCTGCGGCCCGACGGCAACGCGGCCCTGCCCCCGGGCGTCGACACCGTACTCTCCGTGCTCAGCTCGTCCGCCGTCGTCCTCGACGAGAGCGACAGCGTCGTCAAGGCCAGCTCCGCCGCCTATGCGCTGGGCCTGGTCAGGGGCGGGCGCCTGGCCGTCGAGCCGATGCTCAACATGGCCAGGGACACCCGGCGGGACGGCGAGATACGGCAGGGGGAGCTCGATCTGCCCCGCCGCGGCACCGGCCGGGGCGAGGCGCTGGCCGTCTCCGCGCGGGTCGCACCGCTGGGGTCGCGACTCGTCCTGCTGCTGGTCGAGGACCTGACGGAGGCGCGCCGCATAGAAGCGGTACGACGCGACTTCGTCGCCAACGTCAGCCATGAGCTCAAGACCCCGGTCGGTGCGCTCTCGCTGCTCTCCGAAGCCGTCATGGACGCCTCCGACGACCCGGAGGCGGTGGAGAGGTTCGCCGGGCGCATGCAGATCGAGGCGACCCGGCTGACCAACCTCGTGCAGGAGCTCATCGACCTCTCCCGGGTGCAGAACGACGACCCGCTCGAGGACGCCGAGCCCGTACGGGTGGAGGAGCTGGTCGTCGAGGCCATCGACCGGTGCGGCCAGCAGGCCGGCTCCAAGCAGATCACCATGGCCTCGGGCGGCACCGCGGACCTCTTCGTCTGGGGCAACAGGGGCCAGCTCGCGGCTGCCCTGGGCAACCTCGTGGAGAACGCCGTCAACTACAGCCCCGCCCGCACCCGCGTAGGCATCGCCGCCCGGCGACTGCCCGCACCAGGCGGGGACCTGATCGAGATAGCCGTGACCGACCAGGGCATCGGCATCTCGGAGAAGGACCGCGAGCGTGTCTTCGAGCGGTTCTACCGCGTCGATCCGGCCCGTTCACGGGCCACCGGTGGCACCGGTCTCGGCCTCGCCATCGTCAAGCACGTGGCCGCCTCGCACGGCGGGGAGGTCACCGTCTGGAGCTCGGAGGGACAGGGCTCCACGTTCACCCTGCGGCTGCCCGAGTCGGGTGTCGTCAGGGGTCGTACCACCGGCGGACCGTTCGTCGTCGACGACGCTGTCGACGACGAGGGGCCGTACGAGACCGATACTTTCGAACCATTCCCTGCCCCGGAGGCTCTTCCGTGACCCGAGTGCTTGTCGTCGAGGATGAGGAATCCTTCAGCGACGCCCTGTCCTACATGCTCCGCAAGGAGGGCTTCGAGGTGGCCATCGCGGCCACCGGCCCCGACGGCCTCGACGAGTTCGAGCGCAACGGCGCCGACCTCGTACTCCTCGACCTGATGCTGCCCGGTCTGCCCGGTACGGAGGTCTGCCGGCAGCTGAGGGTGCGGTCCAACGTCCCGGTGATCATGGTCACCGCCAAGGACAGCGAGATCGACAAGGTCGTCGGCCTGGAAATAGGAGCCGACGACTACGTGACCAAGCCCTTCTCCTCGCGGGAGCTCGTGGCCCGCATCCGCGCGGTCCTGCGCCGCCGCGGTGAGCCGGAGGAGGTCACTCCCGCGGCCCTGGAGGCGGGTCCGGTCCGGATGGACGTGGACCGCCACGTCGTGACGGTCTCCGGCGGCAAGGTCGACCTGCCGCTGAAGGAGTTCGACCTGCTCGAGATGCTCCTGCGCAACGCCGGTCGCGTGCTGACCCGCATGCAGCTGATCGACCGGGTCTGGGGCGCGGACTACGTGGGTGACACCAAGACCCTGGACGTCCACGTCAAGCGGCTCCGCGCCAAGATCGAGCCGGACCCCGGTGCGCCGCGCTACCTGGTGACGGTGCGCGGCCTGGGTTACAAGTTCGAGCCGTAAACCGAGGGTGGCGAAACGCTGTGGGGGTGTCTCCGGCCGGAGACACCCCCACAGTCAGTCGTACGCGGACCCGTCCGGGTCATCGTGCTCGGGTCACTCGGAAGCGGGAACCTCGTCCGACCCGTTGGCCGATCCCTCCGCCGACTCCGACGGGCCGGCGGAACCGTCCGCCGGGGCCGACGGGCTGCCGGACTCCGTGCCCGGGGTCTCGGACGACGCGTCCGAGGGGGTGGGCGTGGGCTTCGGCGTCGGCAGCGTGCTCGGGCCGAAGTCCTTGAAGAAGCTGGTCGCGGGGACGACGGCGGCACCGAGCTGGATGTCGCCGGTCTCGCTGAAGCTGAAGGCCACGTTCTGGACGCTGCCGTCGGCACCGACCTGACGGCCGTTCTCGATCACGGCGGAGGCGTTGTTCTTCCCGCCGAGCACGAGCCGTCCCCCGGCGGGGAGCACGAGCGGCCCCTTGCCCTTGGCGGGCTGGAGCTTCACGGTGGCGTCGCCGCCGGGCAGCGTGATCCTCTCCAGGACCTCACGCTCGGTGCCGTCGTTGAAGAGGGTGGCACTGATGACGGCCGGGCCCTCTGCCTCGTGGTCGGGCTGCGTGATCACGTTCAGGTTCTGGATCTTGATGCCGTCGACAGCGGTGGCTGCGTTGTCCGGCCTGACCTGGAGCGTCTGCGCGTTGTTGCCTGCACCGCACGCGGACAGGGTGGCGATCGAGAACACGAGGGCAGTGGCGGCGAGGGCGCCGTGTCGAAGGCTGCGGCTCACGGCGGCGGCAACTCCTTGAACGTTCGGACTGCGGACTTCGGACTCTGCGGACAGGAAGGCCCGAGCGGCCGTAAAGCCGCCCTAAGTGTGTGTCAGCGGCCTCAGGTTACCGAGCCGCCGTCCCGGGCCCGCACCCGACCCGCCCCCGAGGCGGTCCCACCTGTGGACCGCACCCGCCCGGTGCCGCCCGTCCCGTGCGCCGACGCGCCCGGGACGCGCGCGTCCCGGGGGTCCGCCGTGGTGCTGCGGACGTTCCCGACAGGTGCGCGACCAGGCTGATTCGCACCGCGTTCACATAACGCGGTCGGGTGGTCCGCCGGTCGACCGATGATCGATTTCCGGGCGGTGGCGCATTTCCCGCGCATAATCCACCGGCCGCCGGACGTTGATCAATTTCAATGACCACGGAGCTAAGACTCGTACGGGTGGTCGATGTTCGAGCGCGGGAGGGAAATTTCGCCATCTTGAATCCGGCAAAACGGGACGTTCGGCCCCTTCTGGTGGACTTCCGGCCCGTGTGACGCGCGTGTTTCAGCTCGGTCGTACGCCCGCTCCGACCTGCGAATATCGCCTTCCGGAAGCCTCGCGCAGCACGTTCGTGTTGCAGTTGTCAAGCCCCGAGATATGCCCTGACCTGCGAAAACGCCATTCAGGAGATGCCGTTCTCGTGTTACTCTGGATAGCCACGGAAGGGGTACCTGTCACATGACGTTCAAGGTTGGCGACACCGTGGTCTATCCCCATCACGGGGCCGCGCTGATCGAGGCTATCGAAACTCGTCAGATCAAAGGCGTGGACAAGACCTACTTGGTGCTCAAGGTCGCCCAGGGCGACTTGACGGTTCGTGTGCCGGCGGACAATGCGGAGTTCGTCGGTGTGCGTGACGTCGTCGGGCAGGAAGGGCTGGACCGGGTCTTCGAGGTGCTGCGCGCGCCGTACGCCGAAGAGCCGACGAACTGGTCCCGACGCTACAAGGCAAATCTCGAGAAGCTCGCATCCGGCGATGTCATCAAGGTCGCCGAAGTGGTTCGCGACCTGTGGCGTCGTGAGCGCGAGCGCGGACTCTCCGCGGGTGAGAAGCGCATGCTCGCCAAGGCCCGCCAGATCCTGGTGAGCGAGCTCGCCCTCGCGGAGAACACGAACGAGGACAAGGCCGAGGCCCTTCTCGACGAGGTTCTCGCGTCCTGAATCCGGACGACACCGACCGGATGACCCGAATCACACCGACGACCGGATGACAGCGATGACCGGATAGCACCGGCGAGAAGAATCCGGTCCGAAGTAATTGTGCCGCAGTGCCCGTTGACCAGCCGTTTTCACGGCACGTCGTCGGGCGCTGCGGCATGTTCGGATCCAGGGCAGGCCTGAGACGGTCCTGCCCTGCCGCGCGTCTCCTGGGCGGTACCGGTCGCCGAACGGCCCGTACGCCCTGGTGCGCCCTCGTACGCAGAGGGTCCGGTCCCGTCCTGGATCCGGTGGTGGGACGGAACACCACCCGAGCCCGCCCGTCGTCCTCCGGGCCTGCCCGCAGGATTCGGAAGCCGCATCGGTGAGCTCGCGCTCCCGGTCGTGGAGCCGGCGCCCCGGTCATGTCCCCGTGTCGTTCCCCCGGTAACCTCGCACCCTCTTCGAGCCCGCGCTGCGGCTCGACCGACCAGGGGTCACGGAAGGGGTCCCGGTCAGGTCAAGGCGTCACGCCAGGCTCTGCCCCCAACCTACGGCCGGGGGTACGCCCAGGCCATACCCACGTCGGCCGTGGAAACAAACCTGCCGAAGCTTCGGAGTGCAACCGATGTCACCGCTGTCACCGACGCCCGCTGAATCCGGCCCCGCCCGCACCGCCGCGGTGATCCCCGCGGCGGGCCGGGGCGTCCGGCTCGGCCCGGGTACCCCCAAGGCGCTCCGCGCCCTCGGCGGTACCCCGATGCTGATCCACGCCGTACGGGCGATGGCCGCTTCCCGTGCCGTCACGCTCGTCGTCGTGGTGGCGCCCCCGGACGGAGCGCCCGAGGTCAGGAACCTCATCGACGGACACGCCCTACCCGAGCACACCGACTACGTCGTCGTCCCCGGCGGGGCGACGCGGCAGGAGTCCGTGAGGCTCGGCATCGCCGTGCTGCCGGAGGACGTCTCCGTCGTACTCGTCCACGACGCGGCCCGTCCGCTGGTGCCCGTCGACACCGTGGACGCCGTCATCGAGGCCGTACGGGACGGGGCTCCCGCGGTGGTTCCCGCCCTTCCGCTCGCCGACACGGTCAAGGAGGTCGAGCCCGCCGCCGGTCCGGGCGTTCCGGAGCCCGTCCTCTCGACCCCCGTACGGTCGAGGCTGCGGGCCGTGCAGACCCCCCAGGGCTTCGACCGGGACACCCTCGTGCGGGCGCACGGGAGCGTGGCCGTCGACGGTGACGGTGCGACCGACGACGCGGGCATGGTCGAGCGGCTGGGCGAGCCCGTCGTGGTCGTGCCCGGACACGAAGAGGCCTTCAAGGTGACCAGGCCCCTGGACCTGGTCCTGGCCGAGGCCGTTCTCGCACGCAGGAGGGCGAACGATGGGTTCTGAAGCAGCGATTGGGCAGTCCGCCCCGGTGATCCCGCTCGTCGGGATCGGGACCGACATCCACGCCTTCGAGGAGGGGCGCGAACTCTGGTGCGCCGGGCTGCTGTGGGAGGGCGAGGGCCCCGGCCTCGCCGGCCACTCGGATGCGGACGTCGTGGCGCACGCGGCGTGCAACGCCCTGTTCTCCGCCGCCGGACTGGGTGATCTGGGGCAGCACTTCGGCACCGGCCGGCCCGAGTGGTCGGGAGCTTCCGGTGTCACCCTGCTCACCGAGGCGGCCCGGATCGTGCGGGCCGCGGGCTTCGGGATCGGCAACGTCGCCGTGCAGGTCGTCGGCCTCCGGCCGAAGATCGGCAAGCGCCGGGACGAGGCGCAGAAGGTGCTGTCCGACGCGGTCGGCGCCCCGGTGTCGCTGTCCGCCGCCACCTCCGACGGCCTCGGGTTCACCGGCCGGGGCGAGGGCATCGCGGGCATCGCGACCGCCCTGGTCTACCGCGCCGCCGACTGACACCGGATCGCCGCCGCCCGGAGTTCGAGGAGGGAGGTACGCGGCCCGGCCCCGCCACTTTGTTGCACATCGCTCGCAGGTACGCTGATTCGGCAAGTGATGTGCGACAGGTGTCGAGGGTGAGGGTGGGTGTCCGTGGCGATTGCCACCGCCGGGCAGGCGGCGACGCGGGACGCGTCGGCCGGTGTGGACGGGTACGTCCTGCGCACCGCCACCGCGCAGGACGTCGGCGGCGCGCGCGCCGTCATGCTGGACACCGTCTACCGCGACCTCCGCTCCGGTTACGTTCCGCGCTGGCACGCCGACATCATCGACATCGAGGGCGCTTATCTGGTGCCCCCGCGCTGCACCCTCCTGGTGGCCCTGCACGGCGGCGAGGTCGTGGCGACGGGTGCGGTACGGGACCGCGGTCCGCAGGCGCCGCCCAATCCGCGACGGGTCGCGGACCGCTTCCCCTCCGGTACGACCGCGCAGCTCTGCCGGATCTACGTACGCCCGGCGCACCGCAGGCGCGGTCTCGCCCGCCGGATGGTGCGTGAGCTGGGCGAGTTCGCCGTGCGGGCGGGCGGCTACACATCGCTCTACCTGCACACCGACCCGGCCGTACCCGGCGCCGAGCCCTTCTGGCGGTCGCTGGCCGAGGAGGTGTGCGACGAGCGGACACTGCCGGACGGAGGCCAGGGCATCGTCCACTTCGAGCTGCCGATGCCCCGCCCGGGTGGGCGGGCGTGAGTGCTCCCGGGCGTCCCGGAAGGGCCCCGAGGCACCCTCAATATCAGATGATAATCGTTTTCATATAGGGTTTCCGTCATGCCTACGCCCCGAAGCCGCCGCGCACCGCTGCCGATCGTCGCCGCCGCCCTCGTGCTCCCGCTCGCCGCCTGCTCCATGTCGGGCGGCTCCAAGGCCTCCGGCGACGCGCAGCGGCTCCGGGTCGTGATGGCCTTCCCGCCCGCCCAGGCCATGTCCCCCTTCGGCGACGACGCGGTCACCCTCAGCCGGCTCGCGGTCACCGAGGGGCTCACCACCCTGGACGCGAACGGCGCGGCCAAGCCCTCGCTCGCGACGTCCTGGAAGCGGGACGACCCCACCACCTGGACCTTCACCCTCCGCGACACCCTGTTCCAGGACGGCGCGAAGGTCGACGCCGCCGCCGTCGTGCGGTCGCTCACCGCCGCGGGCAAGGCCTCCCCGCCGCCCCGGGTCCTGTCCGACACCACCCTCAAGGCGACTGCGACCGGCGCGGACACCGTGCGGATCGTCACCGGGGACGCCGACCCGTTGCTCCCGCAGCGGCTCGCCAACCCGTCCCTCGCCATCCTTTCCCCTGAGGCCTACGGGAAGGACGGGAAGGTGGACCCCGCCGGGCACGCCACCGGTCCGTTCACCCTCACCGACGTCGAGGGCGCCGTCGCCGCCACCCTCGAACGCAACGAGGACCACTGGGGGAGCAAGGCCGAGGCGCCGGGTGTCGACGTCACCTTCGTCGCCGACGGCACCGCCCGTGCCAACGCTCTGCGTACGAAGGCGGTCGACGTGGCCGAGTACATACCCGTCTCCCAGGCCTCGCTGCTCGGGGACGGCCTCGTCCACGAGTTCCCGTCCGCCCGCACCAACGGCCTCTCGCTGAACACCCGGCACGGCGTCTTCGCGGACCCGGCCATGCGCGCCGCCGCCAGGGCTGCCATCGACTCCGACGCCCTGGTCGACGGGGTGTACGAGGGCCGGGCCGACTCCGCGCAGGGCCTCCTCGGCCCCGGCGTCCCCTGGGCCGCCGGGAAGCGCACGGCCCCCACGGACAGGGTGGCGGCGGCCGGCCGCGACGAGGTGGCGAAGACGGAGGAGATCGTCCTCGCCACCTACACCAACCGGCCCGAGCTCCCCGAGGTCGCGACGCTCGTCCAGCAGCAGCTCGAGAAGCGCGGCTTCACCGTCAAACAGGTCGTACGCGACTACGCGCAGCTGGAGGCGGACGCCCTCGCCGGGAAGTACGACGCATTCGTCCAGGCCCGCAACACCCTGCTGGACACCGCCGACCCGGTCTCCTACCTCGCCTCCGACTTCACCTGCGACGGCAGCTTCAACATCTCCCAGCTGTGCGACGAGCGGGTCGACGCCGCGGTGGACAAGGCCGCCTCCCTGGCCGGCACCGAGGATCGCCACCGCGCCGAGATGACCGCCGAGGCCGCGGTCCTGGGCGCCGACGCCCTCGTGCCGCTGGTCCACGAGCGCTTCGTCCAGGGCTACGACGACGCCCACGTCGAGGGCGTCGCCCTCGACCCGATGGAACGCACCCTCATCACCGCCGACACCCGCATCGGGTGACCGGGTGAAGCACCTGGCCGGACGGCTCGGCGCGCTCCTGGCCGTCGTCGCCGTCATCGGCCTGCTGCCCCGGCTCACCCGTACCGATCCGGCACTCACCATCCTGCACGCGCGTTACGGGGACCGGCCGCCCACACCGGCCGTGCTCGACGCTATCCGTGCCGAGACCGGGCTCGACGGCGGTCCGGCACACGTCCTCGGCGGCTGGGCGGCCGGACTCCTTCGCGGCGACCTGGGGGAGTCCTGGGTCTCCGGACAGCCCGTCGGCCCCGACGTGACGTCCGCACTCGGCGTCTCGCTCACCCTGATGGGCGCCTCGCTCGCCGTGGCCGTCCTCCTCGCGCTCGCCCTGGCCGCCGGGACCCTGCGGCGGGGGGCCCACCGGAGGCTGGTCAGCACCCGGGCGGGCGTCGGGGCGGCCACACTCGCCGCGCTGCCGGAGTTCCTCCTGGCCTCGGTGCTGGCGACGGTCTTCGCCGTACAGCTGGGATGGCTGCCCGCGCTCGGTTGGGGCGGGGCCGGCCAACTCGTCCTGCCGGCGCTCGCCATGGGCGTTCCGGCCGGTGCGCTGCTCGGGCGGCTGCTGGACGACGCGCTGCCCGCCGCGTTCACCGAACCCTGGGCCCGTGCGGCCACGGCCAACGGCCTGCCCGCGCACCGGATCGCCGCCCACGCCCTGCACCGCACCCTGCCCGCGCTGCTGCCCCAGCTCGGCCTGGTCGTCGTCGGGCTCACCGGCGGGGCGGTCGCCGTCGAGACGCTCTACGCGATACCCGGGCTCGGCGGCACGGCCCTGGCCGCCGCACTCGCCCAGGACCTGCCCGTCCTCCAGGCCTGTGTGCTGCTCCTCCTCCTGCTGGGGGCAGCCGCCGGGCTCGCGGCCCGGCTCGGGTCCCGGGCGCTGCTCGGGCCCGCCCGCACGGACGGAGCCCTCCCACCGCTCGTCGCCCCGTCGCTCCCCGCCCGGCGCCCGGTCGCCGTGGCCGCGTCGGTCCTCGGGGCGCTCCTCGTCGGCGCAACCCTCACCGGCCTGCTGCGCGACCCCTTGTACGCCGATGCCGCGGCCCGTCTCGCGTCCCCTTCGGCGGCTCACCCGCTGGGAACCGACTCGCTCGGCCGGGACGTACTCGCCCGGCTCGGCCACGGCGCCGCCACGACCGTGCTCACCGCCGTCGCTGTGGGCGCCGTGACTCTGGTGGTCGGGCTGCTCGCCGGCGCCGTACGGGCCGGGGCGCTCACCGAGACGGCCAACGCGCTGCCCGCCGTGCTGGCCGGCCTCGTCGTCGCGGGTGTCGTGGGCCCCGGGCCGTGGGGCGCGGCCACGGCCGTCGCGGCCGTCGCCTGGGCGCCGCTCGCAGCGCACACCTCCGCGCTGTACGCCCAGGAACGGGCGGCCCCGCACGTCACCGTCGCCCGCGCCCTCGGCGCCGGCCGCCTCCACCGGCTGCGGCGCCACATCCTGCCGGGCGTCGTACCACCGGTCGTACGCCACGCCGTCCTGCGCGTCCCGGCGGTCGCCCTGGCCCTGGCCTCCCTCGGCTTCCTCGGCCTCGGGACCGAGGCCCCGGCCCCTGAGTGGGGCCGCATGCTCTCGGAGAACATGCCGTACGCGGAACGCGCCCCCTGGGCCGTCCTCGCCCCCGCCGCCGCCCTCGCCCTGCTCGGCTCGCTCGCGGTGCTGACCTCGGCGGCCGTACGGGGCAGGGGCCGCCGCGCGTGACGACGTATCCGCGGAGCACCCGGCCCGCCACGGACCCCGCGGGGCTCAGGCCCTACCTGCGGCTGCTGACCGCCACCCAGTTCGCCTTCAACACCGGCTTCTACGCGGTGCTGCCCTATCTCGCCGCCCACCTCGGCGACGGGCTCGGCATGGCGGGATGGCTGGTCGGGCTCGTGCTCGGGCTGCGCACCTTCAGCCAGCAGGGGCTCTTCGTCGTCGGCGGGGCGCTCACCGACCGGTACGGTCCCCGACCCGTCGTGCTGGCGGGCTGTGTCCTGCGCATCGCCGGATTCTGCTGGCTGGCCCTGGCGGGTTCCACCGCCACCGTCATCGGGGCCGTCCTGCTCATCGGCTTCGCCGCCGCGCTCTTCTCGCCCGCCGTCGAGTCGGAGACCGCCCGCGCCGCCGTGGCGTACGAGACCTCCACCGGGACGCCGCGCGCCCAGGTGCTGGCCGTGTTCTCCGCCGCCGGTCAGGCCGGCGCGTTCCTCGGTCCCCTGCTCGGCAGTCTGCTGCTGCTCCTCGGCGGCGGGTTCCGGACCGCGTGTGCCGCCGGGGCCGTGGTCTTCGTCGGCGTACTCGCCGGACACGCCCGCCTCATGCCCCGCGGGCCGCGCCGGGTGCGCCGCGGGCGAGGTCCCGGGGCGGGCAGCGGTGAGCCCCGGGAGGTCTTCGCCAACCGGCCCTTCCTCGTCCTGTGCCTCGTGTACAGCAGCTACCTCGTCTCCTACAACCAGCTCTACCTCGCCCTGCCCGCCGAGGTGGAGCAGGCCACCGGATCGCAGGAGGCGCTCGGCGGACTCTTCGCGCTCTCGTCGCTGCTCGTGGTCGCCGTCCAGCTGCCCCTGACCCGGTGGTCCGCCCGCCGCGTCGCGCCCAGGAGCGCGCTGGCCACCGGGCTCGCCGTCGTCGCCGCCGGGTTCGTGCTGGTGCCGGTCCTGCCGGGCGGGCCCGCCGGACTGCTCCCCGTGGCCGCCTTCACCGTGCTGCTCACGCTCGGCCAGATGCTGCTGGTCCCGGCCGCCCGGGGGCTTGTGCCCGACCTGGTCGAGGACCGGCGCCTCGGCCTCGCCACCGGAGCGATGTCCTCGCTCTCCGGCGTCGCGGTCCTCGTGGGGAGCGCCGCCACCGGGGCCCTCCTCGACGCACCCGGCCCCGTCCTGTGGACCGCGCTCGCCGCGGTTCCCCTTGCGGGCGCCGGAATCGCCCTGACACTGCCCTCCGGACGGGGTGCGGGGGAGCCCGCGACCACCGTCACCGATTAGTTGTGACACGTTTTCCACAGGGGGCGCCGGGCACTGGTGCGGGCCCACTACCCTTGAGGGGTGACTATTCGCCTGCACGACACCAACGCCCGGCAGATCCGTGACTTCGTCCCGCTCACAGCGGGCTGTGTCTCGATCTACCTCTGTGGCGCGACTGTCCAGGCTGCCCCGCACATCGGGCACATCAGGTCCGGGCTGAACTTCGACATCATGCGCCGCTGGTTCGAATACCGCGGGTACGACGTGACGTTCATCCGGAATGTCACCGACATCGACGACAAGATCATCAAGAAGTCGGCCGAGCAGGGCCGACCCTGGTGGGCCATCGGCTACGAGAACGAGCGCGCGTTCAACGACGGCTACAACGCCCTGGGCTGCCTTCCGCCCACGTACGAGCCGCGTGCCACCGGCCACATCACCGAGATGGTCGAGATGATGCGCGGCCTCATCGAGCGCGGCCACGCCTACGAGGCCGAGGGCAACGTCTACTTCGACGTGCGCTCGTTCGAGGGATATCTGGAGCTCTCCAACCAGGACCTCGACGACCTGCGCCAGCCCTCGGGCGACAACGAGACCGGCAAGCGGGACAAGCGCGACTTCGCCATGTGGAAGGCCGCCAAGCCCGGCGAGCCCAGCTGGGAGACCCCGTGGGGCCGCGGCCGCCCCGGCTGGCACCTGGAGTGCTCCGCGATGGCGCACAAGTACCTCGGCAGCGCCTTCGACATCCACGGCGGCGGCATCGACCTGGTCTTCCCGCACCACGAGAACGAGATCGCCCAGGCCAAGGCCTTCGGTGACGAGTTCGCGAAGTACTGGGTGCACAACGGCTGGGTCACCCTGTCCGGCGAGAAGATGTCGAAGTCCCTCGGCAACTCCGTGCTGGTCAGCGAGATGGTGAAGGCCTGGCGCCCCATCGTCCTGAGGTACTACCTCGGCACCCCGCACTACCGCTCCATGATCGAGTACAGCGAGGAGTCCCTGCGCGAGGCCGAGTCGGCCTTCGCGCGGATCGAGGGCTTCGTCCAGCGCGTGGTGGAGAAGGCCGGGGGACCGGTCGAGGCCGCCGCCGAGGTGCCGCCCGCGTTCGCCGACGCGATGGACGACGACCTGGGTGTCCCGCAGGCGCTCGCGATCGTGCACACCACCGTCCGGCAGGGCAACTCCGCCCTCGCCGCCGACGACAAGGAAGCCGCCGTCGCACGCCTCGCCGAGGTGCGCGCCATGCTCGGTGTCCTCGGTCTGGACCCGCTCGACCCGCACTGGGCGGGCGAGAGCGACCGCGGCGAGGATCTGCACGGCGTCGTCGACACCCTCGTACGCCTCGTCCTCGACCAGCGCCAGTCGGCCCGCGAGCGCAAGGACTGGCCCGCCGCCGACGCCATCCGCGACCAGCTCAACCAGTCCGGCCTCGTCATCGAGGACGGCGCCGGCGGACCGAGGTGGAACCTCGGACCGCGCTGAGCGGACCTTCGCACCATGCGTGAGCAGCGCAAATGTGCCGCCCGGCCGTCCGGGCGGCACACTTTCACTTGACGACGTTTTTCTGAAGCAACGAAACAGGTAGGTCATGGCCGGGAACAGCCAGCGCAGGAACCGCCGCACGTCCAACAAGAAGGGCATGCAGGTCGGCAGCGGCGGTAACCGACGCCGTGGTCTCGAAGGCAAGGGACCGACGCCGCCCGCCGCCGACCGCAAGGGACACAAGAAGAACAGGGTGGCGAACGCCCAGGCCAAGCAGGCCGCGTCCCGCCGCCCCGCCCCGCGCCGCGGTGGCGCCAAGGGCACGTCGGAGATGGTCGTCGGCCGCAACCCGGTCTTCGAGGCGCTGCGCGACGGCGTCCCCGCCACCACGCTCTACGTCCAGCAGTACATCGACAACGACGAGCGGGTCCGCGAGGCGCTCCAGCTCGCCGGTGAGCGCGGCAACATCCACCTCATGGAGGCCCCGCGCCCCGAGCTCGACCGGATGACGAACGGCCTGAACCACCAGGGCCTCGTCCTCCAGGTCCCGCCGTACGAGTACGCGCACCCGGAGGACCTCACCGCCGCCGCGTACGACAACAACGAGGACCCGCTGATCGTCGCCCTCGACGGCGTCACCGACCCCCGTAACCTCGGCGCGATCGTCCGTTCCGTGTCCGCCTTCGGCGGCCACGGTGTCGTCGTCCCCGAGCGCAGGGCGGCCGGCATGACGGCCGGCGCCTGGAAGTCCTCGGCCGGCACGGCGGCCCGCACGCCCGTCTCGCGCGTCACCAACCTGACCCGCGCCCTCGAGGGCTACCAGAAGGCCGGCCTCGCCGTGGTCGGCCTCGCCGCCGACGGCGAGCACACCGTCGAGGACCTGCAGGCCCTGGAGGGCCCCGTCGTCATCGTCATCGGCAGCGAGGGCAAGGGCCTGGGCCGCCTGGTCGGCGAGACCTGCGACTACCGGGTCCGGATCTCCATGCCGGGCGGCGCGGAGTCGCTGAACGCCGGTGTCGCCGCGGGCATCGTGCTCTACGAGGTGGCCCGCCGCCGCGCGTGACGGGTACCCACGGGGGTGCGCGTCCGCGTGACGCGCTCGCGCGCGGGTGGGGGTGGGACGTCGGGCCTCGGCCTGGCGCCGTTCCACGTGGGCGTCTGTGTTTCAGTGGGGGCTGTGACCTGGTGGACACGGTGCTCGTCACAGGCGGCCACGGCATGCTCGGCCGGGCGGTGACCACCGCGCTGCTCCGCGCGGGGCATCACACCGTCTCCCTGGGACGCCTCGAGCTCGACATCACATCGCCGAAAGCCGTCGCCTCCGCATGGGCAGCTCATCGTCCCCACACTGTTGTCAACTGCGCTGCCTACACGGCCGTCGACGATGCAGAGGAGGACGAAGCCGCAGCCTGGGCCGTCAACGCGGAGGGATCACGCCATCTTGCCGAAGCTGCGGCGGGTGCCGGTGTCCCGAGGCGGTCGGCCCGCCTCATCCATATCTCCAGCGACTACGTGTTCGACGGCGAGGCCACTCATCCCTACGCCGAGAACGCCCCCACCCGGCCCCGTACGGCTTACGGGCGTTCCAAGCTCGGTGGGGAACGAGCGGTGCTCGACACCCTGCCCGCAGACGGAACCGTTCTTCGCACCGCATGGCTCTATGGTGGGCACGGCCGTCACTTCCCCGCCACGATGGCCCGCCTCGCACACGAACCGGGCCGGATCGTGCGCGTCGTCGCGGACCAATACGGCCAGCCCACCTGGACCGGAGACCTCGCCGCTCGGGTCGTCGAACTTGTCCGATACCCCTGCCCAGGCATCCTGCACGCCTCTAATGCGGGCGAGACCACCTGGTTCGACCTTGCCCGCGCGGTCTTCGCCCGCGCGGGGGCCGACCCTGAGCGAGTCCGCCCTGCACGGACTGCAGACATGCCCCGTCCCGCTGCGCGCCCCGGCCGTTCCACGCTCGGCCACGGGCGGTGGGCTGCTGCCGGGCTCTCTCCGATGCGGCACTGGCTCGATGCGCTGGACGGGGCCTGGCCGACCCTCGGGCTCAGCAGCCGCTGATGTGTTCCCGGTTCCCCGAGACACCAGGCTGCCCGGGCGAGTTCACGACAGGAGGATGGGGTTCTCTTGCGTCAACTGGCCATACCCGGAGCCTGGGTCCACACACCCACTGCCCATCGCGACCCGTGCGGCACCTTCCACGAGATCTCCCGGGCCGAGGCATTCTCGCGGGCCACAGGCCGGGCACTCACACTCGCCCAGGCCAACGTGTCCGTCTCCCGGCGAGGCGTGCTACGTGGAATCCACCACGTCGAAGTGCCGCCTGGCCAGGCGAAGTACGTCACTTGTCTGCAGGGCGCGATGCTCGATGTCGCAGTCGACCTCCGCACTGGCGCACCCACCTACGGAGGTTGTGAGCGGTCCGGCTGGACGCCACGAACCGGAACGCGCTCAATCTGTCAGAGCAACTCGGGCATGCCTTCCTCGCGATCGACGACGACGCACCATGGTGTACTTCTGTTCTCAGGGCCATGCGCCGGAGCGGGAACATGGCACTGACCTCTCGATTTTTAGCTCGCCATGGATTGGCCGAGCGGCATCCCTCTGCGGCTCTCGGACAAGGACGCCACTGCCCCGACCCTCCGCGAAGCGGCCCGCTTCCCTCCCGCTCGGTGTGTTTGCTATACGCGAGCGGCCTTTGAGAGAAGGGCTGTTGACGGGTCTCGGACACTTTCGATGAGGCGAGGCAGTGTCCTAATCACACATCACTCGGTTAGATGAGTGTGGACACCAGAACGCCTCGGTTCGACGACCAACCCGCCCTGAGCATGACGAAGGTGGACAGCGACCCCGCACAGGTCATCGTCAGCCACGCCAGCTTCCGGGTGCAGCTCGCCCCGGGCCAGCGCACTCGTCTGCGCCCCGTGGGCTCCGCCGGACCGGCGAGGATCCCCGCCATGAGCGGCGCGGGAGGCCGTAGGCGGGCCCCCGTCGTCTGGAGCGGCAGGTCCGAGCCTGGCGACCCCGGAGCGACCGGACTCCTGCAGGCCGTACGGAACTCCACCGCCGGCCACCTCGACTCCCGCCCCGGCGGCGACTTCGGTGCGGGGTACGACGACGCGGGCGGCGGCACCCAGGTCATCCCGCGCCTCGACGAGACCCAGCCCAACCCGGTGGTCCCCGCCCCGCACAGGCACGGCGGCGGCCGGACCGGCCCGCTCCTGCCCCCCATGCGGCAGGCCGTCGGCGCCTACGACTCGGCGGAGCCGCCGCAGCACGGCGCCTACGACATGGACCACGGCGACGAGAACGCCGACGACGAGGGCCGCGACCGTGCCACCGCAGGGGAGCGCCGGCACGCCGGTGACGGCGTCCGGCAGGCCTACTACCCCGACCGCCGGATGAACCTCGGCGTCGTACTCCTCCCGCTCCGCGTCCTCCTCGGCTTCATCTCGATCTACGCCGGCATGGGCAAGCTCTGCGATCCCGCGTACTTCGAAGGCGGCGACCGCGGCTCCATGGTCAAGTGGCTGTCGTCGCTGCACCCCTGGTCCGCCGCCGAGCCGCTGCGCGACTTCGCGCTCTCCCACCCCGTCGGCGCCGGACTCTCCGTCGCCTTCCTCCAGGTCGTCGTGGGCGTCCTCACGCTGCTCGGCCTCTGGCAGCGCGTCGCCGCGGCCTTCGGAGCCCTGCTGTCCGCCGCCATCCTGGTGACGGTGAGCTGGCGCAGCGTCGCCACGTACGGTGCGTCGGACATCCTCTTCCTCGCCGCCTGGAGCCCGCTCGTCATCGCCGGTGCTCCCGTCTACTCCCTGGACGGGCGTCTCGCGGGCGAGGCCTGGCGCACGCTGGGCCCGCGTTCCGAGATCGGGGAACTCCGCCGCAGGGTGCTGCGCCGGGGAAGCGCGGTCGCCACCGTGGTCGTGGGTCTGACGCTGCTCGTGGGTTCGATGCTCGGCGGAGCGGTTCGTTCCAGCGAGGTCGTCACGGTGCCGGGCCCCGACAGCTACCCGACGAACCAGCTGCCCGGATCCCCGCTCCCCGGCGAGGCCAAGGACAAGAAGCGCAAGCCTTCCAGCACCCCGGAGGGGCGTCGTCCGGAGACCTCTCCCTCCAGCGCTCCCGGTACGCCGTCGGCGGAGCAGTCCACCCCGGGCTCCGACTCCGCGCGTGAGTCCGGCCCGACCGCCGGGGCGAGCACGGGGCAGCCCAGCCAGACGCAGGGCACCGGCCAGGCTCCTCCGCAGGAGCCGGAGCCCCAGGAGCCCCCGGCGGGTGACGACAGTTCCGGTTCCTCCGGCTCCAGCGGCTCGGGCGGACCCACCGGCGGTACGGACGGCGGCGGTTCGGACGGTGGCTCCGGCGGAGGTACGGACGGCGGCGGAGCCGGCCAGAACCCCATCGGCGGCCTGCTCGGCTGATCCCGCGCCACACGCCGTGAGGGCGGCCACCGGCATCCGGTGGCCGCCCTCACGTACGGGGTGCGGGGTTTCGACACGCGCGAGGGCCTCAGGTGCCCGCGTCGGCGCCCAGCTCCTTCGCGGCCTCGGTGAGGTCCTTGGCGGTGTCGATCGCCCGCCAGTAGGCACCGTGGGGCAGTGGGAACCCGGCGAGCCGGCGTTCCCGGGCCAGCCTGGGGAACGTCGTACGTTCGTGGTCGCCGCGGTCCGGCAGCATCGAGGTGAACGCGGGCGCGAAGACGTACACACCCGCGTTGATCAGGTACGGCGACGGCGGCGACTCGATGAAGTCGGTGATGTGGCCGAAGGCGTCCGTCTCCACGGCGCCCCAGGGGATCCGCGGTCGGGCCAGTGCGAGCGTCGCCGTGGCGTCCCGCTCGGCGTGGAAGGCGGCCATCTCCCGCAGCGAGAAGCGGGTCCAGATGTCGCCGTTGGTCGCGTACCAGGGCTTCGACGGATCGGGCAGTCGCGCCGCGGCATGCTTCAGACCGCCGCCCCGGCCCAGTGGCTCGGTCTCGACGACGGTCGTGACGCGCAACGGAAGAGCGGCGGAGTCCAGCCACTCCTGAAGGACATCGGCGAGATGACCGCAGGAGATCACGGCGTCGGTCACGCCCTCGGAGGCCAGCCAGGAAAGCTGATGGCCGATGATCGGCGTCCCGGTTCCGGGGATCTCGACCATCGGCTTGGGGCGGTCATCGGTGTACGGGCGCAGCCGTGACCCCTGGCCACCCGCCAGGATCACGGCCTGCGTCGGATACGTATGCATGCCAGGCACGATATGCCGTGCCCGGGCAGGCCCGGCTCAGCTGAACTGTGCGACGCCCGACGCGAACGACGTGTCGCAGACCGGACGGGAGAAGCGGTGGGCACGCGTCGGGCCGTACTGGTCGACGGCGGCCTTGCCCAGCGCCTTGGCGATCGACATGCAGTGCCTGGCGAGTGACGGACGTCCCTCGACGGCACGCTGGAGGTTCGTCAGGGCTACGCCCGGGTCCTTCTCACGGAGTTCGAGCAGGAGCTTGTCCCGCAGGATGTCCTGCGGAGCCGCTGCCTTCTTCTGCTTGGCCACGGTCTCCGAGGCGGCGGTCAGCAACTGGGTTTCGGTGTCCTGCCCCGACCACTGCACGCGGGTGACCGCGAGGGTCCCGGACAGGACCATGACGACTGGCAGTACGAGAGCGAGGGTTCGGCCGATTCGGCGCGCGGTGTGGGTCACGCAGGCGAGCGTAGCGGGCAGTGACCGGTCGGCGACATTTCGTCACCCCTGCGGGGGATGGTTCGAGAGGCTTTTTCGAATCGAGGGTTGACGTGCCCGGATGAATTGACCGTTGTGTCGGGGTATTTGGGGCCGAACAGATCCAAAACCCGATGCCGTGACGCGGAACGCAAACGGCCCCGCCTCCTCCAGGAGGACGCGGGGCCGCAGCGTGATGATCAGGTGACCGGTCGGTCAGGTGATCAGTCGGTCAGGCGCTCGCCGGTCGAGGTGGCGAAGACGTGCAGCTCCTCCGGGCGCGGCACGACGTGGAGCTCCGTGCCCTTCTCCGGGACGGCGCGGCCGCCGACGCGGACCACCAGGTCCTTGTGCTCGCCACCGACCTGCGCGGCACCGTAGACGAAGCCGTCGGCGCCGAGCTCCTCGACTACGTTGACGGAGACGGCCAGACCGGCCGGGGCGTCGGAGGAGGCCTTGGAGAGGCCGGTCGCGGCGGCGCCGCCGTGCTCGACGATGTCGAAGTGCTCGGGGCGGATGCCGACGGTGACGGTGCGGTCACCGCGGTCGGCGGCGGCGGAGAGCGCCTCACGGGAGACCGGGACGACGCTGTTGCCGAACTTCACGCCGCCGTCGGTGATCGGGACCTCGACGAGGTTCATCGCCGGGGAGCCGATGAAGCCGGCCACGAAGAGGTTCGCCGGGCGGTCGTACATGTTGCGCGGCGAGTCGACCTGCTGGAGCAGACCGTCCTTGAGGACCGCGACACGGTCGCCCATGGTGAGGGCCTCGACCTGGTCGTGGGTGACGTACACGGTGGTGATGCCGAGGCGGCGCTGCAGGGACGCGATCTGCGTACGCGTCGAGACACGGAGCTTGGCGTCGAGGTTCGACAGCGGCTCGTCCATGAGGAAGACCTGCGGCTCACGCACGATGGCACGGCCCATCGCCACACGCTGGCGCTGGCCACCGGAGAGCGCCTTGGGCTTGCGGTCCAGGTAGTCGGTGAGGTCCAGCATCTTGGCGGCCTCTTCGACCTTCGCCCGGATCTCGGTCTTGTTGATCCCGGCGATCTTCAGCGCGAAGCCCATGTTGTCCGCGACGGACATGTGCGGGTAGAGCGCGTAGTTCTGGAACACCATGGCGATGTCCCGGTCCTTCGGCGGCAGGTGCGTGACGTCGCGGTCACCGATGCGGATCGCGCCGCCGTTGACGTCCTCGAGACCCGCGAGCATGCGCAGGGAGGTCGACTTGCCGCAACCGGAAGGACCGACGAGGACGAGGAACTCGCCGTCCTCGATGTCTATCTCGAGCTGGTCCACAGCCGGCTTCGTGGAGCCGGGGTAGACGCGGGACGCCTTGTCGAACGTGACACTGGCCATGGCGATTCTTCTCCTCCACCGGCAGGAACGTGCCGGACGATCCGAGTAAGGGAGTGGTGTGGTCCACTGGAGTGAACCTGAGGTGACGCTACCTGGCGATTTCTGATCTGTCAGTAGTCAGCGGTCGCGAATATTGAGCGGGACCAGCCCCTCGGATTGGTTAGACTGCACCGGCACGCCTCCTTAGCTCAGCTGGCCAGAGCAACGCACTTGTAATGCGTAGGTCATCGGTTCGAATCCGATAGGGGGCTCCGAGAAACCCCAGGTCACATAGCCCGTGACCTGGGGTTTTCTGTCGTTCCGGGGATGGCGTGCCGGATGGCCGGGGCGCGGCGGGCGGGCCCGCGTGAGCGGTGCGTGAGCGGAGCCGCTCAGGGACCCTCCTTCTTGGCCTTCTCCTTCTTCGCGGCCTTGAGCGCCGCCTTCTCGGCCTCGGCCTTGCGCTGGAGGGGGACGAGCCTGGCTGTGGCCTCGGCGGCGCTCCTGCCGACGTGGGGCAGGACGCTTAATGGTGACGGCAGGTATCGGGACTGTCCGAATGACTGCCTCGCCATCCGTAGCCGGCACGTGCTCGGCAACTGTGGATCATGACTTCCACTGGTCGCAGTACTCGATGTGGATCTCGCGGGCGTCGCCGAGGGTGCCGTCATTCGAGTGGAGCTCGGTGCAGAAGTACGGATAGCCGGGGTGGGCCGGAACATAGCTCGGTCCGTTGCGGGCGACATCGAGGAAGTGCCGAGCGGTCTCTCGGAACACCTTCGCGCTGCCGGTCATGAACAGCGTCTCGGCATGAAGGTGCTGGTGAAACAGGTCGCGGTTCTCCTGGTAATGGCGTGCTGCCCAGTCGATTGCGGCGTTGTCGACAGGGTCTCTGTCGGGCAAGTTCACGGTCTGGGGACGGCCGGCGCCGAGTCGACTCCTTACCTGCTTCCAGAAGGAGGGGGCAAACTGCAGCGAATGGTGCAAGAGTACGAGGTCGAGCTGGAAGCCGATGTCGTCCGGTACTTCCCGGACTGGCGGGCGGTTCGCCCGCATTGGCAGGTGAATCAGCGAACGAGGCGAGCGTGCGGCGAGCATCCACAATCCTGCGATGCGTCGGGCGGCGTCTTGGTCGAGATAGACGTCCAGATGCCGATCGTGGTCGATGAGTACTGCATGGCTCAGAGGTTGCGCAGGCCGGATGACTCTGAACTCGTCGGCTCCCAAGCGGGCCTGGTGGATCATGACCGGCAGCTTCATCTGTTCTCCGTTGCGGTGCGTCGGCTGATTTCATTGGCATGTGTGGCCCAGTCGCCCGGGGAGAGACGTTGCCAGGTGACGGCGACATGGGTGTGGATGCCCAGGGTGCGGGCGAGGATCGGGGCCGGGATCTCGGTGACGAGCTGGAAGAGAGCGGTGCTGCGGGCCTGATTGGGCCGGATCCCGAGCTGGTGCAGGCGCTGGGTCAGCTGTGTGGTGCTGATCGGCCGTCCAGGCCGGCCGCCGGGGAAGAGCCATGCAGAAAGCCGACGACATCCTGGTCAAGCCCCGACGCGGCCCCTCCGGAGACCTCCTCGGCTACGCAGATCTACCACCCCGGCGGGAAGATCGCCCCCGACCTCGCCCTGCCCATGCTCAAGGCCCGCCTGGAAACCAGCGCACCGGAGGAACACCCCACAGCCCGTCGCGACCGACCCACCACTCTCTGGCACCAGGCATCGACGCCCGCGACACCCTCCGCCCGGAGACCACCAACACGAGCGCCGACGAGGACGCACGGACGCAGGCGAACGTCAGCGCTCTGGGCGAACTGATCGAAGCCCACTGCCCAAGCAGCACCGCCGACCATCGTGCTCAACTGCGCTCACCCAGTGCGGCAATCGCCCGTGCCCAGCGGTCGCAGATCGACCGAGTACGGCTCAACCTTCTCTTCTTCAACACGAGGGCCCTTCACGATCGTGGCCGGGTTGACCGTGGGACGGGCCCGGCGGGCCGCCTCCTTGAGGGCGATACGGACATTCCGGTGACTCTGTGCCCGGCATCGCGGTTGAGTCACCCTCGCCGCATCAACGGGACCGAGGGCCCAGAACGGACAGCTCGGGATCGCGAACGACATAGAGGCACCGCCGGTGACGGAGCGCGGGCCCGCCGTGCACTCCTGCCCGGATCCGCGGTCACACCCCCGAGACGACAATATTTGCCGAGAAGCAAATATTGTCGTCTATCCACCCCGCGACACCGCCACGCTTGTAACTCAAGTCACAGTCGGTGTGGTTTTCGTGCCTCATGCATCTACGCGCGTTCCGCGCCTTGGTGAGGTGGGGCAGGTTGGCGGCTGTGCCATTGCATCCACGGAAAGCGCTCTCATTTTCCGTGACTTGACGCACTGTCACTTTCACTACGGCCTGTGGTTTCCTCCGTGGAATCAGCCGTTCCGGTAGGGGGAGTGGTGATGATGTGAAGGTGCACCCGTTGGTGCGCCTTCATTCGCGTGAGTCGCCTGGTCGGTTGTGACGGGCTTTTTTGGGCTGCGCGGTTCGCAGGGGGGAATCAACGTGAGACGCAAACACATGATGGTGGTGGCGGTTGCGGGGGCGGCGCTGTCGCTGCTGGGTACGGGGGTCGCGTCGGCGGGTACAGGGCCGGGGCAGACGGCTCAGCAGCGGTCGGCGAACGAGGCGGCGGGGGCTGCGGGGACGGAGGCCGGCAATCCGCTCAGCGCGGTCGCGACGGCGGCGGGGGTGTGTTCGGACGCCGCTCAGATCGGTGCGACGGAGTACGTCTGGCGTGGCACGGAGAAGATCGCCTCGGTCAAGCAGTTCTACTCGCCCAACTGCGACGAGAACTACGCCTACGTGTGGGCGTGGAAGTCCTTCCTGGACAAGAACATCACGTTCGACCTGACGGTGGGGGTGTGGTCCTTCAACCGCAACGTGCTGGTGGGCCGCAAGGACGTCTTCGACACCCACGCCCAGGAGTTCTGGAGCAACGCCGCAAAGACCGCGGACGAGTGCACCTCCGGCGACGGTGCGATCAGCATCCTCAACGAGGCCACGTACACCGCCCGCACCGAAAAGCGCTGCTGAGCATCAACCGGCACCGCCCCCATCAACAGGGTGGGGCGGCACCCGTGCAGGGGTGCCGCCCCGTCAGCCCTGCTCCAATTTCATCCAACGCATCGGAGAGACCTTCGTGAATCCTCGCATGCCCGCATTCCGGCACCGCAGACACTTGCTGCCGTTGTCCATCCTGGCCGTGGCCACCGCCACCGCCACCATGGCCACCGCCGTCCCGGCGAACGCCCAGCCGCACACGACCGCTCCCGCCGCCGCGTCGGCCAAGCCCGGCCCGACTCCGCTGGGAGCGACCAAGGCCCCGACGAGTACGTTGTTCAAGGCGACCGGTCAGCCGCTGGTGAAGTCTGCGGCGGCGGACCCGGGCTTCTACGCCGTCGGTGTCGGGCAGGTCCCGTGGTCGGAGTTCCACACCGCCCAGCTCTCCGGCGGGGTCAGCGCTCAGGTCAACTACGCCAACGGCAACCTCCTGTTGACCGTCGACGGTTTCGACATCGCCGACGCAGGCCCGGGCCTGGCCTACGGCAACACCTTCAACAGCCTCAACGGCGTGGGCTGGAACGCCACGACCGGGGCCGACCACCACGTCGAGGAACCCACTCCCGACGGGGTGTCCGTCGAAGGCCCCTCCGGCACGGTCGCGGTCTTCGCCCGTTCGGGCTCGGGCTTCACCCCGGCCAAGGGCTACAAGCAGGACCTGACCGAGGCGTCGGACAAGAGGTCCTTCACCCTCACCAGTCGCTCCAGCGGGGAGAAGACCACGTTCACCCGCACGGGCACCACCGGTGATGCGCGGGTGTCGAAGGTGGAGGACAAGAACGGCAACGCCACCACCGTCACGTACTCCGGCGGCTTCACCTCGAAGATCACCTCGGCATCCGGGCGCACGCTGACGGTCACCAACGACGGCACACACGTCACGAAGGTCACCGACAACACCGGCCGGACGGTCGCCTACACCTACACCGGCGACCTGATCAAGACGTTCACCGACACCGACGGCAGGACGACCACCTTCGACTACGACACGTCGAACCGCCTGGTCAAGGTGACCACGGTCGAGGGACGGCAGACGAAGCTCACCTGGGACAGCGACAAGGTCGCCTCCGTGACCCGCGTCGTCACCAACACCACCGGTGCCGGCAACACCACCGCCTTCCGCTGGATCCTGCCCGCCAACAACACCAACGCGGAGGGAGTCGTACGCGTCACCGACCCCCGCGGCAAGCACACGATCAAGACGGTCGACGGCTACTGGCGCACCAAGAACACCGAGGACCCGCTCGGACACAAGCGCTCGAAGTCCTGGGGCCCGGACAACAACGTCATGACGGCCACAGACGCGATGGGCGCCTCCCCGGACGACGGCAACGTCACCAGCTACAAGTACGACAGCGCCTTCAACCCCACCACTGTCACCCTGCCGACCGGAGCTTCGGCGACATCGACGTGGGTGAAGAAGGGCAGCGGCTACTTCCCCGAGACTGCCACTTCAGCATCCTCAGAGAAGACGGCGAACGGCTACGACACCTCCGGCAACCTGCTGACGTCGACCGACTCCACCACCGGCGGCACCGGCGCGAAGTGGACCTACGACTACAACCCCAAGACGGGAGCCATGGACTGCGGTGGCCTGCCCGGCCAGCGGTGCAGCGCCACGGACCCGCGGGACCAGAAGACGTCCTACACCTACGACTCGAAGGGCAACCTGACCAAGGTCGCCCCGCCGTCCCCGCTGAAGCCGATCACGTACACCTACGACGACCTCGGCCGTCAGAAGACGATGACCGACGGGCGCGGCGTCACCACGAACTACACCTACGACGGCCGCGACCGGGTCAAGACGCAGAACGCCGGCTCGGCGAAAGCGACGTTCACCTACGATGCGGACGGCAACCTCAAGACCCGCACAGCCCCCGGCGGCACGTCGACATTCACCTACGACGAGCAGAACCGCGAGCGCACCCGCGCTCTGCCCGGCACTCCGGCCACTTCGATCACCTATGACGCCACCGGCAACGTCGCCACCGCTGTCGATGCCGCCGGCACCGTGACCTACGGCTACGACGACGCCAACCAGCTCACCTCCGTCGCTGAGCCCGGCGGAGCCAAGACCAGCTTCACCTACGACAACAACGGCGACCGAACCAAGACCACCTTCCCCGGTGGCACCACGCAGACCGTCACCTCCGACGACTCCAGCCGTCCCACGAAGATCGAGGTCAAGTCCGGCTCCACGAGCCTGTCGACGATTTCCTACGACTACGCCGACGCGGGCAAGGACACCGACAAGGTCCGCAAGCGCACCACCGACGGCGCCGCCACCGCCTACACCTACGACACCCTGGGCCGCCTGACCAAGGCCGTCGAGACCAAGTCCGTCTCCACCACGGCCGGCTGGTCCTACTGCTACGACAAGGCCGGCAACCGCACCGGCCGCTCCACCGGAACGTCGCTTCCCTCCAGCTGTGACGACGCCGAGCAGAAGGCCGTCTACAACAATGCGGGAGAGCTGACCTCGTTCGACGGCAACGACGCTTTCACCTACGACGGCGCGGGCAACGAGACCTCCGCCGCCAGCCCCACCGGCACCCGCACCGCTGAGACGTGGACGCCGCACACCCAGCTCGGCGCCTACACCCAGTCCGGCACCACCATCGACCAGACCTACGCTGGCACCGACAACACCCAGCGCCTGAAGGCCGGCTCCACCACCTTCACCAACGCCGCCGTCGGCATCACCAGCCAGAGCGTCTCAGGCACAGCCACAGGTTTTGTCCGCGAGCCTTCGGGCACGCTCGTGGCGATGAAGAGCGGAGGCACCAGTCAGTACTACCTCACTGATGCCCAGAACTCCGTCATCGGCCTGGTCGACGCGTCGGGCAAGCGTACGGCGACCTACTCCTACGGCCCCTGATGGACGCGTTGGCCGACTCGGCCTCGCTGGCCACCCTCGTCGGCAGCGGGGACCGGTACCTGTGGCCCCAGACCCACGACCTACGGCGCATTCCGTTGCACGACCCGACCCCGGTCTACCCGCACGCGCTGCTGTTCCGTAGCGGAGACCAGCATCCCGTACTGACCGCCCTGCGCGACTATCTGTGCACCGCAGGCCCGCGAACCCCGCACGACGTGTGGGCGCCGGATGGGTGGGCCGCTGACCACATGACCGAATTGGCCGACACGCCCTAGTCCTCTCCGGCAGACTTCATTGCCCAGCCACCCCAACGCGTTGCCAGGATGCATGCCGACCGGGGATCGGACGGGGATCGGCCGGGGTGTGCGGGCTTCGGGCTCCAGGCCTTCGACGGGTCATGGTGTGGCGCGGTCGTAGGTCCCCCTGATGGTGGAGACGAAGTGCCTGGTGTCGCCAGGGCTGAGCGCCCGGGCCTGCAAGTGGGCGTGGATGAGGTCGTAGTGCTCCAGTTCGGATCGTTTCTCCAGGTAGAGGTCGCTGGTCGATCCCTCGACGTGCACCACCTCTGCTTCCAGGTTGTCCGCGAAGCTCAGGATCGAGAACGAACCTGCGACGCCGGGGAGGGCGCCCGCGGCGCAAGGGAGGACCTGCACGGTGATGTGCGGTTCGGCGCTCAGTGCGTTCAGGTGCTCCAGCTGCTCGCGCATGAGGCCGGGGCCGCCGACGACTCGACGTAGCGTTGATTCGTCGAGGATGACGCTCAGGCGCAGCGGGTCGGCGGGGTCGTAGATCCGGTGCTGACGGCGGAGTCGCACCTTCAGGCGGTTGGATGTCTGTTCGGCGGTGACCGGAGGGATCGTTTCCTCGATGACTGCCTGGGCGTAGGCGGGGGTCTGCAGCAGGTCGGGAATGACCATGGGTGCGAAGCAGCGGATGGAGCGAGCATCGGTCTCCAGGCCGATGTAGACGCTGCAGGGGATGTCACCGTAGGCGTTCCACCAGCCCTGTTGTCCGGATTCTTCTGCCATTCGCATCAGGGAGCTGAGTACCTGCTGGTTGGTCACTCCGTAGAGAGAACACAGGTCACGGACGTCGCGCGGGCTGATGGCGCAGTGGCCGTTCTCCAGACGGCTGATCTTCGGCTGGGAGATCAGGAGGCGCTGTGCGACCTGCCCGCCGGTCAGCCCGCTGTCGATGCGGAGTCGACGGAGCTCGGCTCCCAGGCGGCGCTTCCTGACGATGGGGCTCATCCTCGTGACCACGGGTAGTGCATCTCCGGCGTAATGGGCGCACCGGTGCTCAACAGGCGGCCAAGATCAGAATCTTGTGCGCATTGTGCATTGCTGTGCTGAGGTCTTCATACGACCGCGTGGAGGAGTCCACCCGTGTGGCGTAACCGAGTGACCTCCTGCAGCGGCGAAGGGAACTGCCGGGCTTCGGCCGGGGGTTGCTAGGCCTTCCGCCGCTCAACGGAACCGGGGGCCGGCCAGGGACCGCGGGTCGGCCCGGTCGGCACCGCGCAGGCCGGTGAGCCGCCGGGTAGGCGGTCACGGTGGGTAGCGATGATCCGGTAGACGCCGTGGGCGATCCAGCGGACCGGTGGCAAGGTGAGCAGCCCGCCGGCCCAGGCCCGGATGCCGCCCGAGCGAAGCAGGAGTTCGGCGACCGCCTGCGCGCCGCCGTACACCGTTCCTGTCGGCGAGATGTACAGGAGTTCGTGCTGGGCTTGCCGCTGGGTGACGCCGAGAGCGTCGAGGTCTGCGACCTGCCAGGGCGCAGCGACGCACTTGGGCCGAAATCGCCGCATGATGTAGGTCACCGAGGTGGTGCAGAAGGCGCAGTCACCGTCGTAGACCAACACGGCGGGTACAGATCGCTGGTGCATGGGCTCGTCTCTGTCTGAACGCAATTCTCTGTGCGGGCCGGCCGTCCGCTGAGGCAACCCGACGTCGGAAGTGATGGTCGGGCGCTCAGCGCGGGTCGGGCACCAGCTTGTCCTTGTCGGCTGAAGCCGGACGTACTCCTGCCGAAGCGATCTGCTGACCCGCAGTGGACAGACCTCCTCTGAGCTGTGGAGGCACGGACCGGGAGTCCGGCTCCTCGGAGGTTCTTTGCCGTCGCAGGCTGGCCCGCGCAGTCACGTGCCGGGCGGAGCGGCCCAGGAACATGTAGAAGCGGTCGGGGAGGAACGCCGCGTCGGCCACGATCATCGCCCCGGAGAACAGGGGAAGTCCCATGAGGACGGCGATGCCGATGTGCATACCCAGCAGCATGGCGAGGACGGGGTACTTCAGCCTGCCGAAGAGCACGAAGGGGAAGGCGACCTGCAGGAGCACGGTGACGTAACTGGCGACCGCGATCACCGTCGGGTACTGATCCACGAGATGCGAGAGGGCCGGCCAGGGCTGGAAGAGGTCGAGGTTCAGCACGTAGTGGATGGCGGTCCCCCCGCCCCACGAGGCGCCCTGGACCTTGTACAGGCCGGCTGCTCCGTACAGGAGACAGACCTGGGCTGCGATGACGAAGAGTCCGCAGTTGTGCACCGCGGTCGTCAGCGTGACCCGGGCGTCGTGCAGTTGCCGTAGCCAGAAACTCCTCCTCGGTGGTGGCGGCCTCGTGCCCGCTCGCGCGATGGCTCGCCTGGTTCTGCGCGCGTCCAGGGACCAGCGTCGGCCGCACGCGGTGAAGACGAGGTACAGGGCCATGAGCAGGATCAGGTTGTCTCCCCCGTCCGTCATGAAGATCGCTCTCGCGTGGAAGGAGACGACCACGACGGCGAACAGGACGGACATGAGGCGGGTTCGCCAGCCCAGCGTGAACAGAACCGACGTCACCACGGCCGCCGCATAGCAGAACTCGAAGTAGGTACGGCTGCCGGACAGAGTCAGGATGCTGTTCCAGCCCGATTGCTCGAAGAGCTGCTGTGCCAGTTCCGGTGTCCAGGGCGAGCCGGGGCCCCAGATCTCGTTCCGGTGCGGGAACTCACGCAGGAGGAAGGCGGTGTACAGCAGTCCGTACCCGATGCGCAGGACCGCGGCCGCGTACAAGGACATCGGCCGGCCGGTCACCAGATTCCAGAACGCGCCGCTTCGTTCACTCAGCCACCGGACGACGACTCCGTCCGCTGTCTCCTGTTGTGCCGGCCGGTTCGGGGTCACGGCCGGGGACGGGAATGGGGGGAGTTGCTCAGTTCCCATGAGGGGTCACCTTCCACCAGGGCAGAAGCCGGTTCTCGACCGGTACGGGCGGACGCTTGGAAGCCGCCGTGCCGGGAGCCGCGATCGGCAGCGTCAGAACACGAAGCTGGATGAATTCGAACGGACCGCTGCTGTGGTCCGCGAGACGGTCAGCGGCAATGTTGCGCAGGTACTGCTGCAGCATCACGGCCCGTTCCGAGGTCGTTCCGTCGTCGCCGCCGTGCAGTTCGACGTAGGTCGTCCACGCGCGGCGCAGCAGGTTCTGCGCGGTGTGGCTCGGGAATGCGCTGTGCTCGACTGCCGAAGAATCCACAGCGGCCAGGTCGAACCAGTCGCTCACCCGGACCGATCCGTCCGGCGCGGTGTGCGACGTCCTCGCGAGGATCTGCCGATTGGCCGAGTCGGGATCCGGGGCGAACAGCCGCCAGTTCTGCTCGAACAGGGGGTACACCCACGCGTTCACCTGCGGGCTGTAACGCTTCGAAACAGGATTCGCGGGTGCCACATGGAGAAACACCATGGCGACGTGAGTAACAGCTGTCACCAGACACAAGACCACCACGGTGAACAGACCCTTGTGCAGGGCACGGGCAGCTCTCGCCCGGTTCGCCGAAACAGCCTCACTCTTGCTGTCGGCGTCGGGCGGACCGGACTCGGACTGTCGCACTTCTTCCGTGTCCACTGCTTGCATGCCGCCTGACACCGCCCACCCAGTTTTTCTCATGCCAACTCTCGCAGATAAGGCCGTTGTCGCGAATACCACTGACGGCATGCGGCAGATGGAGAATCTGCCGCATGCCGTCGAACTGTCATCCAGTCATCCGATACCTGCGGTCAGTCCGAGACCTGGCCCCCGTGCTCCTCGGAACCGCCGTGCCGGATCCGGGACCTAGCCCGCGTGACCCTCGGAGCCACCCTGCTCATCGGGCATGTCCCCGTAGCCGTGGTGCTCGCCGTGCTTGTCGTCGCCTCCGTGGCCCGGCTTGCCCTCGGGACCATGGCCCGGCTTGCCCTCGGGACCGTGCTCCGGCTTGCCCTCGTGGCCCTTGCCGGGTCCACCCTCGTGGCCCTTGTCCGGTCCACCGTGATCCGGACCGCCGGGCCCACCACCGTGGCCGCCGGTGACGTTCCCCGCGGTGTTGTTGCCGGTTGTGTTGCCCGCGGTGTTACCGCCGATGGTGTTTCCCGCCACGTTGCCCGAGGTGTTGCCGGAGATGTTTCCGGACGTACCGCCGGTCACCTGGCCGGCAACCAGGCCCCCCGTCGAGACGCCGCCGAGGAGACCGCCGACCGCGCCCGTCGTCGCACCGCCTGTCGTCACGCCGCCGAGCACACCACCCAGGACGCCGGTCGTGCTGCCGGTCGTCGTTCCGGTGGTGGTCCCCGTCGTGGTTCCGGTGGTGGTGCCGGTCGTCGTCCCGCCCGTGGTCGTGGTCGAGCAAGTCCCCGGGAAGATCCGGTTGTTGTCGAGCGTCACGGCGCCGTTGCGAGCCAGCGCACGGCCCTGGATGTTCGTCCCCGTGGTCACGCTGATCGAGGTCAGAGCCATGATCGTGCCGACGAACGTGGAGGTGGTGCCCAGCGTGGCGGAACTACCGATCTGCCAGTACACGTTGCAGGCGGACGCGCCGTTCGTCAGAAGCACCCGGCTGGAGGACGCCGTGGTCAGAGCCTCAGGAATCTGGAACACCCAGACCGCGTTCGGGTTCCCCCCGGCGTCCAGAACCAGGTCGCCGGTGAGCCCCACGCCCGATGAAGCGGTGTACACACCCGGAAGCAGCGTGTCGCCGTTCCCGATACCCGCCGCAAGCGCGAAATCCGTGGCCTGGCCCGCGGCGTTGTTGTAAGCCACGACCAAGTCACTCTTGGCCTGCAGTGCCGCAGCGTCCGCGGAATGCACTGCACCGAGCACCTGCCCGGGCGGGAACCCGGTAATGGCCGTCCCCGGGCTCACCCCGAGATCCTGACTGATAACCGAGGGCCCCGTGTTCGTGACCTCCGAACCCGCCAGAACGGAGTACGAGGCAGCCGTGCCCAGCGGCACGGGAATTGCGATGGCCAGCGCCTGCGTCGGCGTCACAGCGACCATGACGCCGGCAACGGTCGCGGCAAGCCCCGAGGCAAGCCAGCCGGACAAGGCGCGGCGGGAAGCCAACTTGGGGATCTTCAACTTCATCGAGAGGCCATTTCCTGTCGGAGAGTCGTGGTCCACGGCACACCCGGCCCAACCAAACAGCCCGGCCGCCGTCACGTTGTCGCCGAATATTACGCAGTAATTTTTGGCGCTCCGGGTTTGATGCCGGTAATTTCTGTTGTGGCAGCGTGCTATTTAAATTAGAATAGAGATTCATTGGTGCGGATAATAATCCTATTCACTCCGGTGCGCCTATTTCCTTGACCCGCATGGCGCAACTTCTCGGGTGCGACTGCAAGAAACCCCATCCGAGAGGTCGTCGTGCCGCCGTCCAGGTGAGATCAGCGAACCGCTTCCAGTTGGGCGCGGCGCGCCCACGACCTCAACTCCCGCACAGACTCAACACAGGGGCGGCGCCGGTCGGAGGGGCCGGAGCCGGGTGCGCGAAAGGCAGAACTCGTTGCCCTCCGGGTCGGCCAGGACGTGCCGGCCGTCGTTCCCTGTCCGGCCCACGTCGACGGGCCTGGCGCCGAGGGCGAGCAGTCGTTCCAGCTCGGCGTCCTGGTCGCGGTCGGTGGCGTCGACGTCGATGTGCAGTCGGAGCTTCGCGGGCCGCGGGTCGTCGGTGGGGCTGATGACGAGGGTGGGCTGTGGGCCGCCGGAGCCTGTGCCGGGTGGTCCGATCTCGATGCTTCCGTCGGCCTCCCGGTCGAGTTCGACGTAGCCGAGGACCTCGCTCCAGAACGCGGCGAGCGGCTCGGGGGCGGTGGCGTCGATGACCAGCTCACTGATTCGGCATGCCATGCGCGGCATCGTACGAAGCGGCCCGTCCGTTCCGGATGCTCAGGTGCCGCGTGGTTCGTCGCCCTCGTGGCCGGGGGCCTGTTCGAAGTCCTCCTCCGCCTGCCGCTGGATGTCGTCGGCGTCCGCCAGCAGGCGTTCGATCCGTTCCGCGCCGCCGGGTACGGGCGGGGGTACGTCGGTGAGCGTTTCGTACAGGTACCGGCATGCCTCCGCCTCGGTTCCGAAGCGCGCGATGACGCTGTCCTGGCCGCGCTGGCGCAGAAGCACCGGCCACGCGTCCGCCTCCGGGCGCAGGACGTAGTAGGCGTCCAACTGCATGGGGGTGCCGTGGACGCCGGGGATGTCGTACAGCGCGTCCGGGACTCCCTCGCGGCGGAGGCGTTCGGTGAGTTCTGTCCTGTTCATCGCGCGGGTTCCCCTTCCAACAGCCTGGGCGGGCCCCGGCCGTGCCGGAACCCGCCCAGGAGAGTGCGTACTCGGTCAGTTCAGGGCTTCGAGCTTCTGCTCGGTGACCAGTTCCGGGATCCGCTTGTCCGTCATGTACTGGATTCCCAGGCCGGGCTGCCCGAACCAGGGCCGGATGCGGCCGGCCTGCACGGTGAACGCTTCCTTCACCTTGTACAGGTGGTAGCTGTACGGGTAGTCGTCGGTGTACCTGACGAGGTTGCTCGGCGGAATGGCGCGCTTGGCGTACGGCGTCCCCGCCGGGGCGAGGAAGTTGCCGCGCCCGCTGCCGAAGAGGTCGACCAGCTGTCCCACGCGGAGGGTCAGGGCCTTCTGCACCGGGTTGCCTGCTCGGTCCAGGACGAAGCCGTTGTTGTCCGGGTACCACCAACCCGACTCGCCCGTGGCCGGGTTGGTCTGCCAGTAGCAACCGAGGAACCAGTACGCCGACGTCGGGCCGGTGCGGTGGTAGCCGCGCAGCATCGCGCCGATGGCGCCGGTCCTCGGCAGCACCTCGGGGCCGAGCCGCCAGTCGTCGAGGTAGTACTGCTCCAGCGCCGGGATGGGCGCTCCGTTCGTCCCCCGGGTCCTGCCGTCGGTCGGGCAGTGGGCTCCCGGTCCGCCCTTGTCGCCGGTGTCGGCGTGGGCGGCCGTCGGTGACAGCCCGACGAGAAGGAGCAGCGAGGCGATCGCGCTCCAGACGATGTTCCGCAGCACCCGCATACAGTTGGTCCCTTCGCAGTGCCCGCGCCGGCCGGAGGGCGCGCACGGGTGTCGAGGTCGCGCGAAGGCGCCCCGTGAGAGGGGCGCCGTCATGTGGTGCCCCTCAGTCAATTGCGCTCTCGGCCACTGGGGAGGGCGGGGGTGCGCGCTGTCACCCGTACGGAGCCGCACGTTCTCCTGATCGGCCTACCGGACGACGCCCAGGGGGCCGCGGCGGGCTGTCCGCGAGTCGGGACAGCCCCCGGGGAGGGGGCCGGGTCAGTGGCGTCCGGAGATGCGGTCCGCCGCCTTCGCGATCGGGTCGGTGTCGGCGCGGGACGAGGTGGCCTCGCGGCGGTCCGCCGCGCGGTAGGCGGCGTAGAGGGCGTGCACGCCGAGCCAGCGGAAGGGTTCGGGCTCCCAGCGGCGGACCTTGTGGCCGACCCAGGGGAGTGCGGTCAGTTCGGTGGGTCCCGCCTGGCCGGAGTCCTGCTGGATCAGGTCGCGCAGGGTGCGTGCGGCCAGGTTGGCGGTGGCGACGCCCGAGCCGACGTAGCCGCCGGCCCAGCCGAGGCCCGTGCTGCGGTCCAGGGTGACGGTGGCGCACCAGTCGCGGGGTACGCCGAGCACGCCGGACCAGGCGTGGTCGATGCGGGTGCCCGCAGTCGTGGGGAAGAAGCGGACGAGCAGGTCGCGCAGGGCCTCGATGGTGGCGGGCTGCGTGCGGGTCGTTCCGTTGACGCGTGCGGCCGCCGAGCCGTAGCGGTACGGGATTCCGCGGCCGCCCAGCGCGATGCGGTCGTCGGCGGTGCGCTGGGCGTACATGTAGGCGTGGGCCATGTCGCCCAGGGTTTCGCGGCCGTCCCAGCCGATGGTCTCCCAGAGGGACTTGGGGAGCGGCTCGGTGACGATCATGGAGGAGTTCATGGGGAGCCAGGTGCGCGCGTGACCTTTGAGGCCCGCGGTGAAGCCTTCGGTGCAGCGCAGCACATATGGGGCGCGCACGGTGCCGTACGGGGTGACCGCGTGTTTGGGCTTGATCTCGGTGACTGGGGTCGACTCGTGGATCGTGACGCCGAGGGCTTCCACGGTGTCGGCGAGGCCGTTGACCAGCTTGGCCGGGTGCAGGCGGGCGCCGTGCGGGGTCCAGCTGGAGCCGACGGCCCCGCTGACGCGGACGCGCTCGGCGGTCTCGCGGGCGCCGCGCAGCACGCGGTCGGTCTCGCCGAAGGCGATCTCGACGGAGTGGAAGTCCTTGAGGCGTGCCAGCTGGGCCGGGGTGTGGGCGACTTCGAGGACGCCGCCGTGGTGGATGTCGGCGTCGATGCCCTCGTCGCCGGCGACGCGGATGACCTCGCCGACCGTGTCGTTCATCGCCTTCTGGAGGCGGACGGCGGCGTCGTGGCCGTGCAGTTCGGCGTAGCGGTCGCGGCCCGCGATCCCGTTGTAGAGCCAACCGCCGTTGCGCCCCGACGCACCGTAGCCGCAGAACCTGGCTTCCAGGACGGTGATGTTGAGGAAGGGGACGGCCTTCTTGAGGTAGTACGCCGTCCAGAGCCCGGTGTAGCCGCCGCCGACGATGCATACGTCGGCGCTGCTGTCGCCGGTGAGGGGCTCGCGGGGGGCGGGGGTGCCCTCGTGCGCGTACCAGAAGGAAATGCCGCCGTTGACGGTACTGACGGTGCTCATGGGTCCCCTGCTTGTCCGTGTCCGGCCGAGTCGCTGCAGGGACGTTACCTCTACGCCCGGCTGAACCGAAGGCCAGAGGTTCGGCCCGGCTGTCTAGGCTGGTTCCATGATTCGCGCAGCCACTCCCGAAGACGTCCCTGCCATCCACGCCATGGTCCGCGAGCTCGCCGACTACGAGAAGGCGCTCGACGAGGCGAACGCCACCGTGGAGCAGCTGCGGGAGGCCCTGTTCGGCGAGCGGCCCGCCGCCTACGCGCATGTCGCGGTGTCGGACGACGACGGTGAGGTGGTCGGATTCGCGCTGTGGTTCCTCAACTTCTCGACGTGGCGCGGGGTGCACGGCGTGTACCTGGAGGATCTGTACGTGCGCCCCGAGCGGCGCGGCGGCGGGTACGGGAAGGCGCTGCTGAGGGAGCTGGCGCGGATCTGTGTGGAGCGCGGTTACGGGCGCCTGGAGTGGTCGGTACTGGACTGGAACGCCCCGTCCATCGCGTTCTACGAGTCGCTGGGCGCGCGTCCTCAGAGCGGGTGGACGGTGTACCGGCTTCACGGCGGGGCGCTGGCGGAGCTCGGTGCGGCCTGAGGCGGCCTGAGGGTGCGTCACCGGTCGCGGTGGGATCGCCGTGCGGGTCAGGGGGTTCCGGCCGGGCGGGGGACGTCCCGTGGCGTGCCGCCGAGTAGCCGCACGGCCCGGACCGCCGCTTCGATGCCGCTGTTGAACGAGACCTCGCTGAGGAGTCCCGGGGCGGCGACCTGGTCCCCCGCGAGGAGGATCCCGTCCCCGCGGTCGACGGCGGGGCGGTCGCGCCATGTGGTGCCCGGCGGGTCGACCGCGCCCGTACGGCCCGACGCCAGTGCTTCGCGGCGCCAGGTGGTGCGGTCGCGCCAGCCGGTGAAGCCCAGGTCGAGCATGTCCTCGGCCCGGCGGACGGCCTCGCCGCGCGGGGTGCCCGGGGCGAGGGGGATCTGGGCCTGGACGAGCTGTTCGTCCGCCGGGGCGAGGGTGGGGTCCTGGGCGGTGAACCGTTCGATCCAGCCCGGGGCGTCGAGGTCGGAGACGACGAACGGGTCGCCGCGCCGCGTCCGTACGGCCAGGTCGAGGAGCGCGGTACGGCCGCCGGGCCAGGTCAGGGAGGGGTCTCCGAGCAGGGTCCGGGCCGACTCCAGGTGGGTGGCGACGACGACCGGGCCGCCCCGGCCGAGCTCGGCCAGGTCGCCGGGTCCGACGCGCGAGCCCGTCTCCACGCGTACGCCGAGGTCCCAGGCGCGTGAGGCCATCCGGTCGACGAGCCGGGCCCAGCCTCCGAGCGGGTACCGGGCTTCGGGCGGCAGCGCGGTGGCCCGGCGGAGCCGTTCCTGTACGAACGCTGCGGAGAGTGACCCCGGGTCGTGGTGGAAGAGCGCGACCCCCATGTAGTGCGCTGCCGCGCGGGCACCCTCCTCGCCGACCTGTCCGGTGGCCCAGCCGAGGAAGTCGGTGTCCACGGGGGCCCGGTGGGCGCTGCGGCGGGCGAGGCGCACCAGGCCGAGGGGCGGGAGCCTGCGCAGTGCTCCGCCGCGGCGGAAGAGGAAGCGGGCGCCTTCGAGGGGCGGTACGGAGGCGAGCGGACCGAGCAGCCCACGCTCTTCGAGCCAGGTCCGGTGCGGGCCGCGGTGGTAGAGGGCGTGCGGCCCCTCGTTGGTGAGGTAGGGGCCTTCCGCGGTTCTCGCCCGTCCGCCGAGGGAGTGGTGGGCCTCGTGGAGCGTGACCGGGGTCCGGGATTCGGCGGCGGTGATGGCGGCGGTGAGTCCGGCGAGTCCGCCGCCGACGATGTGGATGCGCTGCATGGCTGGGTCTCCTCGCGATCGGTGCTTCTGCGGGGTGGACGGATCGACGGGCCTGTTCCGTGACACCGGGCCGGACGGATGTCAGTGGTGTGCGTCACGATGGGGGGCATGGCACGTACAGGCAACAGGAGCGGCAGGGGCGCGGGCGCGAAGGGCGGGGTGGCTGAGGCGAGACGGCCGGAGATCCGGCTGCCGCCCCTCGTGGAGTACGCCGCGGACGGGCTGGAGCCCGACGGGGACTACGACGGGGTGCGGTTCGAGGGGACGGACCTCGCCGACGCCTCGGGTCCCGGTGCCCGCTTCATGGACTGTGAGCTGCGCGGATGTGCCCTGGACCGTGCTGAGCTGGTGCGTTCCCGATTCATCGACTCGGTGCTGACGGGCGTGCGCGGCGTGGGCACCGATCTCGCGGGGGCTTCGCTGCGGGACGTCGAGGTGGTGGACGCGCGGCTCGGCGGGGTGCAGCTGCACGGGGCGGTGCTCGAGCGGGTGCTGGTGCGGGGCGGGAAGATCGACTACCTGAACCTTCGCAAGGCACGGCTGAAGGACGTCGTGTTCGAGGGCTGTGTGCTCTCGGAGCCGGATTTCGGTGAGGCGCAGTTGGTGCGGGTGGAGTTCCGGGACTGTGTGCTGAAGCGGGCCGACTTCAGCGCCGTCCGGATGGAGTCGGTCGATCTGCGCACGGTCGCGGAGCTGGACATCGCGCGCGGGGTGGAGCGGCTTGCGGGAGCGGTGATCAGCCCGTCCCAGCTGATGGAGCTGGCCCCGGCGTTCGCCGCGCAGATCGGGGTGCGGGTGGAGGCGTAGCAAGGGCGCCGGGGGCGGCTCAGAGGCGTGGGAAGCGGGCCTGCAGGTCCCAGATGACCGGGTTGTCGGCGAGGCCCTCGTGCATGTCGGCCAGGTCGGCGACGAGGTCGTGGAGGAAGTCACGGGCCTCGCGGCGGAGCAGGGAGTGGCTGAAGGTCAGCGGGGGCTCGTCGCCGGGCATCCAGTCGGCCTCGACGTCCACCCAGCCGAAGCGGCGCTCGAAGAGCATGCGGTCCGATGACTCGGTGAAGTCCAGCTCGGCGTACTGCTGGCGGTGCGAGCGGTTGCCGCGGGGGTCGCGGTCGATCTGCTCGACGATGTCGCAGAGTGCCCAGGCGAAGTCGAGCACGGGAACCCATCCCCAGGCTGTGGACACCTCGCGGTCGGCCTTGGTGTCGGCGAGGTAGACGTCCCCGGAGAAGAGGTCGTGCCGCAGCGCCCGGACGTCCGCGCGGCGGTAGTCGGTCTGCGGGGGGTCCGGGAAGCGCCGGGAGAGGGAGTAGCCGATGTCGAGCACGGTTCGATGGTGTCATGCCGCCCGGGCGCCCCGCGCCGGGCCTTCGTGGCCGGTGCGCGCGGTCCCGTGTCGGGATCAGGCGAGGGTCCGGACCCGCCTGGTCCCGGGGACGGCCCTCAAGCGACCGTGAGCACGATCTTGCCCTGGACTGCCCTGGCCATGCCTTCGACCGGCTCGCGGCTCCTCGCCCGCGCCCAGGCCGCGGGCGCCGCGCGGACCGACATCGACGGCACCGATCTGTTCGCGCTGGCCGCGCTCGCGTGGCTCAGCGATCAGCCCTCGCTCGCCCCACGCGCCGACCACCTCTTCGAGGTCGTCACGAGCGCGATCCTGCGGTGACGGGACCCGGCACGAGCGGGGTGCGACAGCGCCCGGACGGCCGGTGCGCCGGCTACGGGAGCAGTCGCTGCTCCTTGGCGACGGCGACCGCGCCCGAGCGGGTGTCGACTCCGAGCTTCTCGTAGATCCGGCCCAGGTGGGTCTTGACGGTGGCTTCGCTGATGAAGAGGGCGCGGGCGATGTCGCGGTTGCCGAGGCCCTGCGAGAGCTGGCCCAGGATGTCGAGCTCCCGTTCGGTGAGGGTGGGCCGGGGGCTGCGCATCCGGGCCATGACCCGGCTGGCGACCGGGGCCGAGAGTGTCGTACGGCCCTGTGCGGCGGCGCGGATCGCGGCGAACAGCTCCTCCGGGCGCTCGGCCTTCAGCAGGTAGCCGGTGGCCCCCGCCTCGATGGCCCGGGTGATGTCGGCGTCCGTGTCGTACGTGGTGAGGACCAGGACGTGGGACGCCCCGTCGGCGGTGGCGATGCGGCGGGTCGCCTCGACCCCGTCGATCCCGGGGCCGAGCTGAAGGTCCATCAGTACGACGTCGGGGGCGAGCCGGGCGGCGAGGGCGACGGCCTCCTCTCCGCTGCCCGCCTCGCCCACGACCTCGATGTCCGGTTCGCCGCCGAGCAGCGCGAGCAGTCCGGCGCGCACGACGGCGTGGTCGTCGCAGAGCAGGATCCTTATGGTCGCGGTCATGCGTGTTCCTCCGGAACGGGTGCGGCGGCGGTGTGGGCCAGGGGTACGGCGACGGACAGGACCGTCCCCTCGCCCGGCGCCGACTCGACGGTCAGTGTGCCGCCGAGCTGCTGGACCCGGGCCCGTATCGCGGGCAGCCCGTGGCCGCGTACGCCTTCCGGCGGGCGGGCGTCGGGACGGGTGGGGCCGAAGCCCCGGCCGTTGTCTGCGATGTCGAGCACCACCCGGTCGTCCAGGTGCGTCAGGGTGAGAGCGGCGACGGTCGCGGCGGCGTGCTCGGACACGTTCGCGAGGGCGCCCTGCGCGATCCGCAGCAGCGCCGACTGGACCCGGTCGGGAAGAGCGGTGGCCGGGGTGCCCTCCACATGGCAGCGGACGGTGAGGCGGCCACGCGCCTGGGCGGTCTCACGGTCCGCGAGCGTGCGCAGAGCGGCTTCCAGTCCGCCGCCCTCGGCGAGATCGGCCGGTGCCAGGTCGTGCACGAAGCGGCGGGCCTCGGCGAGGTTGCGCTCCGCGATGCCCGTCGCCGTCAGGACGTGCCGGCGTGCGGTGCCGGGGTCCGAGTCCCAGGACCGGTCGGCGGCCTGGAGCAGCATCTGCTGGCTGGAGAGGCCCTGGGCCAGGGTGTCGTGGATCTCCATGGACAGCCGTTGCCGTTCGGCGAGGGTGCCTTCCCGGCGTTCGGTGGCGGCGAGTTCACGCCGGGTGCGCAGCAGGTCGTCGATCAGCTCGCGCTGACGTGCGGCCTGGCGCTGCATGTGGACGAAGACGGCGGTGGCGACCGCGGCGACCGCGGGCGGGGCCAGCACGAGATTGGGATCGAAGCCGGTGGCGAGCCGGAGCTGTGCGGCGACGACGAGCACGGTCAGCAGGGCGACCAGTGCCAGGGCCGCGCGCGGCGGCAGGATCCTCAGGCCGGTGTAGAAGAGCGGCACGGCGCACCAGGCGAAGCTCGGCGCGAGGACGACGAGGACCATCCACACGACCACGAGTACGCCGAGCCAGGTGAGCCGTCGTGGTGTCGGCCGGGAGCCGAGCACCGGGCCGAGGAGGTAGAGCCCGGCGAGCCCGGCCGACAGCGCGATGATCCACGGGGTACGGGTCTCGCCCGGGTGGCGCATCAGGAACCGGGCGAGCGAGGCGCCGAGGAGCAGGAAGAAGGCGGCGTGCATGAGCAGGGCCAGCCACCGGGCGTCCGGTCCGCCCGCCGCCGGCCCCCCGGCGCCGGGGTCGCCCGTCGCAGGGGTCCCCGCCCGGCCCGTCCCTGCCGCGTCCGCCCGGCCCGCACCCGCCGCCGCGTCCGCACCTGCCGCCGCGTCCGCCTGATGAGCCCCCGTCCGGTCCGCGTCCCGCTGGCCCGCCCCCGGCCCGGTTCGGTTCCGCCGCACCTCGTACCTCGCGTTTCCTCGCCCCGTGGACCTTCGCCGCCGCGCCGGTGCTGACCTGCGCGGACACCCCATGGTCACCCCCTGGGGCCACCCCCGCATCAACCGATCGGCCGACGGAGCGGTCGGCCGACGGGGGTGCGGCTTCCAGCCGGTACGCCGACGGCCCGGGCCCGGGTCCGGCCGGAGGATCGAAAGCGGAAGCAGAACGGTTCGAGGCCGAGCCGAAACAACCCGAGGAGACCACCATGAAGAAGATGTCGCTGCGCACCCGTGTCCTGACCGGCGCGGTCGCCGCCGCTGCCCTGGGTGCCGGAACCTTCGGCGCGATGTCCGCGAGCGCGTCCACCCCCGCCGCCGCGCCCGCCGCCGCTGTGAAGGCCGACACCGCCGACCGGAACCTCCAGCAGTCCACCCGCCTGACCGTCGCCGCCGCCACGAAGGCCGCGCAGGCGGCCCTGGACGCCGCGAAGAAGGAGAACCAGCGGGTCTCGGTGGCCGTCGTCGACCGCGACGGCAACACCGTCGTCACCCTGCGCGGCGACGGAGCCGGCCCGCAGGCACCGGAGTCCGCCGTGAAGAAGGCGTACACCGCCGTCTCCTGGAACGCGCCGACCTCCGAGCTGGTCAAGCGCCTGGAGCAGGCACCGAACCTCAAGGACATCCCCGGCACGCTGTTCCTGGCGGGCGGCTCCCCGGTGCAGGTCAAGGGGGCCCCGGTGGCGGGCGTCGGCGTGGCGGGCGCCCCGAGCGGCGACCTCGACGAGAAGTTCGCGGCGGCGGGCGTCGCGGCGCTCGGCAAGTAGCCCGTCAGGCGCCCGCTCGCCGAGCCGGGTGGGCGTCCTAGGATCGCGGTGTGGACCAGCCAACGGCGCCCGCGCGGCGCACCGTGCCCGGCGGCGCCCGCCGACTCGCCGCGATCACCCTGGCCACCGCACTCACCGCACTCACAGCCTGTACCGCGGGTCGGGGCGCGGTCGTGGGGACACCGGGGGCGGCCGGGGTGCGTGATCCGTACTTCCCCCGGCTGGGCAACGGCGGCTACGACGTGACGCACTACGACCTGTCAATCGGGACGGACGCCGCCGCCGAACAGCTGAGCGGCACCGCCGTGATCACCGCTCGGGCGACCCAGGACCTCAGCGCGTTCAACCTGGACCTCGCGGGTCTCGAGGTCAGGTCGGCCACCGTCGAGGGCCGACCGGCCGCGGTGAACCGGGCGGGGCGGGAGCTGACGCTGCGTCCGGACGCCGCCGTCGCGGACCGTCTCCGCGAGGGCAGGACCTTCCGCACGGTGGTGCGCTACGCGGGTCCGCCCCGGACCGTCACCGACGCGGACGGCTCCGAGGAGGGCTGGCTGCGCAACGCGCACGGGGCGGTGGCTCTCGGGGAGCCGACCGGTTCCATGGCCTGGTTCCCCGGCAACCACCACCCGGGCGACAAGGCGTCCTACGACATCCGGGTCACCGTCCCGGAGGGGCGGAGCGCCGTCTCCAACGGCGAGCTCGCCTCACGCCGGACGGAGGGCGGTCGCACCACGTTCCACTGGCGCGTCCGTGAGCCCATGGCGAGCTACCTCGCGACCGTCGCGATCGGCCGCTACACGGTGAGGCGGACGGTCACCCGCGAGGGGCTGCCGGTGGTCACCGCCGTCGATCCCGGGTCCGCCGGGGCGAGCGCGCGCGTGCTGGCCCGGATTCCGGAGATGCTCGCCTGGGGCGAGAGGCGGTTCGGCCCGTATCCCTTCTCCTCGGCCGGGGCGATCGTGGGCCGGCCGGGTGACGCCGAGTACGCGCTGGAGACGCAGAACCGGCCGTTCCTCCCCGGGCCGCCGGATCCGGTCCTGCTCGTCCACGAACTGGCCCACCAGTGGTTCGGTGACTCCGTGACGCCCGCGAGCTGGCGGGACATGTGGCTGAACGAGGGCTTCGCGACGTACGCGGAATGGCTCTGGGAGGAGGACCACGGGGGCGCCACCGTCCGGGAGAGTTTCGACGAGGCGTACGCCGACCGGTCGAACTGGGCCTTTCCGCCGTCCCGTCCGCCGGGCGCCGCCGATCTGTCCCGGCCCCCGGTGTACGGGCGTGGCGCGATGGTCGTCCACCGGATCCGGGAGGAGATGGACGACGACGAGGCCTTCTTCGCGCTCGTCCGGGGCTGGCTGGGCGCGCACCGGCACGGAAACGCCTCGACGGCCGACTTCACCGCGTACGCGCAGAAGTCGGCCGGCGTGGACCTGACTGAGGTCTGGGACAGCTGGCTCGACGGCGGGAGCCGGCCGGTCAGGGGCTGACCGGCCGGCTCCCTGTGCTGCCGTGCGCTTGCTGCGGTGCGCCAGTTGTCGTGCGGCTACCGCCCTGCGGCTACCGTCCTGCGGTCACTTGACGTTGACCCCGGTCCAGGCGGAGTCGACGGCCTTGAGCTCGGCGCTGTCGGCCCCGAACAGGTCGGTGGCCGCCTTCTCGGTCGCGACGCGGGCACCGGCGTAGTCGGTGCTCGACGTCATGTAGACGGAGAGCGCCTTGTACCAGATCTGGTAGGCCTTCTGGCGTCCGATGCCGGTCACGGTCGAGCCGTCGGAGGTCGGCGAGTCGTAGTCGACGCCGTCGATGGTCTTGGCGCCGCTGCCCTCGGCCAGCAGGTAGAAGAAGTGGTTCGCGACGCCGGAGGAGTAGTGCACGTCGAGGTCGCCGACGCCGGCGTCCCAGTAGTCCGCCGAGCCGCCGTCCTTGCTGGGCTTGTCCATGTAGCGGAGCGGGGTTCCGTCGCCGTTGATGTCGATCTTCTCGCCGATGAGGTAGTCACCGGGGTCGGCGCTGCTGTCGGCGAAGAACTCGACCGAGGAGCCGAAGATGTCGCTGGTCGCCTCGTTGAGCCCGCCGGACTCGCCGGAGTAGTCGAGGTTGGCGGTGGCCGCGGTCAGGCCGTGGCTCATCTCGTGGCCGGCGACGTCGATCGCGGTGAGCGCGCTCTTGTCGTCGGCCCCGTCGCCGTAGGTCATGCAGAAGCAGCTGTCGTCCCAGAACGCGTTGACGTAGCCGGTGCCGAAGTGGACGCGGGAGTAGGCGGCCTTGCCGTCCCCGGCTATGCCGTCGCGGCCGAGCTCGGTCTTGTAGAAGTCCCAGGTCTTCGCGGCGCCGTAGTGCGCGTCGACCGCGGCGGTCTGGCGGTCGGCGCCCGTGCCGTCGCCCCAGGTGTCGTCGGCGTCGGTGACGAGGTCCCCGGTACCGGTCTCGCCCTGGTTGAGGTCGTACGTCTTGTGGCCGCCGCGGTCGCCGTCGGTCAGTTCGAAGCCCGAGGAGCCCTTGGTGGTGGAGAGCGCCACCTCACCGCTGTACTGGCTGTTGCCGGTGCCGGTCTCGACGGCTTCGAAGCTGTGCAGCTTCTTGCCGGTCGTGGCGTCCGTGATGACGTGCAGCCTGCTGGGAGTGCCGTCCTTCTGCACTCCGGTCCGTACGGCCTCGAAGGCGAGGACCGGCTTGCCGGCGCCGGCCCAGACGACCTTGCGGGCGCTCGCCGCGGACTTCACCTTCGGCTGGGTCGACGGGACGGATATGCGGGCGTTGTTGGCCTTGGTCACGCCCTTGGAGCTGCCGTCGGCCGCGGTGTGGGTGACGAGGTCACCACCGAGGACCGGCAGTCCGGCGTAGGTGCGCTCGTAGCGGGTGTGCACGGTGCCGTGGGCGTCCTTGATCACGTCACGGACGATCAGCTTCTCCTGGCTGCCGAGCCCGAGGGACTTCGCGGCGGCCGGTGCGTCGCTCTGTGCGGCGCGCAGCGCGGTGCCGCGCACAGCCGCCGTGTTCACCCCGAGTGCGGTGGCGCCCGCGGTGGTACGGGTGGAAGAGGCGCTGTCACTGCCGGAGTTGGGGCCGGCCGAGGCCGTACCGGTCTGTACGCCGACGACGACCATCGCGGCAACTGCGGTCAGGGCGGCGGCGCGACGGGTGTTCATGTGGGGGGTCATGCTTTCTCCGTTGCTCGTTCCTGTGGGGGTTACGAGCGGAGAGCGTGCCACCGATTGAGCGATATTGACGGGACGCCAACAATTACCTCACAAGTTTTTGACCAGTTCTTGTCCGAATGAAGTTCACTCGTGTCCGCTATGTGACGCACGGGAGCCCCCGTCCGACCGAGGTCGGCGGGGGCTCCCGTGGGCGCGCTGTTACGTCAGAGGTTGACGCCGAAGTCCTGGGCGATACCGCGCAGGCCCGAGGCGTAACCCTGGCCGACCGCGCGGAACTTCCACTCGGCGCCGTTGCGGTAGAGCTCGCCGAAGACCATGGCGGTCTCGGTGGCGGCGTCCTCGCTCAGGTCGTAGCGGGCGATCTCGGTGCCGCCGGCCTGGTTGATGATGCGGATGAAGGCGTTCCGCACCTGGCCGAAGTTCTGGCTGCGCGTCTCGGCGTCGTAGATGGAGACCGGGAACACGATCTTGTCGATGTCCGCCGGGAGGCCCGCCAGGTTGACGTTGATCTGCTCGTCGTCGCCCTCGCCCTGGCCCGTGACGTTGTCACCGGTGTGGACGATGGTCTGGTCCGGCGTCGCCTTGTTGTTGAAGAAGACGAAGTGTCCGTCGGAGAAGACCTTGCCGGCTGTGTTGACCGCGATCGCCGAGGCGTCCAGGTCGAAGTCGGAGCCGGTGGTGGTGCGGACGTCCCAGCCGAGGCCGACCGTGACGGCGGTCAGGCCCGGGGCCTCCTTGGTGAGCGAGACGTTGCCGCCCTTGGACAGGCTTACAGCCATGGGAAGTCCCTTTCCTCGTCGTGTGCGGGCTTCGTGCCACCACGAAAGCTACCGTCACCCGTACTAACGCAGACAAGTGACCACGAGGTTCCTGCTCGCTTTACTTTCTTTGCCGAACTTCTGGCCGAACGCTCGCAAAAGAAGGTGACGGACGGGCCGGACTGCGGGGAACATGGGTGTCATGTCCGGGCCCTATGTCATCCGCGGTTCGGTCTCCCTGCCGGAGGCCGAACTCATGTGGCGTTTCTCGCGGTCCTCCGGGCCCGGCGGGCAGCACGTCAACACCAGCGACTCCCAGGCGGAGCTCCGCTTCGACCTCGCGGCCACCGAGGCGCTGCCCGAGGTCTGGAAGGCCCGCGCCCTCGAACGCCTCGCGGGCAGGCTGGTGGGCGGGGTCGTCTCCGTGCGTGCCTCGGAGCACCGCTCCCAGTGGCGCAACCGCGAGACGGCGGCCGTCCGGCTGGCCGCTCTGCTGGCGGAGGCCACCGCGCCGCCGCCCAGGCCGCGCCTGAAGAAGAAGATCCCGCGCGGGATCAACGAGCGCCGCCTGCGCGAGAAGAAGCAGCGCGGCGACACGAAGCGCGGGCGTTCGGGCCGCGACTGGTAGCGGGCGCCCCGTCGGCCGTCGGGCCGGAGCGGTGTCTCGGCCGGGCGCTGGGGGAGGGGCGGTCAGCCCAGGCGCCGGTACCGGCCCTTGAAGTACGCCAGTGGCTCGTCGTCCGTGCTCGGCAGGGACGCCGTCAGCACCCGGCCGATCACCAGCGTGTGGTCGCCGGCGAGGACGCTCTGCTCGGTCCGGCACTCCAGTGTGGCCAGCGCCCCGGCGATCAGGGGCGCCCCGGTGATCCCGCCCCGTATGAAGGGGATGTCCTCGAAGAGCAGCCGGTCGCTGATCCGGCCCTTCATGGCGAACCGCCCCGCGATCTGCCGCTGGCTCTCCGCCAGCACCGACACCGACCACAGGGGCTGTTCGGCCAGCAGGTCGTCCATCCGTGAGTCGTTGCGCAGGCTCACCATCACCAGCGGCGGGTCCAGGGAGACCGAGACGAAGGAGGTCGCGGTCATCCCGACGTCCTCGCCGCGGCCGTGCTCGTCGAGCGGCGGCTCCTGGGCGGTGATCAGCACCACGCCCGCGGCCAGGCGCGACAGGGCGGCACGGAACTCGTCGTTGCTCACCCCCTCAGCATGCGGGACGGCTTCGGGGCGCGGGGAGGGGGGAGTCTTCTGCAGCACAGTGGGAACGCTAGCCGCGCGGGCGGCGCCACCGCATCGGGCCAGGGGACCAGCCGGGTCCTAGGACCAGGGCCGTGAGCCGTCTGTGCGGATTTGCGTTCCGTAAACGGCGGCGGTCCGGCAGGGTGCGGCTGGTTGGTCTTTACCATCTGTTGTGACTTGAATCACAGAGAGCGATAATTGTTGACCCTGTGTACCGGGTGCACAGCTCACTGTGATTCAGTGGCGGTGACACTGCGATAAGTACGTCGATATGAAACCTGGAGTTGCTGTCGAGGTCTCAGGGAGTGCGAGCAATGGAGGCCGAGTCGGAGCCGTACGTCCGCCTTGCGACCATGCGGCAGCTGCACCAGGCCGTCGCTGACCTCAACACGGCACGGAGCCTGGCGGACACGCTGCAGAGCGTGGCCGACGGCATCGTCGCCGGGCTCGGCTACGAACTGGGCTGCGTCAACCTCGTCCGCCCCGACGGCGATCTCGTCGTAGCCGCCTTCGCAGGCAACACCGCCGCCGAGGCCCTGATCACCGGCCGTGTCGGCTCCCGGGACTCCTGGGAGCGCCGGCTTTCGATGGGCGAGGCCTGGGACGGCCTCCGGTTCATACCGCACACCGAGGGCTGGGTCCTCCTGGACGACGACGTGCCGCAGTGGCACACCGAAGGGCCCGAGCCCCGCTTCGAGGACGAGTGGCACCCCCTGGACCGCCTCTACGCCCCCATGTACGCCTCGGGCGGAGGCCTGGACCTCCTGGGGGTCATATCCGTCGACCGGCCGCGCAACGGCCGCCGCCCGGGCGCCTGGGGCCGTGAGGCTCTTCAGATGTACGCCTCCCAGGCGGCCATTGCGATCAGTAACGCCAGGCTCCGAGCAAACATGCAGCGCGCCCTGGTCAGGCTCGAACGTGAGCAGCAGGCGCTGCGGGCCAGTGAGGAATCCTTCCGCCAGGCGTTCGAGTACGCCCCCAGCGGGATGGCCATCGCCGAGATGGGCGGTGACCAGAACGGCCGGCTGCTGCGCACCAACGACGCGCTCTGCCGGCTCCTGGGCCGCCCCGCCTCCGTCCTGCGCCGCTACTCCTTCGCCGACCTCGTGCACCCCGAGGACATCGGCACCCTGCTGCGCACCTCCGCCGAGGGCGGGCGGGCCGAGCTGCGGCTCGGGCGCAGGGACGGCACGTACCTCTGGGTCTCGCTGCGCAACTCGGTCGTCGCGGACACCACCGACGGCCCGCGCTTCCTGCTCACCCACGTCGAGGACATCGAGGAGCGCAAGCGCAACGAGCTGCACCTCGCGCACCGCGCCTCGCACGACGCGCTCACCGGTCTGCCCAACAGCGCCGAGCTGCGCTCACGGCTCGGCGCCCGTCTGTGTGAGAGGCCTCACTCCTCGGTCACCTCCAGTGCGGTCGAGGCGCTCGACGCGGCCTACGGAGATGTCGAGACCTCCCCGGCGCACGGCTACCGAGCGGACGGCTACGAGGCCGAGGTGGCGGCAGGCGTCGGCCCGTACGACCACCACGTGCACACCGTGGCGCCCGACATGGAGCGCGACGACGGCACGAAGGGGCTCGCGGTGCTGTTCTGCGACCTCGACGGCTTCAAGTCCATCAACGACCGCTTCGGACACCACGCGGGTGACGCGGTTCTCATCGAGGTGGCCAGGCGGCTGACCACCTGCGTAAGGGACGGTGACACGGTCGCGCGGCTCGGAGGTGACGAATTCGTCGTCCTCGCGGACGGCCTTGGGGCCGCAGATGCCGCGGACCTGGCCGTACGATTGCGTAACGCCATCATTCCGCCCATCCGGGTGGACGGCCGGGCAGTCAGGGTCGGGGCGAGTTTCGGTATCGGCTGGGCCGAGTGCGGCATGACAGGGGAAGAGGTCCTGCACTCCGCCGACCAGCGGATGTACGTGGAGAAGCGGTCCCGGTCGAAGGTTCACCGCAGAGCCGGCTGACGTTCACGCCCCGGCGGTTCCCGTACCCCGCGCGGTTTCCCGCACGGCCGAGGTCAATTCGACGTGTGCTCCGTTCGGGGTAGGCTCGGCCGGTCGGCGACGGCTGGCGACATGGTGAGGAGTGACCCAGGGATGACGGCCGGAAACAACGGCGCGAGCAAGCCCGAGGACGACGATCCGTTCGGCTATCTGTACGAGGACGGCAAGGCGGCGGGCGCACAGCCGCCCGGGTACGGAGGCTACGGCTACCCGGGTCCTGCCGCGCAGCCCGGCAGGCCCAGAACGTCGTACAACCAGGTGCGGGCGGTCGGCGAGCGCCAGTACGGGCAGGTCCCGCCGCAGCAGGCGTACGGCCAGCCGCCCCAGCAGCAGTCCCAGCAGTACGGTCAGCCGAACGCGCAGTACGCGGCGCCGGAGACCTACCCGGGCGGTGCGGTGACCGCGCAGCACGGCTCGGTCGGGCACGGCGGCGGTGGCGGCAGGAGCGCCGGTCCCGGCCGTGGCGGTCCGAACACCAAGGCGCTGCTGATCGCGGCGGTCGCGGTGGTCGCGGTCGTGCTGATCGGCATCGGCGCCGCGCTGATGACGGGTGACGACAGCGACAAGAAGAAGGACGAGGCCGGTACGTCGACGGGCTCGGCCGGCGAGGTGTCGGAGTCCCCGAAGCCGGACAAGTCCGCCGAGCCCTCCAAGGAGCCCGTCGAGCTGCCCAAGCAGGACGCGGCGACGCTGTCGCTGGGCGGTACGGCCTCCCTGGACAACACCGTCAAGGGCGCCAAGAGCCCCAACGGCCAGTACATCAACCTCAACGAGGTCGGCCGGTCGGCGACGTGGACGGTCGACGTGCCCGAGAGCGGCGCGTACACGCTGTACGTGACGTACGGCGTGCCGGGCCGGGACGCCAAGACGTCCCTCACGGTCAACGACACCGAGCCGCGCTCCATCAACATGAAGAACTTCGCGCACGCCGCGGAGGGCGACCTGGAGAAGGGCTGGACGAGCACGTACGCCTACGTCCAGCTCGACAAGGGGTCGAACAAGCTGATGCTGTCGTGCAACGAGGGTGACTCGTGCGACGCCAACCTCGACCAGCTGTCGCTGAAGTCGGGGCACGTGAAGGGCTAGCCGGAGAACCCGTCGCGCCCCCTGTCCGACACCACCGTCCCGGTCATCGCCCCGCGATGCCGGGACGCTGTGTTCTCCGGGGCCGGGCTCAGGCCGCAGGCGCGTGCGGTTCGACGGTGACGCGGGCCAGCAGGTCCTCGTAGTCCGCGCGGTCGAACTCGCCGGCGGCGGTGGCCATGACGGTCGCCGTCGACAGGGCCACCGCGCGTGTCAGCCGGTCCGGCCAGTCCAGCCCGTCGGCGAGGGCGGAGAGCAGTCCGGCCACGGCGGAGTCGCCCGCGCCCGTCGGGTTGCCGCGCACCGCGGACGGCGGGGCCGCCCGCCAGACGCCGTCCGGCGTCACGGCGAGGAGGCCTTCCGGGCCGAGCGAGGCGACGACGCTGCGCGCGCCGCGGCGTCGGGCGTCGCGGGTGGCGCGCAGGGGCTCGCGGGCGCCGGTGAGCCGGGCGAGTTCGTCGGCGTTCGGCTTGACGACGTCGGGGCGGGCGGCGATCCCGCGACGCAGGGGCTCGCCGGCGGTGTCCAGCAGCACGGGCACCCCGGCGGAGCGGGCGAGCCGGATCAGTTCCGCGTACGCGCCGACGTGGATGCCGGGCGGGAGGCTGCCGCAGAGGGCGACCGCCTCGGCGCCGGTGAGCAGCTCCCCGTACGTCCGCAGGAGGGACGCCCACTCGTCGGGGCCGATGTGCGGTCCCGGTTCGTTGAGCTGGGTGGTGTCGCCGCTGGAACCGTCCACGACGGCGAGGGTGCGGCGGGTGTTCCCGGCGACGGTGACGAGCGCGTCGGTGGGGCGGTGCGGGAGCGCGGCGAGCAGTTCGCGCAGGACCGCTCCGTTGGTGCCGCCGGCGAATCCGGTGATCACGGTGTCGTGGCCGAGCGCGGACAGCACCCGGGCCACGTTGACGCCCTTGCCTCCGGGGCGTTCGGTCACCTCGCCGACGCGGTGGCTGGTGTGCGGGACGAGGGCGGGGACGGCGTACGTCAGGTCGAGTGCCGTGTTCAGCGTGACGGTCAGTATCACGTGTACCGGCCCCGGCTTCCTTGGTCGTCCGTCCCTGCGCGCCGTCCCCTCGCGGCGCTGTCCTGGTGATCATGTCAAAGAGGCGGCGGCCGTCCCAGGGCTCCGGGACAACCGCCGTCTCTTCGTTACGTGTTCAACCCGCCGCCGGCCTGTGACGGGCCGTCATCCGATGCCGGGCTCCACGATCCACTCGCCGCGGCGCATGACGCCCCTGAGCGCGAAGTCCGCGTCCAGCACCACCAGGTCGGCGTCCTTGCCCGGGTCCAGCGAGCCGACCCGGTCGTACATCCCGAGGAGCCGGGCCGGGGTGGCGGAGATGGACCGGACGACGTCCTCGACGGGGATCCGGTCGATCGTCACCGCCCTGCGGAACGCGGTGTCCAGGGTGAGGGTGGAGCCCGCGATCGAGCCGCCCTCCACCAGGCGTGCGACCCCGTCCCTGACCTCGACGGCGAGCGGGCCGAGCTCGTAGTGGCCGTCGCCCGCGCCGGCCGCGTCCATGGCGTCCGTGATCAGCGCGACCCGGGCGGAGCCCGCGTGGTGGTAGGCGAGACGGAAGGCGGCGGGGTGCAGGTGGGTGCCGTCGTTGATGAGCTCGACGGTGACGCGCTCGTCCTCCAGGAGGGCCGCGATCGGGCCCGGGGCGCGGTGGCCGATCGCGGGCATCGCGTTGTAGAGGTGCGTTGCGACGGTGGCACCCGCGTCGATCGCCTCGACGGTCTGCTCGTACGTCGCGTCCGTGTGGCCGACGGCCGCGATCACGCCGTGCTCGGCGAGCAGCCGTACCGACTCGATCCCGCCCGGGAGTTCGGTGGCGAGCGTGACCATCTTCGCGCTGCCGCGTGCCGCGTCGAGGAGCTTGCGGACCTCGGACGGGTCGGGGTCGCGGAGCAGCCCCTCGCTGTGGGCGCCCTTGCGGCACGGTGAGATGAAGGGGCCCTCGAAGTGGACCCCGGCGAGCTCGCCCTGTTCGACCAGCTCGGAGAGCATGCCGGCCTGGCGGGCCAGGAGGTCCATGTCGCCGGTGACGGTGGATGCGACGACGGTCGTCGTCCCGTGCGCCCGGTGCGCCCGCGCCCCGGCCAGGACGTCCTCGGCGGTGCCGGTCGCGAAGGACGCGCCGCCCCCGCCGTGGTTGTGGATGTCCACGAACCCGGGGACCACCCAGTGGCCCGACAGGTCGACGGTCCGGGCGCCCTCCGGCGTGCTGCCGGCGATCCGGGTGCCCTCGACGATCACCCGGCCGTTCTCGACGGTCCCGGTGGGCAGTACCACCCGGGCGCCTGCGAGAACTGTGCTGTCTGCGCGTCCGGCCATCAGGCGGATACCTCCGTGGAGAGTAGATCCCAGGCGAGCAGCCCTGCGCCCAGGCATCCGGCGGTGTCCCCGAGGGCCGCCGGGACGATACGAGGCAGTTTCTGGAACGTGATCCGTTCCTCGACGGCCGCACGCAGTGGTGTGAACAAGGTTTCCCCCGCCTCGGCGAGACCGCCACCGATGATGAGCGTGCGGGGGTCCAGCAGGGTGAGCGCGGTGACGAGTCCGGCGGCCAGCGCGTCGACGGCGTCCTGCCACACGCGCACGGCCTCGGGGTCTCCCGAGGCCACGGCCTTCGCGCAGTCCGCCGCGTCCGCGTCGGGGTCGCCGGAGGCCGCGGCCCAGGCCTTGGACACCGCCGCGGCCGAGGCGAGGGTCTCCAGGCAGCCGCGCTGTCCGCAGCCGCATTCCGGGCCGTCCGGCCGGACGACGATGTGGCCGATCTCGCCGGCGTAGCCGTGGGCGCCCGCCTCGATGGTGCCCGTGATGCCGATGGCGCCGGCGATGCCCGTGCCCAGCGGCACGAACAGGAAGCGGTCCGCGTCCTTGCCCGCGCCGACCCGTCCCTCGGCGAGGCCGCCCGTCCTGACGTCGTGGCCGAGCGCGACCGGTATGCCGCCGAGGCGTTCGCCGATCAGCTTCCGCAGCGGTACGTCGCGCCAGCCCAGGTTGGCGGCGTACACGGCGATCCCGCGCTCCGCGTCGACGATGCCGGGAACCGCGACTCCGGCCGCGACCGCGCCTTCGCCGAACCGTTCCCGGCCGTGGGCGTGCAGGTCCGCGGCGAAGTCGAGGATCGTCTCCACGACGGCCTCGGCGCCGCGCTCCCTGCCGGTGGCCCGGCGCGCCTCGTGGAGCAGTGTGCCGTCGGCCCCGACCAGTGCGGCCTTCATTCCTGTGCCGCCCACGTCGAGGGCGATGACATGTCTCACGGAGACAGTTTCGCCCGCCGACCCCCAAAAGGTCTAGTCCACTATCGTGGTTTGTTGAGCATCCATACAAAACGGCCCTGCTAGATTGCCGAATCGATACTTCGACTGGTGTAGACCTCCGGGCCGGTCGTGAGGCAGGATCGCGGGTCATCGCCGATGCGGTGACCCGGCAAACCGATGTAGGGATGGACAGGCTGTGCAGCGGCGCTTTGTGGGTCTGACCGCGGTGGTTGCCGCACTCGGCATGACGGCAACGTTGTCGGGGTGCGGTTCGGACGCGGGAGGCGGAGACGTCACCCTGAAGCTGGTCGCGGCCGACTACGGCACCAACGCCGAGAACAGCTCCGAGCACTACTGGAACGACGTCGCCGCCGAGTTCGAGAAGGGCAACCCCGGCATCAAGGTCGACGTGTCCGTCTACTCGTGGAAGGACGTCGACCGCAAGGTCTCCGAGATGGTCAAGGCGGGCAAGGCCCCCGACATCGCGCAGATCGGGGCGTACGCCGACTACGCGAAGGCGGACAAGCTCTACACCGCCGACGAGATGATCGCGATCCGCACCGGGGCCAACTTCCTGCCCTCGCTCACCGACGCGGGCGAGGTCGACGACAAGCTCTACGGCCTGCCGTTCGTGGCCAGCACCCGCCTCCTCTTCTACAACAAGGCACTGTTCACGCGTGCCGGCATCACGGCCCCGCAGACCTGGGACGACATCCGCAGCGACGCGGCGGCGCTCAAGCAGCGCGGCGTGACCTACCCCTTCGCCCTGCCGCTCGGCCAGGAGGAGTCCCAGGCCGAGACCCTGATGTGGCTGCTCAGCGGGGGCGGCGGCTACACGGACGAGGTCGGCAGTTACGACATCGACTCCCCGGCCAACATCGCGACCTTCCGGTGGCTGAAGGACAACCTCGTCGGCAAGGGCCTCACCGGTCCCGTGGCACCCGGCAAGCTCGACCGGGCGCAGGCCTTCGACGCCTTCACCAAGGGCGAGGTGGGCATGCTCAACGGCCACCCGACGCTGATGCAGGAGGCCGAGAAGAAGGGCGTCAAGGTGGGCATGGTCCCGCTGCCCGGTGCGGACGGGCCGACCAAGGGCTCGATGGGTGTGGCCGACTGGATGATGGGCTTCAAGCAGAACGGCCACCGTGTCCAGATAGGCAAGTTCCTCGACTTCGCCTACAAGGACGACAACGTGATGTCCTTCGCCGACCAGTACGACCTGCTGCCCGTCACCAGCACCGCCTCCGAGGCCATGCAGGCGGACAGCAAGCACAAGTCGCTCCACGCGTTCCTGGAGGCGCTGCCGAACTCGCAACTGCCCCCGTTCGGCAAGACGTCCTGGGCGAAGGCCAGCGAGACGATCAAGGAGAAGATCGGCTCCGCGGTCGAGCCCGGCGGCAACCCGGAGAGCGTCCTCGTGGACATAGCGGCCCAGGCGCGGCAGGCGGAGAGCGCGGAGTAGGTTGGTTCATATGACCGCCGATCCGCTCTCCGACCAGGAACGCGCGGTGCTGGCCCTGGAGCGGCGCTCCTGGCCGGGACCGGGCGCGAAGGAACGGGCGATCCGGGAAGAGCTGGACATCTCGCCGGTCCGCTACTACCAGTTCCTCAACGCGCTGCTGGACGACCGCCGCGCGCTCGCGGAGGACCCGGTGACGATCAACAGGCTGAGGCGGGTCCGCGAGGCGAGGCGCGGCCGACGCTGAGGCCGCGGCCGGGGTCCCCGAGGGGCGGAGGGCCGTGCGGCCACCCGCCCGCTACGCTCACCCGTATGGGCAATCAGGACCACCCCCTCCCGACCCCGTCCACCCGAGCCGGCCGCGAAGGTCTCGCCGCGCTCCTGGCCCGGCCCGGCCGGGCGGTGATCGCGCTCGACTTCGACGGCACGCTCGCCGACATCGTCCCGGACCCCGAACGGTCCCGCGCCCACCCGGACGTCGTCCCGGCCCTGTCCGCGCTGGCCCCCCAGGTCGCCGCCGTCGCGGTGATCACCGGCAGGCCCGCCGACACCGCGGTGCGCTACGGCGGCTTCGCCGGCGTGTCGGGCCTCGACCACCTCGTCGTCCTCGGGCACTACGGCGCGGAGCGCTGGGACGCCGTCACCGGCGCCGTCCACGCCCCCGCGCCCGACCCCGGCGTCGAAGCCGCCCGCGCGGAGCTCCCCGTGGTGCTGGAGGAGGCCGGGGCCGGCGAGGGCGCCTGGATCGAGGAGAAGGGCCGCGCGGTTGCCGTGCACACCCGTCGCGCCGCCGACCCGCAGGGCGCCTTCGAGGCGCTGCGCGCCCCGCTGGGCAGCCTGGCCGCGCGCCACGGCCTGATCGTCGAACCGGGCCGACTGGTACTGGAGTTGCGGCCCGCTGGCATGGACAAGGGTGTTGCGCTGGAGGAGTTCGTACGGGAGACGGGCGCCGAGACCGTGCTCTACGCGGGCGACGACCTCGGTGACCTCGCCGCGTACGCCGCCGTGGAGAAGCTCCGCGCCCGGGGCACCGGCGGCCTCCTGGTGTGCAGCGGCTCCGAGGTCCCCGAACTCGCCGAGCGCGCCGACCTGTTGCTGCCGGGCCCGGCAGCGGTGGCCGCCCTGCTCCGCTCCCTGGCCGGACAGCTCACACCGGACAGCCCCTAAGGAGTCTCCCGCAGCGCGTCCAACTGCTCCAGGAACCACTGCTGCGGCGGCAGCGCGGTCGCCGCGGCGGCGAGGCGCTTCGAGCGCGCGCCCCGCTCGTCGGGATCCATCGTCAGCGCCTCGTGCAGTGCCGCCGCCGTGGCCGACACGTCGTACGGGTTGACCACGATCGCGTCCTCGCCCAGCTCCTCGTACGCCCCCGCGTCGCGGGAGAGGACCAGCGCGCAGCCGTGGTCCGAGACGACCGGGACCTCCTTGGCGACCAGGTTCATGCCGTCGCGGATCGGGTTGACGAGGGCCACGTCGGCCAGCCGGTACGCCGCGAGGGAGCGGGCGAAGTCGTCGTCGACGTGGAGCAGGACCGGGGTCCAGTCCTCCGTGCCGAAGTCCGTGTTGATCGTGTCGGCGACCCGCTGGACCTCCGCCGTGTAGTCCCGGTACACCGCGAGGTCCTGCCGCGAGGGGTAGGCGAAGGCGACGTGCACCACGCGCTCGCGCCATTCGGGGCGCTCCTCGAGCAGTGCCCGGTAGGCGTGCAGTCCGCGGACGATGTTCTTCGACAGCTCGGTGCGGTCCACCCGCACGATCGTGCGCCGGTCCGCGCCGACCTGGTCCCGCAGGATGTCCATGCGCTGGTCGACGTCCGCCTCACGGGAGCGGCGGCGCAGGAAGTCCGCGTCGGCGCCCAGTCCGTGCACCCCGATCCGGGTGCGGCCGGTGCCGCCGAGGATCTGCGTGCAGCAGCTGATGAAGGCGTCCGCCCAGCGGCGCGTCAGGAACGCGGCGCGGTCGGCGCCCAGGATGCCCTTGAGGAGCTGCTCGCCGATGTCGTCGGGCAGCAGCCGGAAGTAGTCGACGGGCGCCCAGGGGGTGTGCGAGAAGTGCCCGATCCGCAGGTCGGGGCGCAGCTCGCGGAGCATTCCGGGGACGAGCGAGAGGTGGTAGTCCTGCACGAGGACCGCGGCGCCCTCGCCCGCCTCCTCGGCGAGCGCCCGGGCGAAGGCCCGGTTGTACGTCTCGTACGAGGCCCACCGGCGGCGGAACTCGGCGTCGAAGACGGGTTCCACCGGCGTCTGGTAGATCATGTGGTGGACGAACCAGAGGACCGAGTTCGCGATGCCGTTGTACGCGTCCTCGTGGACCCCGGCGTCGATGTCCAGCATGCGCACGCCGGGCTCGGACACGCCTCGGCGTACCGCCTCGCGGTCGCCGTCACCGAGGGCGGCGCAGACCCACAGCTTGTCGTCGACAGCGCTGAGGCCGGAGACCAGCCCGCCGCCACCCCGCTTGGAGTCGAGCGCGCCGTCCTCTCGCAGTGCGTACGACACCGGGCCGCGATTGGACGCGACGAGGACCTGGGCAGCGTGCTCGGAGACCATGTACCCGAACCTAGCCCGTTCCGGAAGCCTCCAAACGTGAGGAGTGGCCGGAGATCAGGACCGGTGGTCCCGCTGGCGTGGAACCGCTACGCGGCGTGCCGGGACGCGTACTCCGCGATCTCCCGCATCGGCGGCCGCTCCTCCGTGTCCACGGCGTGGGTGCGCGGGACGAACCCGCCGGGTCCCCGCTCGAACTGGGTGATCTCGGGCCGCACCAGCGGGCCCCGGGACAGCCGCAGCTGGGCCGTGCGGTAGATCGCCGCCGCCATCCGGCCGAGTGCCTGGCCGTCCTGATGGCGGTGCTTGCGTACGCCGACGTCGACCTGGGCCAGCGCGTCCAGGCCCACGGTGTGCAGTGCGTCGACGAGCAGCCCCAGCTCCACTCCGTAGCCGACGGGGAAGGGGAGCTGCTCCAGCAGGGAGCGGCGTACCGCGTACTCGCCGCCCAGCGGCTGGACGAATCCGGCCAGTCGCGGCCAGTGCAGGTTGAGCAGCGGGCGGGCCACGAGTTCGGTCACCCGGCCGCCCTGGCCTGCCGCTTCGCCGAGCGGGCGGTCGTACATCGCCTTGACGAACTGCACCGTGGGGTCGGTCAGCAGCGGGCCGACGATTCCGGACACGAAGTCGGCGGAGAAGTCCTTGAGGTCGGCGTCGACGAAGCAGACGATCTCCCCGCTGGTCACCAGAAGTGATCGCCACAGGACCTCGCCCTTGCCGGGGAGCGCGGGGACGCGGGGGAGTACGGAGTCCCGGTGCACGACCCGGGCGCCGGCCCGCCGTGCGACCTCGGCCGTGGAGTCGGTGGAACCGGAGTCGATCACCACCAGTTCGTCGACGAGCCGGACCTTCTCCATCAGCTCGCGCCGGATCTCCGCCACGATCGCGCCGACCGTGGCCTCCTCGTTCAGCGCGGGCAGCACGACGCTCACGCGCGAGCGGTGCGGATCCCTCGCCCGAGCGGCCGTGAGCCGGTCGAGCGGCCGGTCGTCGGCTGACCAGGAACGCCTGGTCAGCCAGCGCTCCACCTCTTCCAGCACGGTCGAAACTCCCTGTATGTGATCCATCTCGCGGTTCGGACGACTATCTCGATCGCCCGTTGCTTCGGTTACAGTCTTGAACAACGCGGATGGCCCTCGCATGTCGGGGTCGGTCCGCGAATAAACGCCCGGATCCATGATCCGGTGCCATAGCGCTCATCCAGAGGGACTGAGGGAACGGCCCGTTGAAGTCCCGGCAACCCTCCTGCCGACCGAGAGGTCACGGTGGGGAAGGTGCCAATTCCGTCTTGTGGCGAAATACGTCGCAAGGAAGATGAGGAGAAAGGGCCTCCGCCATCATGGCCGTGCAGACAGTCGCAGCAAACACCGAATCCTCCGCCGTTGACCTCGGTCCCGCAGCCGCGCTTTCCTGTCGCGAATGCGGCGAGCGTTTCGAGCTCGGCCCCGTTTTCGCCTGCGAGTCCTGTTTCGGGCCGCTCGAAGTGGCGTACGACCTGCCGAGCGGCTCCCCCGAAGAGCTGAAGAAGCGCATCGCCGAGGGCCCGGACAACATCTGGCGCTACGCGCCGCTGCTTCCCGTCCCCGCCGACGTCGCGGACAAGCCGAACATCAACCCCGGTTTCACCAAGCTCGTCAAGGCCGACAACCTCGCCCGCGAGCTGGGCGTGACCGGTGGGCTCTACGTCAAGGACGACTCCGGCAACCCGACGCACTCCTTCAAGGACCGTGTCGTCGCCATCGCCGTCGAGGCCGCCCGCGCCTTCGGCTTCACCACGCTGTCCTGCTCGTCCACCGGCAACCTCGCCGGTGCGGTGGGCGCCGCCGCCGCCCGGGCCGGCTTCCGCTCGTGCGTGTTCATCCCGCACGACCTGGAGCAGGGCAAGATCGTCATGGCCGCGGTGTACGGCGGCGAGCTGGTCGGCATCGAGGGCAACTACGACGACGTCAACCGCTTCTGCTCGGAGCTCATCGGCGACCCGCTCGGCGAGGGCTGGGGCTTCGTCAACGTCAACCTGCGGCCCTACTACGGCGAGGGCTCCAAGACCCTGGCGTACGAGATCTGCGAGCAGCTCGGCTGGCGGCTGCCCGACCAGATCGTCATCCCGATCGCGTCCGGCTCGCAGCTCACGAAGATCGACAAGGGCCTCCAGGAGCTGATCAGGCTCGGTCTCGTCGAGGACAGGCCGTACAAGATCTTCGGCGCCCAGGCGGAGGGCTGCTCACCGGTCTCCACCGCCTTCAAGGCGGGACACGACGTCGTGCGGCCCCAGAAGCCGAAGACCATCGCCAAGTCCCTGGCGATCGGGAACCCGGCCGACGGCCCGTACGTGCTGGACATCGCGCGGCGCACCGGCGGGGCCGTGGAGGACGTGAACGACGAGCAGGTCGTCGACGCGATCAAGCTGCTGGCCCGCACCGAGGGCATCTTCGCGGAGACCGCGGGCGGTGTGACGGTCGGCGTGACGAAGAAGCTGATCGAGGACGGTCTGCTCGACCCGGCCCTGACCACCGTCGTCCTGAACACCGGTGACGGGCTGAAGACGCTCGACGCGGTCGCTCCCACGACCGGCCTGTCGGCGACGATCAGGCCCAGCCTGGACGCGTTCCGCGACGCCGGCCTCGCCGCCGCCAACTGACCACCCGAGACCGAAGGAAGGCACCCACATGAGCGTCAAGGTCCGTATCCCCACCATCCTCCGCACCTACACGGGCGGTCAGGCCGAGGTCCCTGCCGAGGGTGCGATCCTCTCCGAGGTCATCGAGTCCCTGGAGAAGAACCACCCGGGCATCGGCGCCCGCGTGCTGGACGACCAGGGCAAGCTGCGCCGCTTCGTCAACGTGTACGTCAACGACGACGACGTGCGCTTCGAGGGCGGCCTGGACGCGGCCACCCCGGACGGCGCCGGGGTCTCGATCATCCCGGCCGTCGCCGGAGGCTGACCCCCTCCCGGCGGGTGTCCGGCGGGTGCGCGAGCCGGAGCGTGACGGACCGGCCGGCCCCGGCCCCGCAGTGCGAACACGATGGCCCCCTCCGGGAAGCGGAGGGGGCCATTCTGCATGGTTGAGCACGGTACAGTTGGGGAAGCCCCCCTGGCTGCTCGTGCCGCCCGCATATGAGAATGCGCCCGGTCACGACAAGAAGTGGCCAAAGTGTGTGGGCTCTTTGTGGCGTAAGTGCCCTTTGCCTGGCCCGAGTTGCCCTGGAATGCCACTGATTCCCACTGTCCGGGCGTTCGTGTGTGCCCAGAATTCTCGTCCGATTGACCTGTTGCAGAGGGCAGTTGGGCAGATACATTCGGCCGCGGTCGACGCGTTCCGGCGCACGCCGCCCTTCCTGTCGGAGGGTGAGTTCCGACCCGGGCCCGCGAAGTGCGGGCTCGTGCAAGGGCCTGTTATAGGGGAGTTAGCCATGGCTCAGGGCACCGTCAAGTGGTTCAACGCGGAGAAGGGGTACGGCTTCATCGCGGTCGACGGTGGTGCGGATGTTTTCGTCCACTACAGCGCGATCCAGATGGACGGGTACCGCACCCTCGAAGAGGGTCAGCGAGTTGAATTCGAGATCTCGCAGGGCCAGAAGGGGCCGCAGGCGGACATGGTCAAGCTCGCCGTCGGCTGAGCTCGGCGCGGTCGGCGAACGACACTACTCACGCACGTAGGGCCCGTACCTCCCGACAGGGGATACGGGCCCTACGTGCGTCGGCGCGCCCCCCTCGCGGCCGTCCGCATCCGGGCAGGGGCGCCTGCGCCCACCCGTCGCCGGACCTCCGCTCCCAGCGAGCCTTCCTCGAAGGCGCTTGCACTCGAAGGGGTCGAGTGCTAATCATTGGCGTTAGCACTCTCCAGGTGAGAGTGACAGAACTTGGACCGGGCCGGTGAGGCCCGCAGGCTCGTTGGGGCAAGGAACCAGTGAGCACGCAGGCCGTCCGTCGCGGGCGCCTCCCGGTCCGGAGAGATCCTTCCTCGAGCTCTCGGATGCGTTCGAGTAGAGGAAGGTCCTATCCGTCCGGGAGGACCACTTCACATGGCCAAGATCATCGCGTTCGATGAGGAGGCACGGCGCGGTCTCGAGCGCGGGATGAACCAGCTCGCCGACGCCGTCAAGGTCACCCTCGGCCCCAAGGGCCGTAACGTCGTCCTCGAGAAGAAGTGGGGCGCGCCCACGATCACCAACGATGGTGTTTCCATCGCCAAGGAGATCGAGCTCGAGGACCCGTACGAGAAGATCGGTGCGGAGCTGGTCAAGGAGGTCGCCAAGAAGACGGACGACGTCGCCGGCGACGGTACGACCACCGCCACCGTTCTCGCCCAGGCACTCGTCCGCGAGGGCCTGCGCAACGTCGCCGCGGGTGCCAACCCGATGGCTCTCAAGCGTGGCATCGAGAAGGCCGTCGAGGCCGTCTCCGCCGCTCTGCTGGAGCAGGCGAAGGACGTGGAGACCAAGGAGCAGATCGCTTCGACCGCCTCCATCTCCGCTGCCGACACCGAGATCGGCGCCAAGATCGCCGAAGCTATGGACAAGGTCGGCAAGGAAGGCGTCATCACCGTCGAGGAGTCCCAGACCTTCGGTCTGGAGCTGGAACTCACCGAGGGCATGCGCTTCGACAAGGGCTACATCTCGGCGTACTTCGCCACCGACATGGAGCGTATGGAGACGTCTTTCGACGACCCGTACATCCTGATCGTCAACTCCAAGATCAGCAACGTGAAGGACCTCCTTCCGCTGCTCGAGAAGGTCATGCAGTCGGGCAAGCCCCTGCTGATCATCGCGGAGGACGTCGAGGGCGAGGCCCTGTCGACCCTGGTCGTCAACAAGATCCGTGGCACCTTCAAGTCCGTCGCCGTCAAGGCTCCGGGCTTCGGTGACCGCCGCAAGGCCATGCTCGGCGACATCGCCATCCTCACCGGTGGCACCGTCGTCTCCGAGGAGGTCGGTCTCAAGCTGGAGAACGCCGGCCTGGACCTGCTCGGCAGCGCCCGCAAGGTCGTCATCACCAAGGACGAGACGACGATCGTCGACGGTGGCGGTGACAGCGACCAGGTGCAGGGCCGCGTCAAGCAGATCCGTGCCGAGATCGAGAACTCCGACTCGGACTACGACCGCGAGAAGCTCCAGGAGCGCCTCGCGAAGCTGGCCGGCGGCGTGGCCGTCATCAAGGCCGGCGCCGCGACCGAGGTGGAGCTCAAGGAGCGCAAGCACCGCATCGAGGACGCGGTGCGCAACGCCAAGGCCGCCGTCGAGGAGGGCATCGTCGCCGGTGGTGGCGTGGCTCTGCTCCAGGCCTCGGCCGTCTTCGAGAAGCTCGACCTGACCGGTGACGAGGCCACGGGCGCCAACGCCGTGAAGCTCGCGCTGGAGGCCCCGCTCAAGCAGATCGCCGTCAACGGTGGTCTCGAGGGTGGCGTCATCGTCGAGAAGGTGCGCAACCTGCCGATCGGTCACGGCCTGAACGCCGCGACCGGCGAGTACGTCGACATGATCGCCGAGGGCATCATCGACCCGGCGAAGGTCACGCGCTCCGCCCTGCAGAACGCCGCGTCCATCGCCGCGCTCTTCCTCACCACCGAGGCCGTCATCGCCGACAAGCCGGAGAAGGCCTCCGCGGCCGCTCCGGGCGGCATGCCGGGCGGTGACATGGACTTCTGATCCCCGGATCAGCAGCTCCAGGCGGTACCCGCAGTACCTGTACGACGCCGGCCCCCGGGATTCGTCCCGGGGGCCGGCGTCGTGTTTCCCCGCCCGGGACGTGGCCGACCGGAAGGCCCGGCGTCCGTAGCGGCTCCGTCCCTCGACGCGGGGCCGGTCGCGGTGTGCCGGACGAGCAGGGGCCCCGGTCGGGGGTCAGGTGCCGAGGCCGGCGTCCCGTGCCAGCAGCGCGGCCTGCACCCTGTTCTCGCACCCCAGCTTGGCCAGGATGCGGCTCACGTAGGTCTTTACCGTGGCCTCGCTCATGTGGATCCGCTGACCGGCGTCCGAGTTGGACAGGCCCTCGCCCAGGAGGGCGAGGACATCCCGTTCGCGGTCCGTCAGCTTCTCCACCCGGCGGCGGGCGTCCTCCGCGCGGTGCGTGGAGCCACCGGAGGCCAACGAGTCCACGACATGCCGGGTGGCACCCGGCGACAGGTACGCCTCCCCGGCCGCCGCCGCCCGTACGGCACGCATCAGCTCCGCGGGCGCCGAGTCCTTCAGCAGGAAGCCCGCGCTTCCCTCGCCCAGGGCGCGCAGCACGTTGTGCCGTTCCCCGAACGTCGTCAGTATCAATACCCGCACCTGAGGGGCGGTCCGGCGAAGCTCCGCGAGGGCGGTCAGCCCGTCCATGACCGGCATCTGGATGTCGAGCAGCGCGACGTCGATCCGCTGGGCACGGGCGAGTTCGACCGCCTCGCGTCCGTTCGACGCCTCCGCGACGACGTCCATGTCGTCGGCGGAGGAGAGGATCATCCTGATGCCCGCCCGGATGAGCGGCTCGTCATCCGTCACAAGAACCCTGATCACGACTCTCCCGAGCGGTCCTGAGCGGTCATACCTGTGGGCATCCGGCCATCATCCCCGATCGCGCCGGAGACCGGGGCGCCGTGGGGCCCTCAGGCCGTCTCGAAGGACTTCTTCTCGACCAACTTGCCGTCCTTGAAGCAGAAACGGAAGACCGGTTCCGCGTCCAGGCCGCTCCCCATGTCCGAGGAGAGGAGCGTGAGGCACGTCGCACCGTCGGGCTCCGGCGGCGCGCCGTCACCCGGGCCGGTGTTCAGGAACGAGTCACCGCGCGGCAGCCGATCGCGGACGGACTTCTCGGACTGACCGATCGTCACGGCGTCGTACTGCTCGGGGTCGATCATCGCCTTGTCCGCCTCACGTACGAGGAAGACCCCCGCGACGACCACCGCGATCACCAGCAGGACGGCGACCAGGGCCACCACCCCGCATCCGATGGCCACACCGTTGCGCCTCTTGGTCCTGTCCACTGCCCTTGCCAACTCCTTCGGGAGACCGTTCCAGTCGGTGACCGGATCACTCTCACCCGTGCGGCCCGCCGGGTTCTGCGCCCGAAAGTCGTTCCGCGGAGCGACGAACGTCGTCGCCGCGTCGCCGGGCTGCGGGCTCGTGAAGCCCTCGGCCGCCGACGTGTACGGCAGGACGCCGGCCAGCCGGAACCCGCCGTCCGATGTGGGGCCCGCGTGCACCATGCCGCCGACCAGTCTGGCCCGCTCCTCGAGCCCGGTCAGCCCCTGGCATCCGCTCGCCACACCGCTGCTCACCGGTTCCGGCGCCGGGCCGTTGGCGACCTCCACGACCAACGAGTCCGGCTCGTACCGCAGGCCGATGCTGATCGAGGCCCCCGGAGCGTGCTTGTGGGCGTTGGTGAGGCCCTCCTGGACCACGCGGTACGCCGCGTGGTCGGCGGCCGGGGCCAGTGGACGCACCCCGCCCGAGCGCCGGACCAACACGTCCGCGCCCGCGCTCCGGGACGTGTCGGCGAGGCCCTCGATGCCGACGACACCACGTGACGGCGCCCCGGGGCCCTCGCTTCCCGTACCCGCCGCCTGCGGCCCGGGCTGCGGGGCGTCGGCACCGCCCCGCAGCACGCCCACCACGTCGCGCAGTTCGTGCATCGCGGTCACCGAAGCCTCACGCAGCACACCGACCGCCACGCGCTGCTGCCCTGTCAGCTCGCGGTCCACCTCCAGCGCCCCGGTGTGCACCGCGATCAGGGCGAGTTGGTGTCCGAGGCTGTCGTGCATGTCCTGCGCGATGCGCTGACGCTCCAGCATCCGGGCCTGCCCGGCGATCATCGCCCGCTCGCGCAGGAGTTGGGCGTTGTACTCGTGGAGGGTGTCGGTCAGCGTCCGGCGCTGCGACCAGTAACGTCCCGCGAGTCCCGGCACGACGAGCGCGACCAGCAGGAACATCCCGCTGATGACCAGGAGCGCCCAGGACACCTGCGTCTGTTCCCACACGGCGGTCAGGCCGAGGGCGAGACCGTAGGCGAGGCCGAAGACACCGCACGCCCTGCCGAGTCCGTCGATCCGTCGCCCGGCCGACCAGGCGACGACGAGCAGCAGGGGCGCGAGCCCGCTGAACGGCGCGGAGCCGGCCGCGACCGCCAGCAGCACGGGTGCGGGCAGCCCCCGGCGCAGGAGCGACAACAGCCCGGCCACCACCCCGATGACGACGGCCTGCACCGTGCCTTCGTCGTCCACGAGCCCGGTGCCCACAGCCAGCAGCGCGAGGGCCAGGCTCAGAAACGATTCGCCCACGATGCGCCGGCCCGGCCACATCCCGGGCGCGAAGAGGGCCCGCCCCGGTACGGCCGACCAGGACGCCAGGCGCGCCCTCACCGCCGATGCCCGGGAGGCGGAGTTCACGGGGGCCATGGAATCCACACGAGTCACGCGCCCACGTTAGGGTCCACCTGCCGGACACCGCTGTCACCGTTGGTCGCGACGGCCCACGACGAAAGTCGCTGCCGGTCAGGTGGGGCGGCTGCTTGAGGGCCGCGCCTACTTCGGCACGCGGAACCGGAGCATCGTGACGGCGCCCGACTGGGTGTTGCTGAAGGGCTCCAGGTCGATCCTGTCGAGGCTCGATGGCGAGAAGCGGACACCGTCGCCTAGTAGCACCGGCAGGACATAGACCAGGATCTCGTCGACGAGCCCCCGCTGCAGGCACTGGGCGGCCACGTCGGCACCGAGGATCTCCAGGTTCTTGCCGCCCGCGGCGCTGCGTGCCGTGGCAACGGCTTCCTCGAGTCCACAGGTGAGGAACGTGACGGTGGGGTCCGGTTCCTCGGGAGGCTCGTGGGTGAGGACGAACTGTGCTCCCCCGTCGTAGGTGGCGTCCTGGTCGGCCATACGCTTGGCGACCTCGTACGTGCCCCGGCCGACGAGCATGGCGCCTGTGGCCGCCATGACCTCCGGGAACACGTCCGCAGTCAGGTACTCGGCGATCCAGTCCATCGCGTTGCCAGGACCGGCGATGAAGCCGTCCAGCGACATCGCCCTGTTCACGACCACTTTGCCGGTGCCGGTGCTCACGTCGCTCATGCGTACTCTCCAAGAGTTTTGGAAGCCGAGGCCGAATCATATTTCGACCGGCGGGGAGGGCGAGGGCGACCGACCCGGTGATTGTTTGTGGTCACCGCACTACTGGCGCAGCTTGAGCCCGGTGACGAAGGCTGCCCACGCGGCGGACCGGAACACGAGCGCCGGACCTCCGGTGGCCTTGGAGTCGCGGACGGGGACGATGTCGGGTTGGCCGGCGGCAACTTCGAGGCAGTTGCCGCCGCTGCCGTCGCTGTACGAGGACTTGTGCCAGGTGACTGCGGCCAGGTCGTGGTCAGAGCTGCTGAGCTTCATGGGCGTAATCCTCCGCCACCGATTCGATCAAGGCCAGGGACGCAACGGGGGACAGTGCGCTGGCCACCAGCAAATCGTAGGTTAGTTCGTATGAACGAACCGCTGCCGGATCGTCAAGCAACTGCCCTGAACCCAGCCCGTCCAAGTAGGCGAGGGGTGGGGCGTCCGGAAAGGTCATCAGCTTCAGAGGGCCGCCCATGGCTGGGTGTCCGCCCGCATGGAAGGGCAGCACTTGAACAATGATGCGTCTTTGCCCGATCAGGTTCGTCAGGTGCGTAAGTGCCTGGCTCATGACCTCGGGGCCTCCGACTTTTCGTCGTAGCGCAGCCTCGTCCAGAACTGTCCAAACCATGGGCGTTGTTGGATTGGCCAGGAGGCCGGCCCTCGCGATCCTGGCTTCGACGAGCTTGTCCACGGCTTCTTCCGGAGCAGTTGGGCGGTAGGCGAGGAACACGGCCCGCGCGTACGACTCAGCCTGGAGAAGCCCGGGGATGAGGAGCGGAGAGTACTCCTTGATCGTCTCCGCGACGGCCTCGGCCTCCGCCGCCTCCGCGAAGTGGTCCGGGTACTTCGACTGCTTCAGTGCGACGCAGTTCCGCGCGAAGAACCCGCCCCCGCCGAGCACTTCGTCCAGCTTCTGGGCCTGGTCCGCCTGCATACGTCGCGTACCCGCCTCCAGTTGCCCGATGAAGGAGCCGCTGACGAACAGGGGCACCCCCAGATCGTCCTGCGAAAGGCCCGCCGCCTCCCTGCGGTGGCGGAGTTCGGCGCCCAGCAGGGCCCGGGGCGATGAGGACGGGTCGAGCTTCTTCGGTCCGGGCAAGGCGACTCCCTGTGACACACGTGCGGGTGTTGGAACTGCACCTCTTCCACGGTAGCGATGAATTGGCCACTCTGAGTAGGCATAGGCGCTACTCAGCGTGGAAATGGGGAAGATCATGATGACGGCTACGGAACGGCGCAAGGAAGCGGCGGGCAGAGTGCGGGCGGCGGAGGACGCGGTGGCGCGGCTGCGGGCCGGGCTCGCGGGGGTCGGTGTGAAGCTGCCGTCGTTGGGGATCGATCCGGTCTCGTGCGCGGGCAACGAGCCGGCGCCGCTCGTGGACCTCGGCCGGTGCACGATCGAGACGGCGTTGCGGCTGAGTGAGCGACTCGAAGCGAAGGCCGCTCATGACGGTTGAGGGACTGGAGCCGTGTACACCGGAGCCCGGGTCGTTCGTCGTGGACGAACGGACCGGGCGGGTGGGGCGGGTCATGGGGCGCGTCGGACCGTACGTCCAACTGCGTCCGCCGGGCGGCGGCGCGGAGTGGGACTGCCCGCCGGACGCGGTCCGGCCCGCCTCGCCGGGGCTCGTGCTCCGGGCCCGGGTGAGGGAGATCAACCGGGAGGGGCAGTTGCCGCGATGAGCGGCGGGACACCTGTCGTCAGGGCGATGCGCGCCTCACACGATCGTGGGACGCTGGTGGATGCGGCGGACTGCCGCGAACACGTCGATCTACGCTCCCACGTAGTCAGGCCACAGGAGAAAGGACCTGCGATGACCGCTGCGATGGTCGAAAGCGATCAGGGTTCTGAAAGCCGTCCGTGGGACTACCTACTGCGTACATGGCAGGAACTGGACGTGCCCGAGGGGTGGCGCGCCGAGATCGACGAAGGGCAGATCGTCTTGGTACCGCCGCCTCACCCGCATCACAACGGCATCGCCGCGAAGGTGCAGCGCAGGCTCTATACGAACCTCCCCGAGGATCTGGAGATCTATCAGACGCTCGGTGTGCACGTCGCGCCGCTCGACAAGCTCTACGTCCCGGACCTGGTCGTGATGCCGACGGAGCTGATCGTCGCCGCCGACCCCGAGGCCAGTGACCCGATGGACGCGGCGGAAGCCCTGCTGATCGTCGAGATCACCTCCAAGGGCAACGCCCGGGAGGACAGGACGAAGAAGTACCGCGCCTATGCGCGGGCAGGGGTCCCGATGTACCTGCTGATCGACCGGTTCGACACGCGGGGGGCGATGTCCACGCTGTTCACGGAGCCGAACGAGGACGGGACGTACAAGCACTCCGACCCCGTGCCCTTCGGGAAGCCGCTCCCGCTTCCCGAACCCTTCGACGTCACCCTGCTCACAGCTGACTTCCCGGTCCACACATCGCGTTGACGCGGAGGCACCGAGAGACGCGGGGGGGGGGGGGGGCCCGCGGGGCGCGCCCCCCCCCCCCCCCGCCGGGGGGGGCGGGGGACAGCCGGGACCCCCCCCCCCCGGGGGGCCGGCGCCGGCCCGGGGGGGGGACTACAAGACACACCCCCA
>NZ_JBFALP010000015.1:32341-168497 GCF_040660235.1 Streptomyces sp. NPDC049970 | reverse complement strand
GACGCCGAAGTCGGCAGCGATCTGTTCCAGCGTGACGCCGGGCTCACGGTTGCGCGCGACCCGCACGACGTCCTCGCGGAACTCCTTCGGATACGACTTGGGCACTGCAACATCCTTCCAGGCCGCCAGTCAGCAAGCCAGGTCAGGTGTCACTTATCCGTGCAGCAGTCCCGTGATCGTGGCTCTGTCGGTCGGTGTCTCGGCCTACGCCGCCTTCCAGGTGCCGGTCTGGTGTGGTGCGGTTAATCGCGACGGGCGGACCTACTGTCGTAACAACGCCTACGGCGTGTTGATGGGCTGCTCGAAACGTCAGCACAGGTGGCAGAAGATCAAGATGATCGTCCTGCGCAGCAAGGTTGGAAACGTCGGCCGCTCCGTCTTTCCCACGGCCAAAGAGAAGTTCAACGGCGCTCTCGCTGTGGGGGGCCTGCTGTCGGCTGTGGCCGCAGTGATCGTTCCGGTTGTGACAGGTGGTTGAGCGGGCACGATCGTTTACCTGGGGCACGTGGAGGGCATGGCAAGCACTGCTCTGACTGCGGCGGCTCGGTTTCTCCGGTCTGACCTGCAAGGCGATCAGCGCCGCCGTGATCACGCTAGAGATTGTCAGGATGGTAAGGGCCAAGCTGTCGCCCAAGGCTCCGGCCTCTCTGAGAGCGGTCGGAGCTCCCGGCAGGAGCAGTCCGACCATTTCTAGGATGGTCGAACTGGCTTCCCGTCGGCACAAGAACGCAGTTCGGGGCTGCGGCCCCACGTTGGGTACTGCGGTTACTGCAAGGGGGCGGCTCTCAAAGAGAGGGCCCAACAGGGAGTGGTGCCGGCCACTGCTCCTGTTGGCTCGTGGTGACCGCTGTTGACCGGTTGTTCTGGTGCCAGTCTGGTGCGCTGCCTCTCGACCTGAGCGGCACAGCCGGGCTTAGAACTGGCTGAGCCACCAGGGCGCCTCCGGGCTGTCAGCCGGGATGACCTCGGCCCTTGCCAAGATCTTCTCGTCGAGGGCGCGTACGAGGGCGCGCAACTCACGCGCGCTCTTCCTGGGCAGTGCATGAAGCACGGCTTCGAGCTGCTCGCGGAAGCCGGCGCCGTAGCACCCGCACTCAGGGAGGCCGCAGTCAGCACCCATGCGTGGGTCTACAAGTTGCCTGAGGGGGCCGTGGGCAAGGACCTTCCAGTGCCAGAACGCTTCTTCCGCGGCCTCGGGCCAGAATCGGGTCCGCTCCAGCCGGCGCAAGTCGGCCGTGCAGGACCCTGAAAGGTGATCAATTAATGGGTACCGTCGCCGCCTCAAGCGGCGGGTGGGCAGGTCGCCCCGCAGGGATGATGGGCGCCTACGCGGCATTGCCCCTTCGGTTGTCGGTCATGCGGGCAAGGTACAGAACAAGGCGTCGGTCGGCTACCGCGTATTCCGGTGGCTGAAGCCTTGAGTTTGGGAATCACGTGGCAGCCTGGCCACGGTCGCGCCCTGGCCCGCCTCATTGGGCGTGAGTCGTGTCCCCGCCACGCCCCCAGAGTCCTGATGCTGACCGCTGCTTACCGTCGGAACTGGCACGCTCTTCTTCGACACGCATTCGGCGAGGGCGGGCGACGCGTGTCGGCTGAAGCCCCACGCCCGGGGTACCCGCCTGAACATGCTTGCTCTGATTGCCTACCGCTCGTATCACGGCGCAACGACCGTGTGGGCCTTCGTCGTTGCAATCCTCATCGTGCTGGTGGCTGGTTGGTACATCCGACGCCGAAGGTAGGCGCGACACCCCAGACCTGCTTGCCCAGGTCCCGCAGGCCGCTACGGACGGTTGATCGGGATCTCATAGACGATCTCGCAGTGAACGGCGGGCACCACGATGCCCGCCGTGTCCACAGGCCGCCCGTCGTCATCGATCTACGTCCTGACCTGCTGCTGAGCTCTCGGCAGTTGTCGGCGCTGGCCATCGTTGAGCGCCCTTCCACGGCCCCCGGACGGCCTGCGAGGGCGCTTGAGCGCGAGCACCGAATTAGGAGTTCGATCTACCCTCGTCCGTGGTGCCTTCGTCGGCTGATCCGACGGGTCATCCAAGACTGCTGTTGTATGCCGCCGTCCGGCCTCGTCGATGTCAGCGTTGGATGTCAGCGGAACATCTGCGGAGCTGGGCAGACTTCCAACGGTTCCTCCGGCCGATCCGCCCACCGCCACCAAGTGTGCCTGCCAGCGCATCGCCACAGAGAGCGGCAGGCCCTCCGGTCGTCGTCTCGCCTGGACAACACGAGACCGTCGGACTCCAGTGGCCGGCCGCACTCAGGACAAGCCGGGGCGTCGTCGGTCATGCGGTGCACCTTAGCGGAGCGACCTCTTCGCCCCGAAGCAACTTGCGTGGGGAGTCTGCCTTGGACTGGTGCGTCTCTCGTCTGCGCTGACGATGCGCAGACGTTCGCTCTCGTCCACCGCTGTCCGTCGGCGTTGTCACGCAGTTAGACACTCACCCATCAACAGCCCACCACGCACACGGCGTTGTCAGTGCAGGCCCTTAGAGTCTCAAGCGCGCGGTCGGCTTCCGGGGGTTCCAGCTCTGAAAGGAATGGTTGCATCCCCGGCCTGTCTGGGGGCGACCCGGAGAATCGCCGGGACCTAACCGACGGCCGGGCTTTGTCGATGGCCAGCAGATGACCTGCCAGAGCCGACCGCGCACCACCTCCTCTCGGGGGTACCACCTGCTCCGCAGCTCTAGCCGGATCGGTCAGCGGCGGTCATACCGGCCGCTGAGGCATTCGCGCTGCGGCGAGCGGACATCGACGTGTCCGGCGGCCTGGTTCTCGTCGATGAGAACCTGGCCGAAGCGAACGGCACCCTGGTCTTCGACACTCCCAAGTCCCATCAGAAGCGCGTCCTGCGGATCGGCCCCTCGCTCGCGTCGCGGATCGGCCGGCACCTGGAGACGCTGCCCGGCGGGGAGGACGCTCTCCTCTTCGTCACGCCCGGCGGCAAGCCTCTGCGTTACAACCAGTGGCGCAAGGCGTACTTCGATCCCGCCGTGGCGGCTGCAGGGCTCACTGACGTCACGCCGCACGACCTGCGTGCCTCGCACGGGACGTGGGTCGCCGACCGATACGGCGTGATGACCGCCGCTCACCGGCTCGGGCACTCGAACGCGAGCGTGACCACTCGGCACTACGCCCGGCCGGTTGCCGGTCGGGATGATCAGGTGGCGACGGCTGCGGATATTTGGCTCAGCGGCGATGACGCGACTGATCCCGTTGTCTGAGTTGTCGCCGAAAGGATCGCGTCCCAGGGACTGTGGTTATGCCGCCATTCGGGTTCCGCGGCGCCAGACGGCACGGGTGTTGAGGGTGTCGCTGATGTTGCTGGTCGGGTCGCCGTCTACCAGTAGGAGGTCGGCGCGGAGGCCCTCGGCGATGCGGCCCCGATCGCTCAGGCGGAAGCGGCGGGCCGTGGTCGCCGTGGCCGCGCGCAGGGCCCGTGCGGGTGTGAGGCCGGCTGTCACCAGGTATTGCAGTTCGTGGTGCAGGCTCGCTCCGTGTGCCAGGCCCCCGAAGAACGTCTCGGGCATGGAGACGTCGGTTCCGGCGAGCACGTCGACACCGGCAGCGTCCAGTGCGCGCACGGTGTCGTAAACGTCGTGGAGCTTGCCCTGCGGGTAGCGGTCATAGCTGGAGCGAAGGGTCCGGTCCCAGTCGGCGTCGAGGCGTGCGGCGACCCGGGGGTCGTCGGCGAGTTCGCTGCCGGTGATCCCCATCATCGAGGCGTTGAGAGTGATGCAGGGGATGACGAACATGCCCGCGTCCTTGATCAGGCTGATGATCTCGGCGGTGTGCGGCTGGTCCATGAACACGTGGGTGACGCCGTCGATGCCGGCTTCGGCGGCCGTCCTGGTGGCCTCCACGGTCAGCGCGTGAGCCACGGTCAGGGCGCCGTACTTCTTGGCTTCGGCGACACCGGCGTGCACGGTGGCCCGGTCGAGCGTGGGCAGCCCGGGGTGTCCCTCTACGCTGCCGTCGTCGATCATGAACTTGATGAAGTCGGACCCCCGGGCGAGGAGCTGCGGCACGAAGGCGGCGGCCTCCTCGGGTGTGGTGGAGAACGGCATCAGGGGCATGACCGGGGGAAGGTCCCACTTGGGCCGAAACCCTTCGGGCATCAGCTCGCTCGGGTGACCGCCGGGCGGTGTGATGGCGAAGCCGGAGGAGCGCACGTCAGCCTGCGTGTCGTCGTCGGTGATGGCCCCCCGGTTCTCCCGGGTGTTCATCCCCTGCATCTCCAGTTCGGTCGTCACCCCGAACCGCAGGGCGAGCGCCAGGGAGCCCGGGGCGGAGTGGACGTGGGCGTCGATGAGTCCCGGCAGCAGTGTGGCGCCGCTGCCGTCGACGATCTCGCTGCCCTCGGGAGCGTCGCCACCGATGCGGGCGATTCTCCCGCCGTCGATGACCACGGTCCGCACGCCGACCGCCTTCTCCCCGTCGAAGATCTGCGCGTTGGTGATCGCGGTGAGCGCCATGGCGGTCCGCCTCTTTCCTGGCTCGTTCAATATTTACATACCTGATGCTATGTACTTATCGAATGGTATGCAAATGTGCCGGCCGGGCCTAGACTCGGCACATGAGCAGCACCTCCTCCGAGCAGCCCCCCGACGACCGGACGCTGGATCAGATCGGTCCGGCGCTGTCCCGTCTGCGGCGACGCGCACCGGCAACGGGCAAGGATCTCTCCCGCAACCTCGTGCTCAACGTCATCGCCGACGCGCCGGGCGAGACGACCGTTGGCGGGCTTGCCGCCGAGATGGGCGTCGCGCAGCCGGTCGCCAGCCGGACCGTCGCCGCCTGCATAGCGGACGGGCTGCTGCGGCGGGCGGCATCCCAGTCCGACGGGCGCCGCACCGTGCTCGAACTCACCGAGCACGGCGAAGCCGAACGCAACCGCTTCGCCGTCGAGCAGCGAGAAGCGTTCCTGGAGATCACTGTCGCCTGGTCGCCGGAGGAGCGAACCCAGTTCGCACGGCTCCTGACTCGATACGGAGTCGACGCCACCGCCTGGTCCAGGAAACAGACCCCAAGACGCGATTGAACGGGCAGCGCCCCGAGACCGAGCCACGGCCAGGAACTCAGGTGCCGAAGCGCTGACGCCCTGACCAGTCTTGGCGCGCTCGCAGGTTGAGGGGCACGCAGCGGGCACGATGACGACGGCAATGGTTCCAGCGGGGCGGCTTCTACCCGTCTGACCTGCGAAGGGGTCCCAGAAGCCGCCCGGCCGCCGAATGGTCTTGAAAACCGTCGTGGCAGCGATGTCACCGTGGGTTCAAATCCCACACCCACCGCAGGTGAACGGCCCCTGACCAGTGCGTATGGTCAGGGGCCGTTCCCGTGTCCGCTGCCCGACCCGCGCCACGGTTTCCCGACGGCCCGAGCGGTCCGGTCGGAACCGTCGTTCGGCACGCGGGCTGCGCCGGAGTGAGGAGAGCCATGGATCTGACGGAGTCTTTGGGCAAGGCAGTGGCCGCGCTGAAAGCCCCTCTGGGGCAGGACGATCGTGAGCAGGGCTGGACCGACGAGTTGCGGAGGGACTTCCAGGAGGCGATCTCGGTCGACCGATCCGTACTGAGGCGTTACGGAGCCGTCTACCTGGCCCGTCCGCGCCTCGACGAGGCGTTGGAGGCCGAGGGGGTGCGGCCGGGGCGCCTGCGCGATGTGGTCCTGGGTGTGCAGGCCCTCGTCGTCGAGGCGTTCGAGGCGGCCCGCCCGCGATGAGTTGCCGGGGAGCCGTCAGGCCGGTGACCTGACCGTCGCGTTCGTCGCGTCCGTCAGGGGCGTTCCGCAGGCGTGGTCAGTGTGTTCGCCGCGGTGTCGTCAGACGGGCGGCCGAGGCGATCGCGGCGCGGGCCTCCTGCTCGGTGAGGCCTGTGCCGATCGCCGCGTTCGTGAGGGCGTCCGCGAGGGCGTCGCCGAAGCCGTGTTCGTACGCGCGGCAAGCGGCCCAGAAGAGGCGGGTGTTGCGCTGGCCCTCGTGCGCCGCGCGTACGAACTGGACCAGGCCCTGGCCCTGCCGGGTGGGGGAGGCCCGGTTGGCGGTCGGCTGCTGTCGCGGCGGGGGTGTGAGCAGGTGGAGGAGGGCGCGAGGGCAGGGCGCCGGTGGGAGGTGGGCGGTGCCGGCGGCGAGCCGGTATCTGCCCTGGGTCGTGACGGAGCCCGGGCCGACCAGGTAGCCACCGGCTCCGCGTACGTCGATTCCGGGGGCGAGGCGGCCGGCGGAGTTGGGCACGGAGACGTCGGGCGGGCCCGTCAGCCAGAGGTGCCGGCCGCCGCTGGGCGTGAGCACCGTGACGGTGGCCGGGATGGTGAAGAGGTGCTGGAGGGCGAGTTGCCGGAGCGCGGCCACCGAGTCGTTGCCGTGGGTGGTGTCGATGTCCAGGTCGATGCCGATGAGGCGGTGCGGCGGGCGTCCGCAGGCGATGCCGTACCCGGTGGCTCGGCGGGCGGCGGCGAAGAGCGCGCGGACGGCGGCCGGGTCGGTGGTGGCGTCGTGGACGCCGTGACCGGCCAGTCCGCAGGCTCCCCGGCAGTGCACGGGCGGGTCCTCGCCGTGGTGTGGGGAGCGCAGGGCGGGGAGCTTGGTCGCGGACAGGGGGAAGACGGGGAGCCCGCGCTCGGCGGCGGAGAGCGCATGGGCCAGGGCCAGGGTGGCGGTCTGCCGGTCGATGGTGACCATGGTGCCATTTTCGTACAGATGTTCGAAGAAGGGAAGGGGGTGGGTCGTGGTGGTGCGACCGGGCGCGAGCGGGAGGTTTGGTGGCGGTTCCTCATACGTGCGAGGGAATCGCGAAGGCCGCGCGGTTCGGCGGGGGCCTGCTGGGCAGTTCTGCTTCCGCGACGTCGTGACCAGCACCGAGGCGGTCGGCCAACCGCTTCGTAACCAGCCTTTACCAGACGCGTTCTGGTTCCTGGAGGAAATTGACATGGCAAGCACCCGTACCGCTCGCGCTCTCGCCGCCGTTGCCGCTCTGCCGCTGGCCGCCGCGCTGTTCGGAGGTGTCGCCGCCGCGGACAACGGTGCGCTCGCGAGCGACGGATCGAACGCGGGGGTGGCGACCATCGGCTCCGCCGGTGTCGGCGGGGACAACTCCGGCAACTCGTCCACGTCGCAGCAGCAGGCCGTCGGGGCCGGCGCCTCCAACCACAGCAATTCGGCCCAGGTGATCGGATCGCCGTTCGCGTACATCGACCAGTCCACGCACTTCGTCTACGTGACCTTCACGCCCCTCTGGGTGAACTGAGCGGTGAGCTGAGTGGTGAACCCAGCTGTGGACCGGGCCTGGGGACGAGTGGCGGACCGGCCCGTGGACCGGCCCGTGAACCGAGCCGTGGGCCCGGCGGTGGGCTGAGTGGGGTCCGTGCGGCGGCGGTGCCGACGCGGTCGCACGGGCCGTAGCCCCGCGTGGGGGTGGGCGGCCTCCTGGGGACGAGACCCTGAGGGCGGGTGTGGGCCCCTCCACCTTCAGGAGGTGGAGCCCGCCCCGCCCCTACAACCTGAGGCGGACTCGGCTTCGGGACCTGGGGCCGATCCCCTCGAAGGTGCCCGCTCCTAGCGTGGAGACATGACCACGCCAGTCTGCACCGGCGCCTCCAGGGCGGTCGCTGCATCCGCCGTACACCGTCGCTATCCGTCGTTCTCGTCGTACGTCCGCGCCCGGGGCCCCGTGCTGCTGCGCACCGCCCGGTCCCTCACCGCGAACCCGAGCGACGCCGAGGACCTGCTGCAGACCGCCCTCACCAAGACCTACGTCGCCTGGGAGCGGATCGAGGACCACCGGGCGCTCGACGGATACGTCCGCCGCGCCCTGGTGAACACCCGCACCTCGCAGTGGCGCAAGCGCAAGGTCGACGAGTTCGCCTGTGAGGAGCTGCCCGAGAGGGAGGCGGCCCCCGCCCCCGACCCGGCCGAGCGGCAGTCGCTGCACGACGCGATGTGGCGTGCCGTGCTCAAGCTTCCCGACCGTCAGCGGGCCATGGTCGTCCTGCGGTACTACGAGGACCTCAGCGAGGTGCAGACCGCCGAGGTGTTGGGGGTGTCCGTCGGGACGGTCAAGAGCGCCGTGTCGCGGGCGCTCCGGAAGCTCCGTGAGGATCCGGAACTCAGCCCCGTCCGGTGACTCCGGCCCATCGCGCGGCCCCCGCCGCGGGCCGGTCATGTGGGCCGACACCGATTCGTACTCCCGGAAGTAGTGACATACCGCTTGGTATGTGAGCAGAATCAGCGCACCCTTACCACCGCGTAGCGCCCACCGGGAGGACGCCGTGCTGAGCACCATGCAGGACGTACCGCTGACTGTGACCCGCATCCTGACCCATGGGATGACCATCCACGGGAAGTCGCAGGTGACGACCTGGACCGGTGATCCGGAGCCGCACCGGCGCAGTTTCGCGGAGGTCGGAAGGCGTGCCACGCAGTTGGCGAACGCCCTGCGCGACGAGCTGGGCGTGGACGCCGACCAGCGTGTCGCGACCCTCATGTGGAACAACGCCGAGCACGTCGAGGCGTATCTGGCGATCCCCTCGATGGGCGCCGTCCTGCACACGCTCAACCTCCGGCTGCCCGCCGAGCAGCTGGTCTGGGTCGTCAACCACGCCGACGACAAGGTCGTCATCGTCAACGGCTCGTTGCTGCCGCTGCTCGCGCCGCTGCTGCCCCATCTGCCGTCCGTCGAGCACGTGGTGGTCTCCGGTCCCGGCGACCGCTCCGCGCTGGAGGGCGTCAGGCCCCGTGTGCACGAGTACGAGGAGCTGATCACCGGACGGCCCGCCACCTTCGACTGGCCCGAGCTGGACGAACGCCAGGCGGCCGCCATGTGCTACACCTCCGGCACCACCGGGGACCCCAAGGGCGTCGTCTACTCCCACCGGTCCGTCTACCTGCACTCCATGCAGGTCAACATGGCCGAGTCGATGGGCCTGACCGACAAGGACACGACCCTCGTCGTGGTGCCCCAGTTCCACGTGAACGCGTGGGGTCTGCCGCACGCGACGTTCATGACCGGCGTCAACATGCTCATGCCCGACCGCTTCCTCCAGCCCGCGCCGCTCGCCGAGATGATCGAGCGGGAGAAGCCGACGCACGCCGCAGCGGTACCCACCATCTGGCAGGGGCTGCTCGCCGAGGTCACCGCCAAGCCGCGCGACCTCAGCTCCATGACCAGCGTCACGATCGGCGGCGCCGCCTGTCCGCCCTCCCTGATGGAGGCGTACGACAAGCTGGGCGTCCGGCTCTGCCACGCCTGGGGTATGACGGAGACCTCGCCGCTCGGCACCATGTCCAACCCGCCCGCCGGGCTCACCGACGAGCAGGAGTGGCCGTACCGCATCACGCAGGGACGTTTCCCCGCAGGCGTGGAGGCACGTCTGGTCGGTCCCGGTGGCGAGCACCTGCCGTGGGACGGCGAGTCCGCGGGTGAGCTGGAGGTGCGGGGGGCCTGGATCTCCGGGGCGTACTACGGCGGTGCGGACGGCGAGTTCCTGCGGCCCGAGGACAAGTTCAGTGAGGACGGCTGGCTGAAGACCGGTGACGTCGGCGTGATCAGCGACGAGGGGTACCTCACACTCACCGACCGGGCCAAGGACGTCATCAAGTCCGGCGGTGAGTGGATCTCCAGCGTCGAGCTGGAGAACGCGCTCATGGCCCACCCGGACGTGGCCGAGGCCGCGGTCGTCGCCGTCCCCGACGACAAGTGGGGCGAGCGCCCGCTGGCGACCGTCGTCCTGAAGGAGGGCGCGACCGCCGACTACTGGGCGCTCAGGACCTTCCTCGCCCAGTCCGTTCCCAAGTGGCAGCTGCCCGAGCGCTGGACGATCGTCCCGGCGGTGCCGAAGACGAGCGTGGGCAAGTTCGACAAGAAGGTGATCCGCAGGCAGTACGCGGAAGGCGAGCTGGACATCACGCAGCTCTGAGCCGATCGGTGGGCCACCGGGCCGGAGCGGCGCACGGCACCTGGTGGCGGCAGCGCATCCGGACGGCGCACGGCACCGGCTCGGGGCATACCTCGGGGCACACGCCGCAGCACGGGGCGAGGGCGGTACGGAGAGATCCCGTACCGCCCTCGCCCCGTGTGTCCGCCGTACGGCCGGCGGTCAGTTCGTCCCTATCTTCGCCAGCAGGTCCACGATCCGGGACTGCACCTCGTCGCTCGTCGAGCGTTCGGCCAGGAAGAGCACCGTCTCGCCCGAGGTGAGCCTCGGCAGCTCCGACTCGTCCATGCCCGCCGAGGTGTAGACGACCAGCGGGGTGTGGTTCAGCGCGCCGTTCGCGCGCAGCCAGTCGATGATCCCCGCGCGTCGGCGGCGTACCTGCATCAGGTCCATCACCACCAGGTTCGGCCGCATCCGGGTGGCGAGATCGACCGCCTCGCTGTCCCCCGAGGCCCTGGCCACCTGCATGCCGCGCCGCTCCAGCGTCTCGGTCAGCGCCGTCGCGATCGGCTCGTGCTCCTCGATCACCAGGACGCGCGGCGGATGCTGGTCGCTGTCGCGCGGGGCGAGCGCCTTGAGGAGGACGGCCGGGTCGGCGCCGTACGCCGCCTCCCGGGTCGCCTGCCCCAGACCGGCCGTCACCAGCACCGGGACCTCGGCCGCCACGGCTGCCTGACGCAGCGACTGCAACGCCGTACGGGTGATCGGTCCGGTCAGCGGGTCGACGAAGAGCGCGGCCGGGAACGCCGCGATCTGGGCGTCGACCTCCTCGCGGGAGTGCACGATGACCGGGCGGTAGCCCCGGTCGCTCAGGGCCTGCTGGGTGGAGACGTCGGGTGCCGGCCAGACGAGCAGTCGGCGCGGGTTGTCCAGCGGCTCCGGGGGCAGTTCGTCGTCGACGGGGTGCGGCTGCGGACGGTTGGCCACCTCGACCGCGCCACCGGGACCGTCCAGCGGCTCCGGCCCCTCGGCACCTTCGTCGGGGGCCCCTATCGCGTACGAACGTCCCTCGGACGCGGGCGCGGGCATCAGCCGGCCCGAGCCGGAGCCCTGTGTGGTGTTCCCCTTGGCGACGCCGGGCTGCGGCGGTACGGGAGCCGGCGCGCTCGGTACCGGCTGTTCCGCCTCGGGCGGCGCGGTGAGCTTGCGACGGCGTCCGGCGCCGCCGAGTGTCTGGTTCTGCTGATGCGCGAGGTGCTGCGCGAAGGGCACGCCCTGCCCCAGTGTCCGCACGCTGAAGGCACGGCCCTGGGTCGAGTCCGAGGACGCGGGCATGGGCGCCTCGGCGGGCAGCGGCTGGCGTCGCGCGTCGGGCGCGGGGGCATCGGCGTCGGCCCGACGCGCGCCCGGCTGTGCTGCGGGTGCGCCCGCGGGTGCCCGGCCTGCCGACGGGGCGACCGTACCCGTGGTGTGCGCGGTGGCGCCGGGGCGCGCCCGGGGGCCCTCACCGGCCGCCTCCGCGTCGACCTCGTGCGCCGGCGTGGCCGGATCCTGCCCCGAGGCGCCGGCCTGCGCCCAGTCGGGCTGCGGGGGGACGGCGGGCAGCGGCTGTCCGGGGCCCGCCTGCTCCGGGGCCGCCTCGGCGGGCCGTGCCCTCCGGCGCCCGGACGGCAGGGGGTGCGGCTGCGGCGGGGTGTGGTCCGCGTCCGGCTCGGTCGGTACGGCGTCGTGGCGCTCCGCCTGCGATACGTCGGCGGGCCCGGCACCGGACACGTCCGGTCGGTCGGTCGCGTGCTGGTCCGGCCGGCCCGCGGTCCGTACGGGGCGGCGTTCGGGCCGGGCCGGCTGAGCGGCCGCCGGGGGCTGGGGCACGGCCTGCGGGGGCGCCACCACGGGCGAGCCGGGGGCCAGGGGCGGGACACGGTCGGCGGAGGCGGGAGGCAGGGCGAACGGGGTACGCGGCCCCGTGGGCTCGGCGGCGCGTTCCTGAGCGGCGGCGAGAGCCCGCCGGGCCCGTCGCCCGCCCGGCTGCTGGGATTGCTCCGGCTCCCCCTGCCCCCCGAACTGGTCCTGCTGCCTGCCCGGAGCCTCGGCCGAGGCGAGAGCGGGCAGCGCGGGCTGGTCGCCGGAGCCCTGACGCGCCGTCCGACCGGACGGCGCGTGGTGCGGTACGCCCTGCGGCGGCACCGTCTGCCCGCGCTGCGGACGTCCGCCGCCTCCCTGCGCGCCCTCGGCCGCCGTGACCACCGACCCCTCCGACGGGGAGGCCGGGGCGGATGACGGCGCGGCGGGGAGAGCCAGCGCCTGCCGGGGCCGCTCCTCCTGGACCGGCGTGCCCGTCTCGGCGGGGCTGGGCCGGCCGCGCCTGCGTCCGGACCCCTCGCTCGGCCGAGCCTGGGTCAGGTCCTGTTCCTGCTGCTGTTCCTGCGGTGCCTCGGACTCCCGGCGCGCCCTGCGCCGCCCGGTCGGCTCCGCCGCCGCGGTGTCACCGGCCGCCGCGGCCTCTTCCACGGCCCCGTCCAGGAACGCGTCGGTCGACGACCTGCGCGCCCGCCGGCGACCGCCCTGAGTGGGCTGGGCGGCGGCTTCGGGCGCGGCGGGTCCGGAAGCCGGGGCCACGGCCTGCGGACCGACGCGCTCCGGTCCCATGTGTTCCGGCCCGACGGGTTCCTCCGCGACCTGCGCTGCTGCGGCGGCGTCCGCGACCTCCGCGACCGGGAGCGGTGCCGGTGCGATCGTCCCCGCACCCGCGCCGATCGGCACCTCCAGGACGTAGGCGCTGCCGCTCATGCCCGCCATCTCGTGCGTCTGGAGCACGCCGCCGTGCGCCCGTACGATCCCGCGCACGATCGGCACGTGCACCGGATCGCCTCCGGCGAACGGGCCGCGCACCTCGATCCGGACCACGTCGCCCCGCTGCGCCGCGGCCACGACCACGGTGGAGTCGACGTAGCCTCCGCCCGGCACCAGCCGGGCCTTGCCGGTCGAGTCGACGCCTGCCACATCGGCGACGAGATGGGCGAGTGCCGTGATCAGGCGGCCCGCGTCGACCTCGGCCTCGATCGCAGGGGCGTGCACCGCGAACTGCGCGCGCCCGGGACCGATCAGCTCGACCGCGCCGTCGATACCGGCGGTCACCACCGAGTCGAGCAGCACCGTCTGCTTGCTGAGCGCCTCCGTACCGCTGTCCAGGCGCTGGTAGCTCAGCACGTTGTCGACGAGCGTCGTCATACGCGCGTAGCCCGCGGCGAGATGGTGCAGGATCTGGTTGGCCTCGGGCCAGAGCTGGCCGGCCGGGTCGGCGGCCAGGGCCGACAACTCGCCGCGCAGCTCCTCCAGAGGCCCGCGCAGTGACTCGCCCAGGACCGCGGTCAGCTGGGTGTGCCGCTCGCCGAGATCCGCGAGGCGCTCGGTCTTCTCCTCCAGCTCGGAGGCGTACCGCTCGGTCCGGTCGGCGATCTCGGCGGCGTGCTGTCCGGTGAGTGCCTCGATCTCGGAGCGGTGCTTCCCGGTGAGCTCGGCGATCTCGGCGGCGTGCTGTTCGGTGAGGCCGGAGACCTCGCCGGTGTGCTGCTGCGTCAGTTCCTCGAAAGGCCTGCGGTCGGTGAACGTCATGACGGCGCCGACCAGCTGGTCCCCGTCGCGCACCGGCGCGGTCGTCAGGTCGACCGGTACCTGCGCACCGCTCTTGGACCAGAGCACCTGCCCGCGCACCCGGTGCTTACGGCCGGACCGCAGGGTGTCGGCGAGCGGCGACTCGTCGTACGGGAAGGGCTCACCCTCCGCCCGCGAGTGCAGGATCAGCGGGTGGAGTTCATGGCCACCCAGGTCGCTCGCGCGGAAGCCCAGGATCTGCGCGGCGGCGGGGTTCACGAGGACGACCCGGCCGTCCGTGTCCGTACCGACGACGCCCTCCGACGCGGCGCGCAGGATCATCTCGGTCTGGCGCTGCGAACGGGCCAGCTCGACCTCGGTGTCGACGGTGCCGGAGAGGTCCCGTACGACGATCATGAGCAGTTCGTCGCCGGTGAAGCTGGAGTGGATGTCGTTGTATCCGGCCTGGCCGCTGTCCAGGGAAGCACTGGTGACCTCGACCGGGTAGTCGGTGCCGTCGGTCCGGCGCGCGATCATCCGGGTGGGCTTGGTCCTGCCCCGCTCGTCCGCGGCGTCCGGCCTTCGCATCGACCCCGGGATCAGCCTGGAGTCGAACTCCGGAAGCAGATCGAGCAGTCCGCGCCCCACGAGCGCGGTGCCCGGGGTCTCGAACATCTCGAGGGCGATGGTGTTGGCGTTGACGACCGTGCCGTTGCAGTTGACGAGCAGGAGCCCGTCCGGGAGGGCGTCCAGTATGGCTGCGAGGCGAGCAGCGCCTCGGGATGGCCTGCTGCTCACGAGCGCTTCCTCCCTGAATACCGCACCTTGCCGACAGCGGGCCCCATCCTGCCCCTCGGGCCTCAGGCTGTCACTGGAGGAGTCTAAAGGCAGGGAGCGCGTGAGGGGCGGCGGATGAGGGGGAGCTCTCACCAAGGTTCTGTGCACACGGTGTACGCCGGTGGTCCCTGGCGTGACCGCGAGCGCCCCCTCTGACGTGCGCGAACGCGGCCGGACGTGGGCCGGGACGTGCTCGGACCACGCCCGGAAACCCACCCGGCACGCACCTTCGGCGGCCGGGTTCACGCCCCGGTGCGCGCCGCCTCGACCGGCCGAAGTCCCGGCGCACGCCCCGCCGAACCGGCTATCGCGCGGACGGAAGCACCGGGACGAGGTTGTTCCACCGCGAGATCTCGCAGCCGTTGGCCCGGCTGAACCGCGCGTCGACCTGCTGGCCCTGCCAGGTGCCCTGGACCCGTGCGGCCGCCGGCCCGCCCATCTGCTGGGTGCACATGGCGTTGCGGTCCGTCGCCACGAAGGGGTTGTCACCCGACTCGGCGGCCTCGTCCAGCAGGTCGCAGGCACGCTGCGCGGCGGGGTGGCTGCCGCCGGCGGGCTCGCACTCCAGCTCGAAGACCCCGTCGGCCGCGGGGTTGCCGGAGTCCGAGACCGTCACGGTGAGGTTGGTCCCGGTGTCCTGGGCCGGCCAGTCCCCCTGGAGGAGGGGGAGCGGGGGGAGCGGCACCAGGGGGGACGCGGCCGTGGCGCCGGGCGTGGCCGCTGCCAGTGCGGCGACGGACGCGAGAGCGGTGAGGGTGAGACGGCGCAGCATGCGGGGCTCCTGTTGTTCTGGCGCACCCGGGGGCGCGCAGATCTGCTCCGGTGCGCGCGGGGGATGCGCGCATCGGGCACACGAGGTGGCGGACGGAGGGCGGAGCCCTCGTCCCTCTAACGCTCCGTACGCCCGCACGTTGCGCAACTCCTGGGGGCCGACTGGAACAGCCGTCCGGACGGCCCCTCCTGGCCCACTGGCTCGGGCCCGCGGACAGGACTGTCCGGACCACGGGCCGGCCGCCCCGACCTGCCGGCCGCACCGCCGCCCCTGCCTACGGGCCGGCCGCCCCGACCTGCCGGCCGCACCGCCGCCCCTGCCTACGGGCCGCAACACCCTCCCGAAGCGCTTTGCCTCACGACCGGCCCGCCTAGTAGCGTGAGCGGCGATTGGTGGCACCGCACTCGAATGTGTCATCATCTGCACGCACCATCCGCGCTCGCGCGGGGTGTGCTGGAGGCGTCGCCTAGTCCGGTCTATGGCGCCGCACTGCTAATGCGGTTTGGGTCTTAAAGCCCATCGAGGGTTCAAATCCCTCCGCCTCCGCAAGATCCCGAAGCCCCGTGCCCCTGGCACGGGGCTTCGGTCGTCTCCAGGACCCGGGCGGGGGTGGGGGCGGTCGCGAAAACAGCTCCAGAACGGCGTTTTCGCAGGTCAGGTGCGATGTGACTAATGGATTTCGCGTGACGGCGCAGGTCATGTAATGTTGTTCCCGCAACGCCGACCAGGGAGAAAACCTGGGAGGCAAGGTCACCGGTCAACACGGCGACCACGCACTCGTAGCTTAACGGATAGAGCATCTGACTACGGATCAGAAGGTTGCAGGTTCGAATCCTGCCGAGTGCACACAGATAGAAGGCCCCCTGGACATCGTCCAGGGGGCCTTCGACATGAGCGGGTGACATCAACGCTCCGCTCGCTGGGGCGCCCCTTTCCGGAGCGCCCCATGCTCCGCGTCGACCGACGCGGAGCATGGGGCCGGAGCGTGCCGATGCCTGGGTGATCCGATACCGGGCTGCCGGGAGGCTCTGCCGGAGGGGTCCGGCTCCCGTCGCGTCCTGCCAACGCCCTGGTGGCGGTCCTGGCTGCGTCAGGGCGGGTCGAGGGGGTGCCCCGGCCGGCCGCGGTGTGGTTCGGGGACGCGGGGTGGCCGGGACGGCCTTGGCCTGCACTCCTCGGCGGCAGGCAGGGACGGCAGCGTCGGGAACCCCTCAGTGTCTACGACCTTGATTCCTGTGTTGTCGAGAGGAATGCGTCCTTCGGCGGTTGGTGGTCTCGGAGGCGGCCTCGTCGGCACGGCCTTGGGTTCCGGTGTTACCGAAGCCGTTCGAATCGTTCTGCGCCGAGGGCGTCTGCTGGGGTGTGTACTGCTGTGCGGCACCGGGTTGAACTATCGGCCCGGGGCGCAGGACGTTGTAGTAGACCTCGTAGGAATGGACGTGCGAGGGTCTTCCGTCGGAGCTCCGTTGCTGAAGTCTGTAGTAGGAGCCGAAATCCCGGGGCAGGCCCGAGAACATGTTCGCGCGTGAGTTCGTCCTGCCCAGGTCGGCCATGATCTGCCGGTGATGCTGGACGTTGCCGAACTCGAGCTGCTCCATGGCACGCCCGTAGTACTGCCCGGGGGTTATCCCTTCCTGTGCGGCCCAGAGTTCGATGTCGCCCGCGCGGGCATGGTCTTCCCACGCCGTGCGCAGGCCCTCCGACCCGGCGTTGAGGATCTCGAACACAGCGGTTCCCATGAGGCGGCTGCTCCGCTCCCCTCTTGTATCCCGGTGGTGCGGATTGATGACGACGGTCCGGTGCGCCGGATCCCAATGCCCGATGCCACCTCCCTCGGCACGGCCGAACCGCACGGAGATGGGGCCGGCAGCCTCGCGGGCCTCCCGGAAACTGGGGACCCTCTCATCCACGCGGGCGATGTACGTGGCAACCTCACGCATTCGTCGGATGTCCTGACTGGCGACGAAGGCGATTTCGCCCACCTGCCCGACGTGGCTGTCACCGGACGAATCGGAGGATGGGGATCCGTACGCCAGGTCGGAGTTGTATTCATCACTCACAGGTCGTCACCCTTCTGATGATGTGCTGTTGCCCTGGGCGTGCGGCTGCCGGCGTTTCCGCCGCGCGCCGGCGGAAGTCCGCGCATGTCGCCTCACCCCTTGTCCGTCACAACGGCCCCTTCCCGGTGATCGGTTCAGTCGACAGGACGCGACAGCGATTCGGTTCGGGTCGCGTCAGGCCGACGCTTCGACGGCCGGGCCTTCCACCGCCGGCTCCTGGGTGATGCGACGGCGTCGGGTCGGCATTCCGAGGGTCGGGTTGGCGACGCCCCAGGCCGCGCCCTTGCAGACCAGTTCCTTGTAGAACGCGGCGAGGCGTCCGGTCAGGGCGGCCGGGAGCGCGCGGTCGTCGGCGGTGACGTACTGGATCAGGCCTTCCCCGCGGCCCAGTGAGACGCACTGGTTGAAGTAGCGGAGCGGCGCGGTCGGGACCTTTCCGCCGGTCAGTCGCGCCGCGATGGCGTCGGCCGCCCGCCAGGCGGCGGGGACGCCCGAGGCGCACGACATCCGCAGCGGTTTGCCGCCGGCGCCCGTGGCCATGGCCGCGTCGCCGATGGCGTACACGTCCGCGTGCGAGACCGAGCGCATGGTCGCGTCGACCAGGATCCGCCCCGTGCCGGTGACCTCCAGGGTGGTGGCCTTCGCGATCGGGTGGACCGCGAAGCCGGTGGTCCACACGGTCACCGCGGCCGGCACGGACCTGCCTGTCCCGGTCACGACGTGGTCGGCCTCGACTCCGGCGACGGTGGTCTGTTCGAGCACCGTGATGCCGAGCCTGTCGAACACCCTGCGTACGTGCCCGCGGCCCTTGGGCGAGAGCCAGTCGCCGAGTTCGCCGCGTGCGAGGAGGGCGACGTCGAGTTCCGGGCGGGCCTCGGCGATCTCGGTCGCGGCCTCCACACCCGTGAGGCCGCCGCCGACGACGACCACGGTCTGTCCGGCGTCCAGGCCGGTCAGGCGCTCGCGCAGCCGGAACGCCCCGGGGCGGCCGGCGATCTCGTGGGCGTGCTCGGCGGTGCCGGATACGCCCTGGGTGTTCCAGCCGCTGCCGAGGGCGTACACGAGGCTGTCGTAAGCCAGTTCCTCGGCGCCGTTCGCGTCGGTGACGGCGACGGTCCTGCGACCGACGTCGACACCGGTGACCTCCGCGAGTCTCAGGACGACGCCGGTGCCGGCGAACATCTTGCCGAAGGGCCGTGGCGCGAGCTCCTGGCCGACCGCCAGTTGGTGCATCCGGACGCGCTCGACGAAGTCGGGTTCGGTGTTGACGAGGGTGATGGACACGTCCTCGCGGCGCAGTCGCCTGGCGAGGCGGCCCGCGGCGACGGCTCCGGCGTATCCGGCTCCGAGGACGACGATGCGGTGCTTCATTTCCTGCTCCTGTCTCGCGTGGGTTCGCCACTTGAACCGGGCAGCCCGCCGATTCCTGACAGGGGGGCGATGTGAAGCACCTCACATCGCCCCGGGTCGCACGTCCGGGACGGGGTCAGAAGGCGATGAGCAGGGGTTCCCCGTGGTCGTCGGCCGCCCATTGCCGGGTGGCGCGTTCGAGCTTGTCGGGGTTGGCCTGGTTGCGGAACGCGGCGATGCCCTCGGAGGTGATCTCCAGGCACATGACGCCGATGACCCGGTCGTCGAGGACCACCACGAGGGCGGGGGTGTTGTTCGCGGTCGTGGCGTAGACCCCGGGGGAGCCGCCGACGATGGCGCGCTTGGCCTTGCCGGGCTTGAACAGGCCCCGCATGAACCTCGCGACCGCGAGGGCGCCCTCGAACGGCTTGGTGCGGGCCGGGACCTTTCCGCCACCGTCGCCGATCGCGACGGCGTCGTCGGTGAGGAGTCGTACGAGTGGCTCGGTCCGGCCGCTGGTGGCGGCCGCGAGGAACTCCTCGACGATCCGCCGGGCGGCGTCCTGGTCGATCTCGGTGCGGGTCCTGCCGTCCGCGAGGTGCTTCTTGGCGCGGTGGAAGATCTGCTGGCAGGCGGCCTCGCTGATGTCGAGGATCTCCGCGGTCCTCCGGTGCGGGTAGTCGAAGGCCTCCCGCAGCACGTACACCACCCGCTCGTTGGGGGAGAGGCGCTCCATGAGGGTGAGGACCGCGTATGACACGGATTCGCGCTGTTCCACCGTGTCGGCCGGGCCGAGCATCGGGTCACCGGCCAGCAGCGGTTCGGGAAGCCACTGGCCCACGTAGGTCTCGCGCCGGGCGCGGGCCGAGGTGAGCTGGTTGAGGCACAGGTTGGTGAGGACCTTCGTCAGCCAGGCCTCGGGGACCTCGATGCGCTCGATGTCCGCGGCCTGCCAGCGCAGGAACGTGTCCTGTACGGCGTCCTCGGCATCGCTCGCGGAGCCGAGCAGGCGGTAGGCGATGGCGTGGAGGCGGGGCATCGCGGCCTGGAACCGGTCCATGTCGTTCATGGGCAGAGCCATGGCCCGGATATTAGCTCCCCCGCGGGGCGCCAGGGCCCGGGTCCGCGCTGGACGGACCGCCGTCCGCTCGTGCCACCGGCCGACGCGGTTCTGCGGGGGCGGGAGGGACAATGGGTCCCGGGACGAGGACGTCCGAGGCGCCCTGCGTTCTCGACCCGTGTCCGCACCCGCCTGCGAGACCTGCCTCTACGAGACCCGCCTGTACGGGACCGATCCGGACGGGACCGATCCGGACGGGACCCACCCGAACGAGCCGACCAGGAGTGCCATGAGCGGATGGCGGTGTACCGGGCTGAGCTGGCCGGCGGGCACTCCCGTGCTCGGGTGGGCGCGGGGAGACGGCGCCGGGCGGGGGCGGACGAGTGCCCTGGCGTACGGGACGGAACTCGGCTTCCGGGCCCGGGGCGAGCGGCACTGCGTGGGGGCGCGCGGTCACGCCTGCCCGTCGGCGGTCGCCGTGCCGGTACGGAGCACGGGGGCGCGGTGCGCGGAGTGCGCGCGGCTGGACCGGGCGCACTCGGTGGCGGCCGACACGATCGCCGACGACCCGCGGACGTACCGCGTCTACCTCGCCTGGTTCGGGCCGGGAATGGTCAAGGTCGGGATCACCGGGGAGGCCCGCGGCGCGGCGCGGTTGCGTGAGCAGGGGGCCGTGGTCTTCAGCTGGCTGGGTCGCGGCCCCCTGATGGCCGCACGGCGCACGGAGGAGCTGCTGCGCTCGGCGCTCGGGGTGCCCGACCGGATCCCGTACGCGCGCAAGCGCGCGGTGCGGTGCGGGTTGCCGGGGCCGGCGGAGCGTGCCGCCGAGATCGAGGGGCTGTACGGGCGGGCGGCCGAACTGGAGGGGGCCGGCTGGCCGGAGGCTCTGGAGCGGCTGCCGTTCGAAGCGGTAGATCACGCCGGGGTGTTCGGGCTCGACGGTGCCGGGCCCGTGGCGCGGGTGGTGACCGGTCTCGCGGACGGAGGAGTGGTGGCGGGCCGGCTGGTCGCGGCTGCCGGGCCCGATCTGCACCTGGGGACCGTGGCCGACGGCGTCGTCGTCCTGGACACCCGGCTCATCACCGGCTGGGACCTGGTCGCCGCGGACGCGCGGGCGGAGGTGAGCGTACCGGCCTTGTCCGTGGGGGGTGGTGGTGTGCAGGACGGCCTGTTCTGAGATCGTCGCCGGGATCGTGTCCGGGCGTACGAGGCAGGTGGGGCGGATGAGCAGCGACGAGCGTGACCGTGGCCGTGACCGTGATGACGTACTGCGTTTCTGGCAGCGACTCGGGCTGCCCGGGATCATCGACGTGCACACGCACTTCATGCCGGAGCGGGTGCTGCGCAAGGTCTGGGCGTACTTCGACTCGGCGGGCCCGCTGACCGGTCTGGAGTGGCCGATCACCTATCGGCAGGACGAGGACGAACGCCTCGGCCTGCTGCGTTCGTTCGGCGTGGTCGGGTTCACCTCGATGCTCTACCCGCACAAGCCGGGGATGGCGTCCTGGCTGAACGACTGGGCGGCCGGGTTCGCGGCCGAGGTGCCCGACTGCCTGCGCACCGCGACCTTCTTCCCGGAGGAGGACGCCGAGGCCTATGTGCGTGAAGCGGTCGAGTCGGGGGCGCGCGTGTTCAAGTCGCACCTCCAGGTGGGCGCGTACGACCCCAACGATCCGCTGCTGGATCCCGTGTGGGGGCTGCTGGCGGAAGCGGGTGTGCCGGTGGTGACGCACTGCGGTTCCGGGCCCGCGCCGGGCGCGTACACCGGGCCAGGTCCGGTCGCCCGGCTGCTGGCCCGTCATCCCCGGCTGCGGCTGGTGGTGGCGCACATGGGTATGCCGGAGTACACGGAGTTCCTCGATCTTGCGGTGGCGTACCCGGAGGTGCGGCTCGACACGACCATGGCGTTCACGGACTTCACCGAGGCCTTCTCACCGTTCCCGGCGGTGGAGCGCGGGCGGCTGGCGGATCTGGGTGACCGGATCCTTCTCGGCACGGACTTCCCGAACATCCCGTATCCGTACGTCCACCAACTGCATGCCCTGGAGCGGCTGGGGCTGGGCGACGACTGGCTGCGGGCGGTCTGCCACGGGAACGCGGACGCCCTGTTCCGCCGGGCCGGCTGAGGGGCGAGCGGGCCGCCGGGCCGGTTGAGGGGCGGGGCCGCCGAGGCGTTTCTCAGGAAATTCACAGCTGGGCGAAAGGTCCCTCTCACGGCCGTCTCACAGGCTTGGGCCATGACGACGACCTCGCCCCAGGGGCGTACCGAACTGCTCAGGCCGGACCGCAGCCCCGTCCGCGTCCTGGTCGTGGACGACGAGGCCCCGCTGGCCGAGCTGCTCTCCATGGCGCTCCGCTACGAGGGGTGGGAGGTGCGCAGTGCGGGGGACGGTGCGGGGGCCGTCCGGACGGCGCGCGACTTCAGGCCCGACGCGGTGATCCTCGATGTGATGCTGCCCGACATGGACGGGCTCGCCGTGCTCGGCCGGTTGCGGCGCGAGCTCTCCGACGTGCCGGTGCTGTTCCTGACCGCGCGCGACGCGGTGGAGGACCGGATCGCGGGGCTGACGGCGGGCGGCGACGACTACGTCACCAAGCCGTTCAGCCTGGAGGAGGTCGTGGCGCGGCTGCGCGGGCTGATCCGCCGCTCAGGTACGGCCTCGGTCCGCAGCGAGTCGACCCTCGCGGTCGGCGACCTGGTGCTGGACGAGGACAGCCACGAGGTGAGCCGGGGCGACACCTCGATCCATCTCACGGCGACCGAGTTCGAGCTGCTGCGCTTCCTGATGCGCAATCCGCGCCGGGTGCTGAGCAAGGCGCAGATACTGGACCGGGTCTGGAACTACGACTTCGGCGGCCAGGCGAACGTCGTCGAGCTCTACATCTCCTACCTGCGCAAGAAGATCGACGCGGGGCGTACCCCCATGATCCACACCCGGCGCGGGGCGGGATACCTGATCAAGCCCGGTGAGTAGGCCCGTGAGCAGCCCCATGAGCGGTCCTGTGGGCGGCCCGGTGAGCGGTCCCGCGAACAGTCCCGTGAGCGGGAGGCGGCGGTCCGAGAGGCGTCCCTGGACGCTGCGGACCCGGCTCGTCGTGTACGCGGTGGCGCTCATCGCGGTCGTCGCCGCGGTGATCGGTTCGGTCACCGCGATCGCCTTCCGGAGCTACATGTACGGGAAGCTGGACGACCAGCTGCACGACATCACCAGAGTGGCCCAGGCGCGTCCGCCGGGCAGCGACAAGATCACTCCGGGCGGCCCGGAGAACCCGGACCCGCTGGACTTCGTCGGCAGGGGCGGCCCGTTCAACACGTTCGGTGCCGTGGTCGCCGACGGTTCCGTCACCGCCTCGAAGGTGTCGAAGGGCCCGGACGCCCGACAGGGCACCGAGGAGCTGACCGACGCGCAGGAGCGGGCGCTGGAGGCCGCCGGGGTGTCCACGGGCGGCGGCGCCCATGACGTCGACCTCCCCGGGCTCGGCAGCTACCGCGTCCAGGGCGTCCCGTCGAGCGGCGGTACCTCCTTCCTCGTCGGCATCCCGACGGCCGAGGTGGACAAGGCCGTCACGACCCTGATCCTCGTCGAGGTCTGCGTCACCGGGGCCGGTCTCATCGCCGCGGGGATCGCCGGCGCCGCCGTGGTCGGTGTCGCCCTGCGCCCGCTGCGCAGGGTTGCCGCCACCGCGACGCGGGTGTCCGAACTCCCGCTGCACAGCGGTGAGGTCGCCCTGTTCGAGCGGGTCCCGGGTGCCGAGGCCGATCCGCGTACCGAGGTCGGCCAGGTCGGCGCGGCTCTCAACCGGATGCTCGGACACGTCGGTTCGGCCCTGGACGCGCGGCAGAAGAGCGAGACACGGGTCCGGCAGTTCGTCGCGGACGCCAGCCACGAGTTGCGTACGCCGCTCGCCTCGATCCGGGGGTACGCCGAGCTGACGCGGCGCGGACGCGAGGACGTCGGGCCCGACACCCGGCACGCCCTTGGGCGCATCGAGTCCGAGGCGGAACGGATGACGGGCATGGTCGAGGACCTGCTGCTGCTGGCCCGTCTCGACGCCGGACGGCCGCTCACGTACGAGAGCACCGATCTCTCACCCCTGGTCATCGACGCCGTGAGCGACGCACGCGTCGCGGACCGGACGTCCGACGGTGCTTCGGCGGCCACCCACCACTGGCGGTTGGAGCTGCCCGAGGCGCCCGCGACGGTGCTCGCCGATCCGACCAGGATCCAGCAGGTGCTGGTCAACCTGCTGGCGAACGCGCGCACGCACACGCCGCCCGGGACCACTGTCACGGTGCGCGTGCGCCAAGCGCGCCGGCAGGTGCCCTGGGTGACCCTGGAGGTCCAGGACGACGGGCCGGGGATCCCCGCCGAGCTGCGGCCACGGGTCTTCGAACGCTTCGCGCGCGGTGACGCCTCGCGCTCACGCCACGCCGGGTCGACGGGGCTCGGCCTCGCCATCGTGCAGGCGGTCGTCGCCGCGCACAGCGGGGTCGCCGAGGTGCGCTCGGTGCCGGGGAACACGGTGTTCGCCGTCCACCTGCCGGCCGGCGCGGAGGACCGGGGAGTCGGGGAGGACGGGGGAGACCCGGTGAACGGCTCCGGAGCAGCGCTCCGCGAGGGCGCCGGCCACTTCCCGTACGCCCCCGTGACGCACTCACAGCCGGACCACAGGCTCAGCACACCTACGTGACAGCGGGGTTGGCGAGTGTCTGTGTCATGCGAACCGACACTCCCTGGAGCACCCTGCCGACCCGGGAACACCTCCTGGCCGCGGCGGTCGGCGCCCCCGTACTCGACGTAGTGATCCCCGTGTACAACGAGGAGAAGGACCTCGAAACGTGTGTGCTGCGCCTGCACGACCATCTGGCGCGTACCTTCCCCTACGGCTTCCGGATCACGGTCGCGGACAACGCGAGCACCGACCGGACGCCACAGGTCGCGGCCGAGCTCGCGGCCCTGATCCCGGAGGTGCGGTCGTACCGGCTGGAGGAGAAGGGCCGGGGCCGGGCGCTGCGGACCGTGTGGTCCCACTCGGACTCCCCGGTCCTCGCCTACATGGACGTCGACCTCTCGACGGACCTCAACGCCCTGCTCCCGCTCGTCGCCCCGCTGATCTCCGGCCACTCCGACCTGGCCATCGGCTCGCGGCTGGCCCGTAGCTCGCGGGTCGTGCGGGGCTCGAAGCGGGAGTTCATCTCGCGGGCGTACAACCTCATCCTGCGCTCCTCCCTGGCCGCCGGGTTCAGTGACGCGCAGTGCGGCTTCAAGGCCATACGCCGCGAGGTCGCGCAGCGGCTGCTGCCGATGGTCGAGGACACCGGCTGGTTCTTCGACACGGAGATGCTGGTGCTCGCCGAGCGGGCCGGGCTGCGCATCCACGAGGTGCCGGTCGACTGGGTCGACGACCCCGAGTCCACCGTGCACATCGTGCGGACCGCGACCGAGGACCTCAAGGGGGTCTGGCGGGTGGGCCGTGCGCTGGCGACCGGAGCGCTTCCGCTGGACCGGTTGGCACGGCCCTTCGGGGACGACCCGCGCGACCGGGCCGTGGCCGGTGTGCCGCGCGGACTGGCCGGGCAACTGGTCGGCTTCTGCGTCGTCGGCGCGCTCTCCACGCTGGTCTACCTCGCCCTGTACTCCCTCTTCCGGTTGGGCGTCGGCCCGCAACTCGCCAACGGAGCGGCTCTGCTGGTGTCCGCCGTCGCCAACACGGCGGCCAACCGGAGGCTCACCTTCGGGGTCCGCGGACGGCGCGGCGCGGTGCGTCACCAGGCGCAGGGACTCGTCGTCTTCGCGATCGGGCTGGCGCTCACCAGCGGTTCGCTCGCCGCGCTGGGCACCGCGTCCGGTTCCGCGTCGCACGGCACGGAACTCGCCGTGCTGGTCGCGGCCAACCTCGCGGCGACGGTGCTGCGGTTCCTGCTCTTCCGCGCCTGGGTCTTCCCCGACCGGCGCACCGACACCCAGGACGCCGTCGAGGGGTCCGCACACGAACTGAGGAACGCACGATGACCGCCGCCACGCACTCCGGCCACGTACCGGCCCCGCCCGGTACACCGACGCCGACCGCTCAGGCCGCGCACCGGGCGGAGCCGCTGTGGCGGCGCGTCCACCGGGGCAGGCCCGAGGACCCGCGCTGGGCGCGGCCGGCCTTCCTCGGCCTGCTGGTGGTCATCGGGCTCGCCTACCTGTGGGACCTCGGCGCCTTGGGCTACGCCAACTCCTTCTACTCGGCGGCCGTTCAGGCCGGCAGCCAGAGCTGGAAGGCCTTCTTCTTCGGATCGCTGGACTCCGCGAACGCCATCACGGTCGACAAGCCCCCGGCCACCCTCTGGCCGATGGCCCTGTCGGTGCGCGTCTTCGGTCTGAGCTCCTGGGCGATCCTCGCGCCCCAGGTGCTGATGGGCGTCGCCACGGCCGGTGTCCTGTACGCGGCCGTACGCCGCCGTTTCAGCGCGGCCGCCGGGCTGGTCACGATGGCGGTCTTCGCGCTCACCCCGGTCGCCGCCCTGATGTTCCGCTTCAACAACCCGGACGCGCTGCTCGCGCTCCTGATGACCGTCACCGTCTACTGCGTGCTGCGCGCGATGGAGGGCGGCCGGACGAAGTGGCTGGTGTGGGCCGGTGTCGCGGTGGGTCTCGCGTTCCTGTCGAAGACCCTGCAGGCGTTCCTGGTCCTCCCGCCACTGGCCGTGCTGTACGCGGTGTCCGCGCCGGTGTCCGTACGGAAGCGGTTCGGTCAGCTGGGCCTGGCCGCACTGGCGACGGCCGTCTCCGGCGGCTGGTGGGTGGCGATCGTCGAGCTGTGGCCCGCCTCCTCGCGCCCGTACATCGGGGGTTCGCAGAACAACTCCTTCCTGGAACTCACCTTCGGGTACAACGGGCTCGGCCGGATCAACGGCGAGGAGACCGGCAGCGTCGGTGGCGGCGGAGGCCAGGGCGGCGGCTGGGGTGAGACCGGCATCGGCAGGATGTTCGACTCCGAGATCGGCGGCCAGGTCTCGTGGCTGCTGCCCGCCGCTCTGATCCTGCTGGCAGCCGGTGTCTGGCTGACCTGGCGGGCGAAGCGGACCGACACGGCCCGCGCGGCGTTCCTCGCCTGGGGCGGGTCGCTGCTGATGACCGCCCTGGTCTTCAGCTTCATGGCCGGGATCTTCCACCAGTACTACACCGTCGCCCTGGCGCCCTCCATCGCGGCGCTGACCGGCATGGGCGCGGCGCTCCTCTGGGAGGAGCGGGGCCGGTGGTGGGCGGGCGCAGCACTCGGCGCGACCGTCGCCGTGACGGCCGTCTGGTCGTACGTCCTGCTGGGCCGTACGCCGGACTACCTCCCGTGGCTGCGCTGGGCCGTCCTGATCGGCGGCCTGTCGGCCGCGGCCGGGCTGCTGCTCGCCGCACGACTGGGGCGGGCACTGGTCCTCGGCGTGGCGGGCCTGGGCCTCGCGGCCTCGCTCGCCGGGCCGGCGGCGTACACGATCAGCACGCTGAACACCGGGCACCAGGGTTCGATCGTCACGGCGGGACCGTCGGGCGCGGGCATGGGCGGTCCCGGGGGCGGCCGGGGCGGCGGGCCCGGTGGCGACGGTGGGATGCGGCCCCCCGGGCAGGGCAACGCGCAGGGCGGTCCGGCGCAGGGCGACGGCCAGGGCAACCAGCGGGGTGGAGGCTTCCCGGGCGGCGGGATGCCGGGTCAGGGCCAGGGCGGTCAGCAGGGCGGGCAGGGCCAGGGCCCCGGCGGCGGTACGGGCGGTATGCCCGGTGGCGGCGCGGGCGAAGGCGGCATGGGCGGCGGCGGGATGGGCGGTCTGCTCAACGGCGCGTCCGTCGACAGCGAGGCCGAGGCCCTCCTGAAGCAGAACGCCGACGCCTACACCTGGACGGCCGCGGCCATCGGTTCGCAGAACGCCGCGAGTTACCAGCTCGCCACCGGGGACCCGGTGATGGCGATCGGCGGATTCAACGGCAGCGACCCGTCCCCCACGCTCGCCCGGTTCAAGGAGTACGTGGCGGACGGCAGGATCCACTACCTCGTCTCCGGCGGCTCCGGAGGGGGCATGGGCGGCGACGGCACCTCGTCCCGGATCTCGGCGTGGGTGGAGGAGAACTTCACGGAGGTCACGGCCGGCAGCGCGACCTTCTACGACCTGACCCGGCCGAAGAGCGACAGCTGAGGGCTGCTGCCCGGAGAAGTGGAGAGACGGGCGGTGGCCCGGGGCGAGCGCCCCGGGCCACCGCCCGTTCCTCGTACCCGTCGGCGCGGCCCCGCTCGCACGCAAAGGACTTGTACGGCGTACAGGGACTCCCTTACGGTGTACAACACCCCTCCCTGTACACCGTACAAGGAACCGTGCACACCGGAACCAGGAGTCCGCATGACGGCGACCGCCGCCGAGCAGAACGACCTCGCCCCCCGGGGCCCCCACGCGCAGCGCTGGCTGATCCTCGGCGTCATCTGCCTCGCCCAGCTCACCGTGCTCCTCGACAACACCGTCCTGAACGTCGCGATCCCCTCGCTCACCGCCGAACTCCACGCCTCCACCGCCGACGTGCAGTGGATGATCAACGCCTACTCGCTCGTCCAGTCCGGCCTGCTGCTCACCGCGGGCAGCGCCTCCGACCGTTACGGGCGCAGGAAGATGCTGGTCGCGGGGCTGGCGCTGTTCGGGGTCGGGTCACTCGTGGCAGGGCTCGCGCAGACCTCCGGGCAGCTCATCGCCGCCCGCGCCGGCATGGGCGTCGGAGGGGCGCTGCTGATCACGACCACCCTCGCGGTCGTGGTCCAGATCTTCGACGACACCGAGCGCGTCAAGGCGATCGGTATCTGGTCCACCGTCAGTTCCCTGGGATTCGCCGCGGGTCCGCTGATCGGCGGGGCGATGCTGAACCACTTCTGGTGGGGCGCGATCTTCCTGGTCAACATCCCGGTGGCGGTGATCGGCCTGGTCGCGGTCCTCAGGCTCGTCCCGGAGTCGAAGAACCCCCGGGGCGACCGTCCCGACCTGGTCGGTGCGCTGCTCTCCACCCTCGGTATGACCGCCGTCGTCTACGCGATCATCTCCGGCCCGGAGCACGGCTGGGGCTCCGGGCAGGTCCTGCTGACCGCCTTCACCGGGGCCGCCGTCCTCACCGGGTTCGTGCTCTGGGAGCTGCACGTCCCGTACCCGATGCTGGACATGCGCTTCTTCCGGGACAGGAGGTTCACCGGGGCGGTGGCCGGTGCCGTGCTCGTCGCCTTCGGGATGACCGGATCGCTCTTCCTGCTGACCCAGCACCTGCAGTTCGTGCTCGGCTACGAGCCGTTGGAGGCCGGGCTGCGCACGGCCCCGCTCGCCCTCACCGTCGTCCTGCTCAACCTCACCGGCCTCGGTGCCCGGCTGGTCCCGAGGATGGGGACGCCCGCGACCATCGCCACCGGGATGTTCCTGCTGTCCGCGGGACTCGGGGCCATCGCGCTGCTGGCGGGCCGCGGATACGGCGGGATGCTGCTCGGGCTGGTCGTCATGGGCGCGGGCATCGCGCTCGCCATGCCCGCCATGGCCAACGCGATCATGAGCGCCATCCCGCCGGAGAGGGCGGGCGTGGGTGCCGGCGTCAACGGCATGCTCGCCGAGTTCGGCAACGGCCTCGGGGTCGCGGTGCTCGGCGCCGTACTCAACTCCCGGTTCGCCGCGCTCGTGCCGGCCGCGGCCGGGGCGGCCTCGCTCCCCGCGGCGCTGGCGGCGGCGGACGGCACGGCGGACCGGCAGCGCGTCACGGACGCCTTCGCCTCGGGCCTGGAGACCAGCCAACTGGCGGGCGCCGCGGCGGTCCTGGCGGGCGGGCTGCTCGCCGCGGCCCTGCTCCGGAGGGCGGAGCGTACCGGGAGGGGCTGAACATCCCAGGTGACGGGCATAGCATCGGACGGGGGTGCCGGCAGGCGGGGAGCGTCACCGGAAGACGAGGGAGCGTGCGTCATGGGGTCCGCGGCAGACCGTGAGAAGAACCCGTCGCGGGTCAGTGTCTGGCTGGACCGGCGGACGCCTTCGCGCACCCGGAGGGCGGATCAGCCGGCCGGCCTGGACCGGGACAGGATCACGGCGACGAGCGTCCGGCTGCTCGACGCGGACGGCCTCGCGAAGTTCTCCATGCGGCGTCTCGCGGCCGAGCTCGACGTCACGGCGATGTCCCTCTACTGGTACGTCGACACCAAGGACGACCTGCTGGAGCTCGCCCTGGACACGGTCTTCGGCGAGATCCCGGCCACCCGGGAGGACACCGACTGGCGCGCCCGGCTGCGCGAACTGGCCACCAGCTACCGCAAGTTGCTGGTCCGCCACCCCTGGGTGTCGGCACTCATCGGCAGCTTCCTGAACATCGGCCCGCACTCGATGCTGTTCTCGTACGCCGTCCAGGACGTCGTCCGGGCCACCGGGCTCCCCCTCGGGCGGCAGCCGGGCGCGATGGCGGCCGTCTTCCAGTTCGTCTACGGATTCGGCAGCACCGAGGGCCACTTCGTGCAGCGCACCGTGGAGGCCGGGCTCAGCCAGGACGAGTACGTCGAGCGGGCGATGGGCACGATCCGCGCCGATCCGGAGCTCGACCGGGCGATGCGGTACTCCGAGAGCATGATGGACGCGCGCGGCGGGGGCACGGTGGAGGAGAAGCGCGAGCGGGACTTCGCGTTCGCGCTGGACCTCCTGATCGCGGGCATCGACGTGATGTGCGAGCGAGGAGTGCGCCGCCCGTAGTGCCTCCGGGCCTCAGTAGCCCCGCCGGATGTCCACGGTCAGCGCGGGCGCGCGCCCTTCGGCGACGGCCTCCCAGCAGGCCGCGAAGTCGTTGACGACGTCCTCGTCTGCGGTGATGCCGGACGAGTGCGACGTGATCACCGTGCGCGGCAGCCGCCAGGCGGGGTCGCCCGGCCCGGCGGGCTCGTCGGGCAGCACGTCGAGCACGGCCCGGCTCACCGCCCCGCTGCGCAGCGCGTCCTCCAGGGCCGCCATGTCCACGGTCGCGCCCCGGCCCACGTTGACGAAACCCGCGCCCCGCATCGCGGTGAACCTCGCGGCGCCGAAGAAGCGCTCCGTGGCGCCGGTCAGGGGCAGGGTGGACACCACCCAGCGGGCGTCCGCCAGGGCGGCGGCCTCCTCGTCGGATCCGGCCAGGACCACCCGGTCGAAGCCCGCCGGTACGGCACGCGGGGTGCGCCCGACGCCCACCGTGCGCAGCCCGCAGGCCCCGAGGAGCCCCGCGACGGCGGAGCCGATGTGCCCGGTGCCGTGGACGACGGCCGTCCGCCCGGCGAGGAGCTCGGACGGGAGGCGCTGCCACCGCGCGCGGGCGTGCTGGCCGACGTGTTCCGCCACGGACTGGCACTCGGCGAGGATCCAGCCCAGCGTGTACTGCGCGATCCGCTCGCCCATCCGGCCGACCGTCCTGGTCAGCAGGGCGTGTTCGGGCCAGGGCCCGGCGGCCAGCAAGGCGTCCGTCCCCGCGTTGACGCTGTGGAACCACAGCAGGCGCGGGGACCGCAGCGCCTCGGGCAGGACGTCCCCGACGTACACGAAGGGGCCGTCCGGTGCGACGGCGTCCGCCGCCCCGGCCGGGCGGCCGGTGATCCGCTCCAGCTCGCGGACCACCGAAGGGCCGAGGGACGGCGAGGTCAGCAGGCGGGCCCGGGACAGCGGGCCGGGAGCGGGCACCCTCATGCCTGCGGTCAGCCGCCGCCGGCCAGGTGGGCGGGGAAGCCCCCGGTGGCGACCGGGCTCCAGCGCTCGGGGGTGATCCGGATGATGGACTTCCCCTGCTTGACCATCGCCGCGCGGTACTCGTCCCAGTCCGGGTGCTCCCCGGAGATGCTGCGGAAGTACTCGACGAGGGGCTCGACGGATTCCGGGGAGTCGATCACCTCGGCCGAGCCGTCGATCTGGACCCACGGGCCGTCCCACTCGTCCGACAGGACGATGACGCTCACCCGCTCGTCCCGCTTGGCGTTACGGGTCTTGGCCCGTTCGGGGTAGGTCGACACGACGATCCGGCCCTCGCCGTCGACGCCGCAGGTGAGAGGGGACCCCTGGGGGCGGCCGTCGGACCGGGTGGTCAGCAGGATCGCCCGGTGCCTGGGCCGCACGAAGTCCAGCAGTTCCGCGAGTTCCACGGCGGTGTTGGTCGCGATGTTCGGTGCCATACGGCCAACCCTAAGGGCTTTCGGGACAGCCCCCGGGTCGCCCAAGCAGCCCTCGCGGCCGTCGTGCCTATGCCGGGACCGACTCGCCCTGGACCGCCTGGATGTCGAGTTCCACGCGCAGGGTCGTGCCGATCGCGGAGATCCCGGCCTGCAGCACCTGGTTGTAGTTCATGGCGAAGTCGTCGCGGCGCAGCTCCGCCGTGGCGTGGAAGGCCGCCCGGATACCGCCCCACGGGTCCGGTCCGGTGCCCAGGTAGCTGAGGTCCAGCTCGACGTCACGGGCGACGCCGTGCATCGTGAGTACGCCGCTCACCGTCCAGCGGTCGGGCCCCGCCGGGGTCAGCGCTCGGGACCTGTAGGTGATCTCGGGGAACGCCTCCACGTCCAGGAAGTCCGCCGAGCGCAGGTGCTTGTCGCGCATGGAGTTGCCCGTGTCGATGCTGGTGGAGGCGATGAAGGCGTCGACCCGGGACCGCTGGACGTCCTCGGCGATCTCGATGCGCCCGCCGAACTCGGTGAACCTGCCGTGCACGCTGGAGATCCCCAGGTGCTGCGCGACCGCGGCCACCGACGAGTGCACCGGGTCCAGCGACCAGGTGCCCGGAGGCGGCAGTTCCACGCCGCCCTGCCTGGCCAGCACCACGGTGCCGGCCTCGACGCGGCCGCTGGCCGTGACGAGTGCGGTGGACGCCGCGGGGGCGTAACCGACCGCCGTGACGATCACCGTGTACGCGCCGGCCTGCAGGAGGTCTTCGGTGCGGACGGCCCCGTTCTCGTCGGCGGCCGCGCGGAGCACCTGGGTGCCCGTCATGTCGGTCACCGTCACGATCGCGTGCTGGACCGCCCAGCCGTCCCGCGTGCGTACCTGTGCGCGAAGTCCCATCCCGTTTTCTCTCCTTGCTCGAATCACTCGTGACGCAGCGACTCAGATGAGTCGGGCCTCGGGCGGGACCGGCAGGCCGTCCCCTGCCTGCCGGTCCCGCCACGAGGCCCTTTTCCGCCGGCGGTTCAGCCTCTCCGCTCGAAGTGCTGTTCCGCCAGAGGTCTTTGTGGATCTTCCGTGTGTTACTCGCCCGGGTGGGCGAGCTCGATGTCGTGGCCGTCGACGCCGCCGCCGGTCACGGTCAGCGCGCCCGCGGCCGGCGGGTAGCCGGTTGCGATCACGGAGTACTCACCGGCGTCCAGGTCGGTGAAGGCGTACGCGCCGTCCTCCCCGGTCGTCGAGGTGGCGACGACGTTGCCCGCCGCGTCGATGAGAGTGACCCGGGCGTCGTTCAGAGGTGCCCGGCCGGAGCCGGCCCTGACGACACCGCGCACCAGCGCACCGGACCGCAGGGCCGCGTCGACCCGGGTGACACCCTGGCCGCCGACGTCCACCGGCAGGGCCAGCGGACGGTAGCCCGCGGCCGTGACGGCGACGGTGACCGAGCCGGGGATCAGCTCACCGAAGGTGAACTCACCGGTCTCACCCGAGACGCCCGTGGCCAGCACGTCGCCGCGCACATCGGTCACGACCACCATGGCGCCCTGGACGGGCACGCCGCCCTCGGAGGTCCGTACGGTCCCGGAGAGACCGCTCGTCCCGGCGAGCAGGATGTCGAACGCGACGGCCTCGTCGCCGACGACCACGGTGGACGCCTGGGGCTGGAAGCCGTCGGCGGACGCGATCAGGACGTAGCTGCCGGAGCCCGGCGCGTCCAGGACGTAGCCGCCGTCGGCCTGGGCGACGGAGCGCCCCAGCTGCCGGCCGCCCAGCGAGATCAGCGTGACGGCGGCCCGGGCGACGGGTGCGCCCTCGGCTCCGCGCACCACACCGCGTACGGGCGTGCCCTGGACGGTCGTCTCGGCGGCGGGGGCCACGTCGGCGGAGGTCCCGAGCGAGGCGAACCCTGCCGTTCCCTCGGAGACCTGCGCGGTGTCGGCCATGGCCATGGCCGGCTCGGCCGCACTCACCTCGGCCGGGGTGTCGTTGCCCGCCCTCGTCTTCAGCGCGACCTCCTTGATGAAGATCGTCAGCACGAACGCGACGAGCGCGGCGGGTGCGGCGTACAGGAAGACGTCGGCGACACCGTGGCCGTAGGCGACCTCCATGACCGTACGGAACGGCGCGGGGAGCTTGTCCAGGTCGGGGATGCCTCCGCCGCCGGTTCCGCCGTGGCCGAGCGCGGCGCCCTCGGGTCCGAGGTCGGCGAGGCCGTCCTTGACGTACTGGGTGACGCGGTTGCCCAGGACGGCACCCAGCGCCGAGACGCCGATCGCACCGCCGAGGGAACGGAAGAACGTCACGACGGAGCTGGCCGCACCCAGGTCGGAGGGCGCCACCTGGTTCTGCGTGGCGAGCACCAGGTTCTGCATCATCATGCCGATACCGAGACCCATGACGAACATGAAGATCGCGATGTGCCAGTACTCGGTGTCGTACCGGATGGTGCCCAGCAGCCCGAGCCCCGCGGTGAGCAGGAAGCCACCGCTGACCAGCCAGACCTTCCAGCGGCCCGTCTTGGTGATGATCTGGCCCGACACGGTCGAGGACAGGAAGAGCCCGGCGATCATCGGGATCGTCATGACGCCCGACATCGTCGGCGACTTGTCCCGTGCCAGCTGGAAGTACTGGCTGAAGAAGACGGTGCCCGCGAACATGCCGATACCGACGAACAGCGAGGCCGCGGAGGCCAGTGTGATCGTGCGGTTGCGGAAGAGGCGCAGCGGGATGATCGGCTCGCGAGCCTTGGACTCGATCAGCAGGAACAGCGCGGCGAGGACGACGGTGCCCGCGAGCATCGTCCAGGTCTGCCAGGAGATCCAGTCGTACTTGTCGCCCGCGAAGGTGACCCACAGCAGCAGCAGCGAGACCGCCGCGCTGATGAAGAACGCGCCGGACCAGTCGATCTTGACTCCCTCGCGCTTGACCACGGGGAGCTTCAGGGTCTTCTGGAGCACGATCAGGGCGATCACCGCGAAGGGCACACCCACGTAGAAGCACCAGCGCCAGCCCATCCAGCTGGTGTCGGTGATGACACCGCCGAGCAGCGGGCCGCCCACGGTGGCGACGGCGAACACCGCGCCGAGGTAGCCGCTGTAGCGCCCGCGCTCGCGCGGGGAGATCATCGCGGCCATCACGATCTGGGCGAGGGCGGAGAGACCGCCGACGCCGATCCCCTGCACGACACGGCAGACGATGAGCATGCCGCTGCTCGTCGACAGACCGGCGACTATCGAGCCGGCCACGTAGATGATCAGGGCTATCTGGACCAGCAGCTTCTTGCTGAACAGGTCGGCGAGCTTGCCCCACAGCGGTGTGGTGGCCGTCATGGCCAGCAGGGAGGCCGTCACGACCCAGGTGTAGGCGCTCTGGCCGCCACCGAGGTCGGAGATGATCTCGGGCAGGGCGTTGGAGACGACCGTCGACGACAGGATCGCGACGAACATGCCGAGCAGCAGGCCTGCCAGCGCTTCCATGATCTGCCGGTGTGTCATCGGCGTGCCTGCGGGGGCTTCGACGGCCCCGTGCTTGGCGTGGCCGCCCCGCACACCGGATGGTGTGGTCGTAGCCATTGAATTCCTTGTCTTTGCTTCTGTTACACGGGTGTACGGGTGTGCGACTCGTCGGAGTGCCCGGTGCGGCAGTCGCCGCTGTGCCTGCCGGGGGCGCAGCCCCCGGGGCCGCGGCAGGAGAAACTGTCGCGCAGCCGGGACAACAACGTGTTCAGCTGGCCGACCTCTGCGTCGGACCAGTCGATGAGGTTGTGGGCGAACATCTCGGTCGTCCGCCGTGTCAGCTCGTCGAGCAGCTCGTCACCCTCGGGGGTCAGCCGCAGGATGCGGGACCGCTTGTCCGCCGGGTCCGGAGACCGCTCGATCCAGCCGTTCTCGACCGCGTGTGTCACATGTCGGCTGGTCACCGACATGTTCACGGCCAGGAGCTCGGCAAGCCGGGTTATCCGCATCTCGCCGTACTTGGCCAGCAGCGTCAGCACGGTGGCCGAGCCACCGGGACACTCGGCGGGCAGGATGCGGGCGAGGCCCCGCTTGACCGCTCCGACGGCGCTGAGCTGCCGGGCCAGTTCTTCGTACTGGCTCCGTGCTGCCACCGGCCCTCCATGCGTCTCGCGGGGACATCTTGTTGCTTAGGGCAACGATAGAAGCAGTTGGTTGCCGCAGGCAAACGAAAAGGGGCTTGCACAAGTAAAGGAACGCAAAAGCCTGTGCAGCGGGCGGGTCAAGCGCCCAGCGCACGGCAGGGGTGGGTGCGGGGCGTGTGTTCCTCGTCACAGGCAGCCCTGCCCCGGGCCTGTGGAGGTGGCGCGGAGTGCCCTGGTGGACGGGCGGACAGGCTGTGTGCGCGGAGAGGAGGCATCACCCGCCGGGCCCTGGGGGGTTGGGCGGAAGTGCCGAGTTCGCTAGGGTCCTGGGCCATGGCACATAACCCCCACGCCCCGCAGCCGGGCCCCGAGGGCACTCACGACCCGGCGGGCAGCACGCAGATGTTCCGCGCGTTTGTCGACGACGGCGAGCCGCAGGGCAGGCAGCAGCCCGCCGCGACCTCGTCCGGCCCGAAGACCGGGGTGATCGCCGTCGTCGTCGCGGTCGTCCTCGTCCTCGGCGCGGTCGCCTGGCTCGCGCTCGGCTGACCTGCCCCTCCTCCGACACCGCGGGCTCTCCGCACCGCCCGTCACGCGGGCGGCGCGCGGACCCGCCCGGCGTCCACGCACGCTGTGCGCGCCATCGTTCGCGGCCGCTCCCGTACCGCCCACCGGTGCGGGAGCGGCCGTGTCGCGTTCTCCCGCGCCGGTGTTCTTCTCCCACCGGTGGCGGCCCGGTCCGCCGTGCGCGCACGGCGGACCGGGCATGGCTGGGCCGCCGGGGCGGCGGTCCGGCGCCCCGGCGATGTTCGGCTGTGCCGTGCCGACCCCACTCGGGGTCAGTCGGCGACGAGCCCCTCCCTGAGCTGGGCGAGCGTCCGGGTCAGCAGTCGTGAGACGTGCATCTGCGAGATGCCGACCTCCTCGCCGATCTGCGACTGCGTCATGTTGGCGAAGAAGCGCAGCATGATGATCTGCCGCTCGCGCGGGGCGAGTCTGGCCAGCAGCGGCTTCAGGGACTCGCGGTACTCGACGCCTTCCAGCGCCGCGTCCTCGTAGCCCAGGCGGTCCGCGAGCGAGCCCTCGCCGCCGTCGTCCTCGGGGGACGGGGAGTCCAGCGAGGAGGCCGTGTAGGCGTTGCCCACGGCCAAGCCGTCGACCACGTCCTCCTCGGAGACCCCGAGGGCCTTGGCGAGCTCCGGCACGGTCGGCGAGCGGTCGAGCTTCTGGGCGAGCTCGTCACTGGTCTTGGTGAGGGCGAGCCGCAGCTCCTGGAGCCGGCGCGGCACCCGCACCGACCACGAGGTGTCGCGGAAGAAGCGTTTGATCTCCCCCACGACGGTCGGCATCGCGAACGTGGGGAACTCCACGCCCCGTTCGCAGTCGAAGCGGTCGATCGCCTTGATCAGCCCGATCGTCCCGACCTGGACGATGTCCTCCATCGGTTCGTTGCGGCTGCGGAACCGCGCCGCCGCGTACCGCACGAGCGGGAGGTTGAGCTCGATGAGTGTGTCCCGCACGTAGGTCCGCTCCGGGCTGTCCGTTCCTTCGGGGCCCGAGGCGGGACCCAGCGCGGCGAGCCGCAGGAACAGGGAGCGGGAGAGGGTGCGGGTGTCGATGGCTTCCGACGAGCTGGTGAGCACAACGGGTGCAGGCACGCTCTTCGTGAGCGTGAGCACCTTCGAGCTGCCCTGTTCTGCGGACATGCCACCCCCTTGAGGTCGCGGACGGTCGCGGTGGCCACGACCATCGGAGGAACGCAGCCTCCACCTGAATACCGGAGGTAGGGCTGCGGCAAACGCGGTTCAAGCAGAATGTCACATGTCGGCAACACGCTGTAGTGACATGTCGACAAGTCAGCGCTGGAACCGTGCAGGAAACAGGGGGTGTGGGGCTTTTACGCCTCGGGAACCGATCTTTCTTCGGTCTACCCGTTCAAGCTATGCCTCGATCCTGTTTGCGGATCGCAGACGGGCGAAACTTCTGGCCAGAAGCCTTGACACATGCATCTGGGAGACGCCGAGTTCGGCACTGATCTGCGACTGCGTCAGGTTGCTGTAGTAGCGCAGCAGCAGGATCCGCTGTTCGCGCTCGGGCAGCTGCACCAGCAGATGCCGTACCAGGTCGCGGTGTTCCACCCCGGCCAGTGCCGGGTCCTCGTAGCCCAGCCGGTCCAGGATCCCGGGCAGTCCGTCGCCCTCCTGGGCCGCCTCCAGGGAGGTCGCGTGGTACGACCGGCCCGCCTCGATGCAGGCGAGCACCTCCTCCTCCGAGATCTTGAGGCGCTCGGCGATCTCCGCGGTGGTCGGCGATCTGCCGTGAGCGGTCGTCAGGTCCTCGGTGGCGCCGGTGACCTGGACCCACAGCTCGTGCAGCCGGCGCGGTACGTGCACGGTCCGCACGTTGTCGCGGAAGTAGCGCTTGATCTCGCCGACCACGGTGGGCATGGCGAACGTCGGGAACTGCACGCCCCGCTCCGGGTCGAAGCGGTCGATGGCGTTGATCAGGCCGATGGTGCCGACCTGGACGACGTCCTCCATCGGCTCGTTCCTGCTGCGGAACCGCGCCGCCGCGTACCGCACGAGCGGCAGGTTCGCCTCGATCAGCGCGGTACGCACCCGGTGGTGCTCCGCGGTACCTGGTTCGAGGTCCTTGAGCCGCCCGAACAGCACCTGGGTGAGCGCCCGGGTGTCCGCGCCCCGGGTCCTGGCGGGCGTGACGGCGGGGTCGGGGGTCTCGGTCTGGATGTCGTCCGTCTGGACGTTCTGGGGCGGGACTTGAGGCGCTGTACTGGCCGGCACGGTGTCGCCACCCCTTTGCGGTCAACTACGGTCAACTCATCCGTCAAAAGCGGTCATAGCATCACAAGACATGTCCACTGTGTGCAAGCACCGCATGGAGTCGTGTTGGGTGTGTTTTGGTTTAAACATGCTGAAAAGCCCCTCTCCTGGAAGGGAGGGGCCTGCCGGGCCGGAATCCGGAACCCACCCGGAAGGGGTGGCCGGTGATCACCCGAGTGGCGAACGTGCGCCGCCGGTCCGCCGGGAACCGGCGCCGCGGTGCCGGACGGGGTTCCGCTCCACGCCGCCGTCCGGCCCGGGCGGGGATCGTGGGGCCGGATCTCCTACTTCACGAGCTCGGACATGAAGTCCCCGACGCCCTCGGCCGCACTGGAGATGCCTTCGAACCCCACCTGGACGAGGTCGGCGGCGCGTTCGGGGGACGTGATGATCGTGTACAGCACGAAGACCACAATCAAGTAGAGCGCGATCTTCTTGACTTGCACCGCAGTCCTGCCTCTCCCCGTCGATCACCAGTTCAGTCGGGCGATTCTAGCCGCACGTATGGCCGTATCCGCTGGCTGTTTCCGATCACTGATGCGCCTTTTAAGGACCAAGGACCTGTCGATTCGGGCCCTTTGCCCTCGGATGTGGTTTACGGCTCGGGGGAGTATGGGAAACAGGCCCGCTCGATGAGCAGGAATGTGCGGGCCGAGGAACGGGACCTCCTTGAGGTCCGCACCGCGTGACTTCCCCCCCCCGACCGCGGCGAGGACCCCTGGTCCCCGTTCTCATCGGGGGAAGCGGCTTGTCCCCCCGACGCCGCTTCCCCCGACCCTGCTCCCCCTGCGAACACGTACGCGAACGCGCGAAGGGCCCGGCGACCGCCGGGCCCTTCGCCGTCCACCCCACCGGGTGCGGGTCAGTCCTTCCGGAGTCCGACCGTGCCCGTGGTGCCGTCCTGTACGCCCTGGTCCCCGCCGACGCGTTCGGCGTTCTCACCGCTCCGGGGCGCCGGGACGGTGACGGCGGCCGCGTCCTCCGCCGCCAGGCGTTCCATGCCGCTCGTCGTCTTGAGCGGCTTCTCCTTGATGAAGAGGACCGCGAGGAGCCCGAGGAAGGCGAAGGGGGTCGCGACGAGGAAGAGGTCGCCGGTCGCGACCCCGTAGGCGTGCTCGACGATGTCCTTCATCGGCTCCGGCAGCTTGGTCATGTCGGGCACGGCGCTGCCGTGGCCGCCGCCGGTCACCGGGATGCCCTTCTCCGCGAGGCCCTTGGCCATCTCGTCCGCGACCCGGTTGGCGAGGATCGCACCCAGGACGCTGGTCCCGATCGTGCCGCCGAGGCTGCGGAAGAACGACAGCACGGAGGTCGCGGCGCCCAGTTCGTGTGCGGGCACGTCGTTCTGCGCGGCGAGCACGAGGTTCTGCATCAGCATGCCCACGCCGATGCCCATGAACGCCATGTACATGCTGAGCAGGCCGAAGTGGGTGTCGGCGTCGATGGTCGAGAGCAGGCCGAGGCCCGCCGTCATGACCACGGCGCCCGCGATCAGGTAGACCTTCCACTTGCCGGTCGCCGAGATGATCTGCCCGGCCACGGTCGACGACACCAGCAGACCGCCGATCAGCGGGAGGCTCATGAGCCCCGCGGCGGTCGGGGACTTGCCCAGCGAGATCTGGAAGTACTGGGAGAGGAACACGGTCCCGGCGAACATCGCGATACCGACGAAGAAGCTCGCCAGCGTCGTGAGCGTCACCGTGCGGTTGCGGAAGATGTCCAGCGGGATGACCGGCTCGGTGGCCCTGGACTCGACGAAGACCGCCGCCGAAAGCAGCACCACCCCGGTGGTCACCAGGGCGGCCGTCTGCCAGGAGGCCCAGTCGAAGCTGTTGCCCGCGAGCGAGGTCCAGATCAGCAGCGCGGACACACCGGCGACGATCAGGAAGGCGCCGAGCCAGTCGATCCGGACCTCACGGCGTACGGTCGGCAGCTTCAGGGTGCGCTGCAGCAGCACGATCCCGGCCAGGGCGAACGGCACACCGATGAAGAAGCACCAGCGCCAGCCGAGCCACGAGGTGTCGACGAGGACCCCGCCGATCAGCGGGCCCGCGACCGTGCCGACCGCGAAGACCGCGCCGAAGATGCCCGCGTACTTGCCGAGCCTGCGCGGCGGGATGATGGCCGCCATCACGATCTGGGCCAGGGCGGTCAGGCCACCGGCTCCGATGCCCTGGATGACCCGGCTGACGATCAGCGTGGTGACGTCCTGGGAGAAGCCGGCCACCAGCGATCCGACCACGAACAGACCGAGCGAGAGCTGGAGCAGCAGCTTCTGGTTGAAGAGGTCGGCGAGCTTGCCCCAGAGCGGCACGGTCGCCGTCATGGCGAGCAGCTCGGAGGTCACCACCCAGGTGTACGAGGACTGGCTCGCGCCCAGATCGGCGATGATCCGGGGCAGCGCGTTCGCGACGACGGTCCCCGCGAGGATGGCGACGAACATGCCCGCCATCAGGCCGGACATCGCCTGCAGTATCTGCCGGTTGGACATGGAGGTGGGCACCTGTCCGGGTGCCTCTGTAGCGGTCAAGGGGTCCTTCTTCGAAGCGGGAGCTGAACAGGGTCGGTGGGGTGCGGACCGGGTTGCTCCGGTGGCCGTGGGAGGCCCTGCGCCAGATGGGCGAAGGCCTCCTGGAAGGAGTCCGTGAGCACGGTCCCCTCCGGGTGCTCGCACCAGTGCTCGAGGGCGACCCGCAGGGCGGTCTGGGCGACGGCTGCGAGCAGCCGGGCGTAGAGGTCCGGTCCGTCCGGTCGCGAGCCGTCGAGCCGGTCGGTGATGGCGACGGCCAGTGCCCGCTCCTCGGCCACATGGGCCTTCAGGCCGCGGTGGATGAGGTGCGGTGACCGCTGGAGCACCTTGGACTGCAGGGCCCACAGCTCCTGGCGGTCCTCGAATCCGTCGAGTTCGGCGGCGAGGGCCTCGCGTACGACGTCGAGCGGCGCCCGGTCCGCCGGGGCGCGCCGCACGTACTCCCTGATCCGCTCACCGATCGCGTCGTCGATCAGGACGAACGCGTCGTCGTGGCTCGGGAAGTAGTTGAAGAAGGTCCTGGGTGACACGCCGGCGGCCTCGCTGATGGCCTCGACCGTGACGTTCTCCACGCCGCGCTCGGCCGCGAGCCGCACGGCGGCCTCGGCGATGGCGTTGCGTGTGGCCTGCTTCTTGCGTTCCCTGAGCCCGGGTTCGGACGTCGTCTTCCTCGGCACGTTGTGCATAGTAGGCAAAAATGCATAACGTGCAAAATTATTTACCCCACGGTGCGGTGTGTTCGGGGGGTGGGTGATGGTGTGTGGGGTCGGACCGGGACGGCAACTGAGACGGAACGCAGAGAAGGGACCGACCCGAACGGGTCGATCCCTTCATTCATCTGCGGTAGCGGAGGGATTTGAACCCTCGGTGAGTTTCCCCACACTCGCTTTCGAGGCGAGCTCCTTCGGCCGCTCGGACACGCTACCGAGAGAGAGCTTAGACCATTCCGGGCCGTGGTCAGAAATCCGTTGTCCGGAGGCGGGCCGCAGGTGCCGCGGGGCGGGCTCAGCGCTCGCGGAAGAACTCCGTCAACAGGTCCGCGCAGGCGTCCTCGAGCACGCCGTGGACCACCTCGGGACGGTGGTTGAGCCTGCGGTCGCGTACGACGTCCCAGAGCGAACCGGCGGCACCGGCCTTCTCGTCGCGTGCGCCGTAGACCACCCGGCCGATCCGGGACTGCACGAGCGCGCCCGCGCACATGGTGCAGGGCTCCAGGGTGACGACCAGCGTGCAGCCGGTCAGCCGCCACGAGCCGAGCGCGGCGGCGGCGCGGCGCAGTGCCAGCACCTCGGCGTGCGCCGTCGGGTCGCCGGTCGCCTCGCGCTCGTTGTGCCCGGTGGCGAGCGGCGTGCCGTCCGGGCCGAGGACGACGGCGCCGACCGGCACATCGCCGGCCGACGCCGCCTGCGCCGCCTCGTCCAGGGCATCGCGCATGGGTGCCTGCCACGGGTCCCGCAAGGGATCGGTCGGAGGCGGTGAGGAGGGGGTGGGTGGTGGTGCGTTCACCCGCGGACCCTAACGGACGGCCTCCAGGACCTCGGCCGCTCCGAGCGCGTCCGCGATCTCCACCAGCGCGTCGGTGCGCAGGGTCAGCAGCCCCTTCTCGGAGAGCCCGAGGTCGGCGAGCACCCCGAGATCGCCGAGCGGCCCCGCGGGTACCGCGTCGGGGTCGTGGTCCAGGTCGGATTCGGTGGCGGCGTCACCGGCCTTGCCGTCGGCGCCGTCCTCGGTCCCGTCGGGTTCGCCGTCCTCCGTACCGTCGAGGTCCACGAGCTCCTCGAGTGCGGCGATCTCGTCCTCGGCCCCCGGTTCGCGGCCGAGCAGTTCGTCGGTGAGCAGGATCTCGCCGTACGAGGAGCGGGCGGCGGCGGACGCGTCCGAGACGTAGATACGGGGGTCCTCCTCACCGTCCACCCGGACGACGCCGAACCAGGCGTCCTCCTGCTCGATGTAGACGAGGACGGTGTCCTCGTCCACCGAGGCCTCACGGGCCAGATCCGTCAGGTCGGACAGGGTTTCCACATCGTCGAGCTCTGTATCGCTCGCTTCCCACCCGTCTTCGGTGCGCGCGAGCAGTGCGGCGAAGTACACCGGGACTCTCCCATTGGTCATAGGCGAATCGGTCCGACGGGGAGGGCACCCGGACGTCCGGCTGCTCTGGACCCCGCCCAATCGGCATCGTGGCAGAAACGAGCGCGATGCGAGACCTCTTCGACCGTTGCGTCGGCCATCAGTTCCGGGAGGGTGTCCCGGCCGGCGCCTGCCGTCGGAGGGTCGCGGCGCGGTCCAGGAGCCCCCGACGGGAGGCGTCACCAGCGGAACGTACGCATCCGCATCTGTTGGCGCATACGGGCCGCGCGGGCGCGGCGCGGCTGAACCCGGTCGCGCAACTGCTTCGCCTCGTGGAGCTCCCGCAGGAACTGGGCCCGGCGCCTGCGGCGGGCCGCGTCACTCTCCTGCGCGTCCGCCACGTTCGCCTGCGCGTCGGGCACGTCGCGCGCGTCGCGTCCGGTCTGCCGCTGGTTCCACTGCTCCCCGTCGGGCAATCGACACACCACCCCAAGCCTGGGTCCGTATGCCCCCACCTTCCCCCCGAACAGGTGGTTGATGCCAGTGCGGACCTGCGAGTAGCCGGTCCGGGGCCCGGCTACTGTTGACGGCATGCGGATCCACGTCGTCGACCACCCGCTGGTGGCACACAAACTCACCACGCTGCGCGACAAGCGCACCGACTCCCCGACCTTCCGGCGGCTCGCCGACGAGCTGGTCACCCTCCTCGCGTACGAGGCGACCAGGGATGTGCGGACCGAGCAGGTCGACATCGAGACCCCGGTGACGCCCACGACCGGTGTGAAGCTGTCCTACCCGCGGCCCCTGGTCGTGCCCATCCTGCGCGCCGGTCTCGGCATGCTGGACGGCATGGTGCGGCTGCTCCCGACCGCCGAGGTCGGCTTCCTCGGCATGATCCGTAACGAGGAGACGCTCCAGGCGGAGACGTACGCCACCCGGATGCCCGAGGACCTCTCGGGCCGTCAGGTCTACGTCCTCGACCCGATGCTGGCCACCGGCGGGACGCTCGTCGCGGCCATCCGGGAGCTGATCAAGCGGGGTGCGGACGACGTCACCGCGGTCGTGCTGCTCGCGGCGCCCGAGGGCGTCGAGGTGATGGAGCGCGAACTGGCCGGCACGCCGGTCACCGTGGTCACCGCCTCGGTCGACGAGCGGCTCAACGACAAGGGCTACATCGTGCCGGGGCTCGGCGACGCCGGTGACCGGATGTACGGCACCGTCGACTGATCCGGCTGTGCCCGGGCGCGATGCGTCAGGCCGCCCGGGCCCACGGCGGGGCGGAGTGCCTGCCCGGTCCCGGGCCTACCCGCAGGAGGACGGCGCCGGGGAGGGCTTCACCAGGGCGGTGAGCGCCGTGGCGGCCGCCGCGGGGGTGCTGAACGTCCTGAACTTCGTGCCGATGATCAGATCGACGTCCGCCGTGCTGCGGGTGTCGGTCTTCTGCAGCGCGCCGGGCAGCTGGGTGCCGAGCACCGGGAACGAGCCGTTCATGGCCGCGGGCCCGCCCAGCAGCATTCCGGTGCCTGGCACCTTCTTGTCGTACGTGGCCGGGGCGTTGCCCACCTTGCCGATGGCGAACCCGCGCTTCTTCAGCTCGTCGGCCGCGGCCTTGGCCAGTCCGCTGCGGGGCGTCGCGTTGTAGATGTTGACCTTGACGGCGGCCGGCTTCGGGAGCACCTTGGCCGGCGCGGACGCCTTGGGTGAGGGGCAGGTCTTCGGACCGGCAGCCGCGTTCGCCTTCCCGTCGCCGCCGGTGAAGACGTCGATGAGCTGGAGAGTCCCCCAACCGGCCAGGCCGAGGGCCACCACGGCCGCGCCGGAGGAGAGGACCAGCTTGCGGCGATGACGGGGACGGCGCATGCGCGGGTAGGTGTTGCCCGTGATGCGGTACTTTCCGCCCATGCCCGGAGGGGTCAGCATGCTCATGGGCGCAGCGTAGTGCGACCCGGTGATGATGCCTACTAAACGATCAGCCTATGGCACCCGTACGAGCATAAAAGCACCCGAAAGGCCCGAAATGCTCCACGGGTGGGAGTGGCGTGGTCAGCCCATTTCGAGGACGCGGGCGTGCAGCACCTGGCGCTGCTGCAGCGCGGCGCGCACGGCGCGGTGCAGTCCGTCCTCGAGGTAGAGGTCGCCCTGCCACTTCACGACGTGGGCGAACAGGTCGCCGTAGAACGTGGAGTCCTCGGCGAGCAGGGTTTCGAGGTCCAGCTGGCCCTTGGTGGTCACCAGTTGGTCCAGGCGGACCGGGCGCGGCGCGACATCCGCCCACTGCCGGGTGCTTTCCCGGCCGTGGTCGGGATATGGCCGCCCATTTCCGATGCGCTTGAAGATCACACGGAAAGCCTACCGGGCAAGGGGCTCCGGGCGCAGCCGCAGGACGGGACTGTGATGCCGGGCATAAGTGGATCATTGCGGTGATAGCGGAGTGTGGTCCGCCGCGTTCCCGGCCCGTGGGCGGGTCGTGTTCCCGGGTGCCGCTCCGGTGTGTCACGCCGGGGGCGGTGAGCGTGGCTCGCCGCCCCCGGCGCGCGTCCGGGTGCCGCTACTCGGTGACGCCGTGCGCGTGGCCCTCGCGCAGTCCGCCGCCGCTGCCGGGTTCGCCCGTCGTGGGGGCGGCCGGGACGGGCCGGGTCAGGGAGCGCAGGTCGTGGGCGTAGGTGCCCACGGCGTTCGCGATCACGTCGATGTTGGTGTCGAAGTGCCCCATGTCGATGTTGCCGAGGTCGTCGCAGGCCGCGTGGTAGCAGGGGTCGTACGCGACTCCCGCGGTCCCTCCGAACGTCTCGGCCTGGGCTGCCGTCTTGATGCCCTCGGCGCCCGTGTCCGTGCCGCCGGACGGGATGCCGGCCTCGATGAAGGGCCCGTAGTCGGAGCGCCCGGTGAAGTCCGTGCCCGTGTGCGGCTTGTCCTTCCGGTCCAGGAAGTCGTTGATGTCGCGCTCCAGTTGGGCGGAGCCCTCGGGCCCCGGTCCCTCGCCCACGCCGTCGGAGTCGTCGCCGTCGAAGACGAACTGCGCGCCGTTCGGGGAGGCGATCATGTCGAAGTTGAGGTAGAGCGCGACCTTCGCGCGCTGTGCCTCGGAGAGCTTCGCGACGTACGCCTCCGAGCCGAGCAGGCCGTTCTCCTCGGCCGACCACCAGGCGAAACGCACCTTGTTGGCGGGATCCCGGTGCGACTTGGCCAGTTCCAGGGCGACTTCGAGGAGGCCGGCGGAACCGGAGCCGTTGTCGTTGATGCCGGGGCCGTCGGTGACCGAGTCGAGGTGTGCGCCGAGCATCACCGTCTTCGCGGCGTTCCCACCGCGCGTCTCGGCGACGACGTTGCGGGTCGTGCGCTCCTCCTGGAGCTCGCGGATCTCGAAGGCCACCTCGACCTCGCCCCCGGCCAGGTCCGCGACGAGCTTCTCGCCCTCGGCCCGGGTGAGTCCGCCGGTGGGTATCTTTCCCGACGCGGCGTCGCCGAGGGTGCCGGAGAGGACCCCCTCGGTGTTGTTGTAGACCACCGCGCCGGCCGCTCCCGCCACCGCGGCCGCCGCCTGCTTCTCGGCGAAGGAGCAGCCGCCCCGCTTGATGAGGGCGATCCTGCCGGTGAAGTCGGCCGAGGCGTAGTCGGCGGCCTCGCAGCCCGTGGTGTCGTCTGCGGGGACGGCGACGAGTGCCGCCCTGATGCCGCCCTCCGCAGTGGACGGGGTGTACGTCATCGCCTTGATGTCCACGTCACGGGGCGTGGGGGAGACCACGGCGAGTTTCTCGGCGAGCGTCTCGGTGTAGACGAAGTCGAAGGACTGGTAGCCGACCCGGTAACCGGCCTTCTGGAGCAGCCGGTAGACGTAGGCGGCGGAGGCGTCGTGGCCGAGGGAGCCGGCCGCGCGGTGGCCGTCCGCCGAGTCGGCTATCGCCTGGAAGCGCTCGAGGTGCCGGAAGGCGTCCTTGGCGGACGAGCGCTCGACGAGCTTCCGTGAGAGCTTGGCGGCATCCTTCGCCGGGTCGTGCGGCGAGTGTCCGTGCCCGTGGTGGGGGGCCGCGGCGAGGAGGAGCGGTGTGGCCAGGGCGGTGGCGGCCACGACAGCCATGGCTCTGCGACGTGTTGCGTGCACAGGAGTCCTTCCGGTGTGAACGGATGTGCAGGAAAGCTAGCGAGCCGACCGCCGTCTGTGAACAGCTGGGACCGTTCCTGATCGTCCGCCTGGCCCGTCACGGATCGGACGGGGGCCTTTCCTGGTCGTCCGCCTCGTCCGCCTCGTCCGCCGCCGGTCACGCGGACCGCCTCGCCGCTTTGGCCGCCGCCTTCGCCCGCTGCTTGTACGCGCGTACCTCGGCGAGCGAGCCGGGCCCGGTGATGTCGGCCACCGACCGGTGCGAGCCCTCCTCGCCGTACGCCCCCGCCGCCTCCCGCCAGCCCGTCGGGCGCACGTCGAACCGCTTGCCCAGCAGGGCCAGGAAGATCTGCGCCTTCTGGGTGCCGAAACCAGGCAGCGCCTTGAGCCGTTCCAGCAGCTCGGCCCCGGTGGCGGCGTCCTCCCACACCGCTTCGGCCCGCCCGTCGTACTCGGCCACCAGGTACTGGCAGAGCTGCTGCACCCTCTTCGCCATGGAGCCCGGATAGCGGTGCAGGGCGGGCTTCTCGGTGAACAGCCCGACGAAGGCCTCCGGGTCGTGTCCGGCGATCGCGCGGGCGTCCAGGTCGTCCGAGCCCATGCGCCGGGCGAGCGTGAGCGGGCCGGTGAAGGCCCACTCCATCGGGACCTGCTGGTCCAGCAGCATGCCGACGAGGTCGGCCAGCGGACTGCGGCCCAGCAGCGCGTCCGCGTCCGGCTGCTGGGCGATACACACGGTGCGGGCCTCGCCGCTGTCGCTCCACGTCATGTATTCGATGATCGCGAGAGTGACCGGGATCGGCGAGTCGGTGCCCTCTCCCGACGGCCCCCGCTCCTCGACGTCACTCCGCCGCGCGGGGCGGTGAGCGGCCCCCGTAGAGTTCGGCTGCGTTGTCCGACGAACCCCGAGGTGCCGGCCGTGTCCCCCGCATCCCCCCTGCCCCCCGTCCCGGCGCACGCGTCTGCCGTGAGTGTGGTGGGCATCGGTGCCGACGGCTGGGCGGGTCTGCCTGAGCCGGCCCGCGCGGTGCTCCTGGACGCCGAGGTGCTGATCGGCGGGGAGCGCCAGCTGGGACTGCTCCCGCCGGAGTGCTCGGGCCGACGGGTGCCCTGGCCGTCGCCCCTGCGACCCGCAGTACGCGGTCTGCTCGCGGAGCACACCGGTGGCGCGACCGCCGTGCTGGCCAGCGGCGACCCGATGTTCTACGGCATCGGCCGGGCCCTCACCGAGGAGCTCGGTGCCGGGGCGCTCCATGTGCTGCCGCATCCCTCGTCGGTGTCGTACGCCTGTGCCCGGCTCGGCTGGCCGGTGGAGGACACCGAGACCGTCACCCTGGTGGGCCGCCCGGCCGCCCGGCTGGCCGCCGCGCTGCACGACGGGCGCCGGCTGCTCGTCCTGTCCGCCGACGCGGCCACGCCCGCGGCGGTGGCCGCCCTGCTGCGCGAGCACGGTTACGGGCCCAGCCGGATGCGGGTGCTCGAACAGCTCGGCGGCACGGCCGAGGACTGCCTGGACGGCACCGCGGGCACCTGGGAGCACCCGCCGGGGGACCCGCTCAACGTCGTCGCGGTCGACTGCGCACGCACACCGGAGGCCCTGCGCCTCGGAGCCGTGCCCGGGCTCCCCGACGAGGCGTACGAGCACGACGGGCAGCTCACCAAGCGCCATGTGCGGGCCGCCACGCTCGGCGTGCTCGCACCCGCGCCCGGTGAGCTCCTGTGGGACGTCGGCGGGGGCTCCGGATCGGTCGCGGCCGAGTGGATGCGGACCCACCCGTCCTGCCGTGCCGTCACCGTGGAACGGGACCCCGTGCGGGCGGGCCGCATCACCCGTAACGCCGACCGGCTCGGTGTGCCGGGGCTGCGGGTGGTCACCGGCCGTGCGCCGGACGCCCTGGCCGGACTGCCGGTGCCCGATGCCGTGTTCATCGGCGGCGGACTCACCGCGCCCGGTCTGCTCGACGCCTGCTGGGACGCGCTGCCCCCGGGCGGACGGCTGGTCGCCAACACGGTCACCCTGGAGTCCGAGGCGCTGCTCACCGAGTGGTACGGGCGGCACGGTGGGGACCTGGTCCGCCTCGCGGTAGCCCACGCGGTGCCCGTCGGCGGGTTCACGGGATGGCGCCAGGCGATGCCCGTCACCCAGTGGTCCGTACAGAAACCCGTGCCCGGTCCGGATCCTGGGCCCGCTCCCCGGCTTCGGCCCGACCCGGCCGCTCGGCCTGCTCCCGACCCTTCGTACGCCTCAGGAGACGACAGATGACCGTGTACTTCATCGGCGCGGGCCCCGGCGCCGCCGACCTGATCACGGTGCGCGGCGCCCGCGTCCTCGCCGCGAGCCCGGTCTGCCTGTACGCGGGCAGCCTGGTGCCGCGCGAGCTGCTCGCCGAATGCCCGCAGGACGCCAGGCTCGTGGACACGGCCCTGCTCGACATCGAGCAGATCACCGCCGAGCTGGTGCGGGCTCACGAGGACGGCCTCGACGTGGCCCGGCTGCACTCCGGCGACCCTTCGGTGTTCAGCGCGGTGAACGAGCAGATGCGCCGGCTCGACGAGGCGGGTGTCCCCTACGAGGTCGTGCCCGGCGTGCCCGCGTTCGCCGCGGCGGCGGCCGCCCTCAAGCGGGAGCTGACGGTGCCCACGGTCGGGCAGACCGTGATCCTCACGCGGATCGCCCAGCGGGCCACGGCCATGCCCGAGGGCGAGGACCTGGCCACCCTGGGCCGCAGCGGGGCGCTGATCGTGCTGCACCTCGCGGCGCGGTACGTGGACCGGGTGGTCGACGAGCTGCTGCCGCACTACGGGGCGGACTGCCCGGCCGCCGTGGTCGCCATGGCCTCGCGTCCGGACGAGATCGTCCTGCGCGGCCCACTGGACTCCATCGCCGACCAGGTGAAGTCGGCAGGGGTGATCCGGACCGCCGTGATCATGGTCGGCCGGACACTGGGCGCCGAGCAGTTCCACGACAGCCACCTGTACTCACCGGCGCGGGACCGCCACACCTGCTGAGGTCACCCGCGCGCGACCGGTCGCGGACGCCTCAGCGGATGTCGCTGCGGCCCACGACCGCACCTGCCCGGTCGATGCAGATCACGTCCACCGCCACCGGAGCCCCTCGCAGCACCGAAAGCGCCTGGTCCCGGGCCGCCACCGCCACCAGATCGCCCAGCGGCACCCCGGCCGCGGCGCACAGCTGCAACGCGGCGAGACCGGTGTTGGCCACCTCGATCTCCGCCGCCAGGGCCTCACTCGCGCCGCCCTGCCGGGCCAGCCGGGCCAGGAACGGCTTGTCGACCTGGGAGCGGGCCGAGTGCAGATCCAGGTGGCCGGCTGCGAGTTTGGACAGCTTGGCGAACCCGCCGCAGACGGTCAGCCGCTCGACCGGATGGCGGCGTACGTACTTCAGTACCGCGCCCGCGAAGTCACCCATGTCCAGCAGGGCGATCTCCGGCAGGCCGTACTCGGCCACCACCGTCTTCTCCGAGGTCGAGCCCGTGCATCCGGCGACGTGGCGGCGCCCGGCGGCCAGCGCCACGTCCACCCCTCGGCGGATCGAGTCGATCCAGGCGGAGCAGGAGTAGGGCACCACGATGCCCGTCGTCCCCAGGATCGAGATGCCGCCCAGGATGCCCAGGCGGATGTTCCACGTGAAACGTGCGATCTCCTCGCCGTCGTCCACCGAGATGGTGATCTCGACGTCGCCGGTGCCGCCGTGCTCCTGTGCCACCCGGGCGATGTGGTCCCGCATCATCTGGCGGGGCACGGGGTTGATCGCGGGTTCGCCGACTTCGAGGGGGAGTCCGGGGAGCGTCACGGTCCCCACGCCGGAGCCGGCTCGGAAGACCACGCCGGAGCCTGCCGGAAGCAGTCGTACGGTGGAGCGGACCAGTGCGCCGTGTGTGACGTCCGGGTCGTCGCCCGCGTCCTTCACCACCCCGGCAGTGGCCCGCCCGTCGGCGAGCTCCTCCACCGCGAGGGCGAAGGCGGGGGTATGGCCCTTGGGTAGCGTGATGGTCACCGGATCGGGGAACTCGCCGGTCAGCAGCGCCGTGTACGCGGCCGTGGTCGCCGCCGTCGCGCAGGCGCCGGTCGTCCATCCGGGCCGCAGACCGGTGTGCTTGAGTTGGGCCGCGCGCCCGCCCTGCGCCTCACTGCTCATGGATGGACCGATCCGATGCCTTTGCACGTGCTCGTCCTCGGCGGTACGACGGAGGCCCGTCGGATCGCGGAGTCGCTGGTTGCCATGGACCGGGTCAGGGTCACCAGCTCACTGGCCGGCCGGGTGGCCCGGCCGAGCCTTCCGCCCGGTGAGGTCCGCGTCGGCGGCTTCGGGGGGGCCGGTGGCATGGCCGACTGGCTCCGCGAACACCGTGTCGCTGCTGTCATCGACGCCACCCATCCCTTCGCCGGAACGATCAGTTTCAACGCGGCTGCGGCGGCCGCTGCTGTACATGTTCCCCTGCTTGCCGTGCGCCGGCCCGGCTGGGTGCCCATGGCGGGCGACCGGTGGCACCTCACGGACTCCCTCGCGGGAGCGGCTCAGCTGTTGCCGGGGCTGGGGCGGCGGGTCTTCCTCACGACGGGCCGCATGGGTCTGGCCGCGTTCGCGGAGCTGGACTCGCTGTGGTTCCTGATGCGTTCGGTGGACGCTCCCGAGGCCCCCTGCCCTCCTCGGACGGAGCTCCTGCTGGACCGGGGACCGTTCTCCCTGGAGGGCGAGCGTGAACTGATCCGCCGCCATCGCATCGACGTACTCGTCACGAAGGACAGCGGCGGCGACGCGACGGCCCCCAAGCTGACGGCCGCCCGGGAGGCCGGAATCCCGGTGGTCGTGGTCCGGCGACCGCCCGTCCCGGGCGACGTACCGGTGGCAGGGACTCCGGAGGAGGCTGTGACCTGGCTGCGAGCGGTCGCCGCCACGGACCACCTCACGTAGCGCGACCGGACGGCCGACCCTGCGGAGCGCGACCGGCCGGGCGACCGCTGACCGTGGGCCCACCGCCCACCGCTGACCATGGGCCCACCGGTCCCGACGCCGCCGTCCGCCGGGACCGCTCGGGTCCGGACCGCGCGGACTGCTCAGCCCACCGGGCCCTGCGGTGTCTCCTCCTCCGGGTACCGGCGGGGTGTCCAGACGATCTGGCTGCCGTCGCCGCGGCGTACCCAACGGGTCTGCGAGGAACCCACGATCAGGATCGTCCGCATGTCCACGTCCATCGGGTCCAGATCGGCGAGCCGTACCGTGCGCACGCTCTCCGACGGCCCTCCGACGTCGCGGCCGAGCACCACCGGCGTGTCCGGGGAGCGGTGTTCCAGGAGCAGGTCGCGGGCCTTGCCCACCTGCCATGTCCGGCTCCGGGAGCCGGGGTTGTAGAGCGCCATCACCAGATCGGCCGTGGCCGCCGCGCGCAGGCGGCCGGCGATGACCTCCCACGGCTTCAGCCGGTCCGAGAGCGAGATGGTGGCGTAGTCGTGGCCGAGCGGTGCGCCCGCCCGGGCCGCGGCGGCGTTGGCCGCGGTCACTCCGGGCAGGACCCGCACCGGCACGTCCGAGCCGGTGTCCTGCGCGGCCGCCTCCAGGACCGCCGTGGCCATCGCGAAGACCCCGGGGTCGCCGCCGGACACCACGGCCACGCGGTGTCCGCGGCGTGCCAGGTCGAGTGCGAACTCCGCGCGCTCGGCCTCGACCTTGTTGTCGGAACCGTGGCGCCGCTGGCCCGCACGGACCGGCACCCTGTCCAGGTACGTCGTGTAGCCGACGACGTCGTCGGCGGCGGCGAGCGCCCCCCGTGTCTCGGGTGTCAGCCACAGCGGTCCCGCCGGTCCGGTGCCGACCACGACGACCTCGCCGGATCCCGGCTCCCGCTCGGGGCGGGGCGCGTCGATCCGGCTGGGCAGCACCGCGACCGCGAAGTACGGCACGGAGTCCGGGTCGGTGTCCGCCAGGTCCCCGGTGCGCTCGCCGGCCATCGTGGCGCGCTCGACGTAACGGGCCTCGGGCAGCCGCCCGGACGCCTCGAACGCGCGCCGTACGGCGGGGAAGGTGCGGCCCAGCTTCATCACCACGGCCGAGTCCGTCGCCGCCAGACGTGCCGTCAGCTCCTCCTCCGGCAGGGTGCCGGGCAGGATCGTCAGCACCTCCTCGGCCTCGACGAGCGGGGTGCCGAGCCGGGCGGCGGCGGCGCTGACCGAGGTGACGCCGGGGATGACCTCGGTGTCGTAGCGGTCCGCGAGCCGCTTGTGCATGTGCTGGTACGAGCCGTAGAAGAGCGGGTCGCCCTCCGCGAGCACGGCGACGGTGCGTCCGGCGTCGAGGTGGACGGCCAGGCGGGCCGCGGCCTCCGTGTAGAAATCGTCCAGCGCGCCCCGGTAGCCGCCCGGGTGGTCCGTGGTCTCCGTCGTGACGGGGTAGACCAGGGCCTCCTCGATGTGGTCGGCACGGATGTGCCCCGCCGCGATGGAGCGGGCGATGGAGCGGCCGTGCCGGGCCGAGTGGTAGGCCACGACGTCTGCCTCGCCGATGACCTGCACCGCGCGCACGGTCATCAGCGCCGGGTCGCCCGGGCCGAGCCCGACCCCGTACAGCCTTCCCCTGGCCCCCGTGTGCTGCTGCTCGGGCACGCTCACTCCTCCTCGCTGGCGATCGCGTTGACGGCCGCGGCGGCGATGGCGCTGCCACCGCGCCTGCCGCGTACGACGATGTGTTCGAGCCCGGACGGGTGGGCGGCCAGGGCTTCCTTGGACTCGGCGGCCCCGATGAACCCCACCGGCACTCCGATGACGGCGGCGGGGCGCGGGGCGCCCTCCTCGATCATCTCCAGCAGGCGGAAGAGCGCGGTGGGGGCGTTGCCGACGACGACGACCGCGCCTTCCATGCGGTCCCGCCACAGCTCCAGGGCGGCGGCGCTGCGCGTGGTGCCGAGCTTCGCGGCCAGCGCGGGGACGGCCGGGTCGGACAGGGTGCAGACCACGTCGTTGTCCGCGGGCAGCCGCTTGCGGGTGACGCCGCTGGCGACCATGGCCACGTCGCACAGGACGGGCGCGCCCGAGCGCAGGGCCGCGCGGGCGTCGGCCACGGCGTTCGGCGAGAAGGCGAGATCGCGTACGAGGTCGACCATGCCGCAGGCGTGGATCATGCGGACGGCGACCTGGCTCACGTCGGCGGGCAGCCCTGCCAGATCCGCCTCCGCGCGGATGGTGGCGAAGGACTGGCGGTAGATCGCCGGTCCGTCCTTCTCGTACTGGTGCACAGTGCTGTCGCTTTCTTCGTCTTCTACGCCGGACAGGGGCCGAACAAGGGGTGGTACGTCGTCAGGAGCCGGAGCCCCGGGCCGCGGCCACGGCGGCGGCGAGCGCGACGGGGCCGTCCCGGACCGTCGCCGTCACGCCGGTCCGGTCCCCCCGGACATGGGAGATCCGGTGTCCGTCCGGGGTGGCGACCACGTCGACCCACTCCCCGTGGGGATGGCCGCACCGGCGTTCGCAGCCGGACCAGTACACAGGGAGCCGTCCGGGTGGTCCGACGGCGGCCCCCGCCTGGGCGCGTACGTCGGCCAGCGACTTCGCGCAGCCGGGCTGCCCGATACAGGCGCCCACCCCCGCCCACGGCGACCCGGGCCCGGTGATCAGACCGGCCCCGGCAAAGGCGCTCAGCAGGGCGTCCGCCCGGTGGCGGGCGACTCCGGTGACCACGGCTCCGCGCCACGGGGTGAGGCGCAGCCCCCCGGCGCTCGACAGCAGCCGCCACTGCGCGGGATCCAGCCGCCCCAGCGGTACGCCGACGGCCAGCGCCGTCTCGTGCCGGGTGCCCGGCACCTGGCCCGGGGCGGGGGGCCGGGCTTCGGCCGGCCGGGGGTGACGGTCCGGTGCGGCCGTCACGCCGGCCTGCCCAAGCCGCCGTAGGACGTCGTCGGGCAGGGTGGCCGCCGCCTCGTCCGGCAGGTCCTTCACCCGCCAGGCGCCGGTGCCGCGCGCCGCGTCCAGGAAGGTCTCGGCGGCGAGGAGCAGGGCGCGGGGCCCGTCGGCGGCCGGGACGCGGAGAGCCGAGTCCGTGCCCCCGATCCGCAGCAGCGCGCCGCCGTCGCCCCGGGCGAGGAGGGCGAGGTCGGCGCCGAGCGCGTCCACGTCGCCGCGGCCGTCGTCGAGAGCGAACAGGAAGCGTCCGGAGAGTTCCGCCGCCCGGTTGCTGCCGCAGACGAGGCGGTCCAGCCCGGCCAGCCACTCCCCGACGTCCGCGGCCCCGAGGCCGTCGAGCCCGGAGAGCGGGGAGGCGACCACGTTGCGTACCCGTTCATGGCGTTCCGAGGGCAGCAGCCCGGCCTCGTCCAGGAGCCCGGCAAGCTCCGCCCCGCAGTCCTCGGTGAGCCCCCGCAGCTGCACGTTCCCGCGTGAGGTGAGATGCAGCTCACCGTCGCCGAAGTGCTCGGCCGCCCGTCCCAGAGCTGCTGCCTGATGGGGCGTCAGAATGCCGCCGGGTATGCGGATCCGCGCCAGCGCGCCGTCGTCCGCGCGGTGCAGACGCAGTGCCCCGGGGCAGGCGTCACCGCTGCTGCGGGCACACGCGTCGCCCGGAGACCGGGGCGTCAGGGGGGAGGCGGACATGGCGGCGAGCATACCGACCGTGACCGGGGCGGACCCCTGCGGTCACTGTGACCTACGGGACACGCGCGCGGCCGGGGTGCACCCCCGCGGCCGATGTGACCGACGGGACACCGCCGCTGTCCTGGCCGGGAGCGGGGCCGTCTGGTCAGGACCCCCCACCTGCCGCCTACTATGCCTAGCGGCGGTCCGTTGGGTCCGCCATCGCCATACGGCGACAGGGGAGGAAGCCCGGTGAGATTCCGGCGCGGTCCCGCCACTGTGAGCGCGGCCCACCGGCCGTGCGAGTCAGGAACTCCCTTCCCCGAACGCCCGGCCTCGCCCGGGCAGCGGAGACCCAACCGACACTGCCCGGGGCGTGGACACCCCGAGGAAGGCCTGACGCCGCATGATCCTGCTCCTGTCGACGTCCGACACCGACCTGCTCAGCGCCCGTGCATCCGGCGGCCCGGTCGGCTTCCGCTACGCCAACCCCTCCCGGCTCTCCGTCGAGGAACTGCCGGCGCTCCTGGACGGCACGGACCTCGTCGTCGTACGCCTCCTCGGTGGGGTGCGTGCCTGGCAGGACGGGCTCGACCAGGTGCTGGCGACCGGACGGCCCGTCGTGGTCCTGACCGGTGAACAGGCCCCGGACGCCCAGCTGATGGCGGCGTCGACCGTGCCCATCGGCATCGCCGCCGAGGCGCACGCCTACCTCGCGCACGGCGGCCCCGCCAACCTGGAGCAGCTGGCCCGCTTCCTCTCCGACACCGTGCTGCTCACCGGCCACGGCTTCGAGCCGCCGGAGCCCGCCCCCGCGTGGGGCCGGCTGGAGCGGACCGCCCGGGACGTCGCCGGCCCGACCGTCGCGGTGCTCTACTACCGCGCCCACCACATGAGCGGGAACACCGCGTTCGTCGACGCGCTCTGCACGGCGGTCGAGGACGCCGGCGCCCGCCCCCTCCCGCTGTACGTCGCTTCGCTCCGAACACCCGAACCCGAGCTCATCGACGAACTCCGCGCCGCCGACGCCATCGTGACGACGGTCCTGGCGGCGGGCGGCACCAAGCCCGCCACCGCGTCGGCCGGCGGCGACGACGAGTCGTGGGACGCGGGCGCCCTCACCGGCCTCGACGTCCCCATCCTCCAGGCGCTCTGCCTCACCAGCGCGCGCGCCGCCTGGGAGGAGAACGACGAGGGCGTCTCCCCGCTGGACGCGGCCACCCAGATCGCGGTGCCGGAGTTCGACGGGCGCCTGATCACGGTGCCGTTCTCCTTCAAGGAGATCGACGAGGACGGCCTGCCCGCGTACGTCGCCGACACGGAGCGCGCGGCACGGGTCGCGGGCATCGCCGTACGGCACGCCAGGCTCCGCCACATCCCGGCCGCCGAGAAGCGGATCGCGCTCGTCCTGTCCGCGTACCCGACCAAGCACTCCCGCATCGGGAACGCGGTCGGCCTCGACACCCCCGCCAGCGCCGTCGCGCTGCTGCGCAGGCTCCGGGCCGAGGGCTACGACTTCGGTCCCGAGGAGGAGATCCCGGGGCTGGTCTCCGGCGACGGCGACGAGCTGATCTACGCGCTCATCGAGGCCGGCGGCCACGACCAGGAATGGCTCACCGAGGAGCAGCTCGCCCGCAACCCGGTCCGCATCCCCGCCGCGGACTACCGCCGCTGGTTCGCCACGCTGCCCGCCGAGCTGCGCACCTCCGTCGAGGAGCACTGGGGCCCCGCCCCCGGTGAGATGTTCCTCGACCGGTCCCGGAACCCCGAGGGCGACATCGTGCTCGCCGCCCTGCGCCGCGGCAACCTGCTGATACTGATCCAGCCGCCGCGCGGCTTCGGCGAGAACCCGATCGCGATCTACCACGACCCCGATCTGCCGCCCTCGCACCACTACCTGGCCGCGTACCGCTGGATCGCCGCCTCCGCCGACGACAACGGCTTCGGCGCCGACGCGATGATCCACCTCGGCAAGCACGGCAACCTGGAGTGGCTGCCCGGCAAGAACGCCGGACTGTCCGCCGCCTGCGGGCCCGACGCGGCGCTCGGCGACCTGCCGCTGGTCTACCCGTTCCTGGTCAACGACCCGGGCGAGGGCACCCAGGCCAAGCGCCGGGTGCACGCCACGCTCGTCGACCACCTCGTGCCGCCGATGGCACGCGCCGACAGCTACGGCGACATCGCCCGGCTCGAACAGCTCCTGGACGAGCACGCGCAGATCGCCGCGATGGACCCGGCCAAGCTGCCGGCCGTCCGCGCCCAGATCTGGACCCTCATCCAGGCCGCCAAGCTCGACCACGACCTGGGGCTCCAGGACCGGCCCGAGGACGAGGGCTTCGACGAGTTCATCATGCATCTCGACGGCTGGCTCTGTGAGATCAAGGACGTCCAGATCCGCGACGGGCTGCACGTCCTGGGCACCGCCCCGGCCGGCAAGGACCGCGTCAACCTGGTGCTCGCCGTCCTGCGCGCCCGCCAGATCTGGGGCGGTACGGCATCCCTGCCCGGGCTGCGCGAGGCGCTCGGCCTGGACGAGTCGGCGGCCACCCGGACCGCCGCCGACGAGACCGAGGAGCGGGCCCGCGCGCTGGTGCAGGCGATGGACGACGCGGAGTGGAAGCCCGCGGCCGTCGCCGAGGTGGCCGAGGGACACCCGCGGGCCGTCGCCGACATCCTCGACTTCGCCGCCCGCGAGGTCGTGCCGCGCCTGGCCGCGACGACGGACGAGCTCGACCACGCGGTGCACGCGCTGAACGGCGGCTTCGTACCCGCCGGACCGTCCGGCTCCCCGCTCCGCGGCCTGGTCAACGTCCTCCCGACCGGACGCAACTTCTACTCCGTGGACCCGAAGGCCGTCCCGTCCCGCCTCGCCTGGGAGACCGGCCAGGCCCTCGCGGACTCGCTCCTGGAGCGCTACCGCGCCGACAACGGCGAGTGGCCCACCTCGGTCGGCCTGTCCCTCTGGGGCACCAGCGCGATGCGCACCTCCGGTGACGACATCGCCGAGGCGTTCGCCCTGCTCGGGGTGCGCCCCGTCTGGGACGACGCCTCGCGCCGGGTCACCGGCCTGGAGGCGATCCCGTACGAGGAGCTGGGACGCCCCCGTATCGACGTCACGCTGCGCATCTCCGGCTTCTTCCGGGACGCCTTCCCGCACACCGTCGGCCTCCTCGACGACGCCGTACGCCTGGCCGCCTCGCTCGACGAGCCGGACGAGCGGAACTTCGTACGCGCCCACACCCAGGCCGACCTGGCCGAACACGGTGACGAGCGACGGGCCACCACCCGGATTTTCGGCTCCAGGCCCGGTACGTACGGCGCGGGACTGCTCCAGCTGATCGACTCGCGTGACTGGCGCACGGACGCCGACCTCGCCGAGGTGTACACGGTGTGGGGCGGCTACGCCTACGGCCGTGAGCTCGACGGGCGTCCGGCCCGGGACGAGATGGAGACCGCGTACAAGCGCATCGCGGTGGCGGCCAAGAACACCGACACCCGTGAGCACGACATCGCGGACTCGGACGACTACTTCCAGTACCACGGCGGCATGGTCGCGACCGTACGCGCGCTCAAGGGCACGGCCCCCGCGGCGTACATCGGGGACTCGACCCGCCCGGAGACGGTCCGCACCCGCACGCTCGTCGAGGAGACCTCCCGGGTCTTCCGCGCCCGGGTGGTCAACCCGAAGTGGATCGAGGCGATGCGCCGCCACGGCTACAAGGGCGCCTTCGAGCTCGCCGCGACGGTCGACTACCTGTTCGGGTACGACGCGACGACCGGCGTGGTCGCCGACTGGATGTACGACAAGCTCACCGAGACGTACGTCCTGGACCCGACGAACCGCGAATTCCTCCAGCAGGCCAACCCCTGGGCGCTCCACGGCATCGCGGAGCGCCTCCTGGAGGCGGAGTCCCGTGGCATGTGGGAGAAGCCCGACCCGGCGGTGCTCGACGGGCTGCGGAAGGTCTTCCTGGAGACGGAAGGCGACCTGGAGGGCGAGGACTGACGGGAGACACCGGCCGGGGGCTCCCGGCCGGTGCGCCGGGGCCGGACCTGCGGGTGTCGGATCCGCGGCGGCTCGGCCGTGCGGCCTCTCCCGGTGGCCCCGATCCCCCGTCCCCGGGGCCTCCCGGTGACCCCGATGCCCTGCCCCGGCGCTCTCTCCCGGGCCCGGCGGTCCTGCCTTGCCGCCTCCCGGTCCAGGGTTCAGTCTTGGGGCATGGGTGATCCTGCGGACCACACGCCCATGACCGCTGTGCAGCACGCCTTCCGCCTGCTGGAGGCCGTGGCGGCACACGAGGGCGGCGCGCCCGCGAAGCAGCTCGCGCGCGAGGCGGGGCTGCCCCTCGACGTCGCGGCGGCGGCGCTGCGGGCACTCACCGACGACGGCTACATCCGTGTCCTCGGCGACGGGGGCCTGATCCTGAGCGACCAACCGCACGGCGGCAGGGCGGGGCAGGGCCGGACCGATCCGATCCGGCCCGCCCTGGCCTCCCTGCGGGACGAGCTGTCGGCCGCGTCGTACCTCACCTTCTACGAGGAGGGCGAGATCCGGATCGCCGAGATCGTGGACGGCCCGCAGACGCCCAAGGTCGACCTCTGGGTGGGCTTCGAGGACGCCGGCCACGCCACGGCCCTCGGCAAGTGCGTCCTGCGCGAACTGGACGCGGAAGCGCGCGGCGACTACCTCGCGCGGCACGCCCTCGCCGACCTCACGCCCCGCACGATCACCCATCGGGAGGAACTGCTCCGGCAGCTCGAGTCGTCGAGGTCGGCGCCGATGATCATGGACCGCGAGGAGTACGACCTCGGCACGGTGTGCATCGCGGTGCCGGTGTACAGCGGTACCAGGATCGGATCGCTCGGCATCTCCTTCCGGGCGGACCGGATGTACCGGACCAAACAGGTCAGGGAGAGCCTGCTTGCTTCGGCGGAACGGGTGAGCAGGGGCCTGTCGTTCGGTGTCTGAGCCCCTGAGCCCCTGAGCCTCCGGGCGTCCGGGGATGGCTGAGCGGGCCTGCCGTCCGCTATGCGGGAACGGCTGTGCGTCCGAGAGCGGCGGCGGGCGGCCGGCGGTCCCGGCCGAACGCGACCGCGGGCGAGGCGCCCCGGCCGGTACTGCGGGCGGCAGGTGTCGCGCGGGCGGGAAGCTGCCAGGGCCGCCTACGCCCGGCGTCCGCCCGCCTACGCCCCGCGTCCACCCGCGGTCAGGTCCCTGAGTTCGTCCAGCAGTTCGCGCATCACCTGCGACATGTCGCGTTCCTCGGACACCGCGATCCAGCGTTCGAAGCCGACCTTGAAGACGGCGATACCGGTTTCGGCCGTCAGGCTCGCTGCGGGCTCCGGGACGCCCCGTAGGCGCAGGGTGTCGGCGAGGGCGGCGGACAGTGAGGCGAGTTTCATCAGCTCCCGCTCCTGGAGTTCCGCGTTCGCGACGATCACCGCCTGTCGCTTGCGGGCGTACGCGCGGCGGTCGGCGAACGCCTCGGAGACCGAGTCCAGGCCCGCCGCCAGCGCGTCGATCGGCGCCACCGTCCCCGGTACGCCGGCGACCGCCCCCACGAGCAGGTCCTGCAGACCGGCGCCGTCGAACAGCACCTCCCGCTTGTCCGCGTAGTGCCGGAAGAAGGTCCGCTCCGTGAGGCCGGCCCGCTTGGCGATCTCCGCAACGGTGGTCTGCTCGAATCCGCGCTCGCTGTAGAGCTCCAACGCCGCCTGTGCCAGGCGCCCGCGCGCGTTCGGCTCCCATCTACCCATGCGCCGATCCTACGTGATGACAGTGTCTGACATCAGATGCTAGCCTTGATGTCAGACACTGACATCAAGAGTCTCGAGGTTCTCCCATGCGCATCTTCGTGACCGGGGCATCCGGCTGGATCGGATCCGCCGTCGTACCCGAGCTCATCGGCGCGGGGCACGGGGTGGTCGGGCTCGCCCGCTCCGACGCCTCCGCCGCCGCGCTCACCGGGGCCGGGGCCGAGGTGGTCCGCGGCACCTTGGACGACCTGGACGTGCTGCGCGCCGCGGCGGCCGCGTCCGACGGGGTGATCCACCTCGCCTTCAAGCACGACACCGCCTTCACCGGTGACTTCCGTGGCGCGGCCGAGGCGGACCGCCGGGCCGTCGACGCCTTCGGCGACGCGCTGGCCGGCACCGACCGCCCCTTCGTCCTGGCCTCCGGAGCGGTCGGCCTCGCGCCGGGACGGACGGCGACCGAGCGGGACATGCCCGCCATCGACGGTTCGCCGACCTCGGTGCGGGCGGCCACGGCCCTCGCGACGCTCGCACTCGCCCCGCGGGGCATCCGCTCGTCCGTGGTGCGGCTCTCCCCCACCTGTCACGGTGAGGGGGACAACGGCTTCATGGCTGCCCTGGTCGGGATCGCCCGCGCCAAGGGCGTCTCCGGCTACGTCGGCGACGGCACCAACCGCTGGCCGGCCGTCCACCGCCTCGACGCGGCGAGGCTGTTCAGGCTGGCGGTCGAGCAGGCCCCTGCCGGGTCGGTGCTGCACGGTGTGGCGGAGGAGGGCGTGCCGATCCGGGACATCGCCGAGGTGATCGGCCGTCACCTCGACGTGCCGGTCGCGTCGGTGGCCCCCGAGGCGGCGGCGGACCACTTCGCCTGGCTGGGGGGCTTCCTCGGCCTCGACTCCCCGGCGTCGCACGCGCTCACCAGCGAGCTGCTGGACTGGCGGCCCGCCCACCCCGGCCTCGTCGATGACCTCGACAAGGGCCACTACTTCCACACCCCGGGCGCCTGACCGTCCGCTGTCCGCCGCCCAGGTGCGGCCCCGTCCGGTTCCACCGCCCTCGGAGCGCCACGATCGGGTGCGCCCGCGCCGCACGTACGGGCTCGGGGTGGAGTCGGGCGTCGAGGCGCGGGTCCGTGCCTTCAGGCGGTCAGCCAGTCGCGGTAGCGCGTAGGGGCGATGCGGGCGTCGGGTCCGGCGATGATCGCGTCGCCGCGGACGGCCGCGAACATGCCGGCGGTGTCGTCGGTGACCACGGTGCGCTCGTCGTCGTGTGCGGCGAGGGTGACACGGCCGAGTTCGTCGAGCGTGAAGACGTCGGCGCCGGCGATGTCGAGGGTGCCCTGGAGCGGGCGGCCCGCGGCGACCTCCGCCACCGTCGCCGCCACGTCCGCGGCGGCGATCGGCTGGATCGGGGTGGCGGGCAGCCGCACGGTCTCCTCGTCGGCGGTCCAGGCCAGCACCGCGTCGACGAACTCGAAGAACTGCGTGGCGCGGACGATCGAGTAGGGGACGGGCCCGGCCTTGAGCAGGTCCTCCTGGAGCGCCTTGGCGCGGTAGTAGTCGAGCCGGGGCACCTGCTCCACGCCGACGATGGACAGGACCACCACGTGTCCGACACCTTGTTCTCCGGCGGCGGTGAGGAGGTTGTCCATCGTCGTTCGGAAGAAGTCGAGCGAAGCCTCGTCGAAGGTGGGCGAGTTGGTCACGTTGACGACGGCGCCGCATCCTGCCAGGGCGGCCGACAGGCCCTCCCCGGTGACCAGGTCGACACCGGTGGACTGCGAATGCGGCACCGCATCGTGCCCGGCCGCCGCGAGGTCCTGTACCACCTGCGAACCGATGAGCCCGGTTCCGCCGAGCACTGCGATCTTCATGTCGTACCTTCCCGCGCGTGAAAGGGGGGATATGAGAGAACTGTCCATTCATGACCACTCTACGCACGGCGTCATCGCCCGCACGGCGGGGCCGCGGAGGGCGCCTGGCGGGCGGCGCCGGCCGCGGTCGCCATCGCGGACCTCGCCCGTGACGTCGGGTCCGACCACGGACCCCAGGCCGTGGTCGGCATCGGCAACTGGCCGACCGGCAGGGGCGCGTCACCGCTCGCCCGGGTGGCGGAAGCTCCGATCCGGCGGCGGTGAGGAGGCGGGGCTCCCGCGTCCCGCAGTGGCGTCAGGAGGACGTCGGTGCGGTCGACGGGCCGTCCAGCGGCAGCAGTTCGGGCCGCTTCGCGCCGCGGCCGTCGCCCGAGGACCTGCCGCGCAGCCGCCGGCCGAGCCACGGGCCCAGGAAACCGGCCGCCCAGCGGAGCTCGGCCCCGGCGGCGTGCAGACGGGAGGGGAGCTCCTGCGGCGGCAGCGGGCGCGCCCAGCTGTCGTCGCTGCCGGGCAGGTCCAGGGCGGAGGCGGCCGCCGCGGCGATCCTCGCGTGGCCGAGAGGGCTCGCGTGCAGGCGGTCCTCGCTCCACAGCCGGGGATCGGTGGCCACGGGCAGCAGCGCGACGTCGGCGACCACGACACCGTGCCGGGCCGCCGCCTCGCGGATGCGGTCGTTCATGTCGAACACCCGGGCTCGTACCGGGCGGGCGATGGGTGCGATCTTCGCGACGTCGGGGAAGGTCAGGGTCAGCACACGGGCCCCGGAGGCGGTGAGCGCGGCGAACATCTCCTCCAGCTGTCCGGCCACCTCCTCGGCGTCGAACCCGGGCCGGAGCAGGTCGTTGACGCCCGCGACGACGGTGGCCAGACCGGGGCGCAGGGCCAGCGCGGGCGCCAGCTGCTCGGCGCGCACCTGCCGGGCGACCCGTCCGCGTACCGCCAGGTTGGCGTACCGCAGGCCTGGCTCGACGGCACCGATCCGCTCGGCGAGGCGGTCCGCCCAGCCGCGCAGACCGGTCGTGTCGTCCCCGTCGCCGACGCCCTCGGTCTGGCTGTCGCCCAGTGCGACGTAACGCAGGTACTCACCGCTCGGCACGGGTCGTCCGCCTTTCCTCGAGTACGCCCACGGTGTGCAGGCACCAGTCCCGGTGGCTCTGTTCGAAGGTCAGCCCGCGCAGACACGTGAGGTACGGCCCGACGCGGTCACCGGTACGCAGGTACTCCTCCTCGGTGGCGCCGCCGCGCAGCCGGTGGAGCACCTTGCCGAGCAGTTCGATCTTGGCCCCGGCGGCCGTGGCGCGCTCCTGGAGCTGCTCGATGACCGGCGCGGTGTCGACGTGGTCGGCGGCCTGCACCTTGACGAGCAGGTCGTCCCGGATGGAGGAGGGCTTCGAGACCCCGGCGGCGAAGCTCTCCAACTCCGCGACACCGGCCTCGGTGACGTGGAAGAGCCGCTTGTTGGGGCGGGACTCCTGGATCACCTGGCGGCCGGCGACCAGTCCCTTCCGCTCCAGTTCGGCCAGCTCGGCGTAGAGCTGCTGGGGCACGGCGTGCCAGAAGTTCGCGACCCCGATGTCGAACGCCTTCGCCAACTGGTACCCGCTGGACTCGCCGTCCAGGAGCGCCGCCAGAACGGCGTGCCGCAGTGCCACCGGACCTCCTCGCGTGTGTGCGTCAGCAGACAGTGATGTAGTCATAAAGGAGAATAGTCAATTTCTTGACTATGGCAAGGGCGGGAGACGAGCTCACGGGCGGAGTGCCCGACCCTTCGGCCGAACGGCAGGGCCGGTCAGGAACCGGGAAGCGCTCACCAGGGGGCCGGACCTGAGAGCTGTCCGGCAGGCCCTGGCGGGCTGCCGGAGGTGTCCGGGCCGGGCGCCACCGACGGGCGCCACCGACGGTTGTCCGCCTGGGCACCGGCGCCCTCCGACAGACGTGCTACGGGTGAAGTATCCGGGCATCGCGATACGCCGACGGCCCCGCACCGGCACTCTGCTGAAGGTCGGGAGCACAGCGGGGGATGCGCCGGCCGGTGGCCCGCCGCCTCCTCCGCCACCGGGACCACGGTCCCGGCCGAGCCTGTGGACGCGAGTCGGAGGGGGCGTTTCCATGACATCCGCTGGAACAGGGGCATCCGGTCGGGCGCAAGCGACGAGTGAGCCGGCCGGCGGCGTCGACCTGCCGCCGGAGGCTCCCGTCTCCGTCCTGCCGGCGCTCGCGGTACGACCACGCCGCCCGCCGGACGAGGACCGGCGGCGCGCGGTGCCCCGCCACGTCGCGTGCGTGATGGACGGGAACGGCCGGTGGGCGCAGCAGCGCTCCCTGCCGCGTACGTCGGGGCACACGGCGGCGGAGACGACGGTGATCGACGTCATCGAGGCGGCGCGCTCGGCGGGGGTCGAGTGGCTCAGCCTGTACGCCTTCTCCACCGAGAACTGGCGGCGCCCGGGTGAGGAGATCGACTTCCTGATGCGACTGGTGAGGCGCGTGGTGCGCAAACACGCGCCGCTGCTGCACGCACGCGGCATCCGCTGCCGGTTCCTGGGCGCCGAGGACCCGAGGATCCCCGCACCCCTCGCCCAGGACTTCGCCGATCTGACGACTCTGACCGGGGCCAATCGCGGTATGACGCTGACCGTGGCCTTCGACCACGGCGGGCGGCAGGACATCGTCTCCGCGGCACGCTCCCTCATCCGGGCCGGGGTGTCCGCCGACGCCGTCGACCAGGCGAGCTTCGCCGCGCATCTGCCCGTCCCGGACATGCCGGACGTGGACCTCGTCATCCGTACCTCCGGCGAACAGCGCATCTCCAACTTCATGCTCTGGCAGGTGGCCTACGCCGAGTGGATCTTCCCGCCGGTGCTGTGGCCCGATTTCCGTGCGCCGGACTTCCTGAAGTGCCTGCACGACTACCGCAACCGCGACCGCCGGTTCGGCGGCGTGACGTCGCAAGCGAACGGAGAACCTCGAAGGTGAAGGACACGGACAGCAGCCACTCCACATGGACCGGCTCCGGCGGCACGGGCCCGTACGACGCCCCCGGCCGGGAGGCACCCGAAGCACCGGGCGAATCCCTGTTCGGCCCGGGATCGCAGTTCCACCGCTTCTTCAACGACCCCCGCTGGGCCCTGGCCGTCGTCAGGGCCACGGTGCTGGAAGCCGCGCACCCGCAGATCGGCGCGGCACTGGCCGACAACTCCTCCTTCGTCGTGCACCCGTGGCGACGGCTGCGCAACACCCTCGTGAGTCTCCAGCGCATGTTCGGAGCCGACGAGCACACACGGCAGCGGGAGGCGGCACGGCTCAACCGCCTGCACGAGCGGCTCAGCGGCACGGACGTGCGGAACCAGCCCTACGACGCGATGGACCCCGAGGTCCGTGCGTGGGTGGTCGCGACGCTCTTCGAGAGCTCCGTGACCATGTACCGGCTGAGCGGGGAGCCCCTCGACCAGGTCACCATGGAACTGCTCTACGCCGAGTTCCAGGCCTTCCTCGCGGCCCTGGGGGACCAGGCGGGCCACCTCCCGCCCACCCTGGCCGAGTTCTGGCAGTACTACGACCGCATGGTCGCGGAGGAACTGCGGAACACGGAGGCGCTGAACATCATCCTGTTCAAGCTCTTCGAACATCTCCCCGCGCCGCCGTTGTTCGCCGGTCTTCCCACGGTCTGGGCGACCGGCCGGGCGCTGGCCGGGCCGGTCATCGGCACCGTCACGGTCGCCTCCCTGCCCGAGGTCTTCCGCCGTCGGGCGGGGCTGCCGGAGGTACCCGGCGCCCAGACCCTGATGCAGAGTGCCTACATGGCCGCCCGTCTGGCCCGCGCCCTGCCCGACAGCTGGCTCCGGGCCGAGAACCTCGTCAGCCTGCTCCAGCAGTCGCCGGACGGCGACGGCCCCTTCACGGAGACACTCACGGCACTGCGCGCCCGGACGAAACGGGCCGGCGCACTGCTCCGGCTGATCACACCGGTCCAGGCGCCGGTGCCCGCACAACAGGACGGTACGGCTGGGACCGACACCCGGCGCAGCGCCCGCGAGTTCTTCACCGAGGTGCTGGACCAGACCGGGGACGGTCACCTGGACTGGCCCGACCTCGCCGCCATGGCACGGGAACTCTGCTCCCGCCTGGACCTGGACGAGCCGGAGGAGACCCGGCTGTACGACGCCTTCGCCGCGTGGTGGAGGGAACTCCAGACGGCCCTCGACACCGACGGGGACGGCCGGGTGAGCGTGGAGGAGTACGCGGCCGCGGCTCCGTCGCTGGCAGGACCCGCGTTGATCAGGGTCGCCGAGGCCCTCTTCGCCGCCACCGACGCGGACGGCGACCAGTTCATCGACGCGGAGGAGTACCGGCTCCTGTTCGGCAGGGGGTTCGGACGAACCGTCGTGGACGCCGAAGGACGCTACTCCCGGGGAGCGTTCGTGCGGGACTTCCTCTCCTTCATGTCCGGACGTCAGCGCTCGACCCCCTACGATCCGCTGCTGTCCGAGGCGTAGGGCCCACTGGATCTCCGCCCGGTTCGACGGCCCCGGCGGTCTGCCCGGCCGACCGGTCGCAACCTGCTCGGACTGTCGTCCGGAAGGGTTCCGGCCGGGACGGTCGGAACGGTGAGGGGGCGGCGGATCGGATCAATCAGAACCGGTACGGGGCTTTCGGATCTCCGTCGGCAGTCACCGGGCGGAGGCAGGTGCGAAACCTCCATTTCTGTCTCCTGTCAAGCGAGTTGGCGTACTCCGGGCCGCATGCGAGAGGGTGTGAGAGGACTTTCGAGCCGGGAGGTGCCGAGTCATGGCCAACACGCCGGAGGAAACGGCGCGGTGGGAACGTCAGGTGCAGATTCGGCTGACTCGTGGCGAAGCCGCGGCTCTGGGCGAGGTCTACGACCGGCACGGACGCCTGGTGCACGGCCTCGCCGCCCGCCTGGCCGGCGAGGAGAAGGCCACGCGTGAACTGGTCCTACGGGTCTTCTCCGACCTCTGGCTCAACCCCGGCGCCTTCGACCAGGCGCGCTGTCGCCTCGCGACCTGGCTGGCCATGAGGACCTGCGAGATGGCCGCGGAGCGCGTACCGCGGGTACGGATGAACGGACATGGGGACCCCGACCGCATCGAGGAGCACACCCGTGCGGACGAGGCGATCACAGAACTGGGGCTCGGAGTGCGCAGGTCCCTGCACCTCGTCCACTCCGCCCGGCTGAACTACCGTCAGGCCGCGGACATGCTGGGCGTTTCCGAGGAGGAGACCCTGAGCCGGCTGCGTATGGGGCTTCAAGCGATCGCCGCCCGGACCGAGGCGGTCAGGGAGGACCGGCGATGAACAGCGACTCCGACGCGCACGCCCGGCTGCAGAGCCTGCTCGGCGCCTGGGCCCTCGGCGCATGCTCGACCGAAGAGGCGGCGGAGGTGGACGCGCATCTCGCCGGATGCGTCGACTGCTCCCGTGAGGCCGGGCAACTACGTTCGGCGACCGTCCTGTTGCACCCGCACATGGACCTCGACCTGCCCTCCACGCTGCGTGCCGAGGTCATCGGGGCCTGCCTGAGCGCGCGACCGCCGCAGGTCGCCGTCCCGGACTACGTGCAGCCCTACGACGCCGAGGCCGCGCGCCTGGACGCCCTGCTCTCGGACCTGGACGCCTCGGAGTGGGCGGCGCAGGTCGAGCTGGAGTGGTTCGACGGCGCGGACTCCACGAGCCGCAAGACCTCGGTCGCCGGTGTGCTCGGCCACCTCCTGGCGGTGGACGGCGCGGTCGCCGCGTCGCTCGGCCTGCCGGACCCGGTCGAACCGGGCACCACCGCCTCGACCGATCCGAAGGACCGGACCGAGGCGCTCTGGAAGCAGGCGATGCCCTTCGCCGAGTCCGGCCCGGACACGCTGCGCGACACCTGGCGCGACCACGCCTACGAGCTGATCCGCACCTGCTCGTTCAGCGGGAACGGCGTCGCCGACATCGCCGTTCCCTACGGCGAGGGCATCGTGCTGCCGCTGCGCCTGGCCCTCCTCGACCGGGCTTTCGAGACGTGGATCCATGCCACGGACATCGCGGACGCCGTCGCCTACCCGTACCCGCCGCCGGTGCCCGAGCACCTGCGCACCCTGGTGGGCGTCGCCGTCCAGATGCTCCCGTCGATCCTCGCCGCGCGGCGCCAGGCGGGTCTGGCCTCCCCGCCGCTTCCCACCCTGGACCCCACGGCGGGCCCGCGCTCGCTGCACCTGACCATCGAGGGGGAGAGCGGCGGTGAGTGGTACCTCCAGGTCGACGACCCCGAGTCGGCCGCGGGTCCTGACAACTGCGTCGGCGAAGTGGTCCTGGAAGAGGTCGAGTTCTGCCGTCTCTCCGCAGGCCGCCTCAGGCCCCAGGACGTCGTCGTCGGCCAGCAGGGCGACCGGGTCGCGCTGACCGAGTTGCTCTACGCGATGGCTTCCATGAGCAGACTCTGACCGCGCGTGGATCTTCGGCGCCCGGGTGCGGCGGGGGACGGACCCGACCAGGGCGCGCTACTTGTCCGACCGCGGGCGAGGGTGCCCGTGCGGCGGCTGTCTTCAGGGGCCCTCGGTTCGTGTACCCCGTCCCAGCGCTGCTCGGTGGTTCTGCCGTCGTAGTGGCGCTCTCGTCGCGGCCCGGGTCTCCGGCGTGCCGAGCATGGCGTAGGCGGTCACCAGGCGCGGGTCGAGGTGTTCGTCGTGCCGGCCGGGGCGGTAGAGATAGGCGAGCAGACCGCGGGTGTCGGATCCGGAGCGCTTGATGGCCGCGATCACGTTGGTCAGCTCTCCGTCGGGGCGGCCGAGAAGCGCAAGCTCACGCGGGACATCGCTCAACAGGCCGTACAGAAGCCAGATCAGCTCTTCGGGAGGCGGTCCTGTTCGCGTTGCAGGGCTGCGAAGTCGTCGGAGACGGTGTAGGTGCGCGGGAGCGGGGCGTCTCGTGCGTGGCGGACGGTGCGGGGGACGTAGAGGCTGTTGAGCATCCAGGGCTTCGTCTCCTCGGTGATCTCCCGCACGGATGCCTTGCCCTGCACCACCCCATAGGTGGCCACAGCCAGGCGGCCCGACTCCCGGTACGCGGTCACCTGGTCCCGCATGAAGTGCTTGTGGTCCTGGAACCAGGGGCTCATCCGCAGGAAGTCCCGCCACTGCTCATCGGTGAGCGGGCGTTCGACGGCGGCCTTGAGGAACTGCCACACCCGGGTGTCGCGGCCGTGGCCGAGTTCCTTGCCGTGGGCGGTGACGAATCGGGCGGACAGGGGCTTCGGCATCTGCCGCTGGTAGTGATTGACCAGGGAGAACTCGGTGACGAGGAACTTCTTGCCGCCGTCGAGCCGGGGCAGGACGTAGTCCAGGTACTTCTGGGCGGCCCCGGCCGAGGCGACGTGCGGGTGCATGTCCAGACCGTCGAGCTGCGAGGTCCGGTTGACGAAGTCGATCCACTCCTCGGTGGCGTCCGAGAGCATCGCGGGGTCGTCCAGGTGGTTGAGGGCGCCCATGTGCAGCCGGGTACGGCACCCGTCGGGGAAGCGCTCGTCCCGGTAGTCGATGACGTGCTTCGCGACGGCCTGGTAGAAGGGGTTGAGCTTGGTCCGCCTCTCCTGCGGACGTGTTTCCAGGAAGGGCTCGTTGCCCAGGGTGAGGATCTCCACCTTGCCCAGGACAGCCTCAAGCACCTTGTCCACGGCCGCCAGTTCGGCCCGCATCTCCCTGCTCCCCGGGGCCGGTACCGTCCGGCCCTCCTTCCAGAACTGGAACTTCAGCGCCAGGATGGTGCCGAAGCCCTGCTCGTGCAGGTCCAGAAGCCTTTCGATCGCCCGCAGGCGCTCTGCGGCCATGCCCTCCTTGACGCGGTCCAGCACGGTGAAGCCACGCACCCAGCTGGTACCCAGGCCGTCCAGGGCCGCCTTGTCCACGTAGGTGGGGTCCTCGTTGAAGTTCGCGCCGAGGGCGCCGTCCGGGGCAGAGGCGCGAGGCTTCGGGGACTCCGCGCTCTCCGGTGCGCCCGAGGTGTCGTTCCCTTGATCGTCGCGGTCCGCGTTGCCGGTGCACCCGGCAGCCAGAAGGGCCCCGGCGGAAAGGCCGAAGAGCCGTCGGCGCGAGAGGGGCGCGTGGGATGCGGAGGCCCGGTCGCTCTGCACGGGTACTCCTTGTCGTCGTGGGCGGGCGTACCGCGTGACGCGCTGGGCGAGCGTGCGCCGGGGGCAGTCTTCAGCACGTTCCTGTGCGGCGAGGCCCACAAGATTCGCGACCCTCACGCCGTCTCCGTCTCCCACGCCTGCCCACCCCATCTGCTATCGACGCCTCCCCCATCCTTGTCGAGATCGGAGCACCCGGCGAGGCATCGGCCCGACAGGCGCCAGATCTGCTCGAACTTGACTACGCACCAGCCCGGTTCGGCAGCATCGACGAGATCTGCAGGGGCGAGTCAAGCCGGGACATCCTCGCCGAACCCGCGCTCCTCTCCGCCTGCGCCTACGAGCAGGAGCAGGGCGGCTGCACCGAGCGATGAAGTTGCCAACGATCCTGACGACAACGGTGCGGAGGGCTCCGAAGAGTCTCGTTGAGGCCGCAGATGAGTCTACGAACGTCGAAGGGCCCCACAGCGAGCTGCGGGGCCCTTCGACGTATTGCCCGGTGAGAGCAATGGCGGGGGATACGAGATTCGAACTCGTGAGGGGATGCCCCGTACGGACGAGGGAGCCGACAGCTCACTACCCGACCCGGTCAAAGCATTACCGAAGGACCGCTTCCCACGAGCATGGCCAAGAGCGCTGCGAGCCCACCCTGTAGCACAATGTATTACGCCGCGATACGCTGGTTCCATGAAGACCATCACTCAGCGGGAGCTCGCCGCGCGCTCCAAGGCTGTGCTCGACGACGTGGAGGCGGGTGAGACGTACCACATCACCCGAAACGGCGCCGAGATCGCGGAGGTGCGCCCGCTCAGCAGTAGGCGTCGCTTCGTCCCGGTGGAGGAGCTCCAGCGGAAGTGGCGCCACGCGCCCCGGAGCGACGCCGCCCGGATGCGTACGGAAGCGGACGAATTTTTTGGCTCCGAGGACCGCATCGATATCGATGGCGACGGCAATCCGTGGGACCGCGCATGACAGACAGAGTGCAGCGCGGACTCTTGGACACGTGCGTCGTCATCGATCTGCCCCTGATCGACTCGAGCCTCCTGCCCGTGGAGGCGGCTGTCTCCTCGGTCGTCCTGGCGGAGTTGGCGCAGGGCGTGGCAATGACGAAGGACCCGGCGGAGATGATGGCGCGAGCGCAACGCCTGGCCGACGTGGAAGCGGAATTCGCAGCCGTTCCCTTCGACCGGGAGGCTGCCCGCCGGTTCGGGACGCTGGTCGCCCTCACGGTCAAGGAGAATCGCAACCCTCGCCCCCGGCGCATGGATCTGATGATCGCCGCTACCGCTGCCGCCCAGGGCCTCCCGCTCTTCACGCGGAACGCCGATGACTTCAAGGGGCTGGATCAGGGCGTCGAGGTCATCTCGGTGTGAGTTTCCCGCTCGGTGGAGAGGGCTCGCCGTCCGCAGTGACAGTCCCGGTGATCTGGACTCTGTGAGCCGCGCAGTGGATCGGTGCCGCTCGGGGGCTCCCCTGACTGGTGTGCCAGGAACGATGGGCGGCGGCGATGGGGCGGACGCCCGGCTGAGGTTGACCGCACCTGCCGGGCGGGCGAAGACAGCTGGTTCATCAGTGACGCCCGGCCTCTTCGCGATCTCGATCAACCGGCGGGCGACTTCACCCTCCCCCGCCTGCCGGCCCAACGCTCCAGCGACCCGACGTGGATCACTCCCGTTGAGCGGGCAGCAGCCTCCGCAGCGCTGGGCTGCCCACCGTGGGAGCCCGGGCTGTGCACCGGCTGCAGCCAGATGATGCGGCGGTACGGGCAGAACGCGGCCATTTACTGCAACGTCTGTCGGGCCTCAACGGGCGGTAGCCGGGAACTGCAACCAAAACTGCAACCATCTACGTCGAAGGCCCCCGCAGCAAGCTGCGGGGGCCTTCGACGTATTGCCCGGTGAGAGCAATGGCGGAGGATACGAGATTCGAACTCGTGAGGGGTTGCCCCCAACACGCTTTCCAACTGTGCGAGTGGCTGTTCGCCATCGTCCGTAGGTGTCCTTGCGGCAGTACAGACAGGGTGCGCGTACGCGTACGAACGATGGTGTCCGCTAGCGAACTGGACAACGATCAGGACAACGAGCCCTCAGAGGAAGAGGGGCGAAGTCCGCCGGCGTGACCTCAAGTGCTCCGGCGACACCGAGAACCTCCTTCCGGGCGTGCTCGAAAGTGCTGGCGGATCTTGCCAGGCGATAGAGGATGCGACTCCGAACGAAGGGCTATCGGTTCCGCGGTCGCCGGACCCAGCGGATGCGCAGCGCAGTCTGCAGGCGCATGTGTCCCCTGCGTCCTCTGGCGGCACCCCCAACTGTGGCGTGAGCCCCCTGCCCCTGGGCTCCCATTGCGCAGGTCACGGGAGCCTCTACAGCCTTTCGGTCACTCAAAGCACTTCTGTTGTTGCGTAGCACCCAGCTGTACGTAGCATTCATATTGGCCTACGTGAGAAATCCCGAGTAGCATCCTTCCTGTCGGACGTACTGAGCGTCCGCGAACAAGGGAAGACAAGTGGAAGAGATCACGGACAACAGCGGCCCCGCTGTCACGCCGTCGCGGCCGAAGATCCCGTACGGACGCGTCGCCTACCCGGCCATCGGCTACAAGATGGGCAGCCGGCAGATGGTGACCACTGTGATGAGCCCGGTCACCTACGTCGGGACGGTCGGCGACCGCGAGAACTGGGACCCGCTGCAGGGAACCGGAACCAACCGCAAGGAGGACAAGAACCACCGGCAGGCCATCGCCAAGTACATCGAGGAGACCGACGACTACGTCCTCAACTCGGTTCTGGTGTACTACAGCCTCGAGGACGCCGAGTTCGTGGCGGATGACCCCGAAGCTCCGATCAGCATGGGCACGCTCTACGTGCGGCCGGGTGCGAAGGCCAAGGTGGGCGATGGCGGTCACCGTACCTCCGCCTACGGTGATGTCATCGAGGCCCACCGGCACGGCGATGACGTGCTGCATAGGCTGCAGGCCAACGGCCAGCCCGTGATCGTGGTGCTGGACGACGACCAGGCGCGTCGGGCGCAGGACTTTACCGACCTGCAGCAGAACGCCAAGCCGCTTAATGCCTCTATCGCACAGTCGATGGACCGCCGTCAGGCGATCAACATGATGCTGCTGGAGGAGGTGCTCAAGGGTGGGCGGGTACCGCTTTTCGAGGGAGGGAAGCGGATCGAGTTCCTCACCGACTCGCCCGGTAAACTCTCGCCGAAGCTGACGGGTTTCAAGACGCTCCGATACGCCACGGGCACGCTCCTGGTCGGGACCGGCCCCCGCTCGTCCCGGGCCTGGGACGAGGCCGTCGCGGTCGAGATTGCCACCACGGGACACGACGACGCGCTCCAGAGGATGGTCGACTTCTGGGCCGGATTCGGCGCTCTGCCCGAGGTGGCCACCGCTCTGTCGGTCCCCAGCGGGATGGTCAAGCTGCGAGAAGCCACCTGGCTGACCAGTGCGAATGTCCTGTACGCGCTGGCTGCAGCAGTGCGTGAGGTCACCCACGGCACCGACGTGACCATCGCGCAGGCCATGAAGGCGGCCGCCGCCATCGACTTCACCCGGGCCGGGAGCACCTTCCACGGCACCCTCGTCGAGCCGGCCAAGTACGACGAGGACGGCAACCAGGAGGCCAAGGAGAAGGCCATGACCGGCCGCGACGCCTGGGAGGGAGCTGCGAAGAAGCTGGCTGCCGCAATGCGGCAGAACTGACGCCAGCGGGCTGGCCCGCTGGCCCTAGCTACTGAAGTGGGACCCCCGGAATTGAGCTCCGGGGGTCCCACTTCAGTGTGTACCACGCCCCGGCCATCATGCGCGCGGAAGTCGACCCACCTGCCGTTGCGGAGGGACGACAGCCGGCAACGGTGTTTCTTCGGTTTGACCGGTTGTCCCTCCGCTGACCTGGGTTCGATAGGCGTAAGAGATCACTGTGAGGTCTTCATCAGCGATGAGCCAGGGCGACAGGCAGTGAAGCACTCCGCCGGAGGCAACGGGTTCCTCTTCTGTGCGGTCCAGAACGATGGAGTGCACAACGACCAAGGCGTTGGCCGGGTAGTACCTCCTCTGCTTCTCGACTTCAGCCCGAGTCAGAATGACGTCGTTACCGGCCGAGGTGGTCCCCTTGATCTCCGCGTGCAGGCGCTCTTCGCCGCGCCTTAGCAGGAGGTCAAACGACTCCCGATCACCAACGTCTTTGACCGACCATCCCTGTGCCTCGAAGAAGTGGGTGGCCACGTGAACGCTTCGTCGTTCGATCGCACGTCGCTCCGCAGCCGTGAGGCGGAAGCCCTGCCCGGATCGTGTCGGGCGCGTGGCGCGGCGGCTGCTACGGCGCCCTGCCACCACAGCCGCGCTTTGCTCTGCCTCCAGAACTTCAGGGGTCGGATCACCCGGGATGTGTGGCGCCAAAAGCTCTGCTGCGTAGACGATCCGCAGCAGGCTCAGCATGTACAGCAGATCCATGATGAGAACGTCCTGCGAAGGCAGGGCCTCGCGAAAATACTCGACGGCGACGACATTGCCAGGCTCATAGCCACGACCGAGCTGGGTGCGAGCACCCAGCGAGATCGCCTGATGGAGGTCGCTCCGTGTAGCCATCCGCTCAGCGAGCAGGGGAAGAGCCCACCCGACCCGGGCTCTGAGGTCCTCGACCTTGCGCGCTTTGAAGTCGCCCCCGGTCCACACGGTCGTTCCCTGATTCAGGGACAGATAGACCCGGTCGCCGGCAGCGCTGAACAGGTAGACGACGTACCAGCCGGTTGTGGCGCTCGGGGACTGTTCGCGCGCGCAGACGCGGACCCAGGGGATCTCGGTCTTCAGACCGGTGCCATCCCGCCCTTCGACCCCAAGCTCGTCCACGGCCACGCCAAGCACGTTCGCCAATGCAGCCGAATGCTCCCTGAGAAGCGCAGGTAGGCCCTGCCGAATATGGACGCCTCGCTTCCGCATCTCATCCGTGTTGGAGGCCGTCCATGCACCTTGCAGATCGAGCACACTGCCCAAGAGATCATCCACGCAGCGCAGCGTAGGCCGTCGCTCTGACAGTGACAGGAACGGCTTTCAAGACCGCCGGGGAGTCGGACCAGGCGCACCCCGCGACCTGCGCAGAGGCTTCACCGCCGCGTTCAGTCCGCGAGTGTGGCCCACAGGGAGCCCGATTCTGCGCGCTGGGCGCTCCGCGGCCCGTCTTTCTAGGCGGGGCCGAGTGATCGGACCCGACCCAGCCTCTGCACCTGGGGGTTGGCGACGACAACATGCTCAGGGCCATGTCGCTCACACGTGGCAAAGATCTGACTACATACAGCAATCGCGTACGAGCTGCGCAGAACAAACGCATGCATCAGACAACCAAAGGGACGTGGGATCATCTTGACCATGCCGAACCTTGACGTCACCCCTCGACCGCTGACCGTTGCCGGGCTGTTTGCTGGCATCGGCGGTGTTGAGCTCGGGCTTCAGGCAGCAGGCATGCAGACCAAGCTGCTCTGCGAGTGGTGGGAACCTGCGCAAGCCGTTCTCAATCACCGCTTTCCGGATGTCGCTCTCCACGACGACATCCAGACCTTGCAGGCCCTTCCTGACGTTGACGTGGTAACTGCAGGCTTTCCGTGCACCGACCTGTCCCAGGCCGGCCGGACTGCAGGCATCCACGGAAAAGCATCCGGGATGGTCAAGCATCTGCTTGAGCTCTTGGAGGACGCTTCTCCCCGATGGGTAGTCATCGAGAACGTACGCAACATGCTTGCCCTCGACCGCGGCACAGCCATGGAGTACCTGGTCAGCGAATTTGAACGACTTGGCTACACATGGGCCTATCGCTTGGTCGACTCTCGTTTCACCGGCGTTCCTCAACGACGGCACCGGGTAATCCTCGTCGCATCGCGCACTGAGGATCCTCGCTCGGTTCTATTTGCCGACGAAGCCCAAGAACGTCCCGAATCAGATTACAGGGAAGACGCTTTCGGCTTCTACTGGACTGAAGGCAATACCGGATTGGGGTGGGCGCAGGACGCGCTTCCCACCCTTAAGGGAGGATCCGGGCTCGGTATCCCATCCTCACCGGCCATGTGGGTGTGCAACGCAGAGCCGGGCCGCGCCATTGTGACACCACGCATCGAGGATGCAGAAGAACTCCAAGGATTTCCCCGCGACTGGACCCAAGCAGCGCTTGAGGTTGCCCGCCCCGGGGTTCGATGGAAGCTCGTTGGAAACGCCGTAACAGTAGGTGTATCGACATGGCTAGGGAATCGTCTTCAAAACCCCGGACACGTCGATGAGACCGGTCAACTCATCCTTCCGAAGGGGATGAAGTGGCCGACAGCCGCCTGGGGCAATTCAGACGAACGATGGTCGGTCTCGGCTAGCCTCTGGCCCGAGAAGCACCCCTATCGCAATTTGCTCGACGTCGTGGACGCTAGTAATGCTGCCCCGTTGAGCCTGCGCGCCACCACAGGGTTCCACACCCGCCTCCTCAAGAGTCGGCTCCGCTACCGGGAAGAATTCTCGCAAGCCCTCAAGGAGCATTCCGAGTACATGGCTGGCAGAATTTCGGCCGCCTAGCTGAATTCTGTAGACGCCGCACCTCGGGAACACGCGGAGTCATGCCTTACCGGCAGACGAAGTCAGCCGTGATGCAAGCGCTCGGATACGGAACCTAACCCGGCCCGTATCCGAGCGCTTCAATAAACTCACGCACCGCCTACGGGCTGCAGCTATAGGATCACCACATGACACCTGTGGAGACCCTGGCACACCTGTCCGAACTGCTGGTCAGGGAGCACGAGAAGCCTGTCAACAATAAGTACCATGCCGCGCGCGACTTTACGGCCAAACTACTCAAACTGCCATCTTCTCGCGTTTACTTCACATACATCAGCAAAGCTGCCAACTTTAGTGTGCGTGCAGTGCAGTCTGATGCCGCAGTACAGGCATCTGTGGTCGTTGCTCTAATTAAGCTAAGGGGCGAAGACGAAGACGCAGCCACACATCGGGCGGCCCGCAAGCTTGCACTAAGGACCGGTAAAACCCTACTGCTGCTGCAGCGTGCCTCCCCGGATAGCCTGCAGTGGAACATCATGGGCGGCTATTTCATGTCTGCCGACCTCAAGTCTCAAAGCATCGTGGACAACCTCGTTAACAGCTTTGGCCCCATTCCATTTGAGCCGATCAACGTTAGCCCAGATGAGGCAGTTTCCGGCGTACTTGACTTTTTTGACAGGGTCGGACTGAGTGGCGCGGGGGTCGGGGCTGCCCTTTCTCAACGGCAAGACATCTCCAGCATTGTCCAATTTGCGGCCGCTTCAAGTGCGGCTGGTCTGTCGGCAGCAGAAACTGCGGTAATCGCTCAACGGCGCACACTGATTTCCGAACTGAAGCGCATGATTGCCGATCCAGCCACGACCGAAACTGACCTTCACCGCAAAATCAGAGGAAATTACTGGATTTTTGGCGGACGATATACAGGAGTGGCTCGCGGGTCGATCGTTCCGATGGACAGGTACGATATCCCCTTGTTCTGCGCCGACGGTTCGCTACACATCATTGAACTCAAAGGGTCTTATATTCCAGACCTGGTAGAGCGCCATAGGCAGCATCTGATCCCCGGAAAAGAAGTACACAAGGCCACCATGCAGGCCGCAAACTATATCCGACAGCTTGACGAGGGCGGCGCAGCCCTGGAAACCCTATACAGGAATAGTGGCCTCAACTATGATCTCCGGCGCAGCCGAGCAACGGTCATCATCGGAAATCAAGACTTTGTGGACATCCCAGAGGATCCCGTACGGCAGCTCGGCGCCGTTACAAGGTCAATGATTGACCAGACAATTCGCACCTACGACTCACTCATCAATCGCATTGATGTATTGACCTGGGCCGACTTGCTGGATTCTGCCGAAAGGTCACTCCGCTTCGAAAGTGAGATCTCCGCAGATTACGCAAGCACAGGAGACGATCCTGACAGTAGCGCGGGGGATGATTCCGAAGAAGAGCCTGATAACGACCAGAATCCAACTCTCTTCGACTGAGACGCAGCATCTACAGGGCAGCTCCGGTCAGCGATTCATACATCGACGTACAGAGCTGAATGAGACGGAAACTGAGAGGGGAGTAGCCATCGTGGCCGGACGCGGCTATAAGACCCTGCTACTGCCCTGCGGGATCGTGGCACCCTTGGCAGCGAGCAGCGAGCAGCGAGCAGCGAGCAGCGAGCAACGAGGTGCGAGAGGAGCCGAAGTGTCAGAGGCCAACCCGCGTGGAACCTACCTCGTGATTTCGGAGGCGCTGCGGAAGGGGATCGAACAGGGGGAGATCAGCGGCCCCCTGCCCTCCGAGGCTGATCTCATGCGCACGCATGGCGTCGCGCGCAACACGATCCGTCGTGCTCTCAAGGTGCTCGAAGCCGAGGGTGCCCTTGAGGCTGTCCCGGGGATCGGCTGGCGAGTCGCCCAAGGCGGCGACCGTCGTTCCCTTGCGGAGCGGATGACGGACGTGATCGCTGAGGACTCTCTGGCGGTCGGCGACACGTATCCGTCCGAGGCGAAGCTCTGCGAGCGCTTCGGAGCATCGCGAACGGCGGTGCGGCGCGTGCTTGCCCACATGGAGGGGACTGGCTTGCTGGCCACCATTCACGGCAAGGGGCGCACGGTGCGCGCCCTCCCGACTTCCGCCGGCCGGTCGTAGTCTTGGCCGCCATGGGACTGAATGAGTGGGCGTACCCGCTATCCGAAGCGCTGCTTTCCGAACCTCTCCCGCGCCGGTGGGCGCACGTCCTGGGGGTCGCTGGTCGCGCTCGCTCTTTGGCGCCGATCCTGGGCGATGACGCGGAGCTCCTGGAAGCGGCGGCGGTGCTGCACGACATCGGCTACTCGCCGAGCATCGCCACCACCGGCTTTCACCCGTTGGACGGGGCCCGGTTCCTGCGTGACCAGGAAAGCGCAGACGAACGGGTGGTCAGCCTGGTCGCTCACCATTCCTGTGCGCTCTTGGAGGCCGAGGAGCGGGGCCTCCGGCAAGAACTGGAGAGCGAGTTCGAGCTCGAACGCCCCGAGCTCGTTGACGCGTTGATCTTCTGCGACATGACGACCACGCCAACCGGTGGACACACCACACCGGCGCAACGTCTGGGCGAGATCGTGGAGCGGTACGGCCCCGACACGATCGTCGGACGCTTCATCCAACGTGCGGCACCGGAAATCTACGCGGCCGCGGAGCGAGTAGAGAGCCGCCTGGTCGCCGCGCCTGCCGGCGGTTAGCCGATATAGGGCTCGCGTCGTGAGTCGTCCAGCCCGTGCTGGATGCGCAGACGCATGGACGGGTGGATGTTCAGCTTGTCGAGGTCCGCTGGGGCGACCCAGCGGACCTCTTTCGACTCGCTGCTCGTTCGCAGGGCCCCGCTAGTCGGGTGCGCGCGGAAGCAGATAGAGAACTGTTGGCGAACCTCTCCGTCGTCGTACGCCAGAACGTGCTCGGGGTCCGTGTACAGACCCACGATGCTGTCGACCTGCACGGTGATCCCGGTCTCCTCAACTACCTCCCGGACGACCGTGTCCCCGATGCTCTCGCCGATGTCATGACCGCCCCCGGGAAGGGCCCACAGGTCGTTGTCGGTCTTGTGGATGATCAAAATCCGCCCCTCGTCGTCGCGGACGACCGCCGTGACCGAAGGCACGACGGAGTTGGCCTCGGGCGCGTGGGGGTCTCGGAAGTAGTCGATGCGGCTCATGCCGGCAGACCTCCATCGGTGGGGGATGAGATGGGGCGGGCCGACTCCCAGACCCGCTCGATGCTCTCAGCGTAGGCATCGAACAACTCGCCTCCGGGGACCCGCTGCAGGTGCAGCACCGGAGCCATGTACGCGCCGACGCCGTACAGGTGGCCATTGGCCAACATCTCGTCGTCGGCACGGTAGATCGAGTTGTAGAGCGTCGTGTCGTGTAGCCGAAACTCCACCCCGGGCAGCCCGAAAAGCGAGCCGTAGTTGACGAGGGCATTGCGGATCTTGCTGGCCATGGCGGGGCCGATCCCCTCGTCCTCACCACGAACGGCCACGGCGGTACTGCCAGGGCTTCCGAGCATGAACCGGATACGTACGCCGGCCGCCGACTTCTCCTTGACGACTCGGTGAAACGCCGCGTCCTCGGTAAGCCAGAACCCCGAGTACACGAGTACATCGAAGTGCTCACGGGCCTGCGAGTAGAGCTGCGGCCACAGCCGGTTCGGCACCACTGAGCGGTGCGGGTACAGCTTGATCAGCTCAGCGTTCCCGGCCTCGGTGACCTCGGCTGCGGTGCGCTCTTCGGGCCACAGGTAGGACACCTCGCATTGCAGTAGCGATGCAGTGGCGAACTGGAATCGCCGGTAGGGCTTGCGCTTCGGATCGCCGATCCACCGCTCGACCGTCTTCGCCGACACCCCTAAGCGGGCGCCCACTTGATCGAGGGTAAGGCCGCTCTCAACGATCGCGCCTCGAAGCCTCTCGTTCGCCATGTCGCGCTCTCCCTGCTGGGACGACTTGGGACGACTTCACCCTAGCGAAGTCGTCTGCAGGTCGTGCATGTACGGGGTCGATCGTCTTCTCTTCCCGGGCCAATCTGTAAGCACGTCGACAGCGAGGGGCTCGCGGCCCGAACAGCCGAAGGGCTTGACGGAGCGAATCCCTCTCTGCATGATGAGGAACACGTACTACATGTACCGCTCGTACGGCAGTACCTGTTCGGCGGCGCTGACTCAGGCCCCGAAGTGCACGACCGCAGAGCGCCCGGCGGGTCCTGTGAGGACGGGAGCCCCTGTTGACCAGGGGTTACCGCGCTTGCCGGGGAGCGACTGTTCTTTGACAACTGAATGGGGATCACGCCGCCTCTCCTCGGCCAAGTAGGCGGCCACGCGGATCTTCCGCGTGATGCACAGCGCAACCCACAACACCGCAGCGCTTCGGCGCTACGGCCGGTTGCCTCCCCTGCCCGTCCGGTCCGCTTCGTGCGGGCCGTACGGGCGGGGCTGAGGGGAGCCGGGTTCCGCCGGCGCCAACAAGCGCGCCGCCCGGAGATGCAACTCCGGGCGGCGCTGACAGGCACCCGATTGGGAGGTCCCTGTGGTCACGAGTCTGACAGATGCGCAGCGAGCCGAGCTGGCCCGCAAGAACGCCGAAGTGAACAAGCGCAGCGAGGACAACGCCCGTACGTGCGCACGCCGTTGATTCCTCACCACGTCACCGCCCCGATGGTCGCAGGCCGGGTTCGACTCCCGGCCGGGGTACTGCCTCCGCCGCACTCGCGGCCCGGGGGTCTCGCCGGGGCGGCCGCCTCTCGCCAAAGACCGAGGCTGTCCCAGCTCCCTTCGCTGATCAGGAGTACCCAATGCGCACATACATCGGCGGCCATGAGGCCGTCTCGGACACCGACTTCGTGGAACTGGCCCTGGGCACCCCGCTGGACCTGTGGCTGGGTGTGGAGGGCGAGAGCGAGATGGACGCCGCGGCCCGGATGGACGCGGCCCGCGACATCCTCGCCGATAACCCCGACTTCCCCGACCGCGTGAGCCGCGTTGCCGCTGAGGCGATCGAGGCGTTTGCGCCGGAGCTGTTCAACCTCATCCCGCTCCCCGTCCGGCGGCCGGTCCGCCGCCGTCAGTCCCCGGGCTGGGTGGCGGCATGAGCACCCAGACGCTGAACACGGACCGGCCGGCGGTTCCGCCGCTGACCCGCCCGGAACTCGGTTTGGCGGGTGTCGGCGCGCTCGCCGCCGCCGGGGTCGGCGCACTCGGACTCATCTCGTCATTCGACGCGGTGTCCGAGGCGGCGGCCCGGTGGGGGTTCGGTGAGCCGTGGATGGTGCCGGTCGGGATGGACGTCTCTATCCCGGTGTTCTCCGTGGCGAACCTGCTGCTGATCCGGATGGACATGGCACTGGTATGGGTGCGGTTCGTGCCCTGGGTCCTCACCCTGGTCACCTGCGGACTGAACGTCTCCGCAGGACAGGGGATGTGGGCGAAAGTCGCGCACGGCACGATGCCGCTGCTGTGGGTCGTGTTCTCCGAGATCGGCGCCCACATCTACGCCTCCCGCATCGGCGCGGTCACCGGTCGGCGCATGGACAAGATCCGCGCCTCCCGCTGGCTGCTCGCCTTCCCCTCCACCTTCGCCCTGTGGCGCCGGATGACGCTCTGGGAGATCACCTCGTACGCCGATGCACTGGCCCGGGAGCGGGAACGCGTCCTGGCCCGCGCCGAGCTGCGCGAGACGCACGGCCGCATGTGGAGGACGAAGACACCACGACGCGCACGGGTGCTGCTCAAGCTCGGAGAGATCAGCCCCCAAAGCGAGCAGGAGACACCGACCGCCGCGCCGGAACCGCAGCCCGAGCCGGAGAGCACGCCCACACCGGCCGCGAAGCGGCCCACTCGCCGCGCCGCGGGCAAGGCGAAGGGGAAGCGGACCCCGGCCGAGATCCTGACCGAGGCGCGAAAGGTCACCACCGCGTGGCCAGACAAGGCACTGACTGCGGACCGCATCCGTACCGAGCTGCACGTCTCGCAGCACACCGCTCGCACTCTCCGCGACACCCTCAAGGCCGAACGTGCTGCCATCCCGCTGCACTCCGTCGACGCCGCGCAGGCAGACCACGGTGACGACACCGAGGTGGTGGCGGCATGAACACCTTCTTATCCGTGCTCGCCGCAGCCGGGCCACTCGCGGCCGGATGGTCCGTCCACACCATGTGGATGCGCCGCCGCCTGCACATCGCCCGCCTCGATCCACTGACGGGGCTCCACACCCGCGACGGCTTCACGCGCCGCGCCACCACCCTGCTCAAGGACCCCCGCGCGGTGGTGGTCCTCGCGGACGTCGACCACTTCAAACAGATCAACGACGTGCACGGCCATGCGGCGGGGGACGTGCTGTTGCAGGCGACTGCTGCCCGGCTGGCGCACTACGTCGGCCGGAGCGGGGTTGCCGGGCGGCTCGGTGGCGATGAGTTCGCCGCGGTCGTCATCGACGACCACGGCACCGTTGGAGACCTGCTCGCCGTCCTGCACGGGGTACTCGCCCGACCGGCCAGCACGACACCGGATGTGTACACCACGGTGTCGCTCGGCTGGGTCCGTGCCGAAGACCATCCCGGTGAGGAACTGTCCGCGCTGCTGCGACGGGCGGATGAGGCGATGTACGCGGCGAAGCAGGACCGGGCCGGGGTCTCCCGGGCTGGGCTCGGCAGGATCTTCGCCACCTTCTCCGGCCGCCGTGCCGGCCGACGCGGCGCGAGCGCCTCGAAGGCGGTGGCGTGATGGCGCTGACCTACGCCAAGTGCTACGACCCGACCGGGGCCCGGCACGGGATACCGACGTTCCCGTGGTGGCTCGCCCCGGACGGCTACGCCACCCGCCGCCAACTCCGGGCCCGCGGACTTCGGCCCGGAGGCCAGCAGGTGCAGGCGCAGTTGATGCGCCGCTCCCGCGGCCGAAAGTCCGGCGTGCTGGTCGCCTACCTCTACCGCGTCGAGCACGCCAAGCCGGTCCGCCCGATGACCCCGCGCCGAGCCGAAGCGCTCGCCAAGGCCATGGCCGCCCGCCGTACCTGCCCGGAGTGCCGGACGGACGCCGGGTACTGCATCCCGACGTCCCTCGGCATGTGCGTGTCCTGCGCCTACCCCATAGCACAGAGCGCTGCCTGAACCGATACGCCCGGCGATAGGGCCTGCATATCGGATGGGCCTCTCTCCCGAGCCAACATCACCGCACGGGCCCGACTGCTCACCTCTCACAGCGACGGCCGGGCCCGTGCCTACTCCCTTGTCCAGGAAGGACATTCAGTGAATCACGACGACGAAAGTGAACTCTTCACTCGACTCGAAGCCGACATGAACACCCCCGCCGGACCCGACTCGGGTGGGGACGTGGTCGACCTCGACAAGGCACGGTCGGCCCGGTCTGAGTCGGGCGACTCCCGCGCCGACCGGTCGGCCGACCCGACCCGCTCCCGGTCGGGTGGCGGATCGGATGACGAGTCGGGCGACCCGACCGAGCCGATGATGGTGGATGGTCCGGCGGAAGTCGGCCCCGGGTTCCTGGGCCGACTCATGGGCGCGAAGCGGCGGGCGATCCTCCCGGTGTGGATGCGCTCCACCACCGAGCTGCGGATCGCGACCCGTTGGGCCGCTGGCCACTACGGGCACCTTGCCGGTTACCACTCGCTGCGCTCCCCGTACTACGCGACCCGCCTAGTCTTCCAGGCACCGCGCGGGGCAGCGAAGATTGTGGGCGGCACGGCGCGGTGGGTGGCCGACCGGGAGGGCGAACCGGTCCGACTCGCCTCCGTCCGGCGCGAGGACGCAGCCGAGTACCTCAAGCTCTCCCGTCAGCGTGATGGGCGGGTCCGACTGCGCACCATCGTGGCGACCCTCGCCATGTTCATCGGTCTCGCCACCGCCCTCGCCGTGTACGTCCTCGCCCCCGGCTGGGTACAGGCCCTGTCCGTCGGTGCGCTGCTGCTGGCCCTCGGGTCGGCCGGCACGCAGGCCGATGCCCCAGTCATCACCCGCGCGGTGGAGATGACCAAAGCGCCCAAGCTCACGTCGGACATCGTCCTGCGTGCGCTCGGGGCGATCGGCATTCCGGCGATCAACCAGGCGCAGAGCAAGGGGCGGGACGGGTTCACGTTCACCGCCCCCATCACTCGCGATGGGCCGGGCTGGCGTGCGGAGGGTGACCTCCCCTACGGCGTCACCGCCACCGACGTGATCGAGAAGCGGGACAAGCTGGCCTCCGGCCTGCGCCGCAAGCTCGGGTGCGTATGGCCCGAGCCGGTCCCGGACGAGCACACCGGACGCCTCGTGATCTGGGTCGGCGACCAGGACATGTCCACCGCGACGAAGCCCGCGTGGCCGCTCATCAAGGGCGGGTCCGTCGACCTGTTCAAGCCGGTCGCCTTCGGCACTGACCAGCGCGGACGCTGGGTCGACATCACCCTGATGTACATCGCAGGCGTCATCGGAGCCATCCCCCGCATGGGCAAGACGTTCCTGCTCCGCCTGCTCCTGCTCATCGCCGCACTCGATTCCCGGGCCGAGGTCCACACCTACGACCTCAAGGGCACCGGCGACCTCGACCCCGTCGGCGAGCGCGTCTCGCACCGCCACCGGGCCGGGGACGATGACGAAGACATCGAATACGCGCTCGCTGACCTGCGAGAAGTGCGCACCGAGCTGCGCCGCCGGGCCAAGATGATCCGCTCCCTGCCCCGGGACATCTGCCCGGAGTCGAAGGTGACGTCCGAGCTGGCAGACAAGCCGAAGCTGGGTCTGCACCCGATCGTGATCGGGGTGGATGAGTGCCAGGTCTGGTTCGAGCACCCCAAGCATGGGGCGGAGTTCGAAGAGATCTGCACCGACCTGGTCAAGCGCGGCCCCGCCACCGGCATTGTCCTACTGCTCGCCACACAACGGCCGGACGCAAAAGCCCTGCCCACCGGCATCAGCGCGAACGCGTCGGCCCGCTGGTGCCTCAAGGTCATGGGCCAGCTGGAGAACGACATGGTCCTCGGCACCAGCAGCTACAAGCGGGGGATCCGGGCCACGATGTTCTCGTGGAAGGACAAGGGCATCCACTACTTCGTCGGTGAGGGCGCCGACGCGCGGATCGTCTCCTCCGTCTACATCGACGCACCGATGGCCGAGGTGATCGGGCTGCGGGCCCGCCGCCTGCGCGAGGCCGCCGGACGCCTCACCGGTCACGCCGCGGGCGAGACGTTCGAAGAGCGCGAGACCAGCGGGTTCGACCTGCTCGCGGACATCCTCGCTGTCGTGCCGGCCGAAGAGCCCAAGCTGTGGTCCGAAGTCGTCGTGGCCCGCCTCGGTGAGCTTCGGCCGGACGTCTACGGCGGTTGGGAGTCTGAGCAGCTGGCAGCGGCGCTGAAGCCGCACGGCATCAATACCGGTCAGGTGTGGGGCAAGACCGAGGCCGGGAAGGGTGCCAACCGGCGCGGTATCGAGCGCTCCCGCATCCTCACCGTGATTGCAGAGCGTGACGGGAACCGAGACGCGGGCTAGTCGAGTTCGCCGCTAGACCTAGCAGCACACCCCGCTAGGTCTAGCGGCACCGCTAGCACCCCAAACCCGTGTTGATCAGGGAGCTAGTCACTAGCGCCCCACCTGCACAAACCCCTGAAACAGGCCCGGGAGGCCCTTCATGACCCCTGCCCTGCTCGCTAGCGCACTTCTCCTTTTAGTCACCCTCGGTTACGTGTCCCTGTGTGCGGCCTCGCCGTTCGGGGACTGCCGCAAGTGCGGCGGTTGGGGCTTCGCGACGAAGACCGACCGCAAGGGCCGCACCAAGCGCGGCAGGGACTGCCGCCGCTGCAAGGCCACCGGCAAACGCATCCGCATCGGACGCCACCTCTACAACGTCGCCGCCCGCCTCCACCGCGACGGCACCCGCTGATGAACCACACCCGCAACATCGTCGTGGCCGCGCTGAGCGCCGCCACCGTCCTTGGCTCTGTCGGCTGCGAGCCCTACCCGCAGGGACCGGCCGGACAGGTCGTCAGCAGGGACCAGAGCCACGACCCCGCCACCAAGGCCAGCCGGTTCGAACTCACGGTACGGACCGACAGCGGCAAGCAGCGCACCTTCCAGGTCCACGTCGACGACTACAACGCCTGCCGCCCCCAGCGCGCCTACCCGAGCTGCACGCAGAACTGACCACCCACCCCCCGGCACCACCAGCACCGGAAAGAGGCCCCGTCGTGGCCATCACCGTCTCGCTCGTCTTCCTGTTCGGGCTCGTCCTGTTCTTCCTGCTCCGCTCCAGCACCCTCGGCTGGGGATCCGCGTTCATCGCCGTCATGTTCGGGTTCTTCCTCGCCTCCACCGGCGCCTCCGGACCCATCAACGAGCTGACCACCGCCGTCATCAACGCCGTACCGAACCTGTAGGAGGCACCGCCATGAACGAGCCCCTGATCCAGCACCACTGGGTGGCGCTCGCCGCCCCGAGGGTGGCCCCGGCTCTCGCCACGTCCACCGTGCTCATCCTGGGCCGGATCTGGAACGCCAACGGCGCCGAACACAGCACCGGGAACGCGGCGTTGATGGTCGTCCTCGCGGCCGGTGCGGCAACGGCCGGCGCGTTCGCCGCCGGGGGCCGAGGTGGCGGTGACGGGGTCCTCGCTGCGACCGCGTTCGCGACGTCTGGCGGCCTCGCCCTCGCCGGGGTCGCCGGATACGCCGACGGATCGTCCCTCCCCATTCTGCTGTGGGCCGTCGCCACCGCCGTGGCGTACGGGATCGCCGCCCGCTACTGGCGCACCGACCGCCGCGACACCATCGCCCACACTCGGCAGACCACCGTTCGGCGTGAGGAACACGGCCACGTCGAGCGCGTCGAAGCCCTGCGCGCTGGCGCGCAGATCGAGGCTGCCCGCGCAAGGGCCGTCTACGCCGAACAGCTCGCCACCGCACTTGTCACCCGCGCCGCACTACCCCACTTCAACCCGCAGGCGCTCACAGACGCAGGCCTGCCCGAGCTCCCCGCAGGCACCGAGCACGAATAGCTATGCCCGGGGCGGTCGCCTCTCGCCAAAGACCGCGACCGCCCCGGCTCCACTGTCCCTTCGCAGAAACAGGAGAAACCCCAGCATGGCTCAACCCACCCCGATCCGGCGAGTGCCCGGATATCAGCCCCGCGTCTTAGGTCTCTGTGCCGGATACGGCGGTCTGGAAGCGGCCATCGGTGCGGGGACCGGCGGTGTGCCGGTCGCCTACGCCGAGAACGACCCCTACGCGGCGAAGGTGTTCGCCGCCCACCACCCCGGGGTGTCGAACCTCGGGGACATCACCCGCATCGACTGGGAGCGGGTCCGTGACCTGTACCGACCCGACATCGTCGGCGCCGGGTTCCCGTGCCGCAACATCAGCAACGCCGGACGAAGGGATGGGATCAATGGCCAGTGGTCGAAGGTCTGGAAGAACGTCGCTGAGGCTGTGGGCGTCATTCGACCGCGCTACGTCTTCCTGGAAAACGTGGCGGCGCTCCGCTCGAGGGGGCTGGACGTCGTCGCCGCGGACCTGGCCGCGCACGGGTATGACGTCCGGTGGACATGTCTACGAGCTGGTGACCCCGAAATCGGCGCCCCGCACCCGCGGGACCGTTGGTTCGCAGTTGCCCATCCAGCTGATGCCGACCCCCACCACCTCGGACGGCACTGGCGGACCCGGCACCTCACCCAAGCGCAAGGGCGGGTTGAACCTGCGGACCGCGGTGACCAGGCTCCCGGCACCACCCCCGGAGGGGTGAGGCTGTTTCCCACGCCCACAGCGGCCGACTCAAGGGGGACTGCGAATTTCAGGGCCGATGGGACACCGTATGGAAACGGGTACGGGAACACCCTGACGGACGCCGTTCGCAGCCTGTTGCCCACCTCTGCCGCGCGGGACTGGAAGCCCGGCGCGTCCAACTTCCTCGGCCGTAACTCCCGGCCTCTGGACGAAGTGGTCGTAAATCTGCTGCCGACCCCGAAGGCCTCGGACGGGCCGCACGGCGGACCGAACCAGCGCGACACGTCCGGCCGCTACTACCTCCCCGGCCAGGCCGTACGCCTCGACCCCGCGTGGGTCGCGACCGACGGCACCGACTACGGACCCGCCATCCGCCGCTGGGAACACATCACCGGACGGCCGGCCCCCTGCCCGACCGAACCCGGCACCCGCGGCAACCGCCGCCTCTCCCCCGCCTTCGCCGAATGGCTCATGGGCCTCCCCGCCGGCTGGGTAACCAACGTTCCCGACATCCCGCGCAAGGAACAGCTCCGCATCATCGGCAACGGAGTCGTACCCCAACAAGCCACCTACGCCTACGCCTGGCTCCTCGGAGTCGTACCGGCAGCGTGGAACACCCCCCAGGCGGTGGCCGCATGAACACCCACCTGGGAACCGCCCTGGGCCTGGCCGCACGGCACGTGCCGGTACTGCCGTTGCGTGCGGGGAAGGTGCCGTTCGGAAATTGCCGGGCCTGCCGGCGCAACGCGTGCGGTGGCCGGCCGAACATGAAGGTGCCCGGGCCCTGCGACTGCCCGCGTGTCTGCCACGCGTGGGCCGCCGCGACCACCGACCGCGCTGTTCTCACCGGACGCCCGTGGGCGCCCGTTTGGGAGGATACGCAGGCGGTGGCCTACCACCCGGGCGGGGCCGGGCTGACCGTCGTTGACCTGGACAACGCGCAGGCCGTGGAATGGGCCCGCGAGACGCTCCCCACCACGCGGACCGTGCCCACGACGCGGGGCGAGCACTGGATCTACCGAGGCACCATGCGGTCCGTGAACGCGGTTCGGCCCGACGTCGACATCAAGTCGTCCATGTCCTATGCCCGGTGGCTCGGCCCCGGCACCGGCACCATGACCGAGCTCCCGGACGTAGTGCGCGCACTGGCCGTCAAGGAGCCTTCCACGGCCCGGCCGGCGCCGCACGCGATCACCGCGCCTGCACGGGCCGGGGACTGCCCTCACCGGATGCCCGCCTATCTGGACCGTGGCATCGCCATGGCAGAGCAGCGCATCACCGCGGCCCGCAGCACGGTCCACACGACCGTCTACCGCACCTTCCTCGCCGTCCTGTCCACGCACGGCCGGTGCGGGTGCCTCACCGAGGCCCACGCCGCCCGGCTGTTCGCCGCCGCCCAGACGCAGGGCGAGAGCGCCCGGCATTGCTCGGACGCGTGGACCAACGCCCGTACGGCATTGGGGATGTGAGTCATGTCCGAGGACGAGAAGACTCCGGCGCGTGAGGTCATCACCGAGTACGCGCAGTCGCACTTCCGGTACTTCCGCACCACGGAGGGCACCGTCTACGCCCAGCGGCTCGGCCACCCCGTGGCCCGCCCGATCCGCTCCCAGGGCACCACGGGTAGCCACCGGCAGGAACTCATGGTCGACCTCTTCAACGACGGGGTCGGCGTCTTCAACGGCACGTCGCTCAAGGAGGCGTTGGACTTGATCGAAGCACTCGCGCTGAGTCAGGACGTACAGCCCACACACATCCGTGTCGCACCCGGGTTCGACGGGGCGACGTGGCTGGACCTGGGCCGCGACGACGGGCAGTCCGTCCGCATCCACCCCAACGGCTGGGACGTCCTCATCCCCGACCCGCGTGAGGTGTGCTGGCGGCGCACCCAGCTCACCGGAGAACTCCCGATGCCCGCCCGGGACACCGAGGGCAAGGGCATCGACCAGCTGTTGCGGCTGACGAACTTCGCCACCGCCGACACCGAGAGCCTGGCCCTGGCCTGGCTCATCGGCTGTCTGGGCCCGTCCGTCCCCGTCCCGGCCCCGTTCCTCACCGGCCCGCAGGGCGCGGGCAAGTCCACGGCCGGCCGGATGCTCGTGCGGATCATCGAGGGCATGACCGGCGACCTGCGTAGGGCCCCGAAGGACGAAGAGAACCTGATCACGGCCGTCGCCGCAGGATGGGTCACCGCCCTGGACAACCTCTCGCACCTGGCCCCGGACCTGTCCGACCTCATGTGCTGCATCGTCACCGGAGCCGAGAGCATCAAAAGGGCCCTGTTCAGCGACGGGGATGTCGTCCGCTCCCGCTACCGCCGCCCTCTCCTGCTGACCGGGATCGACGTCGGCGTCATCCGCCCCGACCTCGCCGAACGCCTCCTGCCGCTGCGTCTGGAACGCCCGAGCGTGCGTCGCACCGAAGCGGAGCTGTGGCGGGAGTTCGAAGCGGCCCTGCCGGTCATCCTCGGCTCTCTCCTCGACCTGACGGTCAAGGTGAGGGCGACCGAGGCGGACATCCCGAGTGACCTGCGGATGGCGGACTTCGCTCACCTGTGCGCGCAGATCGACGCCGCCACGGGGTTCGGCACGCTCCCCGCCTACCGCAGCAGCCTGGACGAGCTGAACGACGACGTCATCGAAGGGGACCTCCTCGCGCAGACCGTCCTCAAGCACGCCGCCGGCCTCGACCCCGGCACCGAGACGCGGATGACGTCCTCGGAGTGGCTGCACCTCCTCAGCGGCCTCTACAGCGGCGACGACTGCCGTCCGCTGCCCAAAGGGTGGCCCACAACCGGGAAAGTCCTCTCCGACCGCCTCAAGCGCCTCCAGCCCACACTCGCCGCCAGGGGTCTACTCGTCGACTGGGGCCGCACCAAAGCGGGCCGGTACGTCGAAATGACCCGACGCCCGGCCCTGCCGCCCCACGAACAGCAGTCGCTCTGACCCGCACACACGACCGGGGTCAGGACAAGCAAGAGGAGCACCACCCGCCATGGCGACGGGTGCTCCTCTTGCTGTTCGGCGGAACGCCGCCCGAAGGTCGCGCCGCGAAGCGGCTCCCCACTTCACGCCCGAAGCAGCACCACACCACAACAGACACCCCCTCTCTTTTTTCTTAAGAAAGGGAAGGGTGCGTCACCCGCGTCACCACAAGGCCCGAAACAACCCCTGAACTGCGGCGATCAAGGTGACGCAGGACGGCTTCGGCTGCGTCACCCCGCGTCACCTGCGTCACCCCGCACCACCTCATGACGCACGCCTGCGTCACCGATGACGCACCCCCAGCCCCCTGCGTCACCACATAACCGCAGGTCAGACGTCACGAGTGACGCGGATGACGTGGTGACGCAGAAATCACAGCCTCGGACACATCTCGCGCTACCTCACCGCCAAGGAGCGAGCCCGTGCACCAGATTCATGCAGCCGCACCCCATGCGGCAGACGACTCCACGCTGATCCTGCTCACCGTGGAGGAGGCCGCCCGCCGCCTCCGCGTCGGCCGGACCACCTGCTTCGCCCTGATCCGCTCGGGCGCTTTGGAGTCGCTGACGATCGGCACCCTTCGCCGTGTCCCCGCCGATGCCCCGGCCGCGTACCTCGCACGCCGCCGAGCCGAGCAACACGCCGCCTGAACAACCACCGCACACACGGGACGCCCCCCGCCGGGCGGCGTCCCGTGCTCACACCTGAACTTGAAGGAGACCGCCCGTGGCGGAGAAGAAGCGCACTCGCCGTGCAAACGGTGAAACAGCCGTCTACTTCGGCAAGGACGGCCGTTGGCACGCCCGGGTGCCGATGGGCTACAAGGACAACGGTGAGCCCTACCGCAGGCACATCACCCGGCCGACTGAGGACGCCTTGGCTGAAGAGGTCAAGCGACTGGAGAAGCAGCGCGACCACGGAACTGCGCAGCAGCCCGGCAAGCTTTGGACGGTTGAGAAGTGGTTGTGGCACTGGGTCGAGAACATCGCCAAGGACGTCGTCAGCGAGAACACCTACGACGGGTACGAGGTCGCCGTTCGCGTGCACCTCGTGCCCGGCATCGGCAAGCACCGCATTGACCGCCTGGAGCCGGAGCACCTGGAGAGCCTGTACCGCCGGATGCAGAAGAACGGAAGCAAGGCAGCCACCGCTCACCAGGCCCACCGCACTGCCCGCACCGCCCTCGGTGAGGCGGTCCGCCGTGGCCACGCCGCGAAGAACGCCGCCGCTCTGGCCAAGCCGCCACGGGTAGAGGAGCCGGAGGAGGAGATCGAGCCCTACTCGGTCGAGGAGGTGCAGAGCCTGCTGGTCGAGGTGAACAAGCGACGCAACAGCGGCCGTTGGATGCTGGCCTTGGCCCTCGGCCTGCGACAGGGGGAGACGCTGGGGCTGCGCTGGGCCGATGTAGACCTGGACCACGAGTATCTGAAGCTGCGCCGAAACCGGCTGCGCCCCAAGTATGACCACGGGTGCAAGGAGACAGCTCCCTGCGGCCGTAAGGCCGGGTACTGCCCGGACCGCAAGCAGGTACGGCGCGAGACGAAGAACACCAAGTCGCGCGCCGGCCGCCGGGCAGTCCCCCTGCCGGGTCCCCTGGTCGTGATGCTGCGGAAGCACAGGGAGGTACAGGCCCGGGAGCGCAAGACCGCCGGCAACCTGTGGAACGAGTCGGACTACGTGTTCACGAAGCCGCTCGGTGGCCCGCTCAGCCCGAACACGGACTACCACGACTGGAAGAAGCTGCTGGAGGACGCTGGGGTGCGTGACGCGCGGCTGCATGATGCCCGTCACACCGCTGCCACCGTCCTTATGCTGCTCGGCATCCCGGACCGAGTGATCGACCAGATCATGGGCTGGGAGGCAGGCACGTCCTCACGGATGCGCGCACGGTACCTGCACGTGCCCGACGCCATGCTGAAGGAGGTGGCGCAGAAGATCGCGGACGCGATCTGGGGCCCCGCACCGAGTGCCCCTGTGGACAAAGACCAGAACAACGAGGGCTGAGCAACGTCGAAGGGCCCCACCGCAAGCGGTGGGGCCCTTCGACGTATTGCCCGGTGAGAGCAATGGCGGAGGATACGAGATTCGAACTCGTGAGGGGTTGCCCCCAACACGCTTTCCAAGCGTGCGCCCTAGGCCACTAGGCGAATCCTCCGCGGCAAACAATACAAGACGTCAGGGGGTGCTCGCGAACACGTTCCCCCGAGATCGTTCCGGAGTGCTCCTCGGGTGGGACGGGGTGGGGGAGCGGGTGGACGGCGGGGGGCTGGGATCGGCTAAGGTGGGCGTCAGCCCCTCACGTGGCGCTATCTGACTGAACTCCCCCAGGGCCGGAAGGCAGCAAGGGTAGGTTGGCTCTGGCGGGTGCGTGGGGGGCCCTTGCGTGTCCGGGGTGTGGTGTTCCGCCGGTCGCGCTGCCCGGGGCGGGGCCGGTTGTCGGTCCGCCCCGATAACCTCGTATGTGTGTCGTCCCTTGCGCTGTACCGCCGCTATCGCCCCGAGTCCTTCGCCGAGGTCATCGGTCAGGAGCATGTCACTGATCCGCTGCAGCAGGCCCTGAGGAACAACCGGGTCAATCACGCGTATCTGTTCAGCGGACCGCGCGGCTGCGGAAAGACGACCAGTGCGCGCATCCTCGCCCGTTGCCTGAACTGCGAGCAGGGGCCCACGCCCACGCCTTGCGGGACGTGCCAGTCCTGCCAGGACCTCGCGCGCAACGGGCCCGGTTCGATCGACGTCATCGAGATCGACGCCGCGTCGCACGGTGGCGTGGACGACGCCCGTGACCTGCGGGAGAAGGCGTTCTTCGGCCCCGCGTCGAGTCGGTACAAGATCTACATCATCGACGAGGCGCACATGGTCACCCCGGCCGGGTTCAACGCCCTGCTGAAGGTGGTCGAGGAGCCGCCGGAGCACCTGAAGTTCATCTTCGCGACCACCGAGCCCGAGAAGGTCATCGGCACGATCCGGTCGCGTACGCACCACTACCCGTTCCGGCTCGTGCCCCCCGGCACGCTGCGCGGCTACCTCGCGGAGGTGTGCGCCAAGGAGGACAGCTTCGTCGAGGACGGCGTGCTGCCTCTCGTGGTGCGCGCGGGTGCGGGTTCGGTCCGTGACTCGATGTCCGTCATGGACCAGCTACTGGCCGGCGCCGGTGACGACGGTGTGACATACGCCATGGCCACCTCGCTCCTCGGTTACACGGACGGGTCCCTCCTGGACTCCGTCGTGGACGCCTTCGCGGCCGCCGACGGAGCCGCGGCCTTCGAGGTCGTGGACCGGGTCATCGAGGGCGGCAACGACCCCCGGCGCTTCGTCGCAGACCTGCTGGAGCGACTGCGCGACCTGGTGATCCTCGCCGCTGTCCCGGACGCCGGGGAGAAGGGGCTCATCGACGCCCCCGCCGACGTGGTGGAACGGATGCAGGCCCAGGCGTCCGTCTTCGGCGCCGCAGAGCTGAGCCGCGCGGCCGACCTGGTCAACGAGGGGCTCACCGAGATGCGGGGGGCGACCTCCCCCCGGCTCCAGGTGGAGCTGATCTGCGCCCGGGTGCTGCTGCCCGCCGCCTTCGACGACGAGCGTTCCCTGCAGGCCAGGCTGGACCGGCTCGAGCGCGGTGCCGCGTCGTTCACGCCCGCCGCCCCCGGTCCCGCCATGGGTTACGTACCGGGACCCGACGCCCATGCGGGCGGTACCGGACTGCCCGCCGGAGGCCCGGCTGCCGCCCGTGCCGCGGCCCGGGGTGATGTTCCGGGCGGTGCTCCCGCCGACGTACCCCCGGCCGTGTCCTTTGCCGGGCAGGCCGAGGCCCCGCCCGTCGCGCAGGAGCCCGCGGCTCCGCGGCAGCCCCCCGTCCCGCAGGAGGCGCCTCCGGCCGAGCCGTCTCCGGCCGCCGCGCCGACCGGTCAGCGTCCCGGTTCCTGGCCCGCTGCCGCCGGACCCGGCAGCGGTGCCGGCGGGGCCGAGCCGGTCCGACGGCCGGGCGGCTGGCCGACGGCCTCCGCACCGGGTGGCGGTGTACCGCAGGCGCAGCCGCCCGCGTCCGCTCCTGCGCCGTCCCGGTCCGCTACCGCCGCACCCGCGCCGGCCCCGGCTGCTCAGGCACCCGCGCAGAGCGGCCAGGGCGCGGCCCAGGTCCGCAACATGTGGCCGGACATCCTCGAGGCCGTGAAGAACCGCCGCCGCTTCACCTGGATCCTGCTCAGTCAGAACGCCCAGGTCATCGGCTTCGACGGCACCACCCTGCAGATCGGTTTCCTCAACGCCGGTGCCCGCGACACCTTCGCGAGCAGTGGCAGCGAGGAGGTGCTGAAGCAGGCCCTTGCCCAGCAGTTCAACGCCAATTGGCGGGTCGACGCGGTCGTCGACCCGTCCGGTGGTGGCGGCGCGCCTCCGCAGGCGGGTGGCGGCGGTGGCAGGCCTCCGGCCGCGCCGTACCAGGCCCCGCCCGCGCCGCAGGCCCAGTCGTACGAGCCCCGGCCCGCCGCTCCTGCCCAGCAGACTCAGCCACCGGCACAGCAGCCCCCGCAGCAGGAGTCGGGCCGGCCGGAGCCGTCCTCGTACGACCGGGCGGCCCCGGAGCCTCCGCGGTCGGTCGCGCCCGAGGACGACACCGCCGAGGCGGACGATCCCGATCTCGTCGACTCCGCGCTCTCCGGGCACGACCTGATCGTCCGCGAGCTGGGCGCCACGGTCGTCGAGGAGTTCACCAACGAGTAGAGGGCGTGGAGGGGGCCGGTGGACGAGCCGGTGGACGAGCGGGCGAGCGGTGGGCCGGGCTCCGGGCCCCGCCGCGGCCCCGGGTCCGTCCACGGAGCGGCGCCCGTCGAGGCCCGTCGCCCCCGGCGGCTAGGCTGCACCCCGTGAAGGTCCTCGTCATCGGCGGCGGCGCCCGCGAACACGCCCTGTGCCGCTCTCTCTCCCACGACCCCGATGTCACCGCTCTGTACTGCGCCCCCGGCAACGCCGGAATCGCAGAGGTGGCCGAACTGCACCCGGTCGACGCACTCGACGGCGAAGCCGTCGCGCGCCTCGCCACCGAGCTGGGCGCCGAGCTGGTGGTCGTCGGCCCGGAGGCGCCGCTTGTCGCCGGTGTGGCCGACGCCGTCCGCGCGGCCGGCATCCCCTGCTTCGGCCCTTCGCGCGAGGCCGCGCGGCTGGAGGGCTCCAAGGCGTTCGCCAAGGACGTCATGGCCGGTGCCAACGTCCCGACGGCCCGGAGCTACGTCTGCACCACGGCCGCCGAGATCGACGAGGCCCTGGACGCCTTCGGAGCCCCGTACGTCGTGAAGGACGACGGTCTGGCGGCCGGCAAGGGCGTCGTCGTCACGGACGACGTCGAAGCCGCCCGTGTCCACGCACTGGCCTGCGGCCGGGTGGTCATCGAGGAGTTCCTCGACGGTCCCGAGGTGAGCCTCTTCGCGATCACCGACGGCACCACGGTGCTGCCCCTCCAGCCCGCCCAGGACTTCAAGCGCGCCCTGGACGGTGACGAGGGGCCGAACACCGGCGGCATGGGCGCGTACTCCCCGCTCCCGTGGGCCGACCCGAAGCTGGTCGACGAGGTCATGCAGACGGTCCTTCAGCCGACCGTCGACGAGCTCCGGCGCCGTGGCACCCCGTTCTCCGGGCTGCTGTACGCCGGCCTCGCGATCACTTCGCGCGGTGTGCGGGTCATCGAGTTCAACGCCCGGTTCGGCGACCCGGAGACCCAGGTGGTCCTGGCCCGGCTGAAGACGCCGCTGGCCGGCGTGCTGCTCGGCGCCGCCAACGGCACCCTGGACGTCGTACCCGCCCTGCACTGGCGCGACGACGCCGCGGTCACCGTGGTCGTGGCCTCGCACAACTACCCGGAGACGCCCCGTACGGGAGACCCGATCGACGGTCTCGCGGACGTGGTGGCGAAGGATGCGCCGCACGCCTTCGTCCTGCACGCCGGCACCCGGCAGGACGGTGACGCGGTCGTCAGCGCCGGCGGGCGCGTTCTCTCCGTGACGGCGACCGGCAAGGACCTCACGCAGGCCCGTGACCGCGCCTACGCGGCGGTCGGACGGATCCGGCTCGACGGATCCCAGCACCGTACGGACATCGCGCGCAAGGCAGCCGAACAGGCCTGAGCCGCGTCGGCCGTTCCCTGAGCCGCGCGTCGGCCGTTTCCTGAGGGACGCGGCTCGTCCCTGAGAGACGCCGGCCGTGCTCCGCGCCACGACCGTTCCCCGTGCCCGGCCCCCCTCCGGAGGTGCCGGGCACAGGTGCGTCCGGGCCCGCGTCATCCGAGGCCGGGCGGGGTTTTCAAGGCCCGTCGGCGCAGCCGGAAGGGCGCGGGCGGTATCACCGGACCCCTGTCCGCCCGCGCGTCAGCAGCTTTGCCCAAAGCCATTCCATCGGGTGACGACTCCGCCATCCGGATGACGGCCGCCGAGGCCCCAACTAGGGTGCGGCGCAGGCGTTCCGGCACTTGGCCCACCGGCATTGCGATGTCGGTGGCGGGTGCCACAGTGGGGGAGTGACCAACACCGTCGCGGGGGCAGAGGGGGTGACGTACAGCCATGTCCGGTACCGGTTCGGTTGAGGAGCTGGGCGCGCACGCAGCGCGGGCCAGGGCGGTGGCTCTGCTGCGCATCCGCAGCAGAGCCACCGCCCTGGCGATCCTGCCGGCGGGCGCGGCCGTCGTGCTGCTCGTCGCGAACGCCCAGGGGCGCCTCGACGGACGTGCGTGGTCCACGGTCAGCTGGGCGCTGGCGGGTTTCGCGGTCGTGGTGCTGCTGGTCGCCGCGGCCGTCGCCGTCGCGGTGGCGCGAGCCAGGCCCGCCGTCAGCCCCACGGTGCCCCTCACGGAGGCTGCGGCCCCCGATCTGTACCGGCTGGTCCGCGATCTCGCCGACCGGCTCGACGTCCCTGCCCCGTCGGCCATAGAGCTGACCCCCGACTGCGACAGCTGGCTGGAGGACCGTACGCATCCGGCCGCCCGGTCCGGGGCCGCAGGCGCGGCCGAGGGGATGCCGGCCGCCGGGCGCGGCCGGCGCGTCCCGGCGGCCCCCGTGCTCGTCATCGGCTCACCTTTCCTGTGGTGGATGCGGGTCGCCGAGCTGCGCGCGGTGCTGGCCCCGGTCGTCGCGGGTACCGGGCCGTCCGCCCATCCCGACATAGCCGCTGCCCGCCGCTTCGTCCGAGGGCTGGACGCGGCGGTGGCCGACGCCGCGCTGCCGGGGCAGGGGTTCGTACGCGGGATTCCCACGGCCTTCGTGGGATGGATCGCCAAGGTGATGCTGCGCGGCTGCCGCGGTCACGCCGCCGAGATGGAGCGCTGTGTCGCAGCCGCCGCCTCGGGCCGCGCCCAGGAAGTGGACTACGGACTGAGGATCCGCGCCCAGGAGCAGGTCGGTCTCGCCTACGCCGGATGGGACCGGCTGCTGACCCGGGTCGCGCTGCCCGCCTGGCGGATGGGCCGCTGGCCGTCCCGCCTCGACGCCGGCGTCGTGTCCGCGCTGACGGAGCTCTCCCGGCGCGACCGGCTGGCCGAAGGATTCACCAGCCGGCTGGGGGAGCGCCCCGCCTGTGACCTCATCGAGGAGCCGGGCGCCGCCGACGAGGCGGCCTCATTGCTGGCGGCCCGGCTGTTCCACGGCGGGCCGGCCGAGACGGGCCCCGGCTGGGCCCCCGTCGACTGGCAGCAGTACCCGGAGGAGGTCGTGGACCGGAAGTGGCGTTCGGAGGCGGCCAGGCTGCACCAGGTGCTGGACGCGCTGGGGGTGACCACGAGCGTGGGGCGGCCGGGGGCGGACAGCCCTCCGGTCCCGACGCTGGCGCGCGTCATCGACCACCTCGCCGCGCCCGGCGCCGACAGCGAGGCCCTCGCCGCCGGGATCGGGGCGGCCGTCGCCCGTGACGAGGCGGGCGCTGAGCCGGGTACGGCACCGGGAGCCGGCAGTGGCGGACCCGGTGGCACCCCGGCGGGTGGTTCCCAGGCCGGGACGGCCACCGGCGCTCCGACCGGCACGGCGGCCACCGGTGCGTCGGCCGCCGGGGCCGCCATCGGGCTCCTCGATCCCTGGGGCCCCGTGCCGCTGCCGCTCTTCCCCCTCCAGCCGCCGCGTACGGGCGCGGAACTGCTCGCCGACCACGTGGTGGCGATGGTCTGCTGCGCCGCCGTGGACACGGCGGGGGCCGCGCCCGGCCTCGACTGGCTCGACGGTCCCGCCCTCCTCGTCGACGGTGGACGCAGGTCGGATCCGGGTGCCCCGGTGCTCAGCCTCGTCGAGGACGGCGACGCCGAGCCGCTGCGTTCCTGGCTGACCGAGGTGGGCGTCCGCGCCGACAAACCCGTACGCCTGGGTTGAACGACCGTTCGTCCACCGAAGACGCGAAATATCCCGTATGTCAGCTCCATATCCGGATGATCTCCTTCCGTTCACGTCAATTCGCGACGAACGGTGACGGAGTGCGTGCGTTATGTGATGTGCTGGAGACCGGCGCCGGCATCCGGCGCACCAGGTCTTTCGGGGGGCGAGGGAGGGGAGCGGGATGGGGGCGGAGCAGATCCGGCGATGGGAATCGGGTGCCCTCGCGCACGCCGTGAGCGACCCTTTCGGGCAGGGCCCGCTGCCATGGCTGCGCGGCAGTGAGAACTACTTCGACGACACCGGCCAGGTCGTCCCCTGGTACGCCGACCTCGGCCGCGGCGCCGGCGGGGGCACGCGGACCGCCGACGACGTGCACCGCCAGATCAAGGGGTTCGTGTCCCCCGGCGCCGCGGCCCCCGGCGAGGCGATCGACTTCCACATCACCGTGGACCCGCCCCAGCAGTTCTCCGTGGACGTCTACCGCATCGGGCACTACGCCGGTGACGGCGCGGCCAAGATCACCACGAGCCCGCGCCTGTCCGGCATCGTCCAGCCGCCGCCGCTGATGGCCGGCCGGACGGTCTCCTGCCATCACTGGTGGCTCTCCTGGCGGCTGCAGATCCCGAGCTACTGGTCGGTCGGCGCGTACGTCGCCGTCCTGACCACCGCCGACGGGTACCGCTCGCACATCCCCTTCACGGTCCGCGACGACCAGCCGGCGGACCTGCTTCTCCTGCTGCCGGACGTCACGTGGCAGGCCTACAACCTCTACCCGGAGGACGGCCGCACCGGCGCGAGTCTCTACCACGCGTGGGACGGGGAGGGCCGGCTGCTGGGGGAGGAGGACGCCGCGGTCACCATCTCCTTCGACCGTCCCTACGCGGGCGCGGGCCTGCCCCTGCACGTGGGCCACGCCTACGACTTCATCCGCTGGGCCGAGCGCTACGGCTACGACCTCGCCTACGCCGACGCCCGCGACCTGCACGCCGGCCGTGTCGACCCCAGCCGCTACCGGGGCCTGGTGTTCCCCGGCCACGACGAGTACTGGTCGCTGTCCATGCGCCGCACCACCGAGCGCGCCCGGGACACCGGCACGTCCCTCGTCTTTCTCTCCGCCAACACGATGTACTGGCAGGTCGGGCTCGGCCCGTCCGCCTCCGGAGTCCCCGACCGCCTGCTCACCTGCCGCAAGCGCAACGGCCCCGGGAAGCCCGCGCTGTGGCGTGAGGTCGACCGTGCCGAACAGCAGCTGCTCGGCATCCAGTACGCGGGCCGGGTCCCCGAGCCCCACCCCCTGGTCGTGCGCAACGGCGGGCACTGGCTCTGGGAGGCGACCGGAGCGGCCGAGGGCGACGAGCTCGAGGGGCTGGTCGCCGGAGAGGCCGACCGCTACTTCCCGCGTACGACGCTGCCGGAGCACGAGAACCGCATGCTGCTCGCGCACTCTCCGTACCGCGACAGCGAAGGGGCCACCCGGCACCAGGAGACCTCGCTCTACCGCGCGCCGTCGGGCGCGCTCGTCTTCGCCTCGGGCACCTTCGCCTGGTCCCCGGCGCTCGACCGCCCCGGGCACGTCGACTCCCGCATCCAGCGGGCCACCGCCAACCTGCTCGACCGGATCTGCAAGCGCGACTGAGCGGTGCGGGCCGGCTGCCGGTCGACACGCCCCAGGCCGGGGCGGCCTGCCCGGTGACCCGGCGGCGGCGCGGCCTTTGTCGCACGCCGGTCCGTGGCGGGGTACCGCGCGGCACGCCCAGGTCCCCTGCACCCACCTCCGCACGTCCACGGCGCGACCCCTGTCCGCGTGGCCCCTTCGTATGCGGGACAATCGGAACGACTCCTGGATCAACCTACGCGGAGGCAGCGTGTCCGGTTTCGTAGAAAAGCCCGAGCCCGTGCAGGTGCCGGGGCTCACCCACCTGCACACCGGCAAGGTGCGCGACCTGTACCGGAACGAGGCCGGTGACCTCGTCATGGTCGCCAGCGACCGTATCTCCGCGTACGACTGGGTCCTGCCCACCGAGATCCCCGACAAGGGCCGCGTCCTCACCCAGCTGTCGCTGTGGTGGTTCGACCAGCTCGCCGACCTCGTCCCCAACCACGTGCTGTCGACCGACCTTCCCGCCGGTGCGCCCGGCGACTGGGCCGGCCGCACCCTGATCTGCCGTTCGCTGCGGATGGTCCAGGTCGAGTGCGTGGCGCGCGGATATCTGACCGGGTCAGGGCTGACCGAGTACGACGCGGCCCGCACGGTCTGCGGGCTCGCGCTGCCCGAGGGCCTCGTCGACGGTTCCGAGCTCCCGGCACCGATCTTCACCCCGGCCACCAAGGCCGCGGTCGGCGACCACGACGAGAACGTGTCGTACGAGGAGGTCGCCCGCGAGGTCGGTCCCGAGACGGCGGCGATGCTGCGCCGTACGACCCTGGACGTGTACGGGCGGGCCCGGGACATCGCGCGTGAGCGCGGGATCATCCTCGCCGACACGAAGTTCGAGTTCGGCTTCGCGCCCACGGCGGACGGCGGCGAGGAGCTGATCCTCGCGGACGAGGTGCTGACCCCGGACTCCTCGCGCTTCTGGCCGGCCGAGACCTGGGAGCCGGGCAGGGCACAGCCCTCGTACGACAAGCAGTTCGTGCGTGACTGGCTGACGTCTCCCGCTTCCGGCTGGGACCGCCACAGCGAGCAGCCGCCGCCGGCGCTTCCGCGGGAGATCGTCGAGGCGACCCGTGCGAAGTACCTGGACGCGTACGAGCTCCTCACCGGCCTCAACTGGTCGACCGAGGGCCGCTGACGGAAGAAGGCCCCGGTCACGAGGACCGGGGCCTTCTTGCATGGAGCGAACGACGAGGTTCGAACTCGCGACCTCAACCTTGGCAAGGTTGCGCTCTACCAGCTGAGCTACGTTCGCAGGCGCCGAAGCGCGGTGCTCACTATACCCAACCTCTCTCCCTGGCGAGACGCACCGCCGAGTGACGGTTCTCCGCACCGAGTTTGGACACGGCCGCCGACAGGTAGTTGCGCACGGTGCCCTGCGACAGCGAGGCGCGCTCCGCGATCTCCGCGACCGGTGCCCCGTCGGCGGCCAGTTCCAGCACCTCGGCCTCCCGGGCGGTCAGCGGGGAGTCGCCGGCGGCGATCGCGTCGGCCGCCAAGTCCGGGTCGACGTAGCGGTTTCCCGCGTGCACGGTGCGGATGATCTCGGCCAGCCGCCGGGCGCTGACCGTCTTCGGTACGAACGCCCGCACACCCGCGGCGAGTGCCCGTTTCAGATTCCCGGGTCTGCCGTGGCTCGTCACGATCATGGTGCGGCACTCCGGCAGCGCCGACCGCAGGGATGTGGCCACCTTCACACCGTCCGCGCCCGGCATCTCCAGGTCGAGGACGGCGACGTCGGGGCGGTGCGCCAGCGCCATGGCGAGCGCCTCCGGGCCGGTGGCGGCCTCGGCGACCAGGACGATGTCGTCCTCCAGCGCGAGGAGTGCCGCCAGCGCGCCCCGGATCAGGTGCTCGTCGTCGGCGAGCAGGACCCGCACGGGGCCCGGTCCGGTGCTCACGCGGCCGCTTCCCCACCGGCGGTGCCCGGACCGTCGTACGTGCCGTCCGCCGGTGCGGGCAGGGGCACCCGAACCGTCAGGCGGAAGCAGCCGGTGCCGCCGACAGGGCCCGCCTCCAGCGTGCCGTCGTGCGCGGCGAGCCGCTCCCGCAGCCCGGTCAGCCCCGTGCCCGGCGTCTGCCGGGGGCCCCCGCCCGCTCCGGCGCCTCCGTCGGGCGGGCCGGCCGGTTCGGGCACGCCGTCGTTCTGCACCATGAGGACCACCTCTTCCTGCCGCGCGTCCCCGCGCTCCTGTTTCCCGCCGGCCCGCTCACCCGTGGAGAGCCGGATGGTGCAGCCACGGGGGTCGCCGTGCCGCAGTACGTTCGTCGTCGCCTCCCGCACGACCCAGCCCAGCGCGGACTGGAGGTCCGGGGGGAGCGCCGGGCCGTCGTCCAGGCCGTGGACCACACCTTCGATGCCGGCGGCCCGCAGCACGCTCAGGGCGCCTTCGAGCTCGGTGCGCAGGCTCGCCTGCCGGTAGCCGCGTACGACGTCCCGGATCTCACGCTGCGACTCCTGGGCGATCCGCTGGACCTCGGCCATCTGGGACAGTGCCTCCGGCCTTCCACGCTCGGCGAGTTGGACGGCCAGCTCGCTCTTCAGCGCCATCACCGCGAGGTTACGGCCCATCACATCGTGGATGTCGCGGCCGAACCGCAGCCGCTCCTCGGCGACCGCGACGCGGGTCTGGAGCTCACGTGCGGCATCCAGCTCCTTCACCACACCGGCCAGCCAGGCCGAGAAGACGTACGTCACGACGAACAGCGCGCCCGCGCAGGCGACGCCGACGAAGTCCAGCCAGGTCTGCCGCCATCCCAGACCCAGCAGCGCCGTGGCGGCGGCGGTGGCCGTCGCCGCGGCTATCACCGAGAGGACGCGCTCCCGCGTCGTACGCAGACCGAGGGCGAGCGTCCCCAGCCCGAAGGCGGTGATCCCCATCAGCAGGAGTGCGAAGTCGCCGTCCCTGGAAAGGGCCCCGCTGTCGAGGAGGAGGATGAGCACGACGAGGCACACGCCCGTCAGCGCCGCGGAGGCGGCGAGCAGGGCCCCGGAGCGTTCCCTGCGGCCGAGCCGCCAGTCGAGAGCCCTGGTGGACACGACGGCGCACATCGCGGAGTGCCCGAGGAGCAGCAGGAACAGCCAGATGTCCGAGGGGCTCCGCTCCCCGAGGAGCAGCGGAAAGGCCAGTGCCCCCACTTCGAGCCCGGCCATCGCCTGGAAGGTGTACCGGGTGTAGAGCTCGACCTTCGCCGTGTCGCTTCTGGCCGCCGGCCGCACCCAGGGGCCGCCGGCGAGCCGCCACCTGCCGGTCCGGCCTGTCATGCCCTCTGCCACGGTGCTCTCCGTTCCCGTCTTCGAAGCCCCCGGCACGGCGCCGCGGCGTCCCGCCACCCTCGGCGGCGGCGCCGGAGATCCCGCTTTCCGCCGGGAGGAAGTCGCCGCTGGTCATGGTCCAAGACTTCCGCCGGGACCCGGCGGAGGACAGTGCGTGCTGTCATCACTGTTCATGACATACGTCATGCGTCGGCAACCGGAAACGTCAAAGGCCCCGGTCGATTTCGACCGGGGCCTTTGAATCAAGAGCGGACGACCAGGTTCGAACTGGCGACCTCAACCTTGGCAAGGTTGCGCTCTACCAACTGAGCTACGTCCGCATTGCTGCCACTCGGCATTCACCGGTGGAGCGCTCACTACTCTACCTGATCCACTGAGTGGCCCGGTAAGGCAGTGCAGAGCGGGTGACAGGAATTGCACACTGCGCCTTCCCCCTGGAAGGGGGATGTTCTACTACTGAACTACACCCGCACGCTGCGTCGGACCCGGCTTTTCGGCCTTGCCCTTCGGCGTGCTCCAGACTCTAGCCGACCTGCAGGGGTGTTGTGCAAGTCGGCTCCCCGGGACGTCTCCCCGGGGGCCGTCGCCCGCCAGACCGGAATGGAACATTCCGGGCGCGGCCCTCAACTGGCGGCCTGGAACGCCTCGTAGACCTTCTTGGGGATCCGGCCGCGGGCCGGTACCTCCATCCGGTGCGAGCGGGCCCACGCGCGCACGGCCGCGGGGTCGGGGGCCAGTGAGGTGTGGTGGTAGGACACCGGTGTCCTACCGCGCTTGCCGGCATTTGTCTGCTTTCGGCCGGCCGCCAGGTAGGGAGCCAGCGTCTTGCGTAGTTTCTTGGCATTGGCGGGATTGAGGTCGATCTCGTACGACTTGCCGTCCAGGGCGAAGGTGACCGTTTCCGCCGCTTCTCCCCCGTCGATGTCGTCGGAGAGCGTTACCACGACGCGCTGAGCCACGGATATCGGTCCTTTCCTGCGGCATCGTCGCATCTGACATGCGGTGATGCCGGCCTTCCGGCGGCTGGGCGGATACGGATCGGCCGGTGTCGACTGTCCCAGGGGTAATCGTGCTTTCCCTGTATTCATTTGTACAGCGGTGGGAGCCGCATTGTGAAGCCCTGCCAATTGCATCCGCGTGTTGCGTCCATGTGTCCGCGCGTAATCCGGGTGGAGATTTTTCTCCCCGGGTTTTACCCGTGCGCAACCTCCCTCCGATATCTCGGCGTGATCGGGACCACCGTATATCTACCCGCGTAGAATTTCTGGCCAGGTACGCTGAGTGGACCCGCGGGGATCTGGGGAACCCCTCGGAGACACAGCCGCACCACACCACCGGGAGTGCCAGTGGCACGCGTCGTAGTCGACGTCATGCTCAAGCCGGAGATCCTCGACCCGCAGGGACAGGCTGTGCAGCGCGCGCTGCCCCGTCTCGGCTTCGAAGGAATCGCGGACGTTCGTCAGGGAAAGCGTTTCGAGCTCGAGGTCGAGGGGCCGGTCGACGACGCCGCCCTCGCCCGTATCAACGAGATGGCCGAGACCTTCCTCGCCAACACAGTCATCGAGGACTTCACCGTCAAGGTGGAGGAGGAGAAGTGACCACCCGTATCGGCGTCGTCACTTTTCCCGGCACGCTCGACGACCAGGACAGCCTGCGGGCCGTTCGGATCGCGGGCGCCGAACCCGTATCGCTCTGGCACCGCGACAAGGACCTCCACCAGGTCGACGCGGTCATCCTGGCGGGCGGATTCAGTTACGGCGACTATCTGCGCGCCGGCTCGATCTCGCGTTTCTCGCCGGTGATGGAGACCGTCATCGCGCAGGCGAAGGCCGGTATGCCGGTCCTCGGTATCTGCAACGGATTCCAGATCCTGACCGAGGCGCACCTGCTGCCCGGGGCGATGCTGCGGAACAATCACCTCCACTTCATCTGCCGCGACCAGAAGCTGCGGGTGGAGAACGCGGAGACCGCCTGGACCTCGGACTACGCGGCCGGCCAGGAGATCTCCGTACCGCTGAAGAACGTGGACGGCCGGTACACCGCCGACGAGCACACGCTCGACGAGCTGGAGGCCGAGGGCCGCGTCGCCTTCCGCTACGCCGACGTCAACCCGAACGGCTCGCTGCGCGACATCGCCGGCATCACCAACGCCGCGGGCAACATCGTCGGTCTGATGCCGCACCCGGAGCACGCCGTCGAGCCGCTGATCGGTACCGGTCGCACCGACGGCCTGGGTTTCTTCACCTCGATCATCAAGAAGCTGGTCAACGCATGAGCCTGGACACGGTCGAGCACGCGGCCGAAACCCCGGACGCCGGACAGCCCTGGAAGGAGCTCGGCCTCAAGGAGGACGAGTACGCCCGGATCCGCGAGATCCTGGGCCGCCGCCCCACCGGCGCCGAGCTCGCCATGTACTCCGTGATGTGGTCCGAGCACTGCTCCTACAAGAGCAGCAAGGTCCACCTCAAGCAGTTCGGCGAGAAGGTCCCCGCCAACGACGCGATGCTCGTCGGCATCGGCGAGAACGCCGGTGTGGTCGACGTCGGCCAGGGTTACGCGGTCACCTTCAAGGTCGAGTCGCACAACCACCCCTCGTACATCGAGCCCTACCAGGGTGCGGCGACCGGCGTGGGCGGCATCGTCCGCGACATCCTCGCCATGGGCGCCCGTCCGATCGCGGTCGTCGACCCGCTGCGCTTCGGTGCGGCAGACCACCCCGACACCCGGCGGGTCCTGCCGGGCATCGTCGCCGGCATCGGCGGCTACGGGAACTGCCTCGGCCTGCCGAACATCGGCGGTGAGGTCGTCTTCGACGCCTGCTACCAGGGCAATCCGCTCGTCAACGCCGGCTGCATCGGCGTGATGAAGCACGAGGACATCCACCTCGCGCAGGCGTCCGGCCCCGGCAACAAGGTGATCCTCTACGGCGCCCGCACCGGCGGCGACGGCATCGGCGGTGTCTCCGTGCTGGCCTCGGAGACCTTCGACGACACCAAGCCCACCAAGCGCCCCGCCGTCCAGGTCGGCGACCCGTTCCAGGAGAAGCTCCTCATCGAGTGCACCCTGGAGATCTTCAAGGAGAAGCTCGTCGCGGGCATCCAGGACCTCGGCGGCGCCGGGCTCTCCTGCGCCACGAGCGAGCTGGCCTCCGCGGGTTCCGGCGGTATGCGCGTCGAGCTGGACACCGTGCCGCTGCGCGACTCCTCCCTCTCGCCCGAGGAAATCCTCATGAGCGAGTCGCAGGAGCGCATGTGCGCGATCGTCGAGCCGCAGCACGTGGACCGCTTCATGGAGATCTGCGAGAAGTGGGACGTCATCGCCACCGTCATCGGTGAGGTGACCGAGGGTTCGCAGCTGGAGATCTTCTGGCACGGCGAGCAGATCGTGGACGTGCCGCCGCGCTCCGTGGCCCACGAGGGCCCGACGTACCACCGGCCGTTCGCGCGGCCCTCTTGGCAGGACGCGCTGCAGGCCGACGACGCCGGCAGGCTGGCCCGTCCGGCGAACGGCGCGGAGCTGCGGGAGCAGGTCCTCCAGCTGGTCAGCTCGCCGAACCAGGCGTCCAAGTCCTGGATCACCGACCAGTACGACCGGTTCGTGCAGGGCAACACCGTCCTCGCGATGCCCGAGGACGCGGGCATGGTCCGGATCGACGAGGAGTCGAACCTGGGCGTCGCCATGGCGACCGACGGCAACGGCCGGTACGCGAAGCTCGACCCGTACACGGGTGCGCAGCTCGCGCTGGCCGAGTCCTACCGCAACGTCGCGGCGTCCGGTGCCAAGCCGCTCGCCATCTCGGACTGCCTGAACTTCGGCTCGCCCGAGGACCCGGACGTCATGTGGCAGTTCGCCGAGGCCACCCGTGGTCTCGCGGACGGCTGCCTGGAGCTGGGTACCCCGGTCACCGGCGGCAACGTCTCGCTGTACAACCAGACCGGTGCGACGGCGATCCACCCGACGCCGGTCGTGGCGGTGCTCGGCGTGATCGACGACGTCACCCGGCGCACGCCGGTCGCGTTCGCCGACGAGGGCCAGCTGATCTACCTCCTGGGCGACACCCGCGAGGAGTTCGGCGGCTCGGCCTGGTCCGAGGTCGTCCACCAGCACCTCGGCGGGATGCCGCCCGCGGTCGACCTGGGCCGCGAGAGGCTGCTGGGCGAGATCCTGATCTCGGCCTCCCGCGACGGCATGATCGACGCGGCGCACGACCTGTCCGACGGCGGCCTGATCCAGGCGGTCACAGAGTCCTGCCTGCGCGGCGGGAAGGGTGCCCGGCTGGTCGTCCCGGACGGCCTGGACGCTTTCACCTTCCTGTTCTCGGAGTCGGCGGGCCGCGCGGTCGTCTCGATTCCGCGCAGCGAGGAGCTCCGCTTCAACGACATGTGCGGTGCGCGGGGCCTTCCCGTCGCCCGGATCGGTGTCGTGGACGGCGAGGAGATCGAGGTCCAGGGCGAGTTCAGCATTCCGCTGAGTGAGCTGCGGACGGCGCACGAGGGGACCCTGAAGGGTCTGTTCGCCTGATTTCCGACCGACCCTCCGAAGCCCCCGTCCGGGCCGACCGGACGGGGGCTTCGGCGTTCCCGCAACAGCCGTTGATCGATATTACGTAATTACGTAAGGTGGTGGGCATGGAGCTCGAGGAGCGCGTCGCCGAACTGGAGCGCAGGCTGGTGCTGCTGGAGTCGGCGGCGGGTGGCGGGAAGCCGGAGCTGGGTGACGGCGACTTCTGGGCGCTGGACGGGCTGAAGGACCAGCTCGGCCTGGTCGGGGACGCCGCCGCCGACGGCGGTGTGCTGTTCACCGGGGCGGTCAGGCTGCCCGCGGGCGAGCGCTACGAATGGCAGTACGGCGCGCTGACCTCAGGGCTGCTCGGCCCGGAGGAGGAGCGGTCCGACTGGGCGACGGCCGCCGAACCACTGGCGGCGCTCGGGCACCCGGTCCGGCTCCGGATGCTCCGCGAGATCCTCGGCGGCCGGCGTACGGCAGCCGAACTGGCCGAGCTCGACGAGACGGGCACGACCGGACAGATCTACCACCACCTGCGGCTCCTCACCGCCGCGGGCTGGCTGCACACGGCGGGGCGAGGGCGCTACGAGGTGCCGGGCCCCCGGGTCGTGCCGCTGCTGGTGGTTCTCACGGCCGCCCGGCCGTGACAGCCGCAGACCGAGACGAGGGGGACCCATGTCCGTACGAAAAGCCGCGATGATCCTCTACCGCTGCTGCTGGATCGCCTTTGTCGTCCTGGTGCTGGTGAGCGTCATCGCCGATCCGCTGGTCCCGTACGGGGTGACCTTCGTGCCTGCCGCGGCGGCGATCGTCATCGGACTGCTGGTGAACCGCCGCGGCGGCGCGGACCCGTCGGGGTCCCGGCCGGCGGTCGAGGTGGGGCCGCCGGTGACCGGTCGCTGGACGGCGCTCAACAGCCCGGCTGACAAGGTCCCGAGCCACGGCACCCACGGCTACGGGCAGACGTACGCGATCGACGTCGTCGCCGAACCCGTGGGAGGGGGCCGCCCGCCCTTCCGGTGGCTGTGGCCGCTCGCCCGGCCGAACCGCGACTTCCCCGCGTTCGACGCCCCGGTACTGGCGGTCGCCGACGCCACCGTGGTGCACGCGAGCGGCGGTCAGCGCGATCATCTCAGCCGCAACTCCGGTCCTGCGCTGGCCTACCTGATGCTGGCCGAGGCCTCCGTGCGCGACATGGCCGGTGCCCGAAGGATGGTCGGCAACCACATCGTGCTCGACCTCGGCGAAGGGACGTACGCCGCGTACGCCCACCTCCGGCGCGGCTCGCTCCAGGTCGGGGCGGGGGACACGGTCCGCGAGGGGCAGGTGCTCGCTCGCTGCGGGAACTCCGGCAACTCCACCGAGCCGCACGTGCACTTCCAGCTGATGGACCACCCCGACCTCGACGTGGCGCGCGGTATCCCCTTCACCTGGCGGGGCGTCGGCGTACCGGCCGGCGGTGAGGCGTTCGTGGCCGGTGAGGCCGTCGGCACCGACTGGTAGCTTTCCGGGCGTCATGCGTTGTCGTCGTACGGGGGCCGGTCATGGACGATACGAGCGCTGCCGGGGCATCCGGGCCGATAGGGGAGCCGACCGGACGCGGGCGCTTCCCGAAGGCCTTGAACGCACTGTTCTGCCTGGTCGCCGTGGCGGGAATCGGCCTGAGCATCTGGGCCATCGTCATGCAGGTGTCCGACCTCCGCGCCCGGTCCGAGAGCCGGGAGCGCATCGAGGCGGGGTGCGGCGGCCTCGTCGACCCCGACCTGGTGCTCGGGCTGAACAGTGACATCGACCGGGTGGAGCTCGCGGACCGCTACCAGATCGACCCCGCCCGGCGGGTCAGCAACTGCGTCGTCCAACGGGCGGGCGATTCGGGGACGGTGTACGGGCACTTCGCCCTGACCCTGTCCGTGTACCCGGCCGACCCGAACGCCGACGAGCGCCGGATCGCTCTCGACGACGAGCCCTTCGACCTCCGGCGCGGTGGTGTGGACGACATCGCGGGCGCGGCGGACCATGCCGTGCCGCACCCGCTGGGCGACGGCGGGCTCGGTGAGTACGAGAGCCACCTGGTGACGGCCAGGGCGCTGTGCGCGGACGGTGGCGAGACCTCTTCCATCGAGGCGTCGGCCATCGCCAAGTACGCGGACGTCGCGACGGCGGAGGACCGCCGCACGCTCGCCGGTCTGGCGCGTCAGGCGGTGGAGAGGGCGGCCGAGGAGCGGGGATGCCGGTCCCAACTTCCCGCGCTGCCGGCCGAGTTCCCCGAGCCGACCTTCGCCCTCGGCCCGGCGGCCGGGGCCGGCGGCACGTGTGCCTGGTACGGCCGACTGATAGCCGCCGAGGGACGAGGCTCCCTTCCCGACCGTGCACTCGCCGCGCCGGCCGGGAAGGCGAGCGCCCACGACGCCTGCCTGCTCGCACTCGGTGAGGACGAGACCCGGAGGATCTGGCCCGCCTACGAGAAGACCACCACGCGCCCACGGGACCTCGGCATCGTGCTCCTGCACTCTCCCCTGTGGGTCAAGACCGAGACCCTCGTCGGCGACGGCACCAGAGGGATACGGACCGGCCTGCAGGACCGGACGGCGATCCGTCCCGGCACCGCGGGTACGGACGGGTCCGCCTGGTGGGCATCCTCCGTCTGCGACGGCCGGCCCGCCCTGCACCTGATGCAGGTGTCCTACCCGTACGACCGCATCCTCCGCGACCGGCTGGAGCCCCTGTTCCGTGCCTACGTCGACGACGCGACGGAACGCCGTGGCTGCACGGATGTCGTCCGTCCCGACACGGCGGACTTCGCGCGGCACTGAGTGCGGCACGGGAGGGGCACCGTCGGAACCGCCGGTTAGTCTCGCCCCTATGCCCCCGGCCAAGAAGCGCCCCCGCGCGTACGACGTCGCCAGGACCCGGGCCGCGGTCCTGGCCCAGTTCACCCACCTGCGGGACGCCGTCCGCACCCTGACGCCCGAGCAACTCGCCCTGCCCGGACCGGGGGAGTGGACCGTACGGGACCTGGCCGCGCACGTGCCGACGGCCCTGGAACGGGTCAGCCGGGGCATGGAGCAGCCCCGGCCCGTCGGCGGACCCAAGCCGGAGACCTCCCTGCTGGAGTGGCCGTTCTCCACCGCCGCGAAGGCCCAGGACATCGCCGGTGAAGCCCGTGCGACGGCAGCGGACCGCACCGACCTCGACGCGCTGTACGAGGAGACACTGGCCCGGTTCACGGCACTGGTGCCCGACGGCGATCAGGACCGCCTGGTGCCGACCCGGGCGGGCACGATGAGGCTGGGCGACTTCCTGGTGACCCGCACCGTCGAACTCGTCGTCCACACGGACGATCTGCACCGGGCGACCGGCATCGACGTCCCGTACGACCGTCAGGCGCTCGCCGCCTGCACCCGGCTGCTCGCCGACGCGCTCGCGGACAGGGCGCCCGGCGGCTCCGTCGAGGTGCGCGTCCCGCCCTTCGCCGTCGTCCAGTGCATCGGCGGCCCCAAGCACACCCGGGGTACGCCGCCGAACGTCGTGGAGACGGACCCGCTCACCTGGATGCGGCTGGCCACGGGCCGTACGCGGTGGGCGTCGGCGCTCGACTCGGCGCAGGTCAGCGCCAGTGGCGAGCGGGCCGATCTCGCCCCGCTGCTCCCGCTGATGGGCTGAGGGGAACCGGATCAGCCGGTCGATCCGTCCCATGGCCATGCGAAATCAACGTATGGCTGTCAGCGTCCTGGCCCTCTTCACCCTCGCCGCCTGCGGTACGGAGTCGGGCTCCGGTGCTGGGTCCGGCGATCCGGGGGACTCCGGGGACGGCAGCGGTGCGGTGCGCTCCGAGCTGCCCGTGACCGGTGTCCACTGGACCGTGTCCTCCCTGACCACCGGCGGGAAGAGGACCGCCGCGCCCTCCGGAGCCCACATCGCGATCGACCCCCAGGGGAAGGCCACCGGCAATCTGGGCTGCAACCGCTTCAGCGCGGACGTCCGCCTCGACGGGGACAAGGTCACCGTCGGGCGGAGCACGGCCACCGGAATGGCGTGCGCGGGGGATGCCCAGCGGTTCGAGAGTGCGATGGGCCGGGCCTTCCAGGGTGAGCTCAAGGCCGCCGTGTCGGGCCGTGGCGACGCGAGGACCATGACCCTGACCAGCGCCGACGGCGATTCCATCGCCCTCGACTCCGAGCCCCCGGCCCCGCTCACCGGCACTGCCTGGAAGGTGACCGGCCTGCGCTCCGGCAGCGTCGCCACCTCCCTGCCCACCGGTACCGAGGGCAAGGCGCACCTCAGCTTCGGCAAGGACGGCACGGTGGAGGGGAACCTCGGCTGCAACTCCTTCCACGGCAAGGCGGCGGTCTCCGGGGCCACGGTCACGTTCGGCCCGCTCGCCTCGACCCGGAAGCTGTGCCCGGAGGGGCCGATGGAGCTGGAGCGGGCGCTGCTCGGGGCCCTGAAGGGGAGGACGGAGTTCACGGTCGATCACCGCACCCTGTCGCTCACCGCGAAGGGCGGCGAGGGGATCGAGGCATCCGCCCCGGCGGCCGAGGCGCCCGAGGACTCCAAGGGCTGACCGCCGAGGCGCGGGTCCTCTCACGGGCCCTCAACCGGTGGTGGCCCCCAGGAACCGGTCGTGTACGTCTCAGGAACCGGTCGTGTACGGGAGCAGCCCGGAGTCCACCCGCTCCCACGACGCCCGCAGCTCCGCCAGCAACTCCGGTTCCGCGGCGGCCCGGTCGGCCTGATCGCGCCGGTCGTCGGCCAGCCGGAACAGCTGGTCCTTGCCGGCCTTGCTCCGGTAGTACTTCCAGTCGCCCCGGCGCAGGGCTCGTTCCCCACGCACGCGCCAGAACAGGTCGCGCTCCCTCGGGACCTCGTTCCGCAACAGGTATCCGGCGAGGCTCACGCCGTCCAGCGGATGCGCGGGGTCGGGCCGCGCCCCGCCGAGCTCCAGAAGCGTCGCGGTCCAGTCGGGCGAGAACACCGGGAGACCGCTGACCTGGTGACCGTCGATGCGCGCGGGCCGGCGCAGCACGGAGGGCACCCTGATGCCGCCCTCCTGGAGCGAGCTCTTGTTGCCGGACAGCGGTCAGTTGTACGAGAACCGTTCTCCGCCGTTGTCGCTGGCGAAGAAGACCAGGGTGTCCTAAGTCCCGGAGCGCGTGGGGCTCTCAGACGTGGCGACAGATGGCGCTCGCGACACGTCCCAGATCGACGTGGCTGCGTTCCACGAGCGTGACCGAACGATCACGGGTGAGCTGCATGAGGCAGGAGCCTGCCAACGGGCCATGAGCCTGTCAACGCCGGTCTCCCACTTCGGACGGCCGTCCCGGGGCCCGCGGACCGGCCGGAACCCTCCTGCGGGAGCAGCCGACGCCTGCGCGGGGGAGCGGTCGAGGCGTCACGCGCTCCACGGATGCCCCCCGGGGCCGCTCGGCGGCGTCCTTCCGGGACACGTGCGGGAAGTCCGGACCGGCTCAGCGGCCCCGAACAGGGCTCCCGGGGTGTGAGGCTCACCACGAAACGCGCGTTCGGCCACGGCTCGTTCCGCGAGGGTCGCAGGGCTCACCGAAGGCCACCGGGGAGCCCGTGCACGGGTGGCGGGGTGAGGGGACCGACCGGACGGTAACCGCCGTCCATCCCGGTCCTCGGAAGCCCCCCGGCGGCTTCCGCCCTCCGACGGGGCGCGCCCGTGGTCACTGGCGGTGATCGCCCGAACTCGCCCCCGACCGGCCTGCGGAGCCGCCCACGGGCCTGCTCGCGGCGCTCGCGGAGTGCCTGCCGGGCGTTCGCCCAATTCGGACCGGTGGTCGATCTCGCCTACACTCGGTGCCGTGCCTCGTGGTGATGGACGACTCAACCACGACCTGCTCCCCGGAGAGAAAGGCCCCCAGGACGCTTGCGGCGTCTTCGGTGTCTGGGCTCCCGGCGAAGAGGTCGCCAAGCTCACCTATTTCGGACTGTATGCCCTGCAGCACCGTGGACAGGAGTCCGCGGGCATCGCAGTGAGCAACGGGTCCCAGATCCTGGTCTTCAAGGACATGGGACTGGTCTCGCAGGTCTTCGACGAAACCTCTCTGGGTTCACTCCAGGGTCATATCGCGGTCGGTCATGCCCGCTACTCCACCACCGGTGCCTCGGTGTGGGAGAACGCGCAGCCGACGTTCCGTGCCACCGCGCACGGCTCGATCGCCCTGGGTCACAACGGCAACCTGGTCAACACGGCCCAGCTCGCCGAGATGGTCGCCGACCTTCCCCGTAAGGACGGCCGGGCCACCCAGGTCGCGGCGACCAACGACACCGATCTCGTGACCGCGCTGCTCGCCGGCCAGCGGGACGGCGACGACAAGCCGCTCACCATCGAGGAGGCCGCCGCAAAGGTGCTCCCCGAGGTCAAGGGCGCCTTCTCGCTCGTCTTCATGGACGAGCACACCCTCTACGCCGCCCGTGACCCGCAGGGCATCCGCCCCCTGGTCCTGGGCCGGCTCGAGCGCGGCTGGGTGGTGGCCTCCGAGTCCGCCGCCCTGGACATCTGCGGTGCGAGCTACGTCCGCGAGATCGAGCCGGGCGAGCTCGTCTCCATCGACGAGAACGGCCTGCGCACCACTCGCTTCGCAGAAGCGAAGCCCAAGGGCTGTGTCTTCGAGTACGTCTACCTCGCCCGCCCCGACACCGACATCGCCGGCCGGAACGTCTACCTCTCCCGTGTGGAGATGGGCCGGAAGCTGGCGGCGGAAGCACCCGTCGAGGCCGATCTGGTCATAGCGACGCCGGAATCGGGGACCCCCGCGGCCATCGGCTACGCCGAGGCGAGCGGAATTCCGTTCGGGGCCGGTCTGGTCAAGAACGCCTACGTCGGCCGGACCTTCATCCAGCCTTCACAGACCATCCGCCAGCTGGGCATCCGGCTGAAGCTGAATCCGCTCAAGGAAGTCATCAAGGGCAAGCGCCTCGTGGTCGTCGACGACTCGATCGTCCGCGGCAACACCCAGCGCGCCCTGGTGAGGATGCTCCGTGAGGCGGGCGCCGCCGAGATCCACATCCGGATCTCGTCCCCGCCGGTCAAGTGGCCCTGCTTCTTCGGGATCGACTTCGCGACGCGGGCCGAGCTGATCGCCAACGGCATGTCCGTCGACGAGATCGCCACCTCCATGGGCGCCGACTCCCTGTCGTACATCTCGCTCGACGCGATGGTCGAGGCGACGACGATCGCCAAGCCGAACCTCTGCCGCGCCTGCTTCGACGGCGAATACCCGATGGAGCTCCCGGACCCGGAGCTGCTCGGCAAGCAGCTGCTGGAGACCGAGCTGGCGGCCGGCCCCGCCGCGACGGCGGCCGCCGACGCGCTGCGTCGTCCGTGATCCGGACCGGCCGGCTGCTTCCCCACCAGCCCCGTACTCCCACACGAAAGATCCCGGGCAATGTCTGAGACAACAGGTGCTTCCTACGCTGCGGCGGGCGTCGACATCGAAGCCGGTGACCGCGCCGTCGAGCTGATGAAGGAGTGGGTGAAGAAGACGAGGCGCCCCGAGGTCGAGGGCCTCGGCGGCCTCGGCGGGTTCGCCGGGCTCTTCGACGCCTCGGCGCTCAAGCGTTACGAGCGCCCGCTGCTCGCCTCGGCCACCGACGGCGTCGGCACGAAGGTCGATCTGGCCCGGCAGATGGGCGTGTACGACACCATCGGCCACGACCTCGTCGGCATGGTCGTAGACGACCTGGTCGTCTGCGGTGCCGAGCCGCTCTTCATGACCGACTACATCTGTGTCGGCAAGGTGCATCCCGAGCGTGTCGCGGCCATCGTGAAGGGCATCGCCGAGGGCTGCGTCCTCGCGGGCTGCGCGCTGGTCGGTGGCGAGACGGCCGAGCACCCCGGTCTGCTGGGCCCCGACGACTTCGACGTCGCGGGCGCGGGCACGGGAGTGGTCGAGGCGGACCGGCTGCTCGGCCCGGACCGTATCCGCAAGGGTGACGCCGTGATCGCGATGGCGTCGTCCGGTCTTCACTCCAACGGGTACTCGCTCGTGCGCCACGTGGTCTTCGACCGCGCCGGCTGGACGCTGGACCGAGAGGTCGAGGAGTTCGGCAGGACGCTGGGCGAGGAGCTCCTGGAGCCCACCAGGATCTACTCCCTGGACTGCCTGGCGCTGACCCGCACGACCGAGGTGCACGGCTTCAGCCACGTCACCGGTGGCGGCCTGGCCAACAACCTGGCCCGGGTGATCCCCGACGCGCTGCACGCGACGGTCGACCGCGGGACCTGGGCGCCCGGTGCGGTGTTCGACCTGGTCGGCAAGGCCGGACAGGTGGAGCGCCTGGAGCTGGAGAAGACGCTCAACATGGGCGTCGGCATGATCGCCGTCGTCCCCGCCGACTCGGTGGACGCCGCGCTGACCACTCTGGCCGACCGTGGTGTCGACTCCTGGGTCGCCGGTGAGATCACCGAGCGCGGTGACCACTCCACGGGCGCCGAGCTGACCGGGAACTACGCACGGTAGGACGCCATGACCGCCGGTCCGGCCACAGCACCGGACCGGCGGCACGTGGCGCCGGTCACGAGGTCCTGTGCGAGTGCGTGGACCGTTTCGGCCCCGGACAGCACAGAACCCGGTCCGGGCGGGCCCGGACCGGGTTGATGTGTCAGTGCGAGGTCAAGCGCCGCGGCGCTGTGACGACGGACCGGACTTGTCGTCCCCGTCCGCGTCCTCGTCGTCGTTGTAACGATCCGCGTACTGTGCGTACGGGTCATCTTCCTCGTCGTCGTCCTCGAACGGCTCTGCGTTCGGTGGCTGACTCGAAGGCGATGCGCCCAGCTCATTGGCCAGACGCGACAGGTCGGTTCCGCCGCTGCTGTACTTCAGCTGGCGGGCGACCTTGGTCTGCTTGGCCTTTGCCCGGCCGCGCCCCATGGCTCGACCCCCTCGGTGACGGGGCTCGACGGCCCCAGAGTCTTGACACGCGTTCATGTTTCAGGACGGACTCTCAGTTGAGAGACCGCGCCCGTGGCTTTAACGGTACCTGCTTCCTTGGCCATACGGTACGCCGCCCGCGTCACGCGCCGTCCCGCAGGACCGTGGAGGAGCCCGTCCTCGCTGGTCACACCCGATTTTAACCTCTTGTGGACGGCCGACCCGCCGACCGGAGTGAGTCTTGTCTCCCCGGGGCCCGCCGGCCGCCCCCAGCCGTACGACGCCTCCGTCACCGGGATCCGGACCGCGCCCGGTGACGGAGGCTCGACGCCCCGCCGTACGTCAGCGGCGGGCCGCCTCGGCCATGCGCTGCTCGGCGATCCGGTCCGCCGCCGCGGCCGGAGGGATTCCATCCGCCTTCGCACGTGCGAATATGGCCAGCGTGGTGTCGAAGATCTTCGTCGCCTTCGCCTTGCACCGGTCGAAGTCGAAACCGTGGAGCTCGTCCGCGACCTGGATCACACCACCGGCGTTCACGACGTAGTCGGGTGCGTACAGGACCGAACGGTCGGCGAGATCCTTCTCCACGCCCGGGTGGGCCAGCTGGTTGTTGGCCGCTCCGCACACCACCTTCGCCGTGAGGACGGGGACGCTCTCGTCGTTGAGCGCGCCGCCCAGTGCGCACGGGGCGTAGACGTCGAGGCCCTCGGTGCGGATCAGCGCGGCCGTGTCCGCGGCCACGGTGACCTCGGGGTGCAGGTCGGTGATGGCGCGTACGGACTCCTCGCGCACGTCGGTCACGACGACCTCGGCACCGTCGCTGAGCAGGTGCGCGACGAGGTGGCGGCCGACCTTGCCGACCCCGGCGACGCCGACCTTCCGGCCGCGCAGCGTGGGGTCGCCCCACAGGTGCTGGGCGGAGGCCCGCATGCCCTGGAAGACGCCGAACGCGGTGAGGACCGAGGAGTCGCCCGCCCCGCCGTTCTCCGGGGACCGGCCGGTGGTCCAGCGGCATTCCCTGGCGACGACGTCCATGTCCGCGACGTAGGTGCCGACGTCGCAGGCGGTCACGTAGCGCCCGCCGAGCGAGGCCACGAACCGGCCGAAGGCCAGGAGCAGTCCCTCGGACTTGATCAGCTCCGGGTCGCCGATGATCACGGCCTTGCCGCCGCCGTGGTCGAGGCCGGCCATGGCGTTCTTGTACGACATGCCGCGCGACAGGTTCAGCGCGTCCGCGACGGCCTCCTCCTCGGAGGCGTACGGGTAGAAGCGGGTGCCGCCGAGGGCGGGGCCCAGGGCGGTCGAGTGGAGGGCGATGACGGCCTTGAGGCCGGTGGCGCGGTCCTGGCAGATCACGACTTGCTCGTGGCCACCCTGTTCCGAGCGGAAGAGGGTGCGCAGCACGTCTACAGGTACGCCGGTCACATCGGTCACTGTGGTGACTCCCAAGTACGAAGCGGCGGAAGACCCTCCTGAAGGTGGGGAGGGTCCCGGACGGACCGGCACCGGCCGGTCCGACTGGGCAAGAGCGTAAGTCCTCGGAACACGCGGATCTGTTCCGGTGCGCGGGATCACCCCCTGGTGGAGTACGGGCGTGACACGATTTACCGCATGTCGGTGGTGTCTTCGGTGCTCGTCCCATACACGTCCTATCTGCGGGTGTACGAGCCGCTCGCGGCTTTCGGGGAGCCCGAACGCAGCCATTGGGCGCGCTACGCGCAGCGCTCCGAGCTCCCGACGGCACAGGACGAACTGCGCCGCTCGCTGGCGGACCTGGTCTCCACGCCGCCGGTGCCGGTGCGGGTGCACGAGAGCGGGGACGCCTTCGTCTCGGTCCTCGACGGGGAGGTCTGCGTCTGTCCGTGGCGGACCCGGATGCGTGGCTGGATGGCCCTGAGTGAACTGGGGGGTCTGTTTCCGGCCACAGTGCTGGACGCGGTGCTGCCCCCGGTGGTGCGGGGCCAGGCCGCCTCGGACTACGAGCGCTGGGCGGAGCGGAACCCGGACGCCCGTCCCTGGATCCGGACGACGGTGTGGCACGTGCCGGTGCGCTGGTTCGTGCTGTTCGACGACGAGGAGCGCGAGTACGTCGCTGCGGGCGCCGGCGGGGTGCGGCCCCTGTTGCGCTACCGCACCCCGATGGTGCAGGCCCGCCGCCGGCTCGCGAGGGCGTTGCGGACACTGCGGGAGACGGTCGACGAGGGCCCGCTCACCGAGGGGCTCGTCGATGTGGGGCGCTGGCTGGAGGAGTTCCATCCGCGTGGCCTGGTCGAGCTGGACTACGGCGGTCTGGTGCACGCGCTGAGCGCTGAACAGCTCGCCGGTGACCGGTCGGCCGCGGACGTGGCCGAGGGCATCGCGGCGCTGCGGGCCGGGGACAACGACGCGGCGGGTGTCGCGTACGGGCGTCTCGCCGACCGCTGGCGGGCGGTTCGCGACCTACAATCCTTCAACTAGCCCGAAGCGGTGTTAATCCCAACGCACCGCCGCATAGAGGAGCTTAGGTAAGGGAATAGACATCGCGTGAGGTGTCCGACATCCGGGGGCGCCAGGAGTGCGGCGGAGGTGAACGGGGATGCGGTGAGGTGATCCGAGGGTCCGTGAACCTGTACGCGCCGTGATGCGTGTGACAGGTGAGGTGAAGGGTCACTCCTTCGGGGCCGGGACCTACGTCCTGAACCGGGCCTTTGCCTCAAGCGTGACGGACAGCACTTACGGGGCCCTTGCGCCCTTCCCTACTCCTCATGCCAAAATAGGACAAGGAGTCCGGGGAGGGCTCTGTTCGCCCAAGTGTGTGCGCAATGCTCTGCATTGCACGCTATGGGGGGTCTGACGACTTCTGACGACTCCTGGTTGTCCTGTGACTGATCGTCACTGGGGTGTGACTGTCCGCTATGGCATGGTCCATCGGCTTCCGTCGCTGATGAACACCTGGGAGGGCAATTCCATCGGTTTGGCCGACGTGGCTGGACGGATGGTGTAGTTGTAGTGCCGAGGACAAGCCGTTCGTCCTATAACCGACTCGGCCCGCGTCCGCCATTTCGGGCAACGCGGGTCAAGGTGCAGAATTTAGAGGAAAGAACCGAGGTTGTTCGGTTCTCCCGAGGAGGCCGCTCATGACCGCTCGCACCCCTGATGCCGAGCCGCTGCTGACCCCGGCTGAGGTTGCCACGATGTTCCGCGTGGACCCGAAGACGGTCACACGGTGGGCAAAGGCCGGCAAGCTCACGTCCATCCGCACGCTCGGTGGACATCGTCGGTACCGCGAGGCAGAGGTCCGCGCACTGCTTGCGGGTATTCCGCAGCAGCGCAGTGAGGCCTGACACACCCCTGTCGCCGCAGCCACAACAGGGCACCGTCGGGTCCCCCAACCCCCGGTGATCCCACTCATAGCTCCACACGACGGGCGCCTGCCCCAACGGGCGCCGTGCCTGTGACACTTACAGGATTCGTCGTTCGATCGCGCTGGACTCCGCCGGGTCCAGCGCGATCTTTTGTTTCCCGAAAGGTTCGCGGGAGCGAGTCCGGGCCGGTCGTTGCCGGAGTGCGGCGGGCTCCGAACGGTCGTGGTGGATGCCCGAACCGGCCGACGAGTCGGTTTGCGCGGGCCCGAGTGCGACTGTGGGCGGGACTGTTCGGGCCTGTTCGCCCGGGTCCCGGACGTCGTGGGGCAGCTCGTGCTGAACGGTCCGGGATGTACTTCACGGGCAGTGCAATTGCACATATTAAATTCGCCAGTTGTAGGAAGTGCGTAAAGTACCCCTTCGGCAAAACGGATTAAGTGACTCCCGTCACATCGGCGTGCCCTTGCCAACTGCGGGCGCGCCACCGCGGGAACGTCCTCGGCCGCGACGGACCGTCATGCCGCGGGAGGGCCTTCGCCGCCGGGGCGGGTCGCGTGGCGGTCCCGGTCGGGCTCCGCGCGGACGTTCCCGTCCTCGGTCGGGGTGCCGGCCGGGCCGCTCCCCTCCTCGGTACCCCTTCCGTGGCCGTCACCGGCCGCCTCCGGGGCGTTCCGTGCCTCGGGTGAGTTGCCGGGTTCCCGGAGTGCCGGGAGTTCCTGTGGGGCCGTCAGGGGCTCCATGGCGAGCCGCAGGAGGCGGTGGCAGATCGGGCAGTGCCGGGTGAGGTGGCGGTAGCCGGACGCCGCCGCCAGATGGGCGCGCAGCAGCGCGCGGGTCTCGTGCCTTGCCGTGGGCGCAGACATGCGTGCGGCCTCCCGGTGGACCCGGCCGCCCTGTCGGGTGGAACGAGGACGGACTCCGTCCTACGGGGTTACCCGCGACCGGTCCCGGCGTCAAGACGCACGAAAGCCCGGATCCAGGGGATCCGGGCTTTCGTCTACTGCGGTCCTGACGGGATTTGAACCCGCGGCCTCCACCTTGACAGGGTGGCGAGCACTCCAAACTGCTCCACAGGACCAGGTTTTCGCCGCTTGCCTTGCGGCTTGCTGCGAAGACAGACACTACAGGAGGTCGCGGGGCCAGGTCGAACTCACCCACGGTGCGGGCGCCGTCACGACGCGCCAGGTGCCCTCACGGCGCCGCCGCGTCGATCGCCTTCACGATCCGCTTGTCGGACACGGGCTGCGCGGTGCCCAGCGCGTGGGCGAAGTAGCTCACCCGCAACTCCTCGATCATCCACCTGATGTCCAGGACCTCCTGCGGAACGGGACGGCCCTGCGGCAACTGCTCCAGCAGCCAGGCGTACTCGTCCTGCATCTCGTGGACCTTCTCCATCCGCGTGGTGTCGCGCTGGACGTTCGTCGGCATCTGCTGGAGCCGGCGGTCCTCGGCGACGAGGTAGCGCATCAGGTCGGGCAGCCTGCGCAGCCCGGTCATGGTGACGAACCCCGGGGGCACGAGGCGGGCGAGGTGATCGCGTACGTCCGTCACGTTGTCGATCAGGACCAGGCTGTTCGTGGACTTCAGCCGGCGTTCGCAGGCCTGCCAGGCGGCCAGGATCTGCTGCACCTGCCCGATCGTGCGGACGGTCAGGTCCACGAGGTCCGCCCGCACCTTGTCGTACAGCCCGCGGAAGGACGCCTCGTCCCAGGCCGGGCCGCCGTGCGCGGCGATCAGCCGGTCGGCGGCCGCCGTCGCGCAGTCGTCGAAGAGCGCCTGGATCGAGCCGTGCGGGTTACGGGACAGCGCCAGCTTCTGCTGGTTGGTGAGTTTGTCCGAGGCGAACTTGGCCGGGTTCACCGGGATGTTGAGCAGGATCAGCTTCCGGGTGCCGCGCCACATCGCCTGCTGCTGCTCGGCCACGGTGTCGAAGAGCCGTACGGCGACCGTCCCGCCCTGGTCGACGAGGGCCGGGTAGGCCTTCACCGGCTGGCCGGCCCTCCGGGCCTCGAAGACCTTGTCCAGCGTGCCGATCGTCCAGTCCGTGAGGCCCGAGCGCTCGACGGACTCGCCCGAGGGCCCGGCCGTCGCCGCCGCGGCCTGGGAGAGGGCCTGACGGGCCTTCGGGCGCAGCCGGACCTTCAGCGCCTCCAGGTCCTTGTCCTCGGCGACCTTGCGGCGCCGCTCGTCGGTGATCCGGAAGGTGATCTTCAGGTGGTCCGGGACCCGGGACAGGTCGAAGTCGTCGGCCGTGACCGGTACACCGACCATCCGCTTGAGCTCACGGGCCAGCGTGAGCGGCAGGGGCTCCTGGAGCGGGACGGCCCGGTCCAGGAACTTCGCGGCGTAGTTCGGCGCCGGGACGTAGTGCCGGCGGATCGGCTTGGGCAGCGAGCGGATCAGCTCGGTGACGACGTCCTCGCGCAGGCCCGGGATCTGCCAGTCGAAGCCCTCGGAGGTGACCTGGTTGAGCACCTGGAGCGGGATGTGGACCGTCACACCGTCGGCGTCCGCGCCCGGCTCGAACTGGTAGGTCACCCGGAACTTGAGCTTCCCCTGCCGCCAGGAGTCCGGGTAGTCGTCCTTGGTGACGGCCCCGGCCTTCTCGTTGATGAGCATCGAGCGCTCGAAGTCGAGCGCGTCGGGCTCGTCGCGGCGCTTGTGCTTCCACCAGGAGTCGAAGTGGGCGCCGGAGACGATGTGCTCCGGGATCCGCCGGTCGTAGAAGTCGAAGAGCGTCTCGTCGTCCACGAGGATGTCGCGGCGCCGGGCGCGGTGCTCCAACTCCTCGACCTCGCCGAGCAGTTTGCGGTTGTCCTGGAAGAACTGGTGGTGTGTGCGCCAGTCCCCCTCGACCAAGGCGTTGCGGATGAACAGATCGCGGGACGCCTCCTGGTCGATACGGCCGAAATTGATCTTGCGCTGGGCGACGATCGGTACCCCGTAGAGCGTGACCCGCTCGTACGCCATGACCGCCGCCTGGTCCTTCTCCCAGTGCGGCTCGCTGTAGGTGCGCTTCAGCAGGTGCTGGGCGACCGGCTCGATCCACTCCGGCTCGACCTTCGCGTTGACCCGCGCCCACAGCCGGGACGTCTCGACCAGCTCGGCCGACATCACGAAGCGGGGCTGCTTCTTGAACAGCGCGGAGCCCGGGAAGATCGCGAACTTGGCGCTGCGGGCACCGACGTACTCGTTCTTCTCGGTGTCCTTCAGCCCGATGTGCGACAGGAGTCCGGCCAGCAGGGAGGTGTGCACCGCCTGCTCCGGGACGCCCTCGTCGTCCTTGGGCTCCTCGACGGCGATGCCCATCTGCTTGGCGACCGTACGCAGCTGCGTGTAGATGTCCTGCCACTCCCGGATGCGAAGGAAGTTCAGGTACTCCTGCTTGCACATCCGGCGGAACGAGGACGAGCCGCGCTCCTTCTGCTGCTCGCGGATGTAGCGCCAGAGGTTCAGGTACGCCAGGAAGTCGGACGTCTCGTCCTTGAAGCGCGCGTGGTTCTGGTCGGCCTGGGTCTGCTTCTCCGACGGCCGCTCGCGCGGGTCCTGGATGGAGAGCGCGGCGGCGATGACCATGACCTCACGGGCGCAGCCGTTGCGGTCGGCCTCGATGACCATACGGGCCAGGCGCGGGTCGACGGGCAGCTGCGAGAGCTTGCGGCCCAGCGGGGTGAGCCGTTGCCCCTTCTTGCCCTCCGGGGACTTCTCGCCCTGTTCGAGCGCGCCCAGTTCCTGGAGCAGCTGCACGCCGTCGCGGATGTTGCGGTGGTCCGGCGGGTCGATGAAGGGGAACTTCTCGATCTCGCCGAGGCCGGCCGCGGTCATCTGGAGGATGACGGAGGCGAGGTTGGTCCGCAGGATCTCGGGATCGGTGAACTCCGGACGGGTCAGGAAGTCGTCCTCGGAGTACAGCCGGATGCAGATGCCGTCCGACGTACGGCCGCAGCGGCCCTTGCGCTGGTTGGCGCTGGCCTGCGAGATCCGCTCGATCGGGAGCCGCTGGACCTTGGTGCGGTGGCTGTAGCGGGAGATGCGCGCGTTGCCCGGGTCGATCACGTACTTGATGCCGGGGACGGTCAGTGAGGTCTCGGCGACGTTCGTCGCCAGGACGATCCGGCGGGAGATGCCGTTGGGGGGGCGCTGGAACACGCGGTTCTGCTCGGCGTGGGACAGGCGCGCGTAGAGGGGGAGCACCTCGGTGTGTCTGAGGTTGCGCTTGTTCAGCGCGTCCGCGGTGTCCCGGATCTCGCGCTCGCCGGAGAGGAAGACCAGGACGTCGCCGTGGGCCTCGCCCGCCAGCTCGTCGACCGCGTCGCAGATCGCGGTGATCTGGTCCCGGTCGGAGTCCTCCGTGTCCCCGTCGGCCCCCTCCAGGAGGGGGCGGTAGCGGACCTCCACGGGATAGGTCCGCCCGCTGACCTCGACGATCGGCGCCTGGCCGAAGTGCTTCGCGAAGCGCTCCGGGTCGATGGTCGCCGAGGTGATGACGACCTTCAGATCGGGGCGCCTGGGCAGCAGCCGGGCGAGGTAGCCCAGCAGGAAGTCGATGTTCAGCGACCGCTCGTGGGCCTCGTCGATGATGATCGTGTCGTAGGCGAGGAGCTCACGGTCCGTCTGGATCTCGGCCAGCAGGATGCCGTCCGTCATCAGCTTCACGAAGGTCGCGTCCGGGTTGACCTGGTCGGTGAAGCGCACTTTCCAGCCGACGGCCTCGCCGAGCGGGGTCTTCAGCTCGTCCGCCACGCGTTCGGCGACCGTGCGGGCCGCGATCCTGCGGGGCTGGGTGTGCCCGATCATGCCCCGGACGCCGCGCCCCAGCTCCATGCAGATCTTGGGGATCTGCGTGGTCTTGCCGGAGCCGGTCTCGCCCGCGACGATCACGACCTGGTGGTCGCGTATCGCCTCCAGGATCTCGTCCTTCTTCTGGCTGACCGGGAGTTGTTCCGGGTACGACAGGGCGGGCATCCGCGCGGCGCGTCCCGCCAGCCGTTCGGATGCCTTTCCGGCCTCGGCGGCGATCTCGTCCAGGACGGACTGCCTTGCCTCGGGCTTGCGGATGCGGCGGGCACCCTCGAGACGACGGCCGAGCCGGTTCGCGTCGCGGAGCGAGAGCTGCCCGAGCTGGGACTGGAGATCGGCGAAGGAAGTAGACATACGGACCCCAGGATCTCACCCGGGCGCGAGGAGTGGCGAACGCATTTCGCGCGGGCCGTGTCACGGCGGGCCGCACTCGCCGCCATCGGTCACGGAGTGCTGCGAGGCGGTCACACGGCGTACTATTCCGGGCAGCTGATCACCCGTTGCCCGACAGCCGCACCCGCCGAGCCGTCCGTGCCAGGGGTACGGACGGGCAGCCCGCCTCCCCTGCCCCCCGTCCCGCAGATCCCACACGCACGCACCGCCCGGAGTGCCGCATGCCCGTGCCCCCACCCGACCGCACCTCGTCGAGTGCGAAGAAGCCGCTGTTCCTCGGCCTCGCCGTCGCTCTAGCCGCCGGAGTGCTCGGCTTCGTCTCCTACCGGGCGACAGCCCCCGAAAGCTCCGGTGCGGACACCCCGGCCGTCCGTACGACAGCGGGGGCCGACTCCGACGTCTACCGCGAACTGGCCGGCCTGGCCCGCCGCGACGCCGGCGACAAGCTGGCCCGGGGACGCGCCGACGCCCCCGTCGTCCTCATCGAGTACGCCGACTTCCGGTGCGGCTACTGCGGGAAGTTCGCCCGGGACACCGAACCCGAACTGGTCGAGAGGTACGTCGACGACGGCACCCTGCGGATCGAGTGGCGCAACTTCCCGATCTTCGGCGAGGCGTCCGAGGCGGCGGCCCGCGCGTCCTGGGCGGCCGGGCAGCAGGACCGGTTCTGGGCCTTCCACCGGGCCGCCTACGCCGAGGGCGCCAAGGAGAAGGGCTTCGGCAAGGCCCGGCTCAGGGCCCTCGCCCAGCAGGCGGGCGTAGCGGACCTCGACCGCTTCGCCCGCGACGCCGACAGTCCGGCGGCCACCGAAGCGGTCGGTGAGGACCGCGAGCAGGCCTACGGGATCGGCGCCACGTCCACGCCCTCCTTCCTGATCAACGGCCACCCCGTCGCCGGGGCCCAGCCGACGGCGGTGTTCGCCCAGGCCGTCGAGAGCGCCGCGGCGGAGGCCGCGAACGTCGGCAGCGCGGGCAACGACGCAGGGGACCCCGACGCCCCGGGCCGAGCGAAGTGACCCCCGGCATCGGCTACTTCGCGGCCCTGCTCGGCGGGCTGCTCGCCCTGGTCAGCCCCTGCGGCGCCCTGCTGCTCCCCGCCTTCTTCGCGTACTCCGCCGACTCCGCGGCGCGGCTCCTGGCGCGCACGGGCCTCTTCTACGCCGGTCTGGCCACCACCCTCGTCCCGCTCGGCGCGGCGGGCTCGTACGCCGGACGGATCTTCTACGGGCACCGCGACGCACTCGTGCTCGGCGCCGGCTGGCTGATCATCGGGCTCGGCCTCGCCCAGATCGCGGGACTGGGCTTCGCCTCCCGCCGGATCGCCGCGGTCAGTGGCAGGATCCGGCCCACGACCGCCCTCTCCGTCTACGCCCTGGGCGCGGTCTACGGGCTGGCCGGCTTCTGTGCCGGCCCGATCCTCGGCAGCGTCCTCACGGTGGCGGCCGTCAGCGGGAGCCCCGCGTACGGCGGGCTGCTGCTCGCCGTCTACGCACTGGGCATGGCCGCGCCCCTGTTCGTGCTCGCACTGCTCTGGGAGCGCTTCGACCTCGGCCGGAGGGCCTGGCTGCGGGGCAGGACGCTGCGCGTCGGCCGCCTGGGAGTGCACAGCACCTCGCTGCTCTCCGGCCTCCTCTTCGTCGGGCTCGGGGCGCTCTTCCTCGCCTACGACGGGACGACCGCGCTGCCCGGACTCCTCGACGTCGACGACTCGTTCGCCGTCGAACAGTGGGCGCAGGACGTCGGCCGGCATGTCCCCGACCCCCTGGCCCTGGGGGCAGTGGTGTCGGTGGTGCTGCTGATCCTCGCGGTGCGGGTGTGGCGGCGGCGCACCGGGCGGAAGGAAGAGGAAGTGGTCTGACAACGACGAAGGCCCCGTCCGTGGACGGGGCCTTCGGGTGGTGGCTGGGGCCGGGATCGAACCGGCGACCTATCGCTTTTCAGGCGATCGCTCGTACCAACTGAGCTACCCAGCCACGCAGCTCGTACGGGCTGCAGCGGTCCTGACGGGATTTGAACCCGCGGCCTCCACCTTGACAGGGTGGCGAGCACTCCAAACTGCTCCACAGGACCAAGCTAATGTGCGAGACAAGTCTCGCACACGGTAAAGCGTGCCCCCAACGGGATTCGAACCCGTGCTACCGCCTTGAAAGGGCGGCGTCCTGGGCCACTAGACGATGAGGGCTAAGGGCCCACCTGCGCGCTTTCCAGCGCGTCGGGGACGTGAGAAGCATATGGGATGCGGGGAGGTATCGCCAAAACGGTTTACGGGGAGGCCGTGGGGGCGCTCGGCGAAGGCGACGGCGACTTCAGGTTCTCCTCCGGCAGATGCCGCCCGACCTCGGCGGTCGTGAGGCCGAGGCCGCCCAGGGTGATCTCGTCCCAGGCCTGCAGACGGCGGGTGGAGCGGTCCAGGTAGAGCACCGAGGCGCGCACCTTCTCCGGCTTCTCGTTCTGCACGGCGCGCAGCCCGCCGCCGCCCGTGGAGCCCTCGACCTTCAGCCGCGTGCCCAGGGCGAGCAGTTCGTTCACCCGGTGGTGCACATGGCCGGCCAGGACCAGCGGAACCGTTCCGTCGGTCTCCCGGGCCGCGTTCGGATCATGGACCACCGCGATGTCCACCGGGGTGCCCGCCCGCTTCTGGTCGCGCAGGGCCGAGGCCAGGCGCATGCCCGCCAGCTGCTCGGCCGCCTTGCCGCCCGTGGGGCGTACGCGGTCGGGGGTGAACTGCGGATCGCCGGTGCCCGCGATGCGCAGCCCGGCCACGCTCACCGCGTCGCCCCCGTCCAGGACGTGCGCGTTCCTCGTCTTCGCCAGGTACGCCTGGGTCTGCTTCGAGTCGTGGTTGCCCCTCACCCACACATAGGGCGCGCCGAGGTCGCGGACGGGGTCCAGGAAGCCGTTCTCGGCGGCCGTGCCGTGGTCCATCGTGTCGCCGGAGTCGATGATCACGTCGATCTCGTACTGCTCGACGAGCGAGCCGATGATGTGCCAGGCGGCGGGGTTGAGGTGGATGTCGGAGACGTGCAGGACCCGGATGGTGCCCGGATCCGGCTGGTAGACCGGAAGCGTGGAGGTGGCGTCGTACAGCTTGGTGACGTTGGTGACCAGCCGGGCCAGTTCCTGCTGGTAGACGTCGAACTCGGTGACGATCGAGCGGGCGTCGCCGACCACGGACGGTGCGCTGGAGAGCAGCCCGGAGAACTTCGGCTCCAGCACCGACTTCGGGTTCCAGGTGGAGTACGCGCTGACGCCCGAGGCCGCGAGCAGGGCCAGTGCGAGTCCCCCGGCGGCCAGTGCGCGGCGCGGGCGCCGGTAGACGACGAGGCCGAGCGCGGTGGCCCCGGACACGACGGCCACGCAGGAGCGGACGGCCAGCTCGCGGGTGCCGGAGACGACGTCGTCGGTGACCTCGTCCTGTAGTCCGGCCAGGCGCTCGGGGTGCTTCACCAGCGCCTGGGAGCGCTCCGGGTCCAGCTGGTCGACGTCCACGTCGAGGCGGACCGGGGCGTGGTGCGAGTCCAGCTCCAGGGCGCCGAGCGGAGAGACGTTGATCTTGGTGCCGCCGCTCACCGAAGGCCGCAGGGTCATGGTCGTGTCCATGGGGCCCACCGGCGTGCGCACGCTGCCGACGACCAGCAGCCCCAGCCAGGCGCCCAGCACCACGACGGCCAGCAGTCCGAGCGCGCGTTTCCAGGGGTGCGCGGAGGGGGTCAGCCCGGTCCCGGGGGTGGTGCGGGAGCGGGAGCGGCGGAGTCGGCGGAGACGGACGGCTGCGGCGTGGAACGGGCGTGCCATTGGGCGCGTATGCCCGGATCGGGCTGCGGCCATGCGGGCGGGCGGACACGGGTGGGCCGGGCGGGTGGCCCGCTCCGGGGAGCGGCCCGCCCGCTCCGGCCGCTCGTAAGTGACAATGGGCGGGTGCTGGAGATGACGCGCGAGGAGTTCGAAGAGCTGGTGAGCGTGGCTCTTGACCGGGTCCCGTCCGAGCTGATGCGGCTGATGGACAACGTCGCGGTGTTCGTGGAGGACGAACCGGAGGATCCGGAGGAGCGGGAGCTGCTCGGGCTGTACGAGGGCACGCCGCTCACCGACCGAGGCGAGTGGTACGCGGGAGTGCTTCCGGACCGGATCACGATCTACCGGGGGCCGACGCTCCGGATGTGCGAGACGCGCGAGCGCGTCGTCGCCGAGACCGAGATCACCGTCGTCCACGAGATCGCCCACCACTTCGGTATCGACGACGAGCGGCTGCACGAACTGGGCTACGGGTGAGTGCGCCCCGCCGGGTCCTGGCGGTGATCGCCGCAGGAGGCGCGGTCGGGTCCACGGCCCGCTACGCGGCTTCCCTCGCCTGGCCGGCGGCCGAGGGCGGGTTCCCCTGGGCGGTCTTCGTCGTCAACGTGACGGGCTGCGCCCTGATCGGCGTGCTCATGGTGCTGACCGTCGAGCGCGGAAGGATCTCCCATCCGCTGGTGCGGCCGTTCCTCGGGGTCGGGGTGCTCGGCGGGTTCACCACGTTCTCGACGTACGCCGTCGGAGTCTCCGAGCTGCTGGTGCGTCAGGAGGTGGCGACGGCGATGGTGTACGCGGGTGTGACGGCCGTGGCGGCGCTCGGCGCGGTCTGGGTGGCGGCTGCGCTGACCCGGGTGCTGGCCGACGGGATGAGGAGGGCGGCGTGAACTGGCTGCTGGTCGCGGTCGGGGGCGCAGTCGGGGCGCCGCTGCGCTATCTGACGGACCGTGCGGTGCAGGCGCGGCACGGCGCGGGGCTGCCGTACGAGTTCCCCTGGGGGACCTTCGTGGTCAACGCGGCGGGCAGCCTGCTGCTCGGGGTGCTCACCGGGGCGGCGGTGTCCGCACCGGTCCACGCCCTGCTGGGCACCGGACTCTGCGGGGCGCTGACGACGTATTCGACCTTCTCGTACGAGACGCTGCGGCTGGCCGAGCGGGGCCGCGGCTTCCTCGCGGGCGCCAATGTGCTCGCGTCCGTGCTGGTCGGGCTCGGGGCGGTGTTCCTCGGGGCGGAAGTGGCGGGAGGCTTCGGGGGCCCGGGGGGCTGATCCGGCGGGCGGGTGCCTGTGCCGGTGTCGCGTCCGGGCGTGTCCCCGACGGGGGCAGGGGAGTTGAACACATCGCTCTCCCGTCCCTCTCCTCCCCGGAGGTGTCATCCCGTGCGCCAGTTGTCCACTCGCATCCGCTGGGCAGCCGTCACCGCGCTGACGATCGCCGCGTCCACCGGTTGTATGAGCGTCGGCGACGACGCGGGGGACCCGTCCCCGTCCCGGCAGGCGGACCGGAAGGGGGCCTCGGCCCGGCCGGACGGCGACACCGTGTCCGGCTCCGGGCGCTCAGGTTCCGGCGGCGGCCGTGCCGAGGCGCAGTCCGACCGGGGCGCCTCCTCCGGCAGGCCGGACGCGAAGTCCTCGGGCCGCGGCGCGTCCGCCGGTCCTGCGGACCCCCGCCCGGTGCCCGGCGTCCCCGGTGTCCCGGAGCCCACCCGCGGCGGTCCGCTGCCCACCCCGGAGCCCAGCGCGCCGGGGCCCGGCGAACCGCCGGCTCCTCCCGCCACCCAGGAGCCGCCCCCGCCCTCGCCCGAGCCGGAGCCGTCGCAGCCGCCCGAGCCGCCCTCGGCCTCGCCCGCCGCACAGTTCCACAACGGTGCGAACCGGGCGCGGGACGGGGTCCGGACGTGGCCGACCCCGAGGGTGTCGCCGCAGCTCGCACCGGCCTGATCCGGCGCTCTGACCGGCGGGTTTGCACGAAGTGGGGGAGGGTGCGTATGGTAGTAGATCGTTTGATCCCATTGCCCGGCGCCGACACAGAAGAGCGCCGTGTGGCGCGTACTCTCCCTTGCCGTGGCTGGACCGCATTGAGGCGGTCGAAATTGCGAAAACACGGAGTTACGGGCGCGTGCCGAGACTCCGGAAGGTTTCGCATTTCGCATGTCAATTTCCAGTTCTGACCACACCGTCATGCCCGAGAACGACGTCGAGAACATCGAGGTCGTCCAGGCCGCCGAGGCCGTGGTGGCCGAGGCCCCCGCGGCGGTCGTGGAGACCCCCGCCGACGAGGCTCCGGCTTCCTCCACCGAGGAGATCGCCCCCGCCTCCACCGAGGAGATCCCCGCTTCCTCCACCGAGGAGATCGCCGACGAGGACGCCGAACCCGGCATCACCTTCGCCTCACTCGGTCTGCCCGAGGGCATCGTCCGCAAGCTCGCGCAGAACGGTGTGACGGCCCCCTTCCCGATCCAGGCCGCGACCATCCCGGACGCCCTGGCCGGCAAGGACATCCTCGGCCGCGGCCGTACCGGCTCCGGCAAGACGCTCTCCTTCGGTCTGCCGACCCTGGCCACGCTGGCCGGCGGTCACACCGAGAAGAAGAAGCCCCGCGCGATCATCCTCACGCCGACCCGTGAGCTCGCGATGCAGGTCGCGGACGCACTGCAGCCCTACGGCGACGTACTCGGCCTGAAGATGAAGGTCGTCTGCGGCGGTACGTCGATGAGCAACCAGATCTTCGCGCTGGAGCGCGGTGTCGACGTCCTCGTCGCCACCCCGGGCCGACTGCGCGACATCATCAACCGTGGCGCCTGCTCCCTGGCCAACGTCCAGGTCGCGGTCCTCGACGAGGCCGACCAGATGTCGGACCTGGGCTTCCTGCCCGAGGTCACCGAGCTGCTCGACCAGATCCCCGGTGGCGGCCAGCGCATGCTCTTCTCCGCCACGATGGAGAACGAGATCGGCACGCTCGTCAAGCGCTACCTGAGCAACCCGGTCACCCACGAGGTGGACAGCGCCCAGGGCAACGTCTCGACGATGTCCCACCACGTCCTCGTCGTGAAGCCGAAGGACAAGGCGCCGGTCACGGCCGCCATCGCCGCCCGCAAGGGCCGCACGATCATCTTCGTCCGCACCCAGCTGGGCGCCGACCGTATCGCCGAGCAGCTCATCGAGTCCGGCGTGAAGGCGGACGCGCTGCACGGCGGCATGACGCAGGGTGCCCGTACCCGCGTGCTCGAGGACTTCAAGAAGGGCTTCGTCAACGCGCTCGTCGCCACCGACGTCGCCGCCCGCGGTATCCACGTCGACGGCATCGACCTGGTCCTGAACGTGGACCCGGCCGGGGACCACAAGGACTACCTGCACCGCTCGGGCCGTACCGCCCGCGCCGGCAAGTCCGGTGTCGTCGTCTCGCTGGCGCTTCCGCACCAGCGCCGCCAGATCTTCCGCCTGATGGAGGACGCGGGCGTCGACGCCTCGCGCCACATCGTGCAGGGCGCGGGGGTCTTCGAGCCCGAGGTCGCCGAGATCACCGGCGCCCGTTCGCTGACCGAGGTCCAGGCCGACTCCGCGAACAACGCGGCCAAGCAGGCCGAGCGCGAGGCCGCCGACCTCACCAAGCAGCTGGAGCGCGTCCAGCGCCGTGCCGTCGAGCTGCGCGAGGAGGCCGACCGCCTGGTCGCCCGTGCCGCCCGCGAGCGGGGCGACGACCCGGAGGCAGCGGTGGCCGAGGTGGCCGCCGAGGCCGAGGCCGCCCTCGTGGCCGCCGTGGCCGTCCCCGAGCAGCAGCCGGCCGTCCGCGAGGACCGCCGTGACGACCGCGGCAGTTACGGCCGTCGTGACGACCGCGGTGGCGACCGTGGTGGGTACCGCGGCGGCAACGACCGCACCGGCGAGCGCAGTGGCCGTCCCGCAGGTGGGAGCGGCTACCGGGGCAGCAACGACCGTCCGTCGTTCCGCGGCAGCAGCGACCGTCCGTCCGGTGGCTTCCGCTCCGGTGGTGGCGAGCGTCGTGACGACCGCGGCGGCGACCGTGGTGGCCGTTCGTTCGAGCGTCGTGACAACGACCGTCCGTCGTTCAACCGCGAGCGTCGTGACGAGCGCCCCTCGGGCGGTTTCCGCTCCGGTGGCGGCGAGCGTCGTGACGACCGTCCGTCCGGTGGCTTCCGCTCCGGTGGTGGCGAGCGTCGTGACGACCGCGGCGGCGACCGTGGTGGCCGTTCGTTCGAGCGTCGTGACA
>NZ_JBFALP010000015.1:0-32243 GCF_040660235.1 Streptomyces sp. NPDC049970 | reverse complement strand
CAACGACCGTCCGTCGTTCAACCGCGAGCGTCGTGACGAGCGCCCCTCCGGTGGCTTCCGCTCCGGTGGCAGCGACCGCCCGTTCAACCGTGACCGCCGCGACGACCGTCCCTCGGGCGGGTTCCGCTCCGGTGGCACCGACCGCCCGACCGGCCGTCGTGACGACCACCGCGGTGGCACCGGCACGGGTACCGGCACCGGCACCTTCGGCCGCCGCGACGACAAGCCGCGCTGGAAGCGCAACGGCTGAGTCCCGCTGACCCGTTGAACTGCCCTCGGGGCCCGTACGGCACTTCGGTGCCGTACGGGCCCCGAGGCGTTTCCGGCGGCCCTGCGAGGGCATCGCTGGGGGCATGACAAACGACGAAGCCGTGGCCGCCGATCCGCCACCCGGTGCCCTCCAGAGCCCTCCGGCCGCCACCTCCGACGAGGAGCGGCTGGCCGAACTCGGCTACACGCAGGTCCTCGCCCGGCGGATGTCCGCCTTCTCCAACTACGCCGTCTCGTTCACGATCATCTCGGTGCTGTCCGGCTGCCTGACGCTGTATCTGTTCGGCATGAACACCGGCGGCCCCGCCGTCATCACCTGGGGCTGGGTCGCCGTCGGCCTGATGACGCTGTTCGTGGGCCTGGCCATGGCGGAGATCTGTTCGGCGTACCCGACGTCCGCGGGCCTGTACTTCTGGGCGCACCGCCTGGCCCCGCCGCGCTCGGCCGCGGCGTGGGCCTGGTTCGCGGGCTGGTTCAACGTGCTCGGCCAGGTCGCCGTCACCGCGGGCATCGACTTCGGCGCCGCCTCCTTCCTGGGCGCCTACCTGAACCTCCAGTTCGGCTTCGAGGTCACACCCGGCCGCACGATCCTGCTCTTCGCCGCGATCCTGATCCTGCACGGCCTGCTGAACACCTTCGGCGTCGGCATCGTCGCCGTCCTCAACAACGTCAGCGTCTGGTGGCACGTGGTCGGCGTCGCCGTGATCGTCGGCGCGCTCACGTTCGTGCCGGACTCGCACCGGTCGGCGTCGTACGTCTTCACCGAGTTCGTCAACAACACCGGCTGGGGGAGCGGCTTCTACGTCGTGATGATCGGCCTGCTGATGGCGCAGTACACCTTCACCGGCTACGACGCCTCCGCCCATATGACGGAGGAGACCCACGACGCGGCCGTGGCGGGCCCGCGCGGGATCGTGCAGTCGATCTGGACCTCCTGGATCGCCGGCTTCGTGCTGCTGCTCGGCTTCACCTTCGCCATCCAGTCGTACGACGGCGCACTGAACTCCCCGACCGGAGCCCCGCCAGCCCAGATCCTGCTGGACGCGCTCGGCGCCACCACGGGCAAGCTCCTGCTGCTCGTGGTGATCGGTGCGCAGCTGTTCTGCGGGATGGCCTCGGTCACCGCCAACAGCCGTATGATCTACGCCTTCTCACGCGACGGGGCGCTGCCCTTCTCCCGCGTCTGGCACACGGTCAGCCCCCGCACCCGCACCCCCGTCGCCGCGGTCTGGCTGGCCGCCCTCGGCGCCCTCGCCCTCGGCCTGCCGTACCTGATCAACGTGACCGCGTACGCCGCCGTGACCTCCATCGCGGTCATCGGGCTCTACATCGCCTACGTCATCCCCACCCTGCTCCGGCTGCTGCGGGGCGACGACTTCGTCCGTGGCCCCTGGCACCTGGGCCGCTGGTCCAGGCCCGTCGGCATCGTCGCGGTGGGCTGGGTCGCGGTGATCACGGTGCTGTTCATGCTGCCCCAGGTGTCCCCGGTCACCTGGGAGAGCTTCAACTACGCGCCGCTGGCCGTCCTGGTGGTGCTCGGCTTCGCGGCCGTCTGGTGGCTGGTGTCGGCCCGACACTGGTTCCTCAAGCCGGCCGACCCGGATCACAAGGGCACGATCACGGGCGAAACCACGGACTGACCCGCCCGCTCCGGACCCGACGGGGCCCGGCACCCGATACCCGATCGGCTGCCGGGCCCGGGGAAGCTATGCTCGGGGGGTGATCCATCAAGGGCCGTTAGCTCAATTGGTCAGAGCAGCGGACTTTTAATCCGTTGGTTGTGGGTTCGAGTCCCACACGGCCTACCTGGTGCAGGGCAGGGGTACCCCTTCTGACCTGCTGATCAGCGCCCCGACCGGCTTCGGCCGGCCGGGGCGCTTCGCCTTTCCAGGCCTCTTGCATGAGCGTTGCGCGGGCGGACGCTCCGGCAGCAGGCGCTACCAGCGCCGTTCTGCGGGGGACTGTTGGCTGTGAGGAGCGCTGGGCGGCGCCTGAGCGCACGTGTCCAGGGGACAGGGCGGTTCGGTGGCAGCGTGTCCAGGCCGACCACCAGGTGCGCGGGTTCTTTCGGGGCCGGCCCCACAGCCTGGCGGACCGGTTACCGCGCCAGGCGCGGGCTCTACCTGGGGCGTCACCGTGACGGAGATGTCGCGGATCTCGACAGACGAACCGGCGTTGCCGTGGACACTGACTGCTGCCTTCACACCGGCAACGAGCCCGCCCTGTGGGCCGTCATCGTCGCTGTCCCCCTCACCGTTTCTGCCTGGCAGGCGCTCGGCCGAGCCACCCACGCCGCTGATCCGGACGAAGAGCTAACGGGCGGTGGTCAAGGCGGCCACCAGAAGGCCATGGTCCAAGGCGAGCCTCTGCATGCGGGCGGCCACGTCCTGCGGGCCGAGTGCCGCCAACGCCGACAGCGCACTGAGCTTTCGGCCGGAGGACCAGACGTTGGTCGTCGGCGGCTGGAACGGCATCACGGCGATCCCCTCGGCGGCGAACGGTGCCGGGGCGAGGTAGGTCATGCCGCCGGTCCCACACACAGACGCGCGGGCACCGGTCACGGCTGAGAGGTCGGCGAGCCACTGCGAGCGGCCTGGCCGTGAGGGCAGATGGCTGCTGGTGAGGATCTTGCCCTGCCAGCCGAGTAGGCCGAGCAGAACACGGGTGGAGATTTCGGCAACAGTGGCGGTCCTGCCGGTGCCGAAGGAATCCAGTACGTCCTCCGGGACCTCCTGCTCGATGGCGAATCCGAGCTTCGGATACTCGATGACCCGCTGGAGATCACCGACGAGCATGTCCAGGACGAGCTTCTCGTCGCCGATGGACTTCACGTAGTCGTCGAGCTCCAACGGCTCCGACGCGCAGAGCAGGTCGCCGGCCTGCATCGCGCCCCGGAGAAAGTGGCGGTCAACCGATCGCGCGCAGTGCCAGCCGCACAAGGCCCACGAGGCCTCGCCCGATCCACCCGAGGAGTCCTGTCTCCACGGCCAGCTCGGCGACCTCCAGGGCGTCTTCACCCCGATCCGACGACCGGGAACGGCACCGGGTACAGGTGCGGGGCCAACGGCGCTTCCGCGCACCGCACTTCCTGCACATCGCCATACCCTCCACTCTCCTTGTCGCCGCCCTCGATGAGCCGTTCGCGCACGGAGGGCGACGGCGTGACGAGAGACCTGCCGGCTCCCGCGCCGCCACCGGAGCCCGGTGGCGGCCGATGGCGTCTTCTCAGGCGCCGGCGGTGGTGGAGCGCCGTGAGGTCCGGCCGAGAACCCAGCGGTAGGCGGCGCCGAGCGCCAGCGCCTGGACGACGGCCCCGACGGCGACACCGGCGAAGGGCAGCGCACCGGGAAGGGCCGCGAACAGCAGCGAGGTCGGAGCGGTCACGATGAACAGCCAGACCCCGGCGAAACTGGCGTCCGCCCGCTCGACGAGGAGCGTGTCGAGGCCGACCCATACGGCGACGGCGGCCACGACGGCCAGGTAGCCCAGGGCGACGGGGTTCAGCAGGGTGTGCCGAAGGGACTGGGGCAGGCTGCGCGACGAGGCGGTCATCTCTAACTCCGATGTAGGGAAACCGTGTTGCTCGGTGTGAGGCACACGATGCCCTCGGGGCGATGACTGCGCCATGAGTACTCATACCTATGTTCGTACGGTGAAGATCGGATCGGGTTCCGGAGCGCCCCCGCGGCCCCAGGGTTCCCCCGTTCCCCGCGGCCGCGAGCCCGGTTTCCCCGCGGCCGCGAGCCGGTCGGTCCGCTCCGGGCTCAGGGGCGGGGCCAGGGGCGGCCGCCGATGCGTTCGATGTCGGAGTTGAAGCGCCGCAGGAACCCGGCGAAGGCGGAGATGTCCTCGTCGGGCCAGTCGGCCATGACGCGCTCCAGCGCGCTGACCATGCCCTCTCGTTCGGCGTCGAGGGTCCGGGTGCCTTCCTCGGTGATGCGGAACTTGCGGGCCATGCCGCCGTCCGGATCGGGGATGCGTTCCACGAAGCCGGCGCGCATCACCGCGGCGGTCTGTCGGTTGAGGGTCGAGACGTCGAGGTCGAAGGCCTCGCTCAGCTCGCCGACGGACATCGGGCCCTGGACGCGGATGCGGCTGAGCAGGACGTATGCGCTGCGTTCCAGGAGCCCGTCCTTGCGGCGGCCCTTTCTCTGGTTCAGCAGCCCGTGACGGCTGAGCAGCATCTGCTCGTACTCGACCTCTTGCGTGGCCCTGTCCATGTGCGGGCGCCTCCTGCTTCCTGCCGGGCGAGGCCGGTGTCTCTTCGTGCGGGCTCGACTTCATCGTATGTTTACGTGGAAGTGCATAGGCCACATAATGTGCATGATGCAATAGAAGTGTACGATGCCAATCTTGCCGCCGACAGACAGCAGAGGATCCTCCAAATGGAAGCCCCCCAGCCCACAGCCCGCGCAGGCGGCGTGATCACGACCCTGGCCCTGGCCGGCACCGTGGCGGCGATCATGCAGACGCTGGTGACCCCGCTCATCGCCGAGCTGCCGCGGATCCTGGACACCTCGTCCTCGAACGCGGCCTGGGTGGTCACCGTCACGCTCCTGGTCGCCGGCGTGTGCGTGCCGGTCACCGGCCGGCTCGGCGACCTCCTCGGCAAGCGCCGGATGCTGCTGGCCTGCGCCGTTCCCCTGGTGGCGGGCTCCGTGGTGTGCGCACTGGCCTCCTCCGTGGTGCCGATGATCGTCGGGCGCGGTCTCCAGGGCATGGGTATGGGTATGGTGCCGCTGGGCATCGCACTGCTGCGTGACGTGGTGCCCACCGAGAAGCTCAGCGGCTCGATCGCCCTCGTCAGCGCGTCCATGGGCATCGGCGGCGCGCTCGGCCTGCCGATCTCGGCCGCCGTCGCCGAATACACCAGCTGGCGCGTGCTGTTCTGGGGTTCCGCGGTTCTCGCGCTGGCGGTCGCCGCGCTCGTCTACGTCTTCGTCCCCGACGTCCCGGCGGGCGCCAAGGGCCAGCGCTTCGACGCGCCCGGCGCCGTCGGGCTCGCCATCGGACTGGTCTCCCTGCTGCTGGCGATCTCCAAGGGTGCCGACTGGGGCTGGGGCTCGGGCACCACGCTGGGGCTGTTCGCCGTCGCGGTGGTGGCACTCGGGTCCTGGGGGTTCTACGAGCTGCGCACCCGTGACCCGCTGGTGGACCTGCGCACCACGGCCCGTCCGCGGGTGCTGCTGACCAACATCTCCTCCATCCTGGTCGGCGTCGGCATGTACTCCTTCATGCTGATCGCCCCGCAGCTGCTGCAGTTCCCGGAGGCCACCGGCTACGGCCTCGGTCAGTCGATGCTGGCGGCCGGTCTCTGGATGGCCCCCGGCGGCGTGATGATGATGATCGTCTCGCCGCTCGGCGGGAAGCTCATCAACGCGCGCGGACCCAAGATCGCCCTGGTCCTCGGTGCGCTCGTGATCTCCGCCGGATACGGCCTCTCGCTGTTCCTCATGGGCTCCGCCTGGGGCCTGATGATCGTAGGGATCGTCATCAACAGCGGTGTCGGCCTCGCCTACGGTGCGATGCCCGCCCTGATCATGAGCTCGGTCCCGATCTCGGAGACCGCCGCCGCCAACGGCTTCAACACCCTGATGCGATCGCTCGGCACCACGATCGGGTCGGCGGTCATCGGTGTGGTGCTGGCGCAGATGACCATCGAGCTCGGTGGCTTCTCGCTCGCCTCCGAGGACGGGTTCCGAGTCGGCCTGACGATCGGCTGCGCCGTGGCGCTCGTGGCCGCCGCCGTCGCCGCGTTCATCCCGGGGCTCGCCCGGCCCGGCGCCGGCGGCGACAAGGCCGGCCCGGCCACCGCCGACAAGGTCTCGGTCAAGGCCTGACCGCACCACCTGGAGCGCCCCGACCGGTCGGACCGGTCGGGGCGCTCCGGCGATCCGGAACTTTTCTGCTGCACGGGCATTGACCGTGCGTGTGGGCGGACTTACGTTCATCGCGTTGTTCTTCGTATGTCATATATGAGACGCGATATGAGAGCCGAGAGTCGTATGCAGCCAGCCCCGGGCCCTCTCCCGTGCCGCCCCCGGCACCCGGGGAGACGCTGAGCGGCCACACGCGCCCCCCGGCGTCCACAGGCGAACGCCCCCTGCTCCGCGGCTCCTTGTGAGCTGCGGACCACCTGGACCCCGCGCTTCTCCGCAGCACACCCGCACCGCTCCACCGGTGCGGCGCCCGCAGCCCCCGCGCCGCGCCGATGAGCACCCAGAGAAGAGAGCCGACATGATCAAGCCCCGTAACAGCCGCCTGGCCGCCGCGATATCCCTGGTCTCCGCGCTGGCCCTCACCACGACCGCCTGCGGAGACGACGGCAGCGGCATCGCCGGAGCGAAGGGGAGCGAGGGTCCGGGTACCGGGAAGATCGTCTTCTGGGACGAGAACGGCGGGGTCCGTACGGCGATCTGGAAGGAGATCATCGCCGACTTCGAGAAGGTGAACCCGGACATCGACGTGCAGTACGTGGGCATCGCCTCCACCGAGGCCCAGTCCAAGTACGACACCGCCATCCAGGGCGGCGGACTGCCGGACGTCGGAGGCGTGGGCGCCGCGATGGTCGCCGGGATCACCGCGCAGGACGCGCTGGAGCCGCTGGACGACCGGGTCGAGGCGAGCTCGCTGAAGGGCAGGCTCAACGAGGCGATGATCGAGAACGTACGCAGCGCGGCCGGGCGGGACGAGATGTACACGGTGCCGATCTCCGCCACCAACGGCGTCCTCTACTACCGCACCGACCTGTTCGAGAAGGCCGGGCTGGACGAGCCGGGTACCTGGGACGAGTTCTACAGGGCCGCGGCGAAGCTGACGGACAAGAAGAAGAACCGGTTCGGCTACACCATCCGTGGCGGCCCGGGCTCCATCGCCCAGGCGCTCGACGCGATGTACGGGCAGTCGGGGATCGAGTCGTTCTGGGACGAGTCAGGGACGAGTACCACCGTCAACGACCCCAGGAACGTGGCCGCGTTGGAGAAGTACGCCGGTCTCTACCGCAAGGCCACACCCGAGGCCGACCTCAACAACGACTTCACCAAGATGGTCGCCCAGTTCGACTCCGGCAGCATCGCCATGCTGAACCACAACCTGGGGTCGTACCAGGACCACGTCAGCTCGCTGGGAGTCGACGCGTTCCGAGGTATCCCTCAGCCCGAACTGGCCGACGGGACAAGGGTGATGGTCTCCAACCCGGTGTCCGGCCTGGGTCTTCTCAAGTCGTCCGAGAACAAGGCGGCGGCCTGGAAGTTCATCGAGTTCGCCGCGTCCCACGCCTCGAACTCCAAGTTCAGCGAGTCCGCGGGCCTCATCCCGGCCAACAAGGAAGCGGCCGAGGACCCCTGGCTCGACGAGGCGGAGACCACCAAGCTCGGTGCCGAGGCCCTGTTCTCCGGCGACACCAAGATCGTCCAGCTGCCGTACTACCTGCCCGACTGGAACACCCTGTCCAAGGCCGACAGCGAGTCCGGATTCCAGAAGGTCCTGCTCGGCAAGACGAGTGCCGAGGACTTCCTGGACGCGCTCGCCGAGAACCTCGACGAGGCGCAGGCGGAGTGGAAGGAGCAGCAGGCCGGCTGACGACCGTGCCGGCATCCGGCCCTGTGGTGCCGCCGCCCGTCCCTGCGAGGCCGGGCGGGCACGGGGCTCACGGGCCGGACGGGGTGCGGGGACGGCACTGCCGTTCCGCCCCCGCCCCGGACGGAAGGGTGCGGGACCGAAGGCGGACCGGGACATGCTCCGCGGCCGGGTTTCGGGACGGCCTGGTCAGTCCAGGCCCTCCTGCCGCAGCGCGTACATCATGAGGAACGTCCGGTAGGACTCCGCGGACACGTCCGCGCACTCGTCCGGCCGTTCGGTCCACGTCGACGTGTTGTCGAGGGCCCGCCGACAGGCCGCCTCGGCCTCTGCCTCGGACGGGATGCTGGAGATGAACGCGGCGATCAGCAGTACCACTGCGAGGACGACCACGCCGATACGGATGCGCATGGTCGTCCAACGACCGTGCGCCCGGGCCGGTCACTCGTGGCGGGGCACCCGGCGGCGGTCGATCCGACAACGGCCGGGGCCGTCCGTCCGGGCCCGTCCGCTCATTCGGAGTCGTCGGTGAACGGCGGCAGGTCCGGCTCGATGAACAGGCCGGCGTACTGCGGGCTGGGCAGCGGGGCGGCGGTGGCGGTGGCGGTGTTCGCCGTCGTCATCGCACTGTCGTGCTGCCGCGGGGTCGTGCGGGCAGTCGTGGTGGTCATCTCGGTGTCCTGTACGTATAGGTGTGAGGTGGGCGCCCCGTGACCGAGCCGCCGGTGCGCATGGCCGGACTGGTCCCGACCGGTACGGCGAAAGAGGAGCCGCCACCGGTGTCGCGCCGCTCCGGGGGCGTCCGGACCATCATGCGGTGCAAGCAGACTGTAACCCTCCCGGCACGGCTTTCCCCCGGAATTGCGAGCCCGGCGTGACGGTCAGTGCGGCGGTGCGGGCTCGATGTTCTGGTTTGCGTGGAAGAGGTTGTGCGGGTCGTAGGCCTGTTTGACCTTCGCCAGCCGGTCGAGATGGCCGCCGTAGGTGGCCCTGACCCGGACCCGGCCTTCGTCTGCCCCGAGAAAGTTGACGTAAGCACCGCCCATCGAGTGCGGGTGCAGCGCCTCCCAGTAGCTTACGGCCCAGTCGCGCAGTGCCGGCGCGTTGGCCGGGTCCGGGTCGATGCCCGCGATGACACCGGACCAGACGGCGTCCCGGTAGGCCCAGGCCGTGTCGTCGGGGCCCACCCGGCCCGCGGCTCCGTCGACCGGGTACAGGTGCATGGTGGACAGGTCGGTGGGTCGGCTCGCCGCGAAGGCCGCGTGCACGTCGACCGCGTCGTCGGTGATCCCGTCGAAGAAGTCGCCCCGCCAGTACCACTGGAGTCCTGCCGGGAGCAGTGCGTCGAACATGGCCTGGAGAGCGGGGTAGGGCATCGGCGCGGTGAAGTGGAAGGCGGGCGGACCCGGTTCGTCCACCACGGCGAGCGTCTGCTCCAGAGCGGCCGGATCCGCGGTGGAGGACCAGACGACGCCGCACATCTTCCGCCCGTGGATCTTCTCGGGGAAGGGCGGAGCGGGAGGAACGGACAGCGAGGCGAAGAAGCCGTACAGGTCGTCCGGTGCCTGGGGCAGGAAGTCGCGGTACCAGCGCATCACGTCCTGGAGGAGCTCCAGCGGCCAGACGGTGATCCCGACGCCGACCGTGTCCACGGGGTGCAGCTCGAAGTCGAACGACGTGACGATGCCGAAGTTCCCGCCACCACCGCGCAGCGCCCAGAACAGGTCGGCGTTCTCGCTCGGGTTCGCGGCCACGAAACTGCCGTCGGCCAGGACCACGTCCGCGGAGACCAGGTTGTCCACCGTGAGGCCGTACTTGCGGGTGAGGTAGCCGTGCCCGCCGCCCAGGGTGAGCCCGCCGACGCCGGTCGTGGACATGATCCCCGCCGGTGTGGCCAGGCCGAACGCGTGCGTCGCGTGGTCGAGCTCGCCGAGGGTCGCGCCGGCGTCCGCCTGGGCGGTCTGGGTCGCCGGGTCGACGCGTACGCCGTCCATCGGGGACAGGTCGATCGTGACGGCCCCGTCGGCGACACCCAGGCCGGGGCCGCTGTGGCCGCCGCCGCGCACGGCGAACTCCAGACCGTGCTCACGGACGAAGTCGACAGCGGCCATGACGTCCGCCGTGTCGTGGCAGCGCACCACGGCCGATGGCCTTCTGTCGATCATGGCGTTGTAGACCGAGCGTGCCTGTTCGTACCCCGGGTCGTCCGGGCCGATGACCGGGCCGCGCAGGGCGGTCCTCATCGTCTCGAGTGTGGTGCCGTCCATGGCCGTCTCCTCGCGAGCGCGCGCCCGGCCTCCCCTGGCTCCATCTCGGCGGGTGAGGCTGCTTGCGGGCCGACGCCGGCACCTGAGAATGCCGCGCAGACGGGACCGAACACCGAATGTCGTGTCCTCCAAGCGTCCCGCCGCTCCGGGGCGCCCGCAATCGCGGAGGGCGGCGTCGGGGCCCGACTCGGAGGTCCTGTGCGGTGAGGAGACGGCCGGGAGGTCCTGCGGGAAGCGGGATCGGGCGGTCCGGCGGTCTTTGCGGATGAGGCGTCGCGCAGGCCGACTGCCCAGGTTTCGGGGTGTGTTGACGCGTCCTTCCCGTCGGCGGGCATTCCTGCCGTGCGGGGAATGGGGGGAGCGGTGGCCGCAGGTGGTCGGAGCACCGCCCCGGATGGCGTAGAGTTGCAATCACAACGACGCGGGGTGGAGCAGCTCGGTAGCTCGCTGGGCTCATAACCCAGAGGTCGCAGGTTCAAATCCTGTCCCCGCTACTGAAAGACCGAGGCCCGGATCCTTACAAGGATCCGGGCCTCGGTCGTGTGCCGGAGTCGACCTCCGTGGCCGGGCTTGACCTTGACGCTACGTAAAGATCTAGCGTTTCCGGCATGGAGTGGTCCATCCAGGAAATCGCCCGTAGAGCGGGCACCACCAGCCGGACGCTCCGGCACTACGGAGATCTCGGTCTCCTCGTGCCGAGCCGCACGGGTGCCAACGGCTACCGCTACTACGACCAGGACGCGCTGGTCAGGCTCCAGCGCATCCTCCTGTTGCGGGGGCTCGGCCTCTCACTGCCCGCGATCAAGGACGTGCTGGAGGGGCAGCGGGACACCTCCGTGGCGCTCCGGGCCCATCTGCGCCTGCTGGAGCAGGAGCGCGAGCGCATCGGCCGGCAGATCGCGTCGGTGCGGACCACTCTCCACAGGACCGAGGAAGGGGAAGGGCTCATGGCCGAGGAAGTGTTCGACGGCTTCGACCACACGGTGCACGAGCAGGAGGTGACCGAGCGCTGGGGCCAGGAGGCGTACGAGCGCAGCGACCGGTGGTGGCGCGGGCTGAGCCCGGACGGGCGCGCGGGCTTCCAGGGCGCGCACGACGCCATCGCCCGGGACTACGGCGAGGCGAGGGCGGCCGGCCTGGAGCCGGGGGGCGACGAGGTGCAGGACATCGCGCGCCGCCACTGCGAGTGGCTGTCGGCGACCGCCGAGGTCACTCGTTCGTATGTGACGGGCATCGGTGAGATGTACGTCGCCGATCCCCGCTTCGGGAAGAACTACGATCGCCACGGGGACGGAACCGCCGTCTTCGTACGGGATGCACTGACGACGTACGCGCGGCGCCGGCTCTCCGACTGACCATCGGGGGACACGGGGCTCCGGTGCGCTCCTCCCACAGGCCGACGACGGGTCGCCGCACGGCGCGGCTCCGTCAGGCCGGGGTGGAGCGCTGTACCGTCCGCAGCCGTGGGCGGAGCGGGCAGGGAGTGCACAGGTGGGGAAGCGGGACGTACGAGGGCGAGGTCGAGCCGAGGGGAACGCGCGCGCCCGGAGGCTCGTGCGCCTGCTGCCCACCCTCATGATCGCCGTCGGAGTGGTCTTCGACCTCGCGACCCCGACCGCGGTGTCCGCCGTTCCGCTCTTCGCCGCGGCCCCGCTGATCGCGGCCCCCTTCTTCTCGTTGGCCGCCACCATCCGCACAGGGGTGGCCGCGACCCTCGTGGTCCTCGTCATCCGGGTCTCCGACGGCGTGCTCGCCAAGGTCGTGCCGATCACCGACCTGCTGACCCTGATCACCGTCGCCGCGCTCTCCCTCGTCATCAACCGCGTCGTGTGGCGCGGCAACGAACAACTGGCCTCGGCGCGGGTCATCGCGGAGACTGCGATGCGCGCGGTGCTCCCGGTACCCGAGGACCGGATCGGCGGGCTGCTGGTCGCGGCGCGGTACGAGGCGGCGCAGGCGGACGAGTTCGTCGGCGGAGACCTGTTCGCCGTCGCGGACACGCCCTTCGGGGTGCGGCTGGTCGTCGGGGACGTACGGGGCAAGGGGCTGGACGCCGTGGCGGCGGTGGCCGTCGTGATCGGGGCGTTCCGTGAGGCCGCCGAGCAGGAGCGGTCGCTGGAGGGAGTGGTCCAGCGGCTGGAGAGGGCGCTCGCCCGGGAGAGCTCGCGGCGTGGCGGGCTCGACTCGATGGAGGGGTTCGTGACCGCCGTGCTCGCCGAGATCCCGGTGGGTTCGGACATGCTGAGGGTGATCAACCGCGGCCACCCCGAGCCGATCGTGCTCCACGCGGACGGTGCGCTGGACGTGCTGACGCCGACCGAGCCCGCGTTGCCGCTCGGTATGGGCCTCGACGCCTGGCCGGACCGTTCGGACGAGTGGGCTCTGCCGTCCGGGGCGACGTTCCTGGCGTTCACCGACGGGCTTTCGGAGGCCCGGGACGCGAGGGGGGTCTTCTACGACCCGGCGGCCCGGCTGCGCGGCCGGCTCTTCCCGGGACCCGAGGAACTGCTCTCCGCGCTCACCGACGACGTACGGCTGCACACGGGCGGCCGGTCGACGGACGACCTCGCGCTCCTCGCGGTGGGGCGGCCGGCGCGGGGGCAGCCCGCACGGCGGAGGACGGTGAAGATCGTGGGGCGGGATCGTGAATGACCGTCCACGACCGTCCGTGGTCGAAGGGTGCCGCTGCGCATAACATTTGACGCAACGTCAGAAAATGTTATGGAGCTGATGGGCGCTCAACTCGTCCGGTTGGGGTTGATTGGTCCCTGAAAGTCCAGGCCCGAGTCGTGAAAGATCTGTGGGAACAGCTTGGAATCGGACCCGAGTGTCTATTAACGTTCGATAACGCAGCGCGGTTGTCCCAGTCGTCGCCAGAGGCGGCACCGTGCGCAGCGCTTAATCCCGCAAGGGAACCGGGGAACCATTTACTTGGGGTGAATCAGACACCTGAGTCCTGTGAGGGACGAAGGCGTCCGTAGGAGACCTTCCTGCTCCGAACCCGTCAGCTAACCCGGTAGGCGAGAAGGAAGGAAAGGAGCGCGCCCACGTGGCGTCAAATCAGCCTGCCCCCGAGGCTCCGGCACCCTTCAGGACCGGCGGTCCCGGTGAGGACGGCAGGACGTGGGAGGAATGGAACCCCACCGAGGACTCCCTCCGCCCCGTACGCGGTAGGCATCGCGTAGCCAAGCAGCGTGGCCTCGCCCGCAGCTCCACGGTCCTCGGCGTCGGTGTCATCGCGGCCGTCGGTGCGGGCGGCATGGCCTCCGCGCAGAGCAAGCCGCCGGTCTCCATCTCTCTTCCCGATTCCATCGCGGACAACCTTCCCGATGCCAAGTCCCTGCCCGGCGTGGGCTCGTTCATGTCCGCCGACCAGGCCAAGGACGCGGTCACCGGGGCCTCCCCGCTCACCACCGCCGGCATCACGGCCGCCGAGGCCGAGTCGGGCACCACGGACGCCGGCGAGGCGCTGCGCGCCCGCATCCTCCAGCAGGCCGAGCAGCAGCAGGCCGGGGCCGAGGCCGAGGTCAGGGCCGCGGAGGAGAAGGCGGCGGCCGAGGAGGCCGCGGCCCAGGCGGCGAAGCAGCAGAGCGCCGCCGAGGCGAAGGCCGCCGCGAAGAAGAAGGCGGCCGAAGAGGCGGCGGAGAAGAAGGCCGAGGCCGAGCGCCTCGCCAAGCTCGCCGCCAGCTACGCCATTCCGACCTCGTCGTACACCATCACCTCGACCTTCGGCCAGTCCGGCTCGATGTGGTCCTCCGGCCACCACACCGGGCTGGACTTCGCCGCTCCGACCGGCACTCCGGTCAAGGCCGTGCACAGCGGTACCGTCAAGTCGGCCGGCTGGTCCGGTTCGTACGGATACCGCACGGTGCTGGAGCTCGACGACGGCACCGAGGTCTGGTACTGCCACCAGTCCTCGATGGACGTCACCGCCGGCCAGAAGGTCAGCACCGGTGACACCATCGGCCGCGTCGGCGCCACCGGCAACGTGACCGGCCCGCACCTGCACCTGGAGATCCACACCGCGGACGGCTCGGGCATCGACCCGATGGGCTGGCTGCGCGGCAAGGGCCTCTCGGTCTGAGCGCCCGCGCCGGCACACGGCGCACCGAAACCCCGGCGGCCCTGGCGCACAACCCCCCGACGTCAGGGCCGCCGGCCTGTCCGGACGGCTGCCCGCGCCGGTGGCGGACCTCGGACCGACCGGGGAGCAGCGGGCCGAGCCGACCGCCGTATCGGCCTGTGGTCCGGGCCCCGACGGTTCCCGTCCGAGGCCCGGCCCCGGCGGGAGGGGAGAGCTCAGGACGGCGGTGCCTGTGTGGGCGGAGCGGATCGGCTGCCGTCCTCCAGGTAGGGGTTGTAGCCGCCGTAGTGGCGGTGCGGTGCGGGGATCCGCTGCGGAGCGGGCCCGCCGTAGGTCTGCCGGCGTGGGAACTGCGGTTGCGGCCCGTGAGCGCGCATCCGGCCCGTGGTGCGTGCCGCGAACGTCAGGGCGGGACCCGCGACCTCCCGGCGCTGCCAGAGGTGGTGCAGCAACTCCTGCTCCCGGAGGGCGAAGTCGGCGTCCGCGCCGTCGTGGCGGGCCCGCCGGCGCAGCATGGCCAGGGACGTCGCGAACGACTCGTACTCCGCGACCGCCCGTGCGGCGGCCCTGCCCCGTGCGCGGTCCGGGCCCCCGCTGTGCCAGTGCCTGGCCATGTCGCGGGCCACGCCCCGCGCCCGCATCGAAGCCAGGGCGAACGGCTCGGCGGGGGTGAGCCAGCCTGCCGCCGCGTACACCGGCAGCTCCGTGGAGAGCGTCCGGAGCTCCCGCTGCCGTGACCAGACGGCCAGCCAGGTCACCAGGCCGAAGCACGGCACCATGAACGCCCCGTACACCGCGTAGAAGCCGTACGGGCCGAAGGACGACGAGCCGTTCCACAGGGCGTGCATGCCCATGGCGAGGGCGAGTCCCAGCAGCGGCAGCACGACCCGGCGCACCCGGTGGCGCGCACCGCCCAGCGCGGCGATCCCGAAGCCGATGCCGGAGAGCACCGTGAACAGGGGATGCGCGAAGGGGGACATGACCACGCGAACGAAGAACGTCCCGGCCGTCAGGGACGCGAGGCCCGTGGTCCCCAACTCCTGGTCCTCGCCGAAAGCCTGCCCCAGGTAGAGGATGTTCTCGGTGAAGGCGAAGCCGGTCGCGGTGAATCCGGCGACCACGATGCCGTCGACGACACCGCCGAACTGCCGTCTGCGGAAGAGGAAGATCAGTAGAACGGCCGCCCCCTTCGCGCACTCCTCGACGACCGGGGCGATCACCGTGGCGCCGAGGGTGTCGGCGCTCGCCGGGTCCGCGGTGGCCGTCGCTATCCAGCGGGTCGCGAAGGAGTTGGCGATGATCGCGACGAGCGCGGCGGCGCACGCCCCCCAGGCGAAGGCGAACAGCAGGTTCCGCCACGGCCCGGGCTCGACCCGGTCGAGCCACCGGAACGCCGCCATCAGCAGCGGCACGGGCAGCACGGCCAGGCCAAGACCCACCAGGAAGCCCTCGGTGCCGGTCTGTTCACGCACCAGGGCCAGGATCACCAGCCCGCAGAGCGCGAGCACGCTGATCACCGCGCCGGCGCGGAAGGCCTTGCTGCGCCAGACCATGCCGACGCGGCGCGGCCGGTAACGCCACTGGCCACGCTCCGGGACGGCACGCAGGTACTCGTCGAGCCGCTGCTCCTCGAGTACCGGGACGGCCGGCTGCTGGTGCTGCACGAACCCCTCGGACACCTGATGACCCTAACGAGGGGGACCGACAGCCCGCCACGGTGCGGTGGCCGGTGACAACCGTCGGCGGCTGATCAGCGACGGGTGAACAGCACGTCGCGCACCACGTGTCCCTTGTCCAGGCCCTGCCCCTCGAAGCGGGTCAGTGGCCTGAAACCGGGCCGGGGCGCGTATCCGCCGTCGTCCTGCGTGTTCTCGTACAGGGGGTGCGCCGTCAGCACTTCCAGCATCTGCTCGGCGTACGGCTCCCAGTCCGTCGCGCAGTGCAGGACCGCGCCCGGCTTCAGGCGTTCCGCCACGAGGTCGAGGAACTCCGGCTGGATCAGGCGCCGCTTGTGGTGCCGCTTCTTGGGCCAGGGGTCGGGGAAGTACACCCGGAGCCCGTCCAGCGCCGCGGGCTCGAGCATCTCGCGGAGCAGGATGATCGCGTCGCCGTTGGCGACCCGGACGTTGGACACCCCCGCCCGGTCGGCGAGCCCGAGCAGATTGCCCTGTCCCGGGGTGTGCACGTCGACGGCCAGGATTCCGGTGCCGGGGTCGTCGGCGGCCATCTGCGCCGTGGCCTCGCCCATGCCGAAGCCGATCTCCAGGACCACCGGGAGTCCGTCGAACAGGGTGGGGAGATCGAGGACACGGAGGCCGTCGATGTCCAGGCCCCACTCGGGCCACAGGCGCTTCAGGGCGTCCTCCTGGCCGGGGGTCACCCTGCTGCGGCGCGGCTGGAAGCTCCGGATCCTGCGCTCGTGGTGCGAACCGGCGGGGTCGGCCGCGGGACCGCCGGGGAACCGGGGCTCCTGGCGGAGCCTGCGCTGCCGTTCGAAGGCGGCGTCACGCAGCGCTCGGGCCTCCGCATCCGCTTCGGTGCCGCCGGGTGACCGGGCGCCCCGACCGGGCGACGGGGCGGGCGAACGGGGCGTGTCGCCGGGCGTCTCCGGAGTGGGGCCGGGCGTCTCTGGGGTGGGGTTCACAGGCTCAGACACAATGACCCGATTCTACGGCGGGCGGCGTCCATCCCGTCGCGCGTGCCCGTACGAGGGCCCGTCGCGCCACCTCCCTCCCGATGGGCAGGCAGGCGGTGGCCGCGGGTGACGGGGCGTTCAGCACGTGCACGGTGTGCGGGGCGTCCCGGATCAGGAAGTCGTCCACCAGCGTGCCGTCCCGCAGGACCGCCTGAGCCCTGACCCCGGCCGGGGACGGCCGCAGATCGGCCTCCGTCACCTCGGGCAGCAGCCGCCGCACGGCCCGGGTGAACGCGCTCTTCGACAGGGACCTGTGGACCTCGCCCGCCCCGTACCGCCAGTGCCTGCCGGCGATCCGCCAGGAGCCCGGCCAGGCCAGGGTGGCGGCCAGCTCCCGTGGGTGGACGACCGTGTGGCCGTACCCCTCGCGGGCCAGTGCCGGCACCGCGTTCGGCCCGACGTGGACCGTGCCGTCGACGCCCCGGGTCAGGTGCACCCCGAGGAAGGGGAACGCGGGGTCGGGCACCGGGTAGACGAGCCCGCGCACCAGCTCGGGCCTGGTCAGCTCGTAGTACTCCCCGCGGAACGGCACGATGCGCGCGCCCGGGTCGTCGCCCGCGAGCCGGGCCACCCGGTCGCTGTGCAGCCCCGCGCAGTTGACGAGCACCCTGGCCCTGACCACCTGGCCGTCCGCCGTGCGCACCGCCACGCCCCAGGGCCGCCGGTCGACCGCGACCACCTCCGCGCCGTAGCGGACGTGTCCGCCCGCGGCGCCCGTCTCGGCGGCGAGGCGCACGGCGACCGCGGTGAAGTCGCACACCCCCGTCGTGCCGACCCGGATCGCCGCGAGGCCGCGCACCCGGGGTTCGTACTCCGCGATCTGGGCCGGGCCGAGCTCCCTGACCGGCAGTCCGTGCGCCCTGCCGCGCTGGACCAGGGCGTGCAGCCGGGGCAGCTCGTCACCGGTGGTCGCCACGATCAGCTTGCCCGTCACCGCGTGCGGGATGCCGTGCTGCGCGCAGAAGTCCACCAGCTCGGCCGCGCCCCGCACGGCGTAGCGCGCCTTGAGCGAGCCCGGCGGGTAGTAGATACCGCTGTGGATCACCCCGCTGTTGCGCCCGGTCTGATGGCGGGCGGGGCCCCACTCCTTCTCCAGCACCGCGACCCGGGTGCCGGGCGCGGTGCGCGTGATCGCGTACGCCGTCGACAGACCGACGATCCCGCCACCGATCACCAGCACATCGCAGTCGTACGCCGCGTGCGTCGTCATCACGCCACCTCCCACCCCGATAGTGCACTGACCCACTGACAACGGGCTCAAACCAGGGACGGCCGAGGTGTGGCGGGCGGATGCGCCTACCGGACGGGCATACCGGGGCGATCCCGGTGGAGCGTCACGCCGGGGAGACGAGAAGCGGGCGTGCCCGTTCGCGCAGCTCGGCCACGCGCGGCTCGTCGCCGTACGGCTCCAGGCGGTGCAGCAGGTCGCGCACGTACTCGTTGGTGCGGGCCGAGGAGATGCGTCCGGCCACCTCCACCGCCCGGGTCCCCGCCGCGCAGGCCGCGTCGAGGTTGCCCGACTCGAGTTCGGCGACGGCCGAGACGACGAGCCGCAGCCCGTGCGAGCGGACGAACTCGTCGGTGGGCCTCGACAGGGCCTGCTCGGTGAAGCGGCGGACCTGGCGGGGCGCCTTGAGGTCGCGGTAGCACTCCGCGGCGTCGGCGGCGAAGCGGTCGTACGAGTAGAAGCCGAGCCACGACGGGTCCGAGTCACCGGTCCTGGACCGCTCCAGCCAGCTCTCGGCGGCCCTGAGCGCGGCCCCCGCGGCCGGTGCGTCGCCGGCCTTGGCGTGGGCGCGCGCCTCGACCAGCCGGAAGAAGCTCATGGTCCTGGCGGTGGCGAGTCCGCGATTGCGCTCCACGGCGGCCTGCGCGAGGTCCACGCCCTCGTCGGCGAAGCCCCGGTAGGTGGCCTGCAGGGACATGGACGCCAGGACGTATCCGCCCAGGGGTACGTCGGCTGCCGCACGGGACAGGCGCAGCGCCTGGATGTAGTAGCGCTGGGCGGCCTCCTGCTGGCCGGTGTCGAAGGCCATCCACCCGGCGAGCCTGGTCAGCTCGGCGGAGGCGCCGAAGAGCGCCCGGCCCACCTCGTCGCTGTACGAGCCCAGGAGGAGCGGCGCCGCGTCGACCCGTAAGCACTCCGGGACCATGGAGGAACGCCAGTCGCCGCCGCCGTACTTGGAGTCCCAGCGGCGCGCGTCCTGGGCCGCCTCGCGCAGCTTGGTCACGTCGCTGTGGCCGACCCGCAGCGGCGACACGCCCGACGCCGAGTCAGGTCCCGGCTGGACGGGGATCCCGCCCCCCTGCGCCCCGGGTGCGCCCTCCGGGCCGAGGACCGAGGCCTGGGCCGCGGTCGAGTCGCGGGCCACCGACGGATCGGCGGGTGTTATGAGCCACCGCGACGCGGGCGTCGCGTAGGCGCTCACCGCGAAGGAACCCGCGAGCGACTGCCAGATCCCGCCGCCTCCCCGCCGGCCCACGAGATCCAGCCGGTAGAGATCGGTCGCCGAACGCACCGCCTCGCCCACGTCGCGCGGGAACGCGAGGCCGACCTCGGGCGCCGGATCGGCGTCGGCCAGCCCGATCTCGTGCAGCGGGACGGGACGGCCGAGCTTGGCCCCTATCGCCGCGGCGATCAGATGAGGTGCCGCACCCTGCGGCACCATGCCCTTGGCGACCCAGCGGGCCACCGAGGTCTTGTCGTAGCGAAGGGTCAGACCGCGCTGCGCTCCGAGGTCGTTGACCCGCCGGGCCAGCCCGGCGTTACTGATTCCCGCGAGGGCGAGAACCGTGCCGAGCTTCTCGTTCGGCCCGCGTTGCTCCCTGGACATGAGCCACCCCTCGACACACAGACGGCCGCCGCGTCACCGTCGGGCGCGTGGCATTCGTACCGTGTCCTCCCCAGGTACGCTCCCGGGCACTCCGGCCGCACACGCATTTGGCCAGGCCCCGTGGAATATGCCGCCCCGCTGAGAACATTGGTAAACCCAGCGTAGTTCGCCGCATCCCTACCGTTAAGGGGCAGACCTCCGTATGGCGGGAATGTTGTCCGTGCGGGCGGGTGCGTCCCGGCCGTGCTCCTGGTGTGTGGCCGTGCGCCCGGCCGTGCGCTCTCGCCCGGCCGAATCGCAAGCGCTTCGATGGGTCCTGCGTGGGTCGGCCCGCTGAACTGGACTCGGTGGGCTGGGGGAGACCGCCGCCCCAATCCCCGCGGGCGGCGAACCGGTCCGGGAGGTGACGAACACCTCCCGGACCGTGCGCCGCACGGTGGTTCGGGGGAGTGGACGTGCGGGCCGGCGCACCGGGGGGATGCGCCGGCCGGTACGTCCGCGTGCACCGGCGAACCGTCCCCAGGCGCCGCCGCGCGACCGTGCGCGGGCCTGCCGGACCTCCGCCCGGCATGGCGCGAGGAGCCTCCCTGGCCTGTCGGAGGAAGCGAAACACGCGGTTGCGTCGAGTTCGCAGAATGGCTGAATCGCAGCGGTCGGGCCGGAGGCCGGGGAGCGGTCCGACTATGGCCGGATTGCGTCTGTTCCGTGCCCGGCCGGGGCTGGGCCCGCTTTCGGGGCCGGCCGCCGTAACTCCTTTGAACCGTACAAGTGTTACGCCGGCGGCCCATGCGGCGTGGCCAGGTCTTTGCCAGGGGCGCATGCGGGGCCGGTGTGCGCCGCCGTACCCCCTCCAGGGCGCCCTTGTCGTGGCAGCATGTCCCGCGACGGCGTCCGTGTGTCCTGGTGCGCCGTTTCGTCCACAGCCTGTGGAGGCGGCGATGCGTTGGTTGGTGGGGTGGAGCAGTATCGCCGCCAGATTCGGCACCGTGGGCGCGGTCGGCCATCACGGTGACGGGCGCACCGTCCACCCGGTGGGTTCCCAACTCCTCTGGGGAGACCCGGATCCCCTGTGGGCCGTGGGCGACTGGCGCCCCGACGAGATCCGCATCATCACGGCGGCGACCCCCGAGGGCGCGCCCACCGCGCGCCTCGCCGTGCTCGGCTGCTGCGGTGCCACCGACGAACAGCTGCGTATCGGCCTGCTGGCCGCCCGTGGCGGGGCGCTGCGCCATCTCACCGCATGGCCGGGCAGTTACACGGCCGTCGTGCAGATCGGCCGCCGCATCACCGTCGCCGGAGACCTCGCGGGGGCACGCCCCGTCTTCCACACGCCCTGGGCCAACGGCACCGCGTACGCCACCGCGGCCCTCCCGCTCGCCGACCTCATCGAGGCGCAGCTCGACATCGGTCACCTGGCGGCGCTGCTGGCCTGCCCCGAGACACCCGAGGCGCTGGGTGACGGCACCCCGTATGCGGGGGTGCGGCGTGTCCCGCCCGGGCACGCCCTGATCCTGCGAGAGGGATCGCGCGAGATCACCGGGTACGAGGCGGTCGCCTCGCTCGCGGTGGCTGCCCCGCAGACCGACCCGGTGAGCGCCGTCGAGGGCGTGCGGGACGCACTGGTCGACGCCGTACGAGCCCGGCTGACGGCCCCGCGCCATGCCCCGGGGACCCAGCCGCCCGACCCCGGGCCCGTCCCCGGGATGGGTCCCGCCGAGCGTCGCGCGGCGCGTGGGGCGCCGGTCCCCGGCATCGGTTCGGACCTCTCCGGCGGCAGCGCCTCGGCCACGCTCGCGCTGCTGGCGGCGGGGCTGCCGGGGCTGCCGGGCACGGTGCTGGGCCATGGCACGGGGGCCGGTGAGCGGCTCCTCGCCGTCACCTTCAACGACCTCTCCACGCAGGGCCACGAGGACGAGATGGAGCGGGCCCGGGTCATCGCGGCCAACCCGCGTCTGCACCATGTGGTCGTCGCGGCGGGTGAGGAGGCCCTGCCGTACGCGGCGCTGGAGAGCGGGCCCCTCACCGACGAGCCCGCGCCCTCCCTCGTCGTGGCCGAACGCCACCGCAGACGGCTCGCCGCCGGCAGCGCGGACCACTTCGTGGGCGACGGCGCCCGTCAGGTCCTGGACGCGCACCCCGCCCGGCTGGCCGACCTCCTCATGGACCGGCGCAGACGCCACCTGCTGCGGCCCGTGGCCGCGCTCGCCCGGGCCGAAGGGCCCTCCACCCACTCCCTGTTCGTCCCGCTGGTCGTCTACCGCGCCGCCCGGCGGCTGGCCAGGACGTCGTACCGCACCGGGCTCGAGACGGCGGCGTCCCTGCTGCCCGAGGCCAACCGTGACCTCCCCGGACCCGACACGCCCGCCGACGCCTCGCTCGCCTCCCTCACCTGGTCCCGGCCCGGTCCCGCCGCGCGCTGGCTCACCGGTGAGGCACTCGCGGAAGTATCGGTTCGCCTTCAGGAGGCCGCGATCCGGCCCGCCTCGGTCCAGCGTCCGGGCGAGGCCCGAGCCCGTGCCGCACTGGCACGGCACGCCGCCGACCAGCGGATCCTGGAGCAGGCCGCCGAGATCCGCAGCCAGCGGCTGCACGCGCCCTTCCTCGACAACCAGGTCGTACGGGCCGCCCGCGCCCTCCCCGAATCCCTACGGGTCCAGCCGGGCGCCAGGGCCGCGATCCTGCGCCGGGTGCTCGCGGGCGCCGGCATCCACGAGCTGCCGCCCGGGTGGGGCACCCCGTCCCAGGCCACCTCCACCGCGGCGGGCCGGCTCGGCCTGCGCGCCGCCCTCCCGGAACTGATCTCCCTCTTCGACGCCCCCCTGCTCGCCGACGCGGGGCTGATCGAGGCCCGCGTCGTACGCAAGGCCCTGCGTGCGGCGTCCGAGGGAGAGCCCCTTCCCCTGGACGGTTTGGCCGAGCTGGCGTCCACCGAGCTGTGGCTCCGCCGCCTGGTCACCCGCCGGGGCACCTGCTGGACGGGCACGGCGGCCCCGCGCCAGCGGGCGGTGGCCGGCGGCGTGGTCCCGGCCCGCCGGACGCTCCAGCCGTGACGGGCCTCCTGGACGCGACCGCGCGTCGGGGGGAGGCGCGGGGACTGCGCGACCGGCTGGGTGGGTGAGCGGGCGTACGCCGACGAGCGCGGCGCAGGGCGCGACACGACCCCGCACGACGTCCCCGAGCCGACTCGGCGCCACCGGATGGCCCGACGGTCCCACCGGGTGGCCCGACGGCCTCACCGACCGGCTCGGAGGCTGCACCGGAGAGCTCAGCGGCAGCTGATCCGGGACTGAGCCCAGTCGGCCAGTGCCACCCCGCCGAACGCCCCCGAGGGCTCCACGACGAGCCGGATCGTCTTCCGTCCCTCGATGCCGACGCTCGCCGGTGCGGCGGGGTCCCCGCTCCGGAGTACGGGAGACCGCCACAGCCGCGCTCCGTCGCCGTCGCCGTCGTACACGGAGAAGCGCACCGCGCCGAGTACCGGCGTCAGGTCGTCGACCCCGACCATCGCCTCGTAGCGGGTGCACGTCCGGTTCAGCTGGACGGTGACCGACGAGCGGGAGGGCGCGGTCACGCCGTGGGCGTAGGTCTCGGAAGCGATCGACAGCCCGCTGCGCTGCCAGAACACGCCGGTGCTCCGGCCGAGCAGGATCTCGGGCCCCGTGTGGTCCCCGAGGACTGAGTACGCCAACCGGTTCACCTGGTAGATGTCCGGTGCGGGCGGCACGGGCTCCTCGGGGGCGGGCTTCGACGGCGCCGGTGCGGGCGGTGCCGGCCGGGTGGGCGTGGGTGTGGGCTGCGTCGGGGCCGGTGTGGGCTTCGCGGCCCGTGCCGGGGTCGTGCTCGGCCCGGGGGCGGGCGGTGGTTCGGGTGCGGCGGGAGGCTCGGGCTTCGGGGCCGGCTTCGGCGGTGGCTCGGGCGCCGGTACCGAGGGAGCGGCCGCCGGTGGCTTCGCCACCGGGCGCTCCTCCGGCGCCGGGTCCTCGCCGGCCAGCGCCCACACCAGTCCGGCCGCGGCAGCCACGGCCACCGCGGCGGCGATCCCGGCCTTGAGTGGTGCGCCGAGCCCCTCCGACGCGGCGGCCCCGCCCGCCGTACCGCCGCCCGACACGCTTCCGGTGGCCGCGGCGGCGGCTCCGGCACCGGCCGCACCGGCCGCTCCGCCGGCGACGATGCCGGCGGCCTTGAGGGTGTAGCCCGCGGCGAACCATCCGATGACGGCGACCGGGAGCAGAGCGGGAATCCCGGCGTTCACACGGTCCAACTCGCCTGCGGCGATACGGCACTTCGCGCACTCGTCCAGATGTTTGCGCAGTCCGCGTTCGGCCCGGGTCCGAAGACCGCCCCGGGCATGGGCGCCCAGCCGGTCGGCGTACCGCGCGCAGTCTCCGCCGGTCGTCAGCGACTGGCTCACATGGGCCTGCAGATACGCCTGCTTGAGCCCTTCGCGTGCCCGCACGGCCAGGACGGCGGTGGCGTTGGCGGTCAGCCCGAACAGCGGGGCTACCTCGCTCGGCGACTCCTCCTCCACCGTGGTGTGCCACAACACGGCCTGCCAGCGCTCCGGCAGACTGCGGAACGCCTGCATGGCCATCGACCGGTCGGCCTCGTGCATGGCCAGCACATCGGCCCCCAGATCGAGGGTGTCGGTCTCCGACAGCGCACTGGAGCGGGTGGCCTGCGCGGCGAACACGGCGAAGTCGTCGACCAGGTGCTCGCGCTTCGCGCTCTTCGTCCACGCCGCGGCGACATGCCGGACAGCGGTCATGAGGTAGGCCCGGACGGCCTCCTCCGGCCCCTTCCCGCCGCGTACCGCCTGCAGGGTCCGTGCGAACACCTCGGCCGTCAGGTCGTCTGCGGTGTGCGCGTCCCGGCAGCACGTACGGGCGTAGCGGCGCACCGCTCCCGCGTGGCGCCTGAACAGCTCTTCGTAAGCCTGGTCGTCGCCTGTGCGCATCCCCTGGATCAACTGCCCGTCGGAGGGCCCGAGATCGGCGGACCCGGCCCGTCCCGCGCGCTGCAGCGGGACCGCGTACGCGGGGTCGGACTCCGTGTCGGGCTCGGCTTCGGGCTCGGGGTGCGCGCCATCGTCGGCGGGCGCCCAGGGGCCGGGGAGTACGGTGCCGCCCCCGGCGGAGTCCTCCGACCGGCCGGACCTGTGCCGGCCCGGCACCTGACCGGCTGACCGCTCGGCAGCCGAACCGCCGACCTGACCGCCGGTCCCCGTTCCACTGCCCTTGCCCGCGGCGGCGTTACCGCCGGCCGACTCGTTCTGCTGCGCGTCACCACTCATCGCGGAGCCCCCGTATGTGCACCCTCGGACCCAAAATACCGGGGGCAACAGTGCCACAGAGCAACGCAGCTACGAACTTTGAGCAGAGGCAACCACTCGTCCGGGGTGTCTTCCCCCGTAAGAGCGGCGTGACAGCACTCCTCGGGGGAAGAAGCGACGCCCGTGCCGGATCGGACGCCTCCGTGTCCGACCTCGACTCCCCGGCCCGACGACGCCCGGCCGGTGGGGACTTCTCCACCGGCCGGCGCGCCCGGACGGCCGCCGTCGACGCGGGACGGGATGCGTCTACGCGGGACGGGAGCGGAGCCCCTCCAGCAGGATGTCCAGCAGTCGGGCCGAGGCGGCGGCCTGGTGGGCGGGATCCGGCAACGCCGGTGCCGCAGTGGCGATCACCAGCAGCACGTCGGCCACCGTCACGTCGCCGCGCAGCTCTCCCGACTCGCGGGCCCGGTCCACCAGACTGCCCACGACCTCGAGCAACTCAGCCGCTCCCGGGGCGTCGTCCAACGCCTCCACGGTGCCGGAGTGCTGCTCGGCCACCCGGAGACCGTGCTGCTCCAGACCCTGCCGCTGATGCGGGACGCGTGTCTCGCCGTCGCCAGTGACCTGGCCCGGTATCGCGTCCGCCTCCTCGGCCTCCGCACCGACCCGCAGAACCTGCGGCGGCAGCAGCCGCCCCGCGCCCGAAGCCACCGAGGTCCGCAGGAAGCGGGAGAGCGCCGACCACGGCTCCTCCTCCTGCCCGAGGGCCGACCGCGCCTGATCGGTCAGCCGCGCGGTCTCCTCCTCGGCTATCCGGCGCACCAGCACGTCCTTGCTCGGGAAACGCCGGTAGACCGTGCCGACGCCGACCCGTGCGCGGCGTGCCACGTCCTCCATCGGCGCGCCGTAACCCAACTCGCCGAACACCTCACGCGCCGCACGCAGGACGTGTTCGAGATTGCGCTGTGCGTCCACGCGGAGCGGCACCGAGCGGGGAGCGTTCCCCGCCGGCCCGATCCCACCGACCGCAGTGCCGACCGCCGCACCGACCACAGGCACGGGGTTCATCGGCCCGTGCCCCTCGGCGACAGTGGTGGCAGCACTCTGCCCATGCAAATCCTGAATGTGCATAACTTCCCCCGGTTATGACGTCTCCCCCCGGAGACTTCCCGCCCTGTCCGCCGGTGTGTGGACCTCAGTCCGATTCCGACACCCCGACGGGGTACGAACATAGTTGAGCCCGGGTCAATTCAGAAGGGGGTAGTTCCGCACGGAGCGCCCCCCGATCGGAGCAAGGACCGGTTGGGCCCCGATTCGCCCCCCACGGGCCCACCTGTCCGCCGCACCTGACCTGCGAAGCTGCGGAGCCGCCGGGTGGCCGGGTCCCGACCCGTGATCGAAGAGCTCCGGTCACACAATTTGTCGGGCCTGTGGACAAACTCCGGAGTCCGTTGCGTCATGGGAAGGTGATGGCACCAGATTCCCGGGAGACATCCCCCGGCACCCGGCCAAATGTGCGCATTCTCGTCGTCGGCGGCGGCTACGTGGGGATGTACACCGCTCTGCGTCTCCAGCGGAAGCTGCGGCAGAGACTGAGAAGCGGCGATGCCGAGATCGTGGTGGTCACGCCCGAGCCCTACATGACCTATCAGCCGTTCCTGCCCGAGGCGGCCGCGGGCTCGATCTCACCGCGCCACGTCGTCGTGCCGCTGCGCAGGGTCCTGAAGGACTGCAAGATCGTCATCGGCGAGGCGGAGCGCGTGGACCACGCCAAGCGCACCGCGACGGTGACGACGCTCGCGACCGGCGAGGACGGCACCGGCGCCGTCGAGATCCCGTACGACGAGATCGTCATCGCCCCCGGATCCGTCTCGCGGACCCTGCCGGTCCCCGGCCTCGCGGACTTCGGCATCGGTTTCAAGACCGTCGAGGAGGCCATCGGCCTCCGCAACCACGTCATCGAGCAGATGGACATCGCCTCGGCGACCAGGGATCCGGCCGTCCGTGACGCGGCCCTCACCTTCGTGTTCGTCGGCGGTGGATACGCCGGCGTCGAGGCGCTGGCCGAGCTCGAGGACATGGCCCGCTACACCTCGCGGTACTACCACAACATCAAGCCCGAGGACCTGAGATGGATCCTCGTCGAGGCGACAGGGCGCATCCTCCCCGAGGTCGGCGAGGCCATGGGCAAGTACGCGGTCGGGGAGCTGCGCGGCCGCAACATCGACGTACGGCTCGACACCCGCCTGGAGAGCTGCGAGAGCCGGGTCGCGGTGCTCAGCGACGGCTCGCGCTTCCCGACACGCACCCTGGTGTGGACCGCGGGTGTCAAACCGGCACCCCTCCTCGCCGCCACCGACCTGCCCCTCACCGACCGCGGCCGGATCCGCTGCACCGCCGCGCTCTCCGTGGACGGGGCGCCGCACGCCTGGGCGGCGGGCGACGCGGCCGCCGTGCCGGACCTCACCTCGTCCGAACCGGGCTCGGAGACCGCGCCGAACGCCCAGCACGCGGTGCGGCAGGCCAAGGTCCTGGCGGACAACATCGTCGCCACGCTCGCCGGGCGTCCGACGGAGGACTACCGGCACTCCTACGCCGGATCAGTCGCCTCGCTGGGCCTGCACAAGGGCGTGGCGCACGTCTACGGCCGCAAGCTCAAGGGGTACCCGGCCTGGCTGATGCACCGCGTCTACCACCTGAGCCGGGTGCCCACGTTCAACCGGAAGGCACGTGTCCTTGCCGAATGGACGCTGGCCGGACTGTTCAAACGCGAGATCGTGTCCCTCGGATCGCTCGAACACCCGCGCGCCGAATTCGCCCTGGCCGCCCGGGGACACGCTCACCCGGAGCCCCCCGGGGCCACCCCGCCCAAGGACGAGGAACCACCGCGCACGTCCGGTTGACCCCAGGGCGCGCGCCCGCACCCCGACCCGTGGACCGACATGCCGGAGAACGGCCGTGATCCGGCGGCCGGACCCGTCGCCGTACCCCAACTGACAGTACGGTCGGTCACACTGGGCGTGTGACCATAGGTGGGCCCACACCTGCGCAGAGTCATCCGGCGCGTGGTCACCTAAAGTGACCGGCAGCGACGACCGACAGCACGAAGAGCCCGGCTGCGTTTTCCCGGGAGCCCCGCCCCCGCACCTTCACCCGGCACCACGACTCGCGGGGGAACGGCGCGGGACCAGCAGACGAAGCAGCTCGCCCGAGCGGACCAGACCGACACACGAGGCCAGAGAATCCGTGAACTTCACGCGCTGGAGCGCCCGCCTTCCCGGAACGCAGCGCAGAGCCGCCGCGCGGGACGACCACAGTTCCGTACCCGCCGCCCGCGCCGAGTCCGCGCGGCCGGCGAACGCGGCCACGCCTCCGCCGGAGACCGGCCCGGAACCCGTCGCCCCCATGTCCGGACCCTCCCTGGAAGGCCTGTCGGCCGGTGACCTGCTCGGGCGTCTTCCCGCCCCCGTCGCACTGCTCCACGGCCCGCAGCACCGCGTCACCTACGTCAACGCCGCCTACACGTCGGCGTTCGGGCCACGCTCCTGCGGGACACCTGCGGCCGAGGCCATGCCCGAACTCGCCGAGCTCAGCCTGCTGCCGCTCCTGGACCAGGTCCTGCGCAGCGGTACTTCCCGCACGGTCAAGTCCCGCAAGGTGCTGGCCGGCAGCTCGTACACCGTGACCTGCACCCCCGTGGCCTCCGGCGACGCGGACGGTGAGCCGGGAGTCCTCGTCTACGCCACCGATGTCACCGACCACGCGGAGGCCGCGGAGCGACTCCGCTCCAGCGAACGCCGCCACCGCGAAACCGCCGTCACCCTTCAGCGCTCCCTGCTGCCGCAGGACCTCGAACAGCCGGACGACCTGCGCATCGCCGCCACGTACCAGCCGGGCGGCACGGACGCGGCGGTCGGCGGCGACTGGTACGACGTCATCACGCTCGGCGCCGGCCGCACCGCGCTCGTCATCGGCGACGTGATGGGCCGCGGGGTACGCGCCGCCGCCGTCATGGGGCAGCTGCGCACCGCGGTCCGCGCCTACGCCCGGCTCGACCTGCCGCCGCACGAGATCCTCCAGCTCCTCGACGTCCTCGCCGCCGAGATCGACGCGAGCCAGATCGCCACCTGCGTCTACGCCGTGCACGACCCCAACGAGGGCCACCTCGTCTACGCCTCCGCCGGGCACCTCCCGATCCTCGTGTGCGACGAGGACGGCACGGTCCACCGGGCCGAGGAGACCCCCGGCCCCCCGCTCGGAACGGGCGGCTGGGTGCACACCTCCGGGACGATCGCCCTGCCGCCGGGCTGCACCGCCGTCCTCTACACGGACGGCCTGGTCGAACGCCGCAGCGAGGACATCGACGAAGGGGTCGCCTCCCTGGAGCGCGCCCTGTCCGGTGCCAAGGGATCGCCCCAGGTGGTCTGCGACCGGCTGATCCGTTCGATGGGAGTGACCGCGGAACACGACGACGACGTCGCCGTGCTCGTGGTCCAGCACCCCGCCAGGACCGGCCCGAGTGCCGAGCTCTTCCACAACGCCTCGCTCGAACTCCTCGGCGGCATCGAGGCGGCGCCCAGGGCCCGGGCCTTCGCCACCGGCGTCCTCGCCTCCTGGCGGTTCCCCATGGAGCTCTGCGACCTCGGTCTTCTCGCCGCGAGCGAGCTCGTGGCCAACTCGCTCCAGCACGGCACTCCGCCCATGCGCCTGGGCCTGCGCCGGACCGACCGCCGCCTGATCATCGAGGTGACGGACGGGGACGACCACCTGCCGCGCCGCCGCCGGGCGGAACCCGCCGACGAGGCGGGACGCGGAATCTCCATCGTCGCGACCATCGCCTCGTCGTGGGGCAGCCGCCGTACCCCCGGAGGGGGCAAGGCGGTCTGGTGCGAGTTCGCGCTCCCCGGCTGAGCCCGACTCAGCGGACGGCTGCTGCGGCGGCCTCGCCCTCCGGCAGCGACATGGCGACCACCCGTGAGGGCACCGCCACGAGCGACGGCTGGTCCTGTACGGGCGTGAGCCGCCGCCCCAGTTTGAGCGCCAGCACGGTGATGCCCAGCGAGAACAGCACGAAGGTCACGATGTACGGCCCGTGCAGCGTGGCCCCCATGGGCCCGCCCACGGCCGGTCCGACCGCCAGCGCGAGCTGCTTCACCAGCGCGAAGGCCGAGTTGTACTGACCGACCATGGCCTCCGGTGCCAGATCGGCGACGAGCGGGGCCACGGTCGGAGACAGCATCGCCTCCCCGAGACCGAACAGGGCGTACGTCGAGATCATCGCGGCCGTCGCCATCGTCCGGCTGCCGTGGCCGAGTCCGGCGTAACCCGCCACGATCCAGGCGAAGGCCCAGATCAGACCGACCCATGCGATGACCCGGCTGCGCCGCCGCCGCTCGACGAGGCGGAGCACGACGAACTGCGCGACCACGATGACCGCCGTGTTGGCCGCCAGTGCGATCCCCAGGGTGGATGTGTCGATGCCGGCGGCCTCGGTGCCGTACGCGGCCAAGCCGGACTCGAACTGTCCGTAGCAGGCGAAGAAGATCACGAAGCCCAGGACGCACAGCTGGACCATGGCTCGGTGCGAGAGCAGCGCGCGCATCCCCGCCTTGGGCGCGGTGCCGTCGGTGGGCACGGCGCCGGTGATGGACGGGGCACGGGGCATCCGCACCGTGGCGGCGACCACGCCGAGCACCAGGAACATCGCCGCCTCGACGAGGAAGAGCAGGGTGAAGCTCGATGGACGGTCGACGTCGACCAGCTGTCCGCCCACCAGGCCACCGATGCCGAGGCCGAGGTTCTGCAGGAAGAACTGCATGGCGAAGGCACGGGTACGGGTCGCCGTGCTGGAGCACCACACCAGCATCGTCGCGAGCGCCGGCTGCATGACCGCGGTGCCCGCGCCGAGCACCGCCGCGGAGAGCACCGTGGAGACCACACCGTTCGACACCCCGAGCGCGCAGGCACCGACGGCGGCCGCAACGGCGGCGACGACCAGCACGGGCAGCGGCCCCCGCCGGTCGATCGCCCGACCGGTGAAGGGCAGTACGGCCAGCGCGGCCATGGCGAAGACAGCCAGCACGACACCTGCCGTACCGGCGCCGAGATCCCGTACCTGCGCCACGTAGACGTACAGATACGGAACGGTGAACCCGAGGCCGAACGCGCTCAGCGCGCTTCCCAGCTGGATCCGCCGCAGCGCTGCACCCATCTCCCTGGTCACACTCACCTACCCAAGACTCGAGAACGTCGAAGGACGTCGAAGGACGTCAAGAACACAGACTCGTAGACTTTAGCACTAAAATTAAAGATTGAACTCTTCAGGATGAAGGACTTCGACGACCACGAGGGGCGTGCGATACTGCCCGCCATGTCTGAGAGCACCGAGCAGCCCGAGCTCCAGGAGCCGAGCCTCGACGAGCAGATCGCGGCCTATCAGCGCGAGTTCCGTGATCTCGACCCCCAGGTCGAGCAGATCGTCTCCGCACTGGGCCGGCTGAATCGCCGGATGAACGTCGCGTACGGCAGACAGGTCGCCGCGCTCGGCATCAGCAGCACCGAGTGGGAGGTGCTCAAGACCCTCGTCCTGGCCGGTACCCCTTACCGCCTGGGGCCGGGCGAACTGGCCAAGCGCCTCGGGCTCACCCCGGCCGCGATGACACACCGGGTCGACCGCATGGCGAGCGAGGGGCTCGTCACCCGGGACAGGGACGAGAACAACCGGGTGCGGGTCATCGTCGAACTTACCGACGAGGGCCGAACCAAATGGCTCGAGGCGATGCGGATGGCCACGACCTTCGAGGAGGACCTGCTCCAGGACCTCTCGGGTGATGAGCGCGGGTCCCTCGGCGAGATACTGATCCGCCTCCTGCGCCGCGTCGAGCACGAGCAGCCGGACGCCGGCGGCCGGCTCACCGACCTGGATTGACGGTGCTCCGACGGGGTACATGTATGGGTTGACACAGCCCGCCCGTCTCCGTAAGGTTCTTCGAGTTGTCACGGCGTCGGTACGGCTCCGCGGCAGCGATCCCGCCGCGGATGCGGCAACCAAACTCAGTACGACCTCCCGTCGGGAAGAATTTCGGCATGTCCGAATTCAATTCGAAGGCTCGATTATGAGTCACCGGGGGAATCCGCTAGAGTTTGGGCGTCGGAACGGCCCAACGGCCGGGAAGGCAAAGCCCGCTGACTGGGAATCAGGCCCGAAAGGATCTGATAGAGTCGGACTCGCCGGAAAGGGAAA